>JAKQKQ010000118.1 GCA_029560585.1 Verrucomicrobiota bacterium | reverse complement strand
GTGACGATCTACGCGGGCGGGGACGCTTCCGTGGGCGCCGGGGCTGCCATCGGGCATGGCAAGGTGTTGTTCGCAGGGGATGGAGCTGCCAACCCGACGCTTGGGGCGAGCGACATCGTGGTAGTTGGGTCCCGCATGATCAGCGTGACCGTGGTGGGCGCGGCAGGGCGACCTGGGGTGTATGAACTCGCTGCCGGCGCGCGTCTGCTCGACGCCGTAGCCGTCGCCGGCGGGGCGTCGGCCCTGGGCGACGCGAAGAATGTAGTGTTGACGCGGGGAACCAGCGGGCGCGCGGCGGGCGCCGATGCCGGCGCTGGGTGTGTTACTGCCGGCATCGATCTCGATGCTCTGGGCCGCGACCCGAAGTGCGAAGCCAACATGGCGCTGGCCGACGGCGATGTGGTCTACATCCCCGAAGCTCCCGAGAAGCTCCGTAAGCAGCAGGCGGCGGTGCTCGGGGCGGTTGCCCGTCCAGGAGTCTACCCCGTAGATGAGGGCACCCGCCTGATGGAAGCCATAGCCGCGGCAGGAGGGCCCCTCGATGCGGCGGATCTTGCGCGTGTAAAGGTGTACCGAGCGGGCGACCCAGCCAATGGAGTTGATCTCGAGGTCTCAGGCGATCGCCTGGTTTACGATGGCGACATCAAGGCTAACCCCGCTATAGAGCCGAGTTCGGTGATAGTCGTGCCCGGGACGGAAGTCCGGGTGTATGTTGCAGGCTTTGTGGCCCGGCCGGGCCAGGTTGCGCTGCGGCGCGGAGCGACCGCTCTGGATGCTATAGCCGCCGTTGGCGGAGTGACGTCTGCCGGAGATGGAACGCGCGTGGCGCTGGCGCGCAAGATGGGCGAAGGGGCTTTCTCCCTGGAGATCGACGTGACGTCGGCCCTCGATGCCCGTGAGAAGCCGGGGAAACCGCCAGTTGCGCCGATGCCGCTGCTCGAAGATGGCGATGCGCTGTTTGTGCCGGAAGCAGTGCCTGGGCAGGTCGTGGTGTTGGGCGAGGTGGCGAGGCCGGAAGCGTACAGGCTCCAGCAGGGAGCGAAGCTTCTGGACGCTATAGCGGCGGCAGGAGGCGCCACTGCCAGGGCGTCCTTGGATAATGTGACGGTCTACGCTGCGGGTCAGGCCGACCAGG
>JAKQKQ010000324.1 GCA_029560585.1 Verrucomicrobiota bacterium | reverse complement strand
CCCATCCGAGGCACACGGCGGTGCCACCGGAACCCGTAGATGTTGATGAAGTTGACCAGGTCACCAAGCGACTTAACGCCGACCTTGGCCAAGTCGCGCGGGATTCCGGAGCCCAGCCAGAAGCCGGCCTCGTCCTCAAGGCTGGCCTCACGCGAGATCACGCGCTCCAGCGTCGCAAGGGCCTCCACGACAGCCTTTCGTTGCGCCCCAGACAGGCGCGAGGTCGCGGCGATCGGCGACTCCTCGACGAGGCGGGCGTGGGTCGTGGCGGCCAGGGCGGGGGAGGGCAGGGCAGCGAAGTGTCCGGCTTTTCCTGCCCCGAACTGACCCCTTGCGGCCTCCGCTCCGAACTCCTCGCCGTACAGCTCGAGCCACTCCGCTTCCGTGTAGAAGTCCTCATCGATTCCGGCAGCACCGCAGTATTGGGAGCGCCACTCCTCAAGCGAAGGGGAGGGCGGGGGGCTGGGCGCCGGCCGTTGCATGCCTTCTGGGTCGATGTGTCCGGCTTTTCCTGCCCCCCGCTTGGTCCGTGCGACTGCGAAGTCGGGGAGGGCGCGCAAGGCCGGAAGCGCTACAGCCAGCTCGGCCTTGCAATCACGTGTCGCTCCCGCGCGCTCGATGGCGCCGACAACCAGGCGCAGCCGGCCGGCGAAGTGGCGACGATCGCTGGGTCCACCGGTGAATGACAGGTAGAGCCTCCAGGCGCGTTCGAGGTCGACTCCATCGAGCAGTGCGCGCAGGAAGGCGAAGTGGTGGCGGCCTAGCTCACCACAGCCTTCGCGCAGCAGACGGGTCTTCGCGCCCGGCGGGCGGCCGCGACGCCTCGGTGGCAAGCCGGTCTTGGCCGTGAGCTGGCCTGTGGCCGGTGCTACCTGTGAAGCCACCACCTCCGTAGGCATGAAAAAGGGGTCCCCCAAGAGCAGTACCCCCACTATAGAAGAATTTTCGCGATGTCCTGAGAAGTGTTCTTATCAGGACGTCATTTGGCACCATGAAAATCGGCCAGCCGAACCGGTCCAAGCATTGATGCGGTGTGCGGCGAAGAGGCGGCGGTCATGTGTGCGCACTTCGGCGGGGTACCCGACCGTCGCTGATCTCGGGCG
>JAKQKQ010000323.1 GCA_029560585.1 Verrucomicrobiota bacterium | reverse complement strand
CCAGCAAGACGTCGAGTACCCGAGTAGCGGTCCAGAAGTTCGGCACGTTCCTGTCCGGGATGATCATGCCCAATATCGCGGCTTTCATCGCGTGGGGGTTGATCACTGCTCTGTTCATCGAGAAGGGGCCGTTCCCGATCGCGGTGATCGGCGGGTTCGGGGTGGACGACGCGGGGGATCCGAATCCGGGGTTGGTCGGGCCGATGGTCCGGTACATGTTGCCGATCCTGATCGCGGCGCAGGGCGGCCGGATGATCTACGGGGTGCGTGGCGCGGTGGTCGCGGTCGTCGCGACGATGGGCGTGATCATGTGCACGCCGCAGCCGATGTTCCTCGGCGCGATGGTGATGGGCCCGTTGGCGGCCTGGTTGATGAAGAAGTTGGACTCGGTCTGGGACGGCAAGATCAAGCCCGGTTTCGAGATGCTGGTCAACAACTTCTCCGCCGGCTTTTTGTCCGCCGGTTTGGCCATCGCCAGCTTCTACGTGTTCGGGCCGATCATCGAGGGTCTGTCCTCGGCGTTGGGCACCGGGGTGGACTGGCTGATCTCGCACAGCTTGTTGCCGCTGGCCAGTTTGATCATCGAACCGGCCAAGGTGTTGTTCCTGAACAACGCGATCAACCATGGGGTGCTGACCCCGCTGGGCATCAACCAGTCGGCCGAGACCGGGCAGTCGATCCTGTTCCTGCTGGAGGCCAACCCCGGTCCGGGTGTCGGTCTGCTGATCGCCTACTCGATCTTCGGGACCGGCCTGGCCAAGAGCACCGCCCCGGCCGCGGCGATCATCCAGTTCTTCGGCGGGATCCACGAGATCTACTTCCCGTACGTGCTGATGAAGCCGCTGACCCTGATCGCGACGATCGCCGGCGGCATGGTCGGCATCTTGACCCTGACCATCTTCAACGCCGGTCTGCGGGCGCCGGCCGCGCCCGGGTCGATCATCGCGGTGTTGATCCAGACACCGGGCAGCAGCCTGGTCGGGGTGTTGTTGTCGGTGACGTTGGCCGCGGTGACCAGTTTCGTGATCGCCTCGATCATCCTCAAGGCCAGCAAGAAGACCGAGGAGAGTGGTGATCTCGCGCAGGCCACGGCCAAGATGGAAGGGATGAAGGGCAAGAAGAGCGCTGTTTCCGGGGTGCTCACCGACATCGAGGCGCAGAAGGAGGAGGCCGACGAGGCCCGCGAGGCCGCGACCCGGTCGGCGCCGATCCACAAGATCGTGTTCGCCTGCGACGCCGGGATGGGTTCGTCCGCGATGGGTGCCTCGGTGCTGCGGAACAAGATCAAGAAGGCCGGGTTCGCCGACATCACCGTGGTCAACGTGGCCATCGCGAACCTGGTCGATGATGTCGATCTGATCGTGACCCATCAGGACCTGACCGCCCGGGCTCGGGACAAGGCCCCCCACGCCCAGCACGTCTCGGTGGCCAACTTCATGAACAGCCCCAAGTACGACGAGATCGTCGAGGAACTGCGGACCACCAACGCCGCCGCCTCGAGCTGACCACGCCGCATCCCTGCGCCCGAATCAAGGAGACAACCACGTGAGCGACATCCTGACCGCGTCCCAGATCAAGACCCCCGGCACCGCCACGAACAAGGACGAGGCGATCCGGGAAGCCGGTCAGATCCTGGTCGATTCCGGCGCGGTCGGCCCCGAGTACATCGACGCGATGTTCGAGCGGGAGA
>JAKQKQ010000319.1 GCA_029560585.1 Verrucomicrobiota bacterium | reverse complement strand
CAACACCAATCAGGTAGCGCGCATCTGGGAACAGATGCATCTCGCCTACGCAGCGGGGGCGCGGCGTATCTGGATCGTCAACGTCGGGGATATCAAACCGATGGAGCTGCCGACCGAGTTCTTCCTCGATTACGCCTGGAATCCGGAGGCCTGGCCGGCCGAGCGCATTCCGGAATACACCCGGCAGTGGGCCGCGCACCAGTTCGGCCCAGAACACGCCGCTGAAATCGCCGCCCTGCTCGAGGGCTACACCCGCTTCAACAGCCGGCGCAAGCCCGAACTCCTCGAACCGGCCACCTTCAGCCTCAACAATTACGGCGAGTGGGAAAGGGTGCTCTCCGATTATAATCAGCTCGCGGAGAGGGCCCGGCGCCTCAACGAACTCCTCCCCCCTGCTCAGCGCGACGCCTTTTATCAGCTTGTCCTCCACCCCGTCACCGCCTGCGCCAATCTCTACGAGCTCTATTACACCGTCGCCTTGAACCGGGTCTACGCCAGCCAGGGCCGCGCCGCGACCAATGCGATGGCGGAAAGGGCCGAAAAGCTCTTCGCCCGCGATGCCGAGATCAGCGCCTATTACAACCACGAGCTGGCCGGGGGCAAGTGGAGCCACATGATGGACCAGACCCATATCGGCTACACCTACTGGCAGCAGCCGGACTCTAACGCCATGCCCGCGGTGAAACGGAGGAGTGTGCCGGCCGGCGCCGAGATGGGGGTGGCCATCGAAGGTTCCGCCCAGTGGTGGCCGGATTCACAGGCGGAGGCAGTACTTCCCGAACTCGATCCCTATATCAGGAAATCGACTCACCTTGAGATCTTCAACCGGGGCCGGTCTCCCTTCACCTACTCCATCCAGCCGGGCCGGAATTGGCTGCGCATCAGCGACGCCAGCTCGGCTGTGGAGGATGAAAAACGCATCACCGTGACGGTGGATTGGGGGCAGGTTCCAACCGGGCGCCACCGGGTGCCCATCGCCATCAGCGGTCCCGGCGGCCGCCGCGTCGTGGT
>JAKQKQ010000299.1 GCA_029560585.1 Verrucomicrobiota bacterium | reverse complement strand
GCCTACAAATTTTGTAGGGCGTCTCTGCGAGACGCCGCCCTTTGTCGCACGCCGCACGCCATTGGACGTCCCCTCTATCATCAGATGGGCATTGATTGTTGGATGGTCCGTGTTGGGCGTTTGAGTTTTGAGACAGCCTCGGCCCGCGGGCCCTCCCCAGGACGCCCGCATCAGCCGGGAGGGGCGCCGTCCCCGGCGTCCGCGATCCACCGGCCCCGCGACACCAGGGCCGACCCGGCCCGCGGGGCCGCGGGTGCTCGCCAGGATGCCCGCCCGTGCCAGGCGGCATTCGGATACCCTTCAAATAAACCGGCGGTCTTGCCAGAGGAATCTGTCGGCCTAAGCCCGGCAGATTCCTAGCGCCAGCTCCAGCACCGGGAACGGCAGCCAGAACGGCGCCTCCTCGCGTCCGATGAAAACCCCGGGGCGCTTCTTCGCCACGGCCACGATCTCTTCCCAGGAATGCGGGCCGACGCTTTTCTCCCCGACGGCATAAAACCAGCCGCCGGCGCCGCGCCCGATCTCGGCCGCCCAATCCAACGCGGTCTTCACCGCCGTCTCCATCTCGGCCTCATCGATATTGGAATCCGCGTTGAGGTCGAAGGAGAGCAGGTGGGCGCGGTGCTGCTTGAGCCAGTCGCGCACCGCCGCGCGTCGCCCCTTGACCTCCTCGGCCTTGCGGGTGAGTTCTTGCGAGAGGGACAGCAGCCTCTCGGGATCCTGGCCCAGTTTGCCGAGGAACTCGGGCAATTGGATGCCGGCATTGCGGGCGATGTCGTGGATCGGCGGCAGCGCGCCGACCAGTCCCGACAGGAAATTGGCGGTGCTGTTCTTGCCGGACGCATCGCGCCCCGTATCCCAGACCGTCACCTTATCGATCTTGAGATTGGAGATCGCCTTGACCTGTTCTTCCACCAGCTTGGGCATCTGCTCGGAGAGCAGCATCAGGGCCGCGCCCTCGGGGCTCGCGCCGCACGCCTGCACGAGTTGCGAGAAGCCCTCGGCCTTGCGCATGAGGATGGCCAAGAGACCCGCGGCCTGGGCCTCCATCATCGAGCGGACGCCGTCGGCCTCGCCCTTCTTGGTGCGGCGGGTCTGCTCGGCCTGGGCCTCGGCGAGAGTCTCGATGCGCTTCTTCTCGATCTCGGCGGGCACCACGATGTTCGCAAACTGCGTGGCCTCCTCGCGCTTGGCGCGCTGGCGTTCCGACAACTCTTCGGCGGCGTAGGCCTCCTGCAGGGCCTGCGCGGATTTGACCTTCTCGGCGGCGGACGCGGCCCGCTCGGCCTCGGCCTCCTGCTGGCGGCGCGCGGCGTCCGATTGCGCGACCCGGACCTTGGCGAGGTTCTCGCCCTCGACGGCCGTGGCCCCCGCGCTGGCCACTTTGACACGCTGGTCCCGCTGCGCCTCGGCCCTGCCAATCTCTCCATCGCGCTCCTGCTGGGCGACCTTGACCTTCGCCTCGTTGATCGCGCGCGCCGCCGCCTCCTTGCCCAGCGCATCGATGTAGCCCGACTCGTCGGTGATGTCCTGGATGTTGACGTTGATCAGCCGGAGCCCGACCTTCTTCAGCTCGACCTCGACCCCCATCGAGATATTGGAGATCAGCTTGTCGCGGTCGGCGTTGATCTCCTCGATCGGCATGGTCGCGATAACCACGCGCATCTGGCCGAAGATGATGTCTCGCGCCAGCTCCCGGATCTGCTCCAGCGTTAGCCCGAGGAGGCGCTCCGCGGCGTTCTCCATGACGCCCGGCTCGGTCGAGATGCCCACCATGAACGTCGAGGGCGTGTCGACGCGGATGTTCTGCTGGGAGAGCGCGCCCTCCAGCTTGATGTCGATGGGGATCGGCGTCAGGTCCAGAAACTGGTAGTCTTGGAATACCGGCCAGACGAACGTGCCGCCGCCGTGGTAGCAGCGCGCCGATAGGCCCGCCCCGCCCACCTTGCCGTACACCACAAGGATGCGGTCCGAGGGACAGCGCTTGAAACGGCTGGCATAGAAGAACATCGCCAGGAAAAAGATAAGGACGCCACCCGCCCCCAGGATCACCACATCAAACCCGCTCTCAACCATATCGATCTCCTCCGTATCCGCACCCGCCGCTGATTTCGACTACAGGGGCTCGACCTCGAGCGTCTGCGCGTCGATCAGCCCCGTGATTTTCACCTTCGCCTGCGGCGCAAGGGGCGCCGCCTGGGCGGTCATCGCCCGCACCGTCTGCAGCCGCCCCTGAACCAGAACTTCCACCTGTCCGACGCCGCCCCGCCCCGCCGGAATCGTCACGTATACGGTCGCGGTCTGCCCGACCGCATTCCGATAATCCAGCGTCCCGCTCGACCGCAGGCCCAGCAGTGCCCGGATCAACAGCGCCAGCAGGACGAGCATGGTGCCGCCCACCACGATGCCGATCGCAACGGCCGCACCGAGCGGCAGCCCGCGGCGCAGCGCGATCACGCCCGACCACCCAAACCCAAAGAAAAACGCCACGATCGTCCGCGAGGAAACAAGCTTCAGCCCCCCGAGCGTGTCCCCGTGATGCGCGCCTGCGGCATGCGCATCGGCCGCGCCCGCGCCCACGTCATGCCCAAGACCGCCCCCGCCGTCGTCGGCATCAATCCCTCCCAAGACCGTCAGCAGGAGCTGTATCCCCAGCGTGAGGGTCGCCAGGATCGCGATCCCATAAAAAATCTGCCGCTCGATCGAAAGGGCGTCCCACCACGTGATCATAATCAACCCACCGCCCCACCAGTGAATCGCCCGGGCGCGCCGTTGGCGAGAGGAAAAACCGGGGAACCCACGCGACTTCAGGACCGTCGAGGACGTGGGAAATGACGCCGCGAGCAAACCCAGCCTTTCGGATGTCGGGATAACATGGCCGACCGAAGCCCGCAGTCCATCCCTTCTCCCCCGTTCGCCCTGAGCCCGCCGAAGGGCGCCGTGGCGCGGCTGGCATCGCGTGACTCTCAAAAATTTTTTCGTATGGGACAGCCGGTGTCCCATCCCTCGCCCTAGGGTTAGGACAAGGCCACATGCGTCATGAATGAGTCAACCCAGACTGGCGAAGACCCGGCCGAGTGCGATCAGGAATCGCTGCACCGATTTCGCGCCGCCGATGCGTACATGGAACTGGGCATGGCGGACGAGGCGTTGAACGAGCTGACCGCGGTGCGATCCGACTCCCCGGGCAGGCCCCATGCGGAGTTCCGGGTCATGTGTTTGGAGGTCGCGTTGGGCCGCTATCGGGAGGCCATCGAACGCGGCCGGGGTTTGGAGCGTTCCGGCTGCCAGAGCGACCTGCTCCACGATTGGATTGGGCTCGCCCACCATCTGGCAGGGCAGAATCGCGAGGCCATGCAGGCATGGCAGCCGCTTCTGCCCGAAATGTGGGACGATGACAACAGGAGCTATGGCATGGCCTGTGCCATGGCGGAGGTCGGGGATTTTGCGTCGGCCGTCCGATGGTTGGTCCAATGCTTCTCACTGTCCACCAAGTTCCATGACAAGGCCTTCTTCGACGTTGAGATCGAACCCCTTCTAAAACACGGTGCCGAAGGCCCGGTGGGGATCTGGGCTCTCCCCTTCGCACACCCGGCGTTTCAGCGGGCCCTCGAACGCGCACGGACCTCGAAGGGAGAGATACGCGCCGATCCCCGGTTGCGCGACGTGGCCCCGGTGCATGTCCGCCCATGGCTTGAAACCGATCTGGTCACCACCACCGTGCAGTTGCATCCACGGACGCCACCCGACCTGCGCCACGCCTATCTTGAATGGCAGGATTGTCGCCTGGCGGCGAACGCCTCCCGGGGCGAAATGGCCGCCAGGCGGGCCACGCAGTGGATCCTGGACCATCAGCTCGCCTGGGCTGAGGCCCATGCCCGCCGGGGCAATCCGCTCGGTGCCCGATACCATGCGCTCTTCGCCATCGCGCATCGTCCCGCCGATTATGACCGGGCCTCGGAACGCCTCCGTCCCCTGGGCATGGGATACCTTTTCGATGATCTTCAGGATCTGTCGCGCGACGAGGCCATCCACCTGGCGGTCCTGTGGCTTGGGTCGATTTGGCGCACCGTTCGCCTGCGCGAGGAACTGCAGGACCTCGGCACGGCCGCCAAGCGCACCGGCCTGGCCCTCTTCCTGAAAGGCGGCCTCCTGCGAAACGAAGGAGATCTGTCGGCAGCCGCAAGCGCCTATCACCAGGCCACGGCGCGTTGGCCTCAGGACCCCTCCCCGTGGATCAATCGCATCGCGATCCTCACCGAAATGGGACGCCGGGACGAGGCCGCCACCCTCTTCCAGTCCGCCCCCGCCTGTTGTGCCGTGCTGCGCGTCTGGGAAACGTTCGCGGCCCGCCTTCGCAACCGCGGTGCCTGCATCACCGACCCCACTTATGACTCGTTCTACGGTCAGCCCGACCTCGGCGGCATCCTGGTGCCTCCGTGGCACATCGAATCGCCCGACCCGCCATGCGCCTGAGCCAGCAAGATCGCCGACGGTTGAAAATCTGTGCCTCCCGTGCCTCTTCGCGGCCAAACCGCATGCGGGCAATCCGGGCGGGGGGATTCCGGCCTCATGACGGGAACCTACGGGGAAGGGTGGGACATCCGCTGTACCACGGGGCAACAGATTCCATGATTCGGGCATTGGGTGGAGGTGGCTCTGTTCTCTCTGTTTGCTCCTGTTGGGACCGGGCGGGTTCTGGCGCGCGTGATGCACGGGCCTGAACAGGAGGCAACGGAGTTAATGGAGGGGTTTCGGGGGCGGTTGGCCTCCGTCTCCTCTGTTTCCCCCTGTTGGGGACAGGGCCGATTTTCCCTTGGCCGGTTATAGGAGCGGGGCCAATGTTTAAGCTATGTGCCGGCTGCGTGATTTCCTTCGCGTTACCCTGTTTGGATTACTATCCTTGAGTTTCTGTGCTGTTGGGGCGACCGCGCCCAACATCATTTTCCTCCTGGGCGACGACCACCGGTGGGACGCGCTGGGATGCATGGGGAACAAGATCATCCGGACGCCGAACATCGACGGCCTGGCGCGCGACGGGGTGCTGTTCGACAACATGTTCGTGACGACCGCGATCTGCGCGGTGAGCCGTGCGAGCATCTTCTCGGGCCAGTACGCGAGGCGACACGGGATCAACGATTTCGTCACGCCATTCACCCCGGAGCAATGGGCGCGGACTTATCCCGCGGTGCTCCGCAAGGCGGGCTACCGCACCGGCTTCATCGGCAAATTTGGCGTCGGCGACAAGAGCCCCGAGCCCAAGGACGAGTTCGATTACTGGAGGGGGTTTCGCGGTCAGGGGAAGTATGAGAACACAGACGAGAACGGGAATTACATCCACCTGACCCAGATCATGGAGAATCAGGCGCTGGAATTCCTCCGCGGCTGTGAGAGGGGAAAGCCCTTCTGCCTGTCGGTCAGTTTCAAGGCCCCGCATTGCCAGGATGGCGACCCGCGCCAGTTCATCTACGACCGTCGCGACGCGGGCCTCTACGCGGATGTGACGATCCCGCCTCCGCCGGTCGGGGAGGACAAGTACTTCGCGATGTTCCCGGAGTTTTTCCGCGCCAACAACGAGGCTCGCAAGCGCTGGGAGATCCGTTTCTCCACGCCCGAGAAGTATCAGGAGATGGTCAAGGGTTACTTCCGGCTCATCACGGGCCTCGACCGCGTCGTGGGCGCCGTGCGCGCCGAACTGGAGAGACGGGGCGTCGCAGACAACACCGTGATCCTTTACGCGGGCGACAACGGCTTCTATCTGGGCGAGCACGGCCTCGCCGGCAAATGGTACGGGCACGAGGAGTCGATCCGCGTGCCGCTGGTTATATACGACCCGCGACTCCCGGCGACCCGGAGGAACCAGCGCCTGAAACCCAACGCCCTGAACACCGACATCGGACCCACCATCCTCGCCATGGCCGGCGTGCCCATCCCCGCGGAGATGCAGGGGCGCGATCTCGGCCCGCTGCTGCGCGGCGAGACTCCGCCTTGGCGCACCGAGTTTTTCTACGAGCACAACGTGCCCATCAAGACTCTGCGGCAATCCGAGGGCGTGGCGGGCGGACGATACAAGTACCTGCGCTATTCGGAGCAAGAGCCGCCGTGGGAAGAGCTCTACGATCTCCAGGCTGATCCCCACGAGGTCAAGAACCTCGCGGCCGATCCCGCGCACCGCGAGCTGCTGGAGAAGATGCGCGCCCGTTGGGCGGAACTGCGCAAGGCGGCGGAGTAGGGGGATCCGCGCATGGCGCGCGGCGGGGCCGACCTGATTCGAGAACGCGCCGGATTATTCAGGGTGAAACTGCTGGGGGCGGGGCTGTTTTGGACTGCGGTGCAGAGCGAAGCGAAGGCACCGCTTTTGCCTCGGGCGGAGCCGAGGCCGATGGTCCCGGCTCGCGCTCCGCGCGCTGCCAAGGCGGTGGCGCCGTCTGGCCGCGGCCGGGCTCTGCCACCGCAGTCCAAAGTCCTCACGGCCCGGATCCTGGGTCGGGGCACGAGCCGCGCCCGCGAACAGCGCCCGAAGTTTCTGGCTAGCTATCCCACCAGAAACTGAAAATCCTCGCGGGTGATGAGCGGCCCGGTGGCCCGGGTTTCGGTTCCCTCGACAATGCGCCGGAACAGCTCCTGCTTCCTGCGTTTCAGCTCGAGCATCTTCTCCTCAATCGTGTGCCGCATGATGAGGCGGTGGATGAAGACGGTGCGGCGCTGCCCCATGCGGTGGGCGCGATCCGAGGCCTGATTCTCGACGGCGGGATTCCACCAAGGGTCGAGGTGGAACACGTACGAGGCGCGCGTGAGGTTGAGGCCGGCGCCGCCGGTTTTCAGGCTTATGAGGAAAATGCCGGGCCCGGAGGGCGATTGGAAATCGCCGACCAGTTTCTTTCGCCTGGGCGTGGGCGTCGAGCCATCCATGCGCAGGAACGGGATCTTCTCTGCCGCGAGCCTGCGGCCGACAAGGTCGAGGGCTCGCGTGAACTGCGAGAACACCAGCGCCGCGTGGCCCTCGGAGGCGAGTTCCGCGAGCTTGCCCGCGAGGTGCTCTATCTTGGGGGAGGGACCGCCGTGCGCGGGGTCGAGGATAGCGGGCGAGATGCAGATCTGGCGCAGGCGCATGAGCGCGGCGAGCGCGATGATCCCCGCCTGTTGCGACGGTCTGTCCCGGTAGGCCTCCAGCACCTGGGCGCGGACCTCGGCCACGGCGCGGGTGTAGTACTGCCGCTGCGCGTCCGAGAGATCGAGGTGCGCGTCGGTCTCCACCTTCGGCGGCAACTCGGTCAGGATCCGATCCTTTGTCCTTCGCAGCACGAAGGGCCGCGCGCGCTCCAGCAGTTGGCCCCCCTCGCGCATGTCCTGCTGGAACGCCTTCCACTCGCCGAAGATGCCCGGCACCGCGAGGTCCAATATCGAATAATACTCGCCCGCGTGGTTCTCCATCGGCGTGCCGGTGAGGCAGAGGCGGAACCGCGCGCGGATCTGTCGCATCGCCTGGGCGCGGGCGCCGAGGAGGTTCTTCACGGCCTGCGCCTCGTCGAACACCGCGACATGGAACGGTTGTGACGCGAGCACACCGATGTCGCGGCGCACGAGGTCGTAAGTCGTGAGGACGACGTCGGCCCCGCCGAAATCCGCCGAGCGCCGCGCCCCCGTGTACTCGATCATCTGGAGATCGGGATAGAAGGTCTCGATCTCGCTGCGCCAATTGAAGAGCAGCGTCGGGGGCAGGACGATGAGGTGCGGGCCGGTCTTGCGTCGCGGTGCCTGCGGGCGGATCTTTCCCTCGCGGAGGGCGGCCAGCAGGCAGATCGCCTGCAGCGTCTTGCCTAGGCCCATGTCATCCGCGAGGCACGCCCCGAACCGATGCCTGTACAGGAAGGCGAGCCAATCAAAGCCGCGGCGCTGGTAATCGCGGGGCGCGACGCGGAGTCCCGACGGGAGCGCCGCGATGGGGATGCCATCGAACTCCAAGAGGGATTTCAGGACGCGTGCATCCTCCGGTGGCAACCGGCAGGCGATGCCATCCTTCGCCAGCGCCAGCCAGTCGAGCATCTGGAGGCGCGGCACGCGGATCGGTCCGCCCTTGCGCCCACGGGCGGCGTCGTTGCGCCCGAGCAATTCGCGGACGCGCGCGATGGCCCCCGGGTTGTCGAGCGCGATGACGCGCGGCCCGCCGCCCAGCGTGGTGACGAGTTCCCCGCGCATGATCTTGTCCCACTGCTCGGGCGGGATGGTGGACCCTTCGCAGCGTATCTCCGGGCGCAGCTCGAACCAATCGATGTCGGTGGATCGGGTCGCCTCGACATCGATCGTCGCGCGCACGACTTCGATGGGGCGGCCCTCGTATTCCACGCGGATTCCTCGCGCCGTGGCCGCGATCGCAAATCCCCCCACGGCCTGGAGGAAACCCTCGGCCGGGATCGCGTACCGCGCTTCGTCATCGATGCCCAAGAGGGCGAGCCTCTCGAGGGAGCTGAGCAACCCCAGGGCCTCCCCGGCCCATCGGAGTCCTCCCTCGACGCGGACCCATGGGCGCGACGCATCGGCGCCCGGATGAACGGTGGCGGTGGTATCGCCCGCGACCCGCGTCGAGAGAAGCTGGAGCATCCGGCGCGCGGTGGTTGCATGCGGCGTCCCCTTGAATTGAGCGTGCCCCGCGACCTCGCGGATGATTTCGGCGCGCTCGGTGCGCTTGACCGCGAGCAGGAGGCGCTCGGTGTACCCGCGGAGAACGTCGCGGCGACGGGCCGAAGCGAGCAATCGGTCCGCACTTGAAGAGGACTCGATCTCCTGGATGAGGGCGATGGCGATCGCGGGATGGGGGAGATCGGCACCGGCCGCGCGCATGTGTATCCCGATCTCGATGTCATCGGCGTCGCGCGCCGGCGCAAACCGGATGGTCACTTCGGGTTTGCCGGGTGTCGCTTCAGCCGGATTGCCATCGGGGCCCAGCAGGCGAATGGCATCGTCACCCCCGGGGGGTATCGCGATCTTCCCGAATGCCCGTCGGGGCACGTGCAATGCTCCGTCAGTCGTGGCAACGGCAAGGCCCAGGGCGCTGCGCAACACGTGCCAAACCCTCAGCGCCCCCGGATTCTCGAGGCGGCCCAGCGCGCCTGAGGACGCGAGATGGACCATGCCAGCGCCCACGGCCCGGTTCGCCCCGACGGGATGCCCGTCGTCGTCGATCAGCACCTGGCGCGCGACGATGCGTTCCTTTTCCCAACGAAACTCGATCTGACCCCGCAGGCGACGCACCCGCCCCGGTGGGACCTCCACCGCACCCGGCCCCTCGCCGACCACCACCGCATATCCGCCCGCGCCCCCCTCGAACCAGTTGACGAATTGGCGCGCGAAATCCTCTCCCGACCGCGCGGCGGAGAACAGAGAGAACAGATCGGCGGGCAGCGGCGCCCAGCCAATCCCGCGCCCGCCCGGCGCCTCGTACCGTACCCCCGCCTGGCCAAAGGCACCGGCGAGCAACCGGACCACGCCCTTCGTCGCCCGCGATGACCGCGAGGACCGGATTTCCTCCAGCATCCTGCGCCAGTCGCAAGAGCCATCTTCCGCGCCAGTCCAGAATCGGCTCCCGCGCAGCACGCGGAAACACACCATCAGCGCCGCCAGCGAGTGCGCGCACACAGCGCCACCGGTTCGCCCTCTCTGGCAATCACAATCCAGCTCGATGCCTTCCTCCGCCGGGGTGATCCAGGCCGTGAATTCGAGGGAGTCCCTGACCACGGCGGTTAGGCTGTGTCCTCCCGGATCCCAGGCGAAAGTCACCACGCGGCCCCCGCGCGCGAGATTGGCGGCCCGGGTGATCAACGGCAACTCGGCCAGCGTATAGACCACGCCCGGCGATGCCGCCGCCAACCGCTCCAGTGCGACCTCTCGCGCTGTCCTCCCCTCGGGCATGAGGGGACGCAGTCTGCCGCGCGCCACATCGACCGCAAGCACGCAACTGCCCCCGCTTGGTGCGGGCATTTCAAATCGGGTCCCGTGCTGCAGTCCTGGCATAGCCGGTCAAGGGATTCGGGCCGAGTGAACGCATCACTGGTGCAATGTTTTAGATGAATCTGAAGGTGGAAGGCACCTCGGCCCAATCTGGGGAGGGACGTCGGCCCCGGCGTCCGTGATTCACCGGTCGCGCGGCACCTCGGCCAGCCCGGCCCGCGAGGCGAGCGTGTCTCAAAACCTCTGAGCCGAGCCGCCTGGCACAGGCGGCCTACAAATTTTGTAGGGCATCTCTGTGAGATGCCGTGGATTGTCGCGCGCCGCACACCATTGGAAGTCCCCTCTATCATCAGATGGGCATTGATTGTTGGATGTTCCGTGTTGGGCGTTTGAGTTTTGAGACAGATTCGGGCCATGACCCGCCGACCTTGCTCACGGCCGCAACAGGCGCTGGAACTTTGGGGTCCATTGCGGCAATAAGGGCCAATGGAATACCCCCAAGCCTTGCGAGGTTCCCTGGCGGCTTCGAGTCGGATCGGCGTGCTCTTTTCCTGCGCCCTGCTTTTTTGTGATCCTGGGGGTGCGAGTCAGGCCCTCGCGCAATCGGCGCCCTGCGCGCCTCAATCCGATGCTCGCGATGGAACGAGATCCAGCGCCCGTGCGTTTCACAAGATCCTAATCTTGGGGAACAGCATCACGCGGCACGGGCCGTCACAGGCCATCGGGTGGTCGGGCGACTGGGGCATGGCGGCGAGCGCCCAAGAGAAGGATTTCGTGCATCTCGTGACGCGTTCCCTATGCGCGGTCGAGGGAGCCGCGCCCGAGGTCATGGTCAAGAACATCGCCGAATTTGAGCGGCAGTACGCCAGCTACGACGTGGCCGGGAAGTTGAAGGACGCCATAGGGTTCGGCGCCGATCTCGTCATCCTGGCGATCGGGGAGAACGTGCCGAAGTTCGAATCGGAGGAAGCGAAGGCCAAGTTCCGGGAGAAGCTCGTGGCGCTGCTCGGTGCCCTGAGGGCGAACCGGGGGACCATGATCGTGGTGCGCAGCTGTTTTTGGCCGAACGCGGCCAAAGATCAGATTCTCGGGCAGGCCTGCCGCGAGGTGGGCGGGGTCTTCGTCGACATCAGCGGCCTCGGCAAAGATGAATCCAATTTCGCGCGCTCGGAGCGGCAGTTCCAGCACGCGGGGGTCGCCGCCCATCCGGGTGACAAGGGAATGCGAGCGATTGCTGACGCGATCATCCATGCGATCACGGCCGATCGGGCAGGGGCAGGGAAGCGATGAGGTGGGGGCGCGTGTCTTTAATCGCGTCGTCCCGCCGGGGGCCATCTGTCCGCGGGATCGTCTCCGGCGAGAGAAGACGGTGATTGATCCCCGGGGCAAACCGAGGCCAGAATGACCCGAAGTGGGAGTTCTCGGAGCTGCATGAAATCATATGTTCGGCTGGGCCTGATTAATCTCGTCGTCGCGCTGCTGCTCCTGGCGGTTGGCTGCATCGTGGTGGAAGGGGTGCATTCTTTGCTCCATCTCAAGAATCCAAAGCCCGGACCGGTGCAGCGCGCCTGCGCCCGGTGCTTCGGGTGGGGCACGCGGGCGAGGGCCTCCGACGGAAAGAAGGCTGACGCCGACAGCGAGGAGATCGCGGCCGCTCCCAGCGAGGAGATGGTGAAGGCCCTGGCGGACAGCGATGTGCTGGTCGATGAGGCCAGCCTGCGCAAGTTCCTGCCGGAAATGCGCAAGCTCAACATGATGATGGGCAACACGTTCTTCAACGAGCTGGTGACACCGGAGGCGCGCATCACGTACGAGGACCCCAAACTTGGCCTCTGGATGAAGCCCAACCTGAGCGTCGGATGCGCGTTTGTGCGCACTGTGCTCTATGGCGCGCATAGCGAGAACGATCCGCTCACGATCGCGATCCCCTCCGCGTCGAGGCCCCGAGTCTCCCGCGAATTGAACGAGTGGCTTGCCCGCTATTCCGCGGCGCCCGTGAGCTTGCACACCGACGGGATGGGATTCCGCAAGACGGTCCCCGAATCGGCGGCCACGAATATCGTCCTGGTCCTCGGGGACAGCGTCGCCTTTGGCGTGATGATCTCAGACGAGCAGACGCTCGCATCGCGGCTCCAGCAGCGCGATCCGTCGCATCGCTATATCACGGATGCCGTGCCCGGCGGCAGCGGGGCCGACAACCTTAGGCGCCTCGAGGACCGGATCGCGCGATGGGGGTCCGCCATCAAAGGGGTCGTCTATGTGCACTGCGAGAACGATCTCTCCAAGCAGCCGGCAGACTACATCATACCCAAGTTGATGCAGGCACTGAACAGCGGGAACATCCCGTGGAAGGTGTTCGTCTCCCAGCGATACTACTACACCTCCATGCCCGAGATCCGGCAGAATGTGAAGACGCCGAAACGCCTGCACAAACATGCGCTGCTGATGCAAGAGGTCCGGAAGGCGCCCTTCGATTTCGTGTTGGATTGCGGCGATCTTGTGCGCGACTACCAGAGGGAGAAGGGCAGCCTGTTTGCGGGCTATGCCCTCCACGTGGATCATTGCCATTATTCGGATGAGGGCACCCGGCTGATCGTGGCGCACCTCCCGTTGCCCGGGCAGCGGCAGCCTCCGCCGGAACCCGCGCCCAGACAATGACCGCGCTAGCCCGGATATTTCACAGCCTACCGGCTGTGAGATTCCGGGCTCTGGGAAAACTGCGCCATGAACGCCATTTATTGGGAAAGGTCTGGCAAGAACTGGGATTTTTCGCGGATCGGTGGCCCCAGACAGACCCTCCAAAATCGCGTTTTTCGGAGGGCGGTCTTCCTTTGAGCCTGCATGTTCCACGCGGAAGCGCGAAACATGCGGGCTAGGGGGATCGGGTTCACGGGCCCAGGGGAAGACGGACGCCCAGCGTCCGGAAGCGCTTCAACGCGGCATCCTTCAGCCTCTTGCATTCCTTGCCGTCGATGGACAAGGTGCCGTCGTCGCTGACCAGCTCGCAGCGGACGCTGTCGGATTCTCCGATCAAGAGCAGGGCTTCCGGTTTGAAACCAGTCAGATCAATCTCCTTGAGCCACAGCGGCGCGCTGTCGCCCCCCCGCCACAAATACAGTCGCGGCGCGCCGCCTTCGTTGTAGGGGCCGGCGATGATCACGTGGCGGTCCCGTTCGAACTCGATGCCACGGATCCCGAGCCCGCCCAAGTCGAGCAGGATGGGATCACCGAACCTGGCGGGTGCGCCCCCGATGACCGCATCTGGATTCAGCATCGGGACGAGCAGGGCCTTCCCCTCCGGAATCGGATTTCGAAAGCCGATCAGCAACCGGCCATCGGGCATGGCGGAGAGGCCCTCGATGTTCATCGCCCCCGATTCTTTCGGTGCCTTCTCTGCGGCCGCGGCCAGATTGAACCGGGCCAACCGCGGGTCGCTCGCCAGGTCCCGAAGCAATTGCCTGTAGGCGATGCCAGATGGAACCAGGGAGGGCCGCCCGTCCTTGGCGATGATCTCGGTCGCAAAAAAGCGCTGGCGATTTGGCCTTTCTTTCCCTTTCGCATTGCGCCCGTGCGACGTGATCCAGTAGATGCGATTCCCGATACGGGCCGCACCCTCCAAATCTGTCTCCGGGGCTCTTTCGTCGACTTGCAGGAAGCCGGAGAGATCCAGCTGGGACACCGGCATCCCGGGGTGAGCGCGATCAAAGATCCTGAGGACGTTATCCTCGTCATCGGCGGCCACGAATAGCCCGGCATCGAGCTCCGCCACCGCCGAGGCATCGCACATGCCGCTGTAGACCGTTATATTCCCCGATTCGCTCCGCCCTGCGGCGGACATCATCACCAGCCAGGCGGACGCCAGAGTGAGACCAGAGAAGCGCACCGGAATATAGGAAACCAGTCGCGCGCGCGGCGGCAAGCTGGAATCGCGGCCAGGCCTCATGCCCCGCTCCGCTTTTTCCGCTCGCCCGCTGCCCGCGGTCGCCTTTAGCTGGGCCCGTGACGCTCCTCGAACTGCTCAATGCCACGACCGGCTACTTCGAGAAGCACGGCGTCCCGCAGGCGAGGCTCAATGCCGAACTCCTCATCGCCGACGCCCTCGGGCTCAAGCGCCTCGACATCTATCTGCAGTTTGATCGACCCATCGCCGATGCCGAGCGCGAGAAGCTCCGCCCGATGGTCCGCCGTCGGGCCCAGCGCGAGCCGCTTCAACACGTCATGGGTTGGACCGAATTCTGCGGCCTCCGACTCATCTGCGACGGCCGCGCACTGGTGCCTCGCCCCGAGACCGAGTGCCTCGTCGAGGAGGCCTTGCGCCGCGCCGCCGCCGAGACCGGCTCCCTGCTGGATATTGGCACTGGCACCGGTGCCATCGCGCTCGCCTTTCTCGCAAAGCGCCCCGGATGGAAGGCCATCGCCACCGACATCTCCCCCGGGGCTCTCGTACTCGCCCAAGCGAATGCCGCTGCCCTCGGCCTCTCCGATCGCATCACTTTCAAGCAGTGCGATTTGTGGCCAAATGGGGGAGGAGAGTCCTTTGGCCTTATCGCGGCCAATCCCCCGTATATTGCCTCGGCCATTCTGCCCGCGACAGCGCCCGAGGTTCAGGCCGATCCCCTTGTCGCACTCGACGGTGGTCCCGATGGCCTCGACCTCATTCGCCGCATCATCGCCGGTGCCCGCGAGCGCCTCGCGCCCGGGGCCTCGTTGCTCATCGAAATCGGTGACGAGCAAGGGCCCGCCGTCAGAAACCTCCTTGTCGCCGCCGGACTCGCAGAGCCCGCCATCCTCCCCGATCTCAATGGCCGCGATCGCATCGCCGCCGCACGCCCGCGGGAGAGCGGCCACCCCGCCGCAGCGGCATAAGCGCCGTTCATGATATTTATAAGGCATTCTCTCCCAACGGGTCGCATTTACCCGTTGACGTGGGGGGTGCGATCTCTACCGTATGGCGGTCTCAAGGCCACAATACAAACACACGAGGAGTATAGATATGATCAAGGTAGGCATCAACGGGTTCGGCCGCATCGGGCGGCTGGTGTTCAGGGCGATCTGCGACCAGGGGCTGCTCGGCAAGGAGATCCAGGTCGTCGCGGTCAATGATCTGGTGCCCGCCGACAACCTCGCGTACCTGACCAAGTACGACTCCTCGCAGGGCCGCTTCCCGGGCGAGGTCCGGAGCGAGAAGTCCTCTGCCTCGGTCGCCGAGGATGACGTGCTGGTGGTGAACGGCCAGAAGATCAAGTGCCTCGCGGTCAAGGAAGGTCCCGCCGCGCTTCCTTGGAAGAGCCTCGGGGTGGACATCGTCGTGGAATCGACCGGCCTCTTCACCGCCGCCGAGAAGGCCCGCGGCCACATCCAGGCCGGCGCCAAGAAGGTCATCATCTCCGCCCCCGCGAAAGAGGAGGACATCACGGTCGTCATGGGCGTCAACGACGCGAAGTACGATGCCGCCAAGCACCACATCATCTCCAACGCGAGCTGCACCACCAACTGCCTGGCGCCGGTCGTCCACGTGCTGCTGAAGGAAGGCCTCGGCATCGAGGAAGGCCTCATGACCACGGTCCACAGCTACACTGCGACCCAGAAGACGGTGGACGGCCCCTCAAAGAAGGATTGGAAGGGCGGCCGCACCGCGGCGATCAACATCATCCCCTCGACCACCGGTGCCGCGAAGGCCGTCGGCCTCGCGATCCCCGAGGTCAAGGGCAAGCTCACCGGCATGGCCTTCCGCGTGCCGACCCCGACGGTCTCCTGCGTGGACCTCACCGTCAAGACGGTCAAGGAAACGAGCTACGACGAGATCTGCAAGCTGATGAAGAAGGCCAGCGAGACCTACCTCAAGGGCATCCTCGCCTATACTAACGACGAGGTGGTCTCCACCGACTTCATCCACGACGCGCACTCGAGCATCTTTGACGCCGGCTCGGGCATCGGCCTCAACAGCCGTTTCTTCAAGCTGATCAGCTGGTACGACAACGAGTGGGGCTACAGCAACCGCTGCGTGGACCTGATCAAGCTCGTCGGCAAAAAGCTGTGACCGGCCGGGCGGCGCCCGGAGGATTCGATACGGCCCGCGACGGGGGCCCGCCCAGGCGGGTTCCCGCTCCAGGCTTGGAGGACCCATGGCCAAGAAGAGCATCGAAGACGTTGACCTGAAGGGCAAGCGCGTGCTGGTGCGCGTCGACTACAACGTCCCGCTCGAGGAGCGCGACGGCAAGATGGTCATCACCGATGACACCCGCATCGTAGAGACACTGCAAACGCTGAAATTCCTTAGCACGAAGGGCGCCAAGACGGTGCTCGTCGCGCACCTCGGCCGCCCGAAGGGCAAAGCCGATCCCAAGCAGAGCCTCGCGCCGGTCGCCGACCGCCTCGCCGAACTGGTGGGACGACGGGTGGAATTTCGCGCCGATAGCCTCGTCGAAGACGCCGGCCTGGCCGCGGTCAAGCGGGCCGTGGATGTCCTCTCCGGTGGCGATTTTATCCTCCTCGAGAACATCCGCTTCTATCCCGGCGAGGAGAAGAACGACCCCGAATTGGGCAAACGGCTGGCCTCCCTCTGCGATGTCTACGTCAACGACGCCTTCGGCAGCGCGCACCGCGCGCATTCGTCGACGGAGGCGGCGGCCAAGGCCGCGCCGATCGCGGTCAGCGGCTACCTCATGCAGAAGGAGCTGCGCTATCTGGGGGACGAGTTGGACAAGCCCGAGCGGCCCTTCGTCGTCATCCTCGGTGGCGCCAAGGTCTCCGACAAGATCACCGTCATCGACCAGCTTCTGGAGAAGGCCGACGCGATGCTCATCGGCGGCGGCATGGCCTACACTTTCCTGTCGGTCATGGGCCAGAAGATTGGCAAGTCGCTCTTCGAGGCCGACAAGGTGGACGTCGCGCGCGCCGCGCTCGACAAGGCCAGGGCCAAGGGCGTGAAATTCCTCCTGCCCATCGACCACATGATCGTCGAGAAGCTGGATTTTGCCGGCAAGTCCATCAGCGCGCCAAAGTTCACGAAAGTGGGCGAGCAGATCCCCGACGGCTGGCTGGCCGTGGACATCGGCCCGGAGACGATCAAGGCTTACGCCGAGGTCGTGCGCGGCGCCAAGACCGTTCTCTGGAATGGGCCGATGGGCGTGTTCGAGATCAAGGACTGCGCCAAGGGCACCTTCGCGGTCGCGGAGGCGGTCGCCTCCAGCGGTGCCAAGAGCATCATCGGCGGCGGCGATTCGGTCAAGGCGGTCAAGAAATCCGGGCAGGCATCGAAGGTGACGTTCATGTCCACCGGCGGCGGCGCGTCGCTGGAGTTTCTCGAGGGCAAGGCGCTGCCCGGTGTGGCGGCGCTCAACGATAAATGAGCCGCGATCGCGGCAATGGCTCAGAAAGGCAATAGGTACCCATGGCAAATCGGCGCTCGATCATCGCGGGCAACTGGAAAATGAACAAGACCGGCGCGGAGGCAAGGGCCTTCGCCGAGGCATTCGTCAAGGAGGTCGGGACATTCGCCGGCTGCGACATCGTGTTGTGTCCTCCGTTCACCGCGCTCGAGGCAGTCCGCGCGGGCATCGCCGGGGCGAAGAACATCGCGCTGGGCGCGCAGAATGTGCACTTTGAGGCCTCCGGCGCGTACACCGGCGAGATCTCGATTGGCATGCTCAAGGACGCCGGTTGCGGGTATGTGATCATCGGCCACTCGGAGCGTCGGCAGTATTTTGGTGAATGCGACACAATGGTGAACAAGAAGACGAAGGCCGCGCTCGCGGGCGGGCTCAAGCCCATCGTCTGCGTCGGAGAGACCCTCGATGTCCGCGACGCGGGTGGCACGGAGAAACTCGTCCGCTCGCAGGTCGCCGGCGGTCTCGCGGGCCTGACCGCGGAGCAGATGGCGAGTGTCGTCGTGGCCTATGAGCCCGTGTGGGCCATTGGCACCGGCCGGACCGCCACCCCGGCTCAGGCCCAGGAGGTCCACGGCTGGATCCGCGATGAATTAAAGAAACTGTTCGGCCCGGCCGTCGCCAGCGCGACCCGCATCCAGTACGGCGGCAGCGTCAAGGCCAGCAATACCGCGGAACTCTGTGGCCAACCCGACATCGATGGCGCCCTGGTCGGCGGTGCCAGCCTCGAGCCCAAGGTCTTCGCCGATATCGTCCGGGCGGGCGTCAAAGCCTGAGGGTTGCCCTCCGGCCACCTTTAGGTTAAGATAATGAGTTATTTATGTGGCTTGAAGCTTTAGTCTGGATCCTTCGCGGGGCGCTCGTCCTCGTTTGCCTGCTGATGGTCCTCGTGATCCTCATGCAGCGCTCGAAGCAGGAGGGCATCGGCGCTGCCTTTGGCGCGGGCATGACGGAGTCGGTCTTTGGCGCCGACACCGGCAACATCCTCAGCAAGACCACCGTCTGGTGCGCCGTGCTGTTCTTCGCCATCACCCTCTCCCTGAGCGTGATCGCGGCGAACAAGTATCGCGCCGGGGCTTCGGGTCTCAGCCAGGTGGCCCGCGATGCCGCCAAGGACATGGCCCCGCCTGCCGCTGCCGTTACTAACGCACCAGCCGTATCGACGAACGCACCCGCCGCGACAACCAACGCCCCCGCGAAAGCGGCCAAGCCGGCTGCTGCCGCCCCGACGCCCACCACCAACGCCGCCCCCGCGCCCGCAAAGCCCTGAGGTGCGGCTGCGGAAGCGCCGTAGTCGGCCAGGTGCCGGCCCCCCAAGACCATCGTCATCTCGGCCACCTGCTCGATCACCGTCGGCTTGGCTTCGCCCTTGGATCTCTTGCCCATCGCGCTTGGACGCACGAAACGTCAAAAGATTTCTACAAAGCAACGATCCTGTCTGCCGCCACCACCGGCGCAGGACCGCCGCCGCAGGCAAGATTGCCTGCACCACGGCAGGCGGGCGCGTCGAAGGCCTCCGACAGAGGCAACTTAGGCGTCACGCACCCGTTGACCCGATTGGCGGCCCACCGCGTTGACTTCGGGAGCCGACAGTCACAAAAAAGAGCCGATCGTCCCCACCCTCAGGAGCCATTATCATGAAACAGATCCTGCTCTTCCTCCTCATCGCATCATCCCTCTGCCCGGGCGGGCGGGCGGAGCCGCTCGTCATCGAGAATACGGCTATCCGCGTGGAGCTGGCACCGGAAACCGGCTGCATCCGCGTGGTTGAAAAAGGGAACGGCTCGGCATGGGAACAGCCACCCGCGAAACCTTCGGCGAGCCCCGTGTACCAGAAGCTCGCACACAAGGATTCCATGCTCGAGGTCGAGCGCACCTTTGACGCGGGCAAGGGCACGCGCCTTCCCCTTAAGATCCGCCTCTCGCTGCCGGACGCGGCCTCGCCCGAATTACGGGTCGAGGCGACGGCCGCTGACCCCAAGGCCACGATGGGCGACCTTCGTTTCCTGGAGCCATTTATGCTCGACGCCCCCCGCGGGGTCCTGGCAGTTGCGGATTACGGCAACGGCCACCTCTATCCCCTCGACACGAAGCCCTTCCCACGGAAATCCTTTGGCGGCGATCGCCTCGACCTCCCGTGGGTGGGACTTTGCGATCTGGACACCGGGCGAGCATGCCTCCTCCTGCTGGAGACTTCCGATGATTCATCAATCACCATGCAGGAGTTCCCCGGGGCGAACGGCCGGACGATCGTCGCACCGCAGGTGACCTGGCGCCCGCAGAAGGGCTCATGGGGCTATGCCCGTGCCGTGCGTTACCACTTTGAGCCGCGGGGGGGCTACGTGGCGCTCTGCAAGCGGTATCGCAAATACGCCGCCGAGCACGGGCTCCTCGTTCCTTTCACGGAAAAACTCAAGAAGACGCCGAATCTCCCGCGGCTGTTTGGCGCTCCCGATGTCTGGGGTAACGCGAGCCTTGCTTTCGCGCGCGAGGCGAAGGCCGCCGGCGTGGAGAAGATGCTCATCCACGGAAGACCCGCCACCCCCGCCGACATGCGCTCCATCAACGAGCTCGGTTATCTCACGAGCGAATACGACAACTACACCGATATTCTCCCCACCGAAGACGGCAAGATCAGCAGCAACCGGGCCATCCTGCCGGACCAAGCCGTCCTCAAGTCCGACGGGCAGCGGATGACCGCATGGCTGACATGGGATAAGAAAACGCAGTACATGAAACGGTGCCCCATGCTCTGGGTCGACGCGGCAAAAAACACCGCCGACAAGGTGCTCGCCGAATGGCCATTCATCGGTCGCTTCATCGACGTCACGACGGCCGAGAGCATGTACGAGTGCTTCGATGAAAAGCATCCCATGACCAAGACGCAGAAGCGCGAGTGCGGGCCGGCGCTGCACAGGGTTTTTCGCGATCGCGGGCTCGTCATGGGCGGGGAGCATGGCATCTGGTGGTGTCCGCAGGTCGTGGATTACATCGAGGGGATGATGAGCGGTGGCAATGCATCGTGGCCCGCCGGTCACCTCATCCATCCGAAGACCAAGGATCAGGAATTCGAGGGGGCCGGGCGCAAACTGACGACCAAGTGGGCCGACTACGAGCGATGGGGCATCGGCCACGAGTGGCGCGCCCCACTGTGGGAATTGGTTTTTCACGACTGCATCGTCTCGACTTGGTACTGGGGCGACGCGAGCGACTGGCTGCTCGATGCCGCCCCCGAGATCACGCCCAAGAAAGACGCCTATAATATCCTGTACGGCACGATCCCCCTGCTGTGGGCCAATGCGGGCGGCTCGTGGATGAAGGACCGGGCGGTATTCCTCCGGACCTACCGCAACACCTGCAAACTCCACGAGGCGATCGCCACGGCAGAACTCCTGTCGCACGAATTTGTCACGCCCGACCACGCGGTGCAGCGCACGCGATTCGCCGACGGCACGGAGTGCATCGTGAATTTCGGCGCAAAACCCCACCGCGCAACCGTGGGCGACCGCGACTACCTGCTGCCGCAGAATGGCTGGGCGGTCAAAGGACCCGCGATCGAACAGTCCCTCTCCCTTCAGGGCGACAGGCAGGTCACCACGATCCGAGCGCGCGGTTACTCGTTTACGGATGAAGGCGGTGCCCCGGTGACGCTGAGTTCGTCGGGGGCCGGTTCGATGCGCGCCCTGGTCGGGGCGCCGGCCCCAAGGGTCAGGCTCGAACCGGGAAAGGCAGCACGCGGTTGGACGCCCGAAGGCGCGAGCCTCTATCGCCTCGATCTCGAAGGCTCGCCCGCCGATGTGATTGACTTTCGGCCCGAGGGCACGGACGCCCTCGAGTTCGGTCCGGTGGACGCCCCCGGTTCTTTCCTGCTGCTGTGGGGCGACGGCGCAAATCGCCCCGATCTGCGTGCGAAGGCATTGAGGCTCGATCCGGCGGCCCCGCGCCAGGGCGATGCGTTGAAACTGACCGCGACAATCGAGAATGTCGGGGGCGCATCGGCCAGGGACGTGCCCGTTGAGTTTCTCGTGGATGGGCAGTCCGTCCATCGCGCCGAGATCACCATCGGACTGCGCGGCGTGGCAACCGTCGCCGCGGAGATCGACACCGGCCGCGCCGACGGGGATCGCCAATTCGCCGTCGTGGCCAATCCCGGCCAGAAAGTTGCGGAGATCTCTGCGCAGAACAATCGTGCAGAGCAGTCCGCCCACATCGCGCCCGACTGGTCGCGCTGGCCGCACCGCAGGCGGCTGCAGATCGCGGCGGCCGGCGTCCTTCGCCAGGACGAGCCGGTGGTCGTGCCATTCGCGCTGCCGGCGGGGGCGGACACGAACTCCGTGCGCGTCGCCGAACAGGACAAAGATGGCCAGCCTTCAAAGGCCTGCCCCGCCCAGATCGATGGCGGCGAACTCTGTCTCATCGTGCCAGGGACTCTGCCCGCCGACGCGACAAGAAAACTCATCGTCCTCTGGCGCGATGCGTCCGCCGAACCCCGGTCGATGCCACCCGGCGGCACGTTCTGGAACGAGGACCGAGGCGCGATCGCCACTCCCCGCTACGAGGTGCGTTTCGAGAATGGCACGATCGCGTCGGTGACCACGCGAAGCCAGGTCCATCCGGCAACGCCGTTCATGAAAAGTATCATCCTGTCCTCGCGCGAGACGGGATGGGGCGAGGAGGAGGCTGCCCAGGTGGAGCAATTCACGGTGAAACACGCTGGCCCGGTCCGGACGGTCATTCAGGTTCGGAAGGCCCTGAAGGCCGGCGTGACCTACGACAAGCAATACGACTTCTACCCGGAGCGCTTCGATGTGGAGATTGCGTTGAACAAGTCCGCCGGCGGTCTCTACTCCCGCGCGCACTACCAGGCGACCGGCACCTATGTTGACGACAAGGGCAATACCGCCCAGGTCGATGGCACCGGCGCCGCCGATGGCATCTACGGCAAGAACCGAAACCCCAAATGGTACGCCGTCTTCGCGCGCGATTGGGCGCACTCGTGCATCGCCCTATCCGCCTTCGACCACAACGCCTACTGGGACGCCGGAAGCTCCTGGGGCGCCATCGGCTTCACGGTCGGCGGCAATCGCACCCGCGACATCCGCCTCAGCTATGTTATCCACCCAGGCTCCAACGACGCGCGGTTCGCCGAAGACGACTATCGCAAACTGACGACACCCGTGGCCGTGTCATGGCCGTGATTCTGACACATGCGCCGGGAGGGCCCGCGGCCTCGCGGGCCGGGCGGCCGGGATGCCGCGCATACCGGTGGGATGCGGACGCCGAGGCCGGCGCCCCTCCCCACTTTGAAACTGGATGACGTGGATGTTCAGGTTCATCTGAGACGGTGAACTGCTATCTCGCCCCGGCTCAGCGGTCGCCGCCCATGCCGTAGAATTCGGCGATGCCCTCGGCGAAGGCGCGGCCCCAGTCGACATAGCCCTGCTGGTCGCAGGTGCCCTCACCAAAGATCTCTATGGAATAGGCGAGGCGCGCGCCCGCCTCGAACTTCATCCAGCCGGCAGAGAGGCGGTTGAGATCGCCCGTGATGCCCGTGACTGTCGTGACGCGTTTGCGCCACACGGAGGTATTCACCTTGCCGATGAGGTGAGACCGAATCGTTTCCGCCAAACGCACGGCGTCGGTCTCGCTGGCCTCATCGGCGATCTCCTTTCCGAACGTCATGAAGAGCGTCGTCCGCTCGGGCGTGCACCAGCCGTGGAAATCCATGAAAAGCTCGACCTTTCTCCCGCGGGCACCGAGTTCCCGCACAAAGCGCTCGACGCAGGCCGTCTCCGCCGTGGTACCGAGGCCCCATTGGCGGTTCAGGTTCCCCACGGGGCAGTACAGGTTTCCTTGCGCGATCCCGTCCGGATCCATCATGGGCACGACGTGGAAGACGAAAGCCCGGCGGAGCTTGTCCGCCCTTGGATCATCGGAGAGCAGGAACCGGCATATCCCCTCGAGCGCCATGGCGCCCGTGGTCTCGAGATCGTGGTGCAGGGTCGTGAATAGGACAGCGCGTTTCCCGGACTCCTGCACGGCCGGATCGGTGATGGTGTACATCCGCATGTCGCGCCCCTGCTTGGTCTGCCCCAGGATGGAAGCCTTGAAGTATGGACTTGTCTTGTGGCCATCGATGAAGCGCGTGATGTGTTCGGCCGTGAAGGGAAAGAACGAGGCGACCCACGCCGGTGAAGCCGAGAACCGTTGCTTGAACGTGAGCACGGAGCCGTCGTCGCTCCACGACTTGTCCTCGATGCCAAGCCAGTTGTCGCCGTCGTAGCTCATGACGGGTGACCGCGTGCCGTTGCCACTCGTCTTTTCCCGCGAGAAAGGCGAGGGATTGATGTGGAAAGTGATCTCGCGGCCCTCGCATCCCTCCACCCGAAAATGGAACCACAGGAATGAGGACCGCGGTTTGCCTTCGGGAAATGCGTGCAGGTAGAACTCGTCCGGCCCGATCTGCTTCACCCGCCCGAGGGTCGCGTTCTCAAAATCCGCGAAGAATCGCACGCTGCCGCTCGCGCGTTCGGGCATCAGGTCGTACATGGCCGAATCCGCGGGCTCAAAACCACCATTCTTCAGCAGGTTCGCCGCGCCCTCCGTCGTGTCACCGAAGAACGTGTCATCGTACCAGATGGTTCCTTTGCCGCGGAGGTACAGCAGTATTCGAACGCGCACCGCGTCCGCGGGCACCGCCACCTCGCCGGTCACCTCCCTCCATGCGGCTGTTGGCCCGAGCTTTTCGGCGACCAGCGACCTGTGGCTCTTTTCGCCCTCTTTCGCATAGCAGTCGATCAGTAGCTGGCCCGAACCCTCGAGAGGATCATCGGTCCGGTACCAGAGCGAATAGCGATAGGATTTTCCGTTCGGGATGGCGGTCCTTTCGTAGAACTCTTGGATGAAGCAGCCGCGAGCGCCCTTTTCGCCGTCGGCGCCGATGATCTTCCCCGATGCCTTTCCACCATGCGGGGACGCCATGTCCAGGCAGAGGCGATGTGAGTTTTCCGTGGGACACGACATCTGCCAGCCGGTTGCGGAAGAAACCTCCTGCGCCACTGACAGCGTCCACGAAAACACGATGGCCAGCGAGGCGTGCGTCACGACGTTCTTCATCGGATGACTCCTTCCTGCGGGATGAGAATTGTCTTTCCCGATTCGCGGTTTCGCGCCCTGTTGTCAAGCTCCTGTCACTTCGCCTACGGCTAGCGGCCCGTTGAAAAAGGCAATCGGACACCCCTCCCGATCCGTGTCGCGATTCTCAGCGGGGAGGGCCCGCGGCCTCGCGGGCCGAGTTGGCCCAGGTGCCACGCGGCCGGTGAATTGCGGACGCCGGGGCCGTTTTGGACTGCGGTGCCAGAGCGAAGCGGCGACACCGCTTTTGCCTCCGGCGGAGCCGAGACCGATGGCCCCGGCTCGCGCTTCGCGCGCAGCCAAAGCGGTGGCACCGTCCGGCGGTTGCCGGACTCTGCCACCTCAGTCCAAAATTCTCCGGGCCCGGATCCTGAGTCGGGGCACGAGCCGCCCCCGAGAACAGCGCCCGAAGTTTCTGGCTAGCCCCGCCGCCGGCGCGCGGCGGGGTCGACCGGATCGAGAGCGCGCCGCATCATTCATGTGGAAACTTCCGCCACGTGGTGCGGGCAATCTTGTCTGCAATCACAAGACGTTGCCACATCGTGGGTTGGCGGACAGGATTGTCCGCCCCACGGTCTTGGGCGCGGCGTGAAGTTTCAGGTCAGC
>JAKQKQ010000295.1 GCA_029560585.1 Verrucomicrobiota bacterium | reverse complement strand
CCTGCAGGCAGGCTCCTACGATTCGGTGCCTGAATTTTCAAGCTGGCCCGGATGTCGCATCTCCACGGAGACCTCACCCGTGCTCGGCACCGAGAACTTTCGGACGCGGACGCAGGCATCGGTGATGGGGAATTGGGCCGCGAGGGCGTCGAGGATATCGCGGGCCAGAGTCTCGATCAGTTTTCGGGGACGGGCCTCCGCCGTTCCTAGCGCGACCTGGGCCACGGCGAAGTAATCGACCGTGGCTGAAATGTCGTCGGTTTCCCCGGCGGTGGCATCGAATTCGATGTCGAACAGCAGGCGCTGCGGACGCGCTCGCTCGGTGTCGGGAACGCCGACGCGGCACCATGCCTCAAGGTCGTGGATGCGGATGCGGACCGTGGGCATTGGGAGAAAGTCGGACATGGCATTCAAAAAGTCAAAGCCCATGTGCGGAGCACCTGTGCGGAGACTTGCGGTTGGACCAGTCGGGGCCTATAGAGGGAACACCGACGCGGCCCTAGCTCAGCGGATTAGAGCATCTGACTTCGGATCAGAGGGTCGGGGGTTCGAATCCCTCGGGCCGCGCTCCCTTTTTAGGAAATGTCGCACTCATTTTTTGCCATTTTGGGGTGGGTCGTCGGGCGTGGCCCTGGCATTGCGCACGGTGGCCGAGTGGCCCGGGCACAGGGACCACGGCGCGCTGCTGCTCAAGACGTACTCGTACGTGCGTGCCGAGCACGAGCGCGAGATGGTGGCGAGAGTGAGGTTTGGGATGCCGACATCACCTTCCGGCACTACCTCCGAAGGGACGTGACCAAGCAGGACGCCCAGGCGTGGTTCGGTCTACGGCCACTCAGACGCGCGCGCAACGTCATCGCGATGCGCCGGGCCGAATGAGGGGACCGAGCGCCCGCTGTGGGATCAGGCGCACGGGATGACATCTCTGGGACATCGGTGGTGGGCGGGAGCGCAAGGCTCTCCGCGCGTCGGTGAGGGTCGACACCCACCACGGTGTCGCCTCCTCGACCTTCACCATCGCCTGACGCCGCGCCGCACGGCGCCGCAGAGCCCGCGGAGGAAGCGCCACTTGCGGCGGATCGGCACGGTGTCCGCGTGCGGCGGCAGGTTCCCGGCCCGCCTGACGAAGGCGGCGAAGGTCTCGGCGAAGTCCTCCATGGGCAGGGTGGACGCGTAGGGCGAGACGTGGTGCTCCGGGTCGTACTCCCAGCAGACCCCGGAGTAGTGCGGGGCCCCGAATGCCTCGACGAAGCGGGACGACCTGACCAGCCCCCGGTGGGTGTCGGCCAGGGCGTGGCCGAACTCGTGGCGCAGCACCTCGCGCAGGCTCGAGCGGGCGCGGCCGAATAATTCGCCGAGCCTGGGGAGGGACACGGCGGGGATGCGGATCTCCCCGTCCCACCAGCCCAGGCAGTCGAGGGCCAGTGGCGCGAGCCGGACCTCGACCGACCTGAGGCGCTCGTCGTAGATGCCGAGCGAGTCGAGTTCCCGCGCCACCGAGGAGGCGGCCGATCTGAGTTGGCCCGGGGTCACCAGTATCATGTCGTCACCCTGATCTCCCCATCTCTATGCCCCGGTTCCCCGCCGGGGCAAATCGCCGGGGCCCATGGACGTGTGGGACTGATTGGTCGGAAGGCGGGTCACTTCCCTATCCGCACCCCGAAGAACTTCCTCGGTCCCGCGGCGGCCGGGCAAGATCTGCCTCCGGCCCTATCCCTCCCGGTGCGTGACCCGGGCCCCGTCGCAGGACACCACGCCCCCGCACGGGCAGAGGTAATCGCCCGAGACCAGCGGCACGCCGATGGCATCTCCGCTGGCCGGGCAAATGAACTTCCTCCCGCCGCCGAATGCGTAGCGCATCCCCCGCCGGTTTGAGCGGCGCAGGGCTGGGGTGGCCCCGAGGATCCGGCGGCCGGCGGCCACCAGGAAGCGCGCCTTGCGGTGGACGTCCGGCCGGTGGCGCAGCCCGGCGATGTCCCCCGACCGCATCACGACCTCGGCAAACACCTCGGCGAAATCCTCGTCGGGATCGCTCCACGCGTAGAGGCTGATGTGCCGGTCCCGGTCGTGGGAAAAGCCCGGGTGGTCCTCCAGGTATTCCAGCAGGTCGTTCCAGGGATCGGGGAAACGCGCCCTGCCCCCGAAGACCCGCCGCCGGCCCCGGATCGGTGCCGGGGCGCGACCGCGTCGCCACCAGTCCTGGAACACGTGGCCCAGCTCGTGGGCGAGGATCCTCTCGGGCGAGCACCGCGATGGCGACTCGCCGTAGCGGCTGGCGACCCTCGCGCGGCCCCGGCGGGTGCCGAGTGACAGGCTGAGGGTTATTGCTGGCCGGGGTCCGGCCGAGGTCGGTCTCCGCCCACCACTCGCCCCAGGTGCGCAGGGTGAATGGCGCGACGAGGCCCAGCCGGCTCGCGCGCCATGTCACCTCCAGCAGGGCCCGGTCAATCCACGAGAGGTCTTCTGGCAACCTCGGCGCCCGCGGCGCGGGCCTGTCAGTCCTATCCATCGCGACTCCGATCGGGACCAATCAAGCCAGGCCGGCGCGCGAAGGAAAGAGCGAGATCTAAAAATCGCATCCCCGCAATGATCATCGGCGGGGAAGTCCTGGCCCAAGTTTGCGCCCGGTTTCAAAACAGATCCGCAAATCTTTGGGCGCGACCAGAAGGCTGTTTCGTTGCGGATCACCCCACGGGAGGCGCACCCCGTCTCGCATCGCTGGCCGCCCTGGCGCTGGCGGCGTTTTCGTGTTGGGCACAGCAGCAGTATTGTACGCGCCCCTTCGGCTCGGGCACGATCGCGACGGGACGGTAGCGGACCTCAGTCCTCGCTGTGCCGGGCCACAGCAATGAAGGCGGCGGGGCGGCGCATCGCTGGGCAGAGGGTTGAAATCAGAACAGAATCGCAGGCCGCGTTGACGAAGACCGGCGACTAAATGCAACCATTAGCCCGATTAAACTCCCCATAGGAATATTAATATATAAACACGTTGCAGATTGGGACACTGGCCGCCAACTTAGCATTCTCGGAGATGTCTTGGAACATCGATTGCCCCACCCGCGGCGCCGTGGCGCGAGGTGGAGACTGTATCGCAGAGCGGATTCGGCATTTCATCCCGTTCAGGTTAGTGCTCCGAATGGGCGAGGTGGGCGACGGCGATGTCCCCGTGGTGACCCTGGTGACTGCGGGGCTAGCGTCCCTTGGTGCCACATGCTACGGCGCCACGACCATCTTCTCAGACGGATTCGAGGGAACTTTCCCCAGGTCGTGGACGGCGGGCAACAACGGGGGAACCACTACGGCCGAGTGGGGGAATAATACCGCGCGCTATACGGCCGGCAGCTGGAGCGCCTTCTGCCCGGACAATGGGTCCAACACGCGAACGTTATACGACAATAATTTGCATGCCTACATGCAGCGCCAGTCGGTCTCGTTAGCCGGATACACCACCGCTACCCTGACGTCCAAGCACTGCATAAACGCGGAATCCGGGTGGGATTTTTTTAATGCCTTTGTCCGCGGCCAAGCCGACAACTGGAGCGCGCCGCGGCCATGAAGCGCCATTTTCCGAAATCGATCGCGCCAGTGAACGTCACCAACTCATTGTGGAAGCTGGCAATCGCCATCGGCGTACTCGCCGGGACAGCCGACCGCTCTTCTGCAGCCGGACCCTTTTTCAGCGATATCCAGAGCATGCGCGAGACCCTAAAGTCGAATAAGACGGGTTCCGACATGACGTCTTCCTATAACGTATCGCCGACCTGTGGGCAGGAAGATTCCGTGTTTGGCGACAAGTTCTACAGGGCCGTTTTTTGGTTTGACTTGAATGACGTGCCTGCAGGTTCCACTGTCACCAGAGCCGAACTTATTTTCACTCCAAGAAACAGCAAGTTCCCATCAATACCCCTCTTTGGGCTCTTCCTCGGGGTGCTCGAGAAAGACGAGCCATACTATGCCTCCTCGGATCCAGCTGGGCGTTGGGCTATCGGGACCGAAGCCTACGATACACAAGACATGTATTTTAAATATAATTACGATGAATTCATATACAATGAGAGCAATACACTATCAGCAAAAACGGGGGCGATAGAAGCGCGATGTGGTGAAAAAGTAGGAATAATAATCATCGGTCACGTTGACGGATTCAATGATGATCACCAAATCCAAGTGCATCAAGAACTGTGGCAGGAGGAACCCGTTGCAGATGACGACTTCTTTGTAGATTTTGTGGACGACGGATTTACACTCTATCTGGAATATAGTCTTCCGCCGCCAAAAAACGTCAAGGCGACGGATGGTGACTTCACCGATAAGGTGCGCGTCACTTGGGATTCGGTCCCTGAGGCGCAGGGGTATTACGTCTACCGAAACACGGTCGACCAGTTTTCGGGCGCCGTCCAGTTGGGATCGCTCACAACCGCAACGCAGTACGATGATGTGCCCCCGCTCTCTGGGACGACATATTACTACTGGGTGCAAACCTATGGAAACAACCAGTACGAATACAGCATGTCAGATGGGGGGTACAGAGCAGCTCTTTCGACCTCCATAGATCCAACGTCAAAGACGGTGAGCAGCAGTGCCCAGAGCTACGCGATCACCGTGACCTCGAACACAGGATGGACGGTCTCGGAGAGCCTGGGCTGGGCGAGCGTGAGCCAGACATCGGGATCCGGTAACGGCAGCGTAACGGTCACAGTCTCGGCCAATTCGTCGACGGACTCGCGCTCGGGGACGATCACCATCGGTGGCCAGGTGCACACTGTGACTCAGAATGGCACGTCTGGGAGCACCTTGATCAGTCCGACGTCGAACACCGTGAGCAGCAGCGCGCAGAGCTACGCGATCACCGTGACATCGAGCACCAGTTGGACGGTCTCGGAGAGCCTGGGCTGGGTGAGCGTCAGCCAGACATCGGGATCCGGTAACGGCAGCGTAACGGTCACAGTCTCGGCCAATTCGTCGACGGACTCGCGCTCGGGGACGATCACCATCGGTGGCCAGGTGCACACTGTGACTCAGAATGGCACATCCGGCGCGACGTCAATCTACCCAACCGCGAGTATTGTTAGCAGGCTCGCGCAGAGTTACTCGATAACAATCACATCCACCACCGATTGGTCGGTGACGGAGAGCATCAGCTGGGCGAGCGCCAGCCCGTCATCTGGTTCGGGAAACGGGACCGTGACGGTCACCGTAGACGCAAATCCTGGGACGTCGGAGCGCGCGGGGACGATCAGCATCGGGGGACAGGTCCACAGCCTTACCCAACGAGCTGCGCCGGCAACGACGGTTATCGACCCGCTCTCGGCCACGATAAGCAGCGGGGCGCAGAGCTACACGATCACGATCACGTCGAACACAGGTTGGTCGGCCAGCGAGAGCCTGTCGTGGGTGAGCGTGACCCCCCCATCTGGTTCCGGCGATGGCGCGGTCACGGTCACCGTTGAGGCGAACTCCGCCGCATCCCGGTCCGGCAAGATCACGATCGGCGGTCAAGAGCACACGTTGAACCAGCTCGGGACGGAGATCGAGCCCGGCGATCTGGATGTCGGATTTGGGGCTGGTGGCCGTGTGACCGCCGACATAACGACCGGTTCGGATGTGGCGTACGACGTCTGCATAGATCCGAGCGGGAAAATCCTTCTTGCTGGAAGCGTGAATAGGTCAAGTAATAATAGTGCGGTGTGTCTGATTAGATATAATCCAAACGGAAGCTTGGATTCAGGGTTTGGTGTCGGCGGAAAGGTGATAACAGACACGGTCGAGGACGATGAAGGGGGAAGCGTTTCCGTGCTTGCCGATGGAAAAATCGTTTATTCGGGAGAAGGCAACCAAAGCAAAGTCGCCCTGTTTAAGTATCAGAGCAACGGCGCGCTGGATTTCTCTTTTGGTGGCGGTGACGGCATAGCGAGATCTACCAATAACTACGCATCGTTTTCATGCCGTTTATGTGTCCAGACAGGCGGCAAAATCTTAGTTGCCGCGAATGCTAGAGTGTGTCGATTTAACGAGGATGGTAGCGACGATATGAGTTTTGGGAACGGAGCGGGGAGAACTGTGGAGCCATTCGGTTATTATTCGTGGCTTGGAAGCATAGCTCTGACAGCGGATCAAAAAATACTCGTAACAGGTATTTCGGAGCTTTCTGCTATCGGAGTCGCGAAATTTAACATTGATGGAACGTTGGACACGACGTTCGGGGGCGGCGATGGAATTGTTACCGCAAACCCGGGTGGCGAGGGTCCTCAGGGAATCGAGATCGCGGTTCTGGGCGACGGAAGGATACTTGTTGTAGGAAGTGACAATACCGGATTGTTGTGCCTCTTGCGGTTTACGGCGGAAGGGGTGCTGGATCCGACATTTGGCGGCGGTGACGGCATGGTGGTGATTCCCCTTTCAGGCACCGAAGATGAGGCCGTATATAGAGCGTTGGCGATTCAGGGTGATGGGCGGATTATCGTCGCGGGAGGCTACGGGGTTGCTGGTGGGAGTGGATACGACCTCAAACTTGTGCGGTTCAATAGTGACGGGAGTTTGGATGCGGGTTTTGGCGGTGGAGACGGGATCGTGCGGGTTGAGGGGCCGGAGGACGATTTCCCGATGGACGCAGTGGTTCTGAGTGATGGCAGAATCCTGGTTGGAGGTTGGTCAGCCGGTCGAATGGCGCTTTGGCAGTTCTGGGGAGGCAGTCGGCCGGCCACACCAACTTTGAGCAGCCCCTTGGATTGGGCGACGGGTGTGAGCCTGACGCCAACCCTAGAGGCATCGGCGTACTCGGATCCGGACGGGGACGCGCATGCGAACAGCCAGTGGCAGGCAGATAACGACAGTGCATTCGGCAGCCCCGAATGGGACACCGGTCTCAGCTATGCAGCGAGCACGCAGGCGACGGTGCCATCGGGACGGTTGCGCTATAACACGACGTACTACTGGCGGGTTCGTTACAGAGAGGTCGGCAGGGGCGCATGGAGCGATTGGTCCTCGGCGCGCCGGTTCACAACAATGAATAATGCGCCCGATCCGCCAACGCCGGTTACGCCAAGGGACGGTGATGTTGGGCTGAGTTTGACGCCAACTCTGCAGGCGTCTGCTTATTACGACTTGGACGGGGACGCGCATGCGAACAGCCAGTGGCAGGCAGACAACGACAGTGCATTCGGCAGCCCCGAATGGGACACCGGTCTCAGCTATGCAGCGAGCACGCAGGCGACGGTGCCATCGGGATGTCTGAGCGGCAATAGGACGTACTACTGGCGGGTGCGATACAAGGACAGCCGGGGGGATTGGGGGGGGTGGTCGAGTCCGTGGTCATTCACAACGCAGAACCGGGCCCCTGACACGCCGTCACTGGCCAGTCCTGGCGACGGGGCGAGTGGGGTTAGCCACACGCCAATTTTGCAGGCTTCTGCGTACTCTGATCCGGATGGCGATGGCCAAGCAAACAGCCATTGGCAGGTGGACGACAATGGCGGGTTCGAGAATCCCGAATGGGACAGCGGTGAGAGCGGTGCCGGGGGTTCCCAGGTGACGGTTCCCTCCGGGGTGTTGGGGAGCAACAGGATCTACTACTGGCGCGTGCGCTACAGGGACACATCTGGCGCCTGGAGCCAGTGGTCTGGGTCGCGGTGGTTCCTAACGGCCAACAACCCGCCCGGGACGCCGAGTCCGGTGGAACCAGTCGGCGGGGTGGCCGGGGTTAGCCTCACGCCCACCTTGCGAGCATCGGCGTATTCTGAACCGGATGGCGATGGTCATGCCGGCAGCCATTGGCAGGTGGATAATGACAGCGCCTTCGGGAGTCCGGAGTGGGATAGCGGGGCGAGTTATGCTGCCAGCGTCGAGGCAGCGGTGCCGTCTGGGCTGCTGGCACATAATACCACGTATTTTTGGCGCGTGCGCTACAAGGATGGGGAGGGTGCGTGGAGCGATTGGTCGGGCGGTGCTTCCTTCTTGACCGCGATGATGGCGCCGTTGTGGGTATCAGCCAGCGACGGTGCCCATACAAACATGGTGCGTGTGGTGTGGACGAATGCTGTAGGAGCGACACATTATCAAGTCTACAGGTCGCTGACTAGCGGTGATGTTGGCACAAGCGTTAGCGCCTGGATCACAGCAACGAATTTCGATTACCCAGAGACTGCTCCGGGTGTTAGCGCGTATTACAGGGTGCGTGGAGCGACGAGCTCAGGTGGGGCCACGCCAAGTGAATATAGCCGGTTTGATGAGGGGTGGCGCGCGCTGGTCGGGCCTCCGGTGACGGCGACCGACGGGGCGCACACGAACAGGGTGGCGGTGAGCTGGACGGCGGCCGCTGGCGCGAGCCACTACCGGGTGCACCGGACTGTGGCCGGGAGCGGGGTGACCAACGATGTTTCCGGCGGGTGGATCGCGGGAACGTCCTTGGATGACTCGACGGTTCTGCCCGGGAAGACGAATTTCTATTTCGCGCAGGCTGCCGTCGACGGCGCCGGGAACCGCTTCAGCGCGCTGGGAACGGGCGACATGGGCTGGCGTGCGCTGGCGGCGCCGGAGGGCGTGACGGCGAGCCAGGGGGTGTCGGCCAATGGGGTGACGGTGAACTGGCAGGCGGTGCAGGGCGCCGGGGCCTACCGGGTGTCCCGTGCGACCACCCTCGCGGGGGCGAAGACCGACCTGGGGACGTGGGCCAACGCGACGGCGTACGGGGACAGCGCGCTCGCGGTGGGCGCTACCAATTACTACTTCGTGCGCGCGGCGGTGAACTTGGCCGGGGTGTGGCCCAGCGCCTACAGCGCGGTCGCGACGGGCTGGTGGCAGCTGGCCTGCCCGACGCGGGTTGCGGCCAGCGACGGGCAGTACACCAACCGGGTGGCGGTGACCTGGACCAACGTGGCGGGGGCGACGCACTACCAGGTCTACACCGGCGCGGTTTCCGGCGGGTCGGTTGGACCTGCGAGTCTCTGGATCACCACGACCAACTATGACCACACCACCGGACCGGCCGGGGTGAGCCTGTACTACTCGGTCCGGGCGGCGACCAGCTCCAGCGGGGCCAACGCGGGCGGCTACAGCACGGAGGACGAGGGCTGGAGGGGGCTGGTCGGGCCTCCGGTGGCGGCCACCGAAGGCACATACACCAACCGGGTGGCGGTGAGCTGGGCGGGCATCGCGGGTGCGAGCCACTACCGGGTGCACCGGACGGCGGCCGGAAGCGGGGTGACCAACGACGTCTCCCCGTGGATCGCGGGAACGTCCTTGGATGACTCGACGGTTCTGCCCGGGGTGACGAACTACTACTTCGCGCAGGCGGCGATCGACGGCTCTGGTGGTCGTGCCAGCGCGCTGGGAACGGGCGACATGGGCTGGCGTGCGCTGGCGGCGCCGGAGGGCGTGACGGCCAGCAAGGGCACTTTCACCAATCAGGTGCAGATTGCGTGGGATCCCGCGCAGGGCGCCGGGGCCTACCGGGTGTCGCGAGCCACCACACTCACGGGTGCGAAGACCGTGCTGGGGACGTGGGCCAACGCCACGACCTACGCGGACACCGCCACGGCGGTCGGCGTGACGAACTACTACTTCGTGCAGGCGGCCGTCAACAAGGCTGGCGTCTGGCCCAGCGACTATAGCGCGGCGGATTTCGGATGGCGGGGCAAGCCGCAGGCCATCGCCCTGAGCACCACGAACCTCTCGGTGGTTTGCACGCAGGGACAAAACGCCGCCTCGCAACAGTTCGATGTGTGGAACGCCGGCGAGGGGACGATGGGCTACAGCCTGAGCGCCAATCAGACCTGGCTCTCGCTGGATACTCTCACCGGCGACAGCGCCGGGGAACACGACCCGATACGGGTGGATTTCCCGACATCGGGGCTCGAGACGGGACGCCACAGCGCCGCGATCACGGTGGCGGCTGAGGGGGCCACGAATTCCCCGCGTCGTGTGTGGGTGAGCGTCGATGTCAGGCCGAAACCTCCAGTCCTGGCAGTGAGCGCTTCTGAAATCTCGGTCGTCAGCACGCAAGGCCAGAATGCCGCCGCGCAGACCTTCGAGGTCTGGAACGCCGGCGGCGGATCGATGGCATATTCGCTGGCCGCCGACAAAGTGTGGATCTCCCTGGATCCGACTAACGGCATCAGCACTGGCGGGCATGACCCGATTCAGGTGAGTTTCCCGGCCGCCGGCCTCGGGACAGGCCTGTTTGAGGCCAGCATCACGGTCACCGCACTGGAGGCGACGAACACATCGCATGCCATAGCGGTGCATCTGGAAGTGCTGCCGCCTCCAGCGAATCTGGTGTTGAGCCGCACCAATATCGCCTTCGTCTGCACCCAGAATCAGGAAGTCGCCTCACAGACCTTCGAGATCTGCAATACCGGTGGCGGATCGATGACCTACACCCTGACCCCGAACCAGCCTTGGCTGTCGCTGATCCCGCCTTCGGGCGAGAGCAGCGGGGAGCCCGACCCGATCGAGGTGAGATGCAATTCTCTGGGCATGGAGACCGGCTCCCACCCCGCCGCGATTACCGTGATCGCCCCCAGGGCCACCAATGCGCAACAGGACATTGGCGTCAGCCTCATCGTCTTGCCGCCGCTCCCGGTCATCTGGCTGAGCCCCACCAACCTCGCGCCAGTTTGCGCCGTGGGTGAGAATGCCCGCGAAGACTCCTTTCAGGTCGCCAACGTCGGGGGGCGCACCCTCTCCTACGCGCTGAGTGATGATGCGACATGGCTGTCGATCGATCCGCTGTCCGGCAGTAGCACTGGGATGACCAACACGATTCGAGTCACATATGCCACCACCAATCTGACCATCGGGACCACCAACGCCACCATCACGGTGACCGCCGACGGCGCCACCAACGGCCCCCAGACGATCCCCGTCACGCTCACGGTCCGCCCGCCGAACCGCGTCATTTGGCTCGAGGGCGAGCTGGACTTTGGCGATGTCACCGTCGGCTCCAACGCGGTGGCCCACCTCACCATCCACAACGATGGCATCGATCCGCTTTCGGTCGCCGGGATCACCAACGCGCCCGGGTTCTCCGGCGACTGCGCCACACAGATCGTAGCCCGGGGGTCGGTGGACGTGCCGATCACATTCTCGCCAACGGAAGTGCGTGCTTACTCCGGCGTGCTGAAGGTCGTTTCGGACGCGACGGAGGGCGCGGACACGATGCCAGAAACCGGGACTGGTGTGGCGCCGGCAGGTGCGCTGGCGGACGCCCTGGACAACGATTCGCTGGATTTCGTCGGCGGCGGGGTCGCGCCTTGGTATGGGCAGACGGGCGCCAGCCACGACGGGCAAGACGCGGCGCGCAGCGGAACCGTGGGGGCGAATCAGGAAAGCTGGTTCGAGACGACGGTGCAGGGCGCGGGGACACTGAGTTTCTGGTGGCAGTTGGTCTCCGGCGGGGCCGACAAGCTGGAGTTTTGGGTCGACGGGGTGGCGCGGCGGGAGATCAGCGGCGCCACCGATTGGGAGCGGGTCAGTTGGATCCTTGGCGTGGGCAGCCACTCGGTGCGGTGGCGGTACGTGAAGGACCCCAGCGGCGATGACCCCGGGGACATGGCGCTGGTGGATCAGGTGGTTTTTGTGCCGGCGGGCGCGGCGCCGTCGGTCACCAACGTCCGGGCCTCGCAGCGGGCCGGGACCAAACTGGTGGACGTGTGCTACGACATCACTAGCGGCGCAAACCAAGTCTTCGTCACGGTGCAAGTCTCAACCAATGCCGGGGCAACTTACGATCTGACGGCCACCAGCCTCACCGGTGATGTGGGGGGAGGCGTCACGCCCGACACCGGCCGCCGGATCGTCTGGGACGCGGGGGCCGACTGGGATGGGCGGTATTCGCCGGCGGTGCGGTTCAGGGTTAGCGCCAGCGACTGGTCGGTGCCCCCGGGCTTCGTGCTGATCCCGGCGGGCAGCTTCCAGATGGGGGATGCGTTGGACGGAATATCAGACGCACCGGCGCACACGGTGTACACGAGCGCATTTTACATGCAGAGCAACGAGACCACGAAAGCGCAGTGGGACCAGGTGCGATCTTGGGGTTTGACGAACGGCTTCACAGACCTCCCAACATGCGGCGGGAAAGCCCCGGACCATCCGGTGCAGTACGTGACCTGGTACGACGCCGTGAAGTGGTGCAACGCCCGGAGCAAGAAGGAGGGTTTGACCCCGTGCTACACGGTGGGCGGGGCGGTGTACCGCACGGGCGCGGGTGACCCGGACTGCAACTGGGGCTCCGACGGCTACCGCCTTCCGACCGAGGCGGAGTGGGAGAAGGCGGCCCGGGGCGGATCGAGTGGGCGGCGCTTCCCCTGGGCCGACGTGGACACGATCACCCACAGCCGGGCGAATTACGCCAGCTCCACTTCTTACGGCTACGACGTGAATCCATATTCGGGTTTCCACCCGACCTTCATGATCGGGGACGTTCCATACACCAGCCCGGCGGGGTACTTCGCGCCCAACGGCTACGGACTCTACGACATGGCGGGCAACGTCTTTGAGTGGTGCTGGGACCGGTTTTCGAGCACCTACTATTCCAATTCGCCGTCGAGCGATCCCGTGGGTCCTACGTCGGGCACGGACCGCGTGCGGCGCGGCTGCGACTGGAGCAACGGTGCGAACAACTGCCGCGTAGCGGATCGGAGCTACAGCAACGCCGGCGGTACCAGCACCAGTGACGGGTTCCGCACTGTTCGTAAAGCGGGCCCCCCGGACTTCATCCTGATCCCGGCGGGCAACTTCCAGATGGGGGACATCAATAACGAAGGCTCTGCTTCAGAGCGTCCGGTGCACACGGTCTACGTAAGCGAGTTTTACATGCAGGGCACGGAGGTGACGAAGGCGCAGTGGGATGATGTGAGAAACTGGGCATCGACGAATAATTATGCGGATCTGGGCGTGGGTTCGGGCAAGGCATTGGATCACCCTGTGCAGCAGGTGACCTGGCACGACGCGGTGAAATGGTGCAATGCGCGGAGCGAGAAAGAGAACTTGTTGCCCTGCTACCATACGACGTCGGCGAAGACAACGGTGTACCGGACAGGGACCGTGGACGTCGCAAGCGGTGCTGTGGATTGGGGCGCGAACGGTTACCGATTGCCCACGGAGGCGGAGTGGGAGAAGGCGGCCCGCGGTGGAGCCGCCGGGCACCGATTCCCCTGGCACGATACCGAGACCATAACCCACGACCGCGCGAACTACTACTCTTACGATGGCTTCCCCTACGACGTCAGCCTGACGAGTGGCTTTCATCCAGACTATAAAGGTGGTGACAAACCGTACACATCCCCCGTTGGGGCGTTCGCCGACAACGTTTACGGTCTTCACGATATGGAAGGCAACGTGGTGGAATGGTGCTGGGACTGGTACGACGTGGGCTACTATGGCGGTTTGGTCTCGCCGGACCCGACCGGGCCATCGTCTGGCACGTATCGCGTGATGCGCGGTTGCAGTTGGGACGGCACCGCAAACTATTGCCGTGTCGCTGCCCGGTCATACCTTGAACCGGTAAACAAGAACTACAACGACGGGTTCCGTCCTGCCCGCAGATCACTAGGGACCGTTGCCGGAGAGTCTAATACGCTTTCCGTGGATACGAGGGGAGTTGGCCTATTGCCTAGCTCGGGGGATTACGACGGTGACGGATGTCCAAATGGGCATGAGTATGCCGCGGGCACCGACCCGCGGGATGCACGATCGCGTTTCCGGATCGGGGGATGTAGCGCGGCTCCGAATGTTGGAGGCACCGGGGTCATCTGCACCGTCTCTTGGGCCGCGATGGGGGGGCGGTTGTACCGGGTGGAGCGCTCGTTTGATCTGAAGCAGTGGGACGTGGTGGCCGACAATGTAGGGCCGGTGCCATCGCTGAACACCGTAACCGATGAGATCGTGCCCAAGCCGACGAAGGTGTTCTACCGGATCGTGGTCAAGTAGGGGAACCGGGCCGCCATCAGGCGATTCCTAAAGGGAAAGCCCCCGCGCCCTCGGCGGGCACATCGGGCTCTCCCTCCCGCTCACGACATCCCGACGACCGCGTCGAACAGCCCGTGGAGGGCTTCTCCCCTGCGCAGGGCGGTGTGGGGGTTGATCTCGCGGTAGACGGAGGTGAAGGCGTTGAACAGGCTCCACGCATTCCGGGGCGTGAAGGCGTCGTGCTCGGGGTGTCGCCAGCCTCGTAGCACGTCGGGTATCTGCGACGCGGTGATGGCGCGCGAAGTCCTAGGCTCGCTCGACGGCCCGTTCCTCGCCCAATGTCCCGCCATCGCCGTGCGTCAGGATCCCGACGCCGCCCATTGCGCTGGGCCATGACGTGACACACGGCACCCCCAGATTCGGCGCGAATGGATCTGTCCACGAGGAAGGAAAATGGGAGCCCACGCATTTTCAATTTTCAAGGGCTGACCCCAAGTGCAATTGTTTCGTTCAGCACTGGATTGACGGAAGCGCGGGACCCTTGATCGGCGCGAACGGCTCGAGCGACATATAGTTGAGCACCTTCGATGTCCGGAATCCCGCCGCCAGCGCGGCGCGGTAGAGGGCGGGCTGGCTCATGGGCACTATCACCACCGACATCGGCGGCGGCACGCGCCGCGCGGTCTGGGCGACGGTCGCCAGCAGGTCGTCGTTGGTCTGTCCAGACGCGTGGCCGAACAGCGTGGCGATGTGGTAGGCCACCACCCCGCCGCCCCGCTCGCGGACAAAGGCGGGGATCTTCATCGAGAGCAGCTGGGCCGCGTCATCGGCGCGGGAGAAGCCGTAGTGCTGCTGCGACAGCCGCCGCACGTGCGGCAGATCGGCCTCGGTCATTGGGCGGACCGTCGGGTCCTCGGCGGCGGCGGGTCTGGGCAGCATCGCGGCGGCGGCGTCGCGCCAGACGAAGCCCAGGGACGTGTAGAGCGAGAGGGATTTCGTGTTGATCGCTTCCTGGAATAGTCGCACGTGCGCCGAAGGCCCGCGGCGGGCGCGCGCCTCGTCGATCGCCCACCGCATGAGCATCCGGCCCGCGCCGCGCGACTGGAGGGTCGGATCGACAGTGATGGGCCCGACGCCGAAGACCTCATCAGACATCTGCAGGAAGTTTGACCCGAGCATGCGTCCGCCCTCGACGGCGACCGCGCCGACGTAGTCCGGCCGATGGATCACCCCGCCGATGATCAGCGCGCCGACCTCTTCCGTGGGCACATCCGGCGGCACGCGGTGGTGCGTGTGCAGTGTGTTGAACGCAAGGTGGCATATCCGGGCAAGGGTCGGCGCGTGTTCGCGGGTCGCGGGAATGAGCTGGATCGGCATGGGGGATTCTCCGTCGAATCAGTACTCTGGCAACTGCTGGAGGATCGCCGCCATGTGAGACCGGACCCGGTCGCGCTGGTTGGCGGCACCCCACTGGCAGACGGGGCGTTCCCGGATCCGAAGGGTGTAGGCCGGGGCGAGTGCCGCTCGACCTTCATCGGTCCAGATGTCAGACTTTCTCGCTGATGGAATCGGACAGAGATGCGGGTTTCTGGTTACCGGCCGGCCGGTGGGGCGGGGTTTGCGCGAGGCCCATCGGAGGGGGATCGCTATCCGTAGAAGGGGATGAGGTTACATGAGGATCGGTGCAGTTGGGACTGTCTTGGTGAGCATTCTCGTGGCGCGTTGCGGTGCAGCGGCGGGATGTTGGGAGAGACAGGGAAAGGGCTTTTCTCTGTCACTCGAACAGGGTCTGGTCACGTGCGACGACAGGGGGCGGCTTTCGTTGCGTGCCACGGGTCAAGCACCTCTCGAGGTCGGTTTCTTCCTATGGCACGATGCGTATGTCTATGAGACCTTGGCGGGCGGCAAAGTGGAAGAGGCCGCAGTGCAGCCCGACGGGGCATTGCGCCTCGGGGGCCTGTGGGGCGCGCGGGATGGAGCCGCGCCATTGCGCTATTCGCTGACCCTGGCCCCCTCGGGCACACGCGTCGTGGCGCGCCTGGAGTTGCAAAAGACTGGCGAACTCAAGCTGACCGACGGCGTCTGGGCGTCGATGTTGACGAAGGTCGCCACGAACGATGCGCGGACCGTGTATTTGTTCCCGACCTGTGACGCCCCGGTCGGCAAGGCGGTCGAAGGCGCATTCAAACAGGTTTTCCTGGGCACGGAAGGGGGGCCGTCGATCTTTTTCAGCGGCGAGGGGATCTGCCACCTTCGGTCGCGCGTCAGCGCGGCGGGGCACGGCATGGAAGTGAGACCCCCTGGGCCGCGCGACTTTGCGGTTGGCGACAAGCCCGAGGTGACCATGGCTTTTGGTTTTGCGACGATGCCAAAGATCCTGCGACCCGTCGTGACCGGCCGCGCGGCGCTCGGGCTCGCGGCCCGGGCGCCGCAGGAGGTTCCATTGTATGGCAAGTGCGAGATCGATGTGGCGCTGACCGGGACATGGGACAACCCCTATGATCCCGATGACATCGCGCTCGATGCCTCCGTTGCCACGGCGTCGGGCAAGACCTATGCCATGCCGGGCTTTTTCATGGTGCCGCATCGACACGAACAGGAAGGCACCGAGGACCTGATGCTGTCGGCTGGCGAGGGCGAGTGGAAGGTGCGGCTCGCCGCAACCGAGGCGGGTCCGATGCGCGTGACCCTCGCCGCGCGCGACCGGAACGGCCGGGCGACCTTTGAGATCCCGCACGCGATCACCGTCACCGCCGCCGGACACTCCAAGGGATTCGTGCGCGTGAGCGGGGTGGACGCGCGATACCTCGCGCACGAGACGGGCGAGGGTTTCGTGCCCGTCGGCCACAACCTGCCGATCTTCCACGGGAGCAACGGCATGTCGGTTAAGGACATATTGGAAAAGATGGCGGCGAACGGTGAGAACTGGAACCGCTGGTGGATGTCCAAGAGCGGGCTCGGCATCGAGTGGGAGCCCAGACTCGGCTGGTATCGCCAGGCGCAGGCGGCGAAACTCGACATGTTGCTCGAGGACGCGGGCCGCCTCGGCATGTGCTACCAGCTCTGCATGGACACCCACCAGGATTTCCGTCAGGAAGGCTGGAAGTCGAATCCGTTTAATGTGCTGCAGGGGGGGCCGTGCAAGGCGGCGGGCGATTGGTTCACGGACGAGACCGCGAAGGCATTCTACCGGAAGCGCCTGCGCTACACCGTCGCGCGCTGGGGCTTCAGCCCGCACGTGCTCTGCTGGGAATTCGGCAACGAATTTGAAGGTTGGGCGGATGCCAAGCAGGAGACGATCATCGCCTGGCATCGCGAGATGGCTCCGGTGTTGGCGGCCCTGGATCCGTACGACCACCTGATATCCACGAGTTGGTGGTCGAAGACCGGACCCGAGGCGTGCTGGCAGATCCCGCAGATGACGGTTGTCCAGACGCACAGTTATGCGAACAACGATCTCAACGTGGCGCTCGAGACACATGCCTACTGCCTCACGCAGTGGAACGGTTTCGAGAAGCCGCACCTTTTTGCCGAGTTCGGGATCAGGAGCCACAATTTCAGCGCCGATGCCGACCCCACGGGTCGGGCGATCCACAATGCGGCGTGGGCGGCGATCGCGAGCGGCTGCTGCGGCATACCCATGCCGTGGTGGCACGAGAACTACATCGAGCCGAAGAATCTGTATTTTCACTTCCGGGCCATTCGCGGTTTCCTGAGCGGGCTGCCGTTCGGAACCGCGCGATGGCGGCAGGTGGCGGTCACGGTTCCCGCGGCTGTGGTGCGGTCCGCCAGGCCGTCTCGGCGAGACGTGGTGGCGCTCACGCGGTCCGAGTTTCGAAGGCCGGCGGAAAGCGTCTTTGCGATTTCATCGGCGGGCGAACTGTCCAATGCGGGCGAGCTGCTTTCCAAGCTGCATGGCGGCGCGCACGCCGATCTGGTGAACCCGCCGACCTTCGAAGTGACCTATCCCGAGGACGGCACTTTTGTGGTTCACGTGGACAATGTGTCGGCCTCGGGGCTGCTCAAGATCTTCATCGACGACCGGCTCGCATTGGAGAGGCCGATGCAGTGCGGCGAAAACTGCGGCAAGAGCTGGCGATATGTCGAGCGGTGGAAGCTGTGGGAGTCTGTCTACGACGAGGATATCCCGGTGCCGGTCAAGGCCGGCTTTCATCGCATCCGCGTGGAGAATCTCGGCAAAGACTGGATATCGGTGCCGCGGTACGTTTTCACCGGTTGCCGCACCCAGGAGCGGCAGGAGGTCAACTGCTACGCGCTGGCTGCGCCCAGCGCTGCGGTGGTGTGGATTCAGAATGGCGATAGCGACTGGGTCAACCACGCGCGGCATGCGGACGAGATTCGGCCCTTCCCCGCGGCGGCCTACGCGCTCGATGGTTTTGCGGATGGGGCCTACGCCGTGGAATGGTGGGAGACATGGAAGGGCGCGCCGCTTCGTCGTGAGACCGTCAGGGCCGAGGGCGGGCGGCTGGTGCTCAGCCCGGGGCCCGTCGCCACCGATCTGGCCGCGCGCATCACGCGATGCGCCGAATAGGCGGCCCGGACGCTTAAGGTTGCGCCGCTTCCCGGTGCGCCCGTAATATCCTCCTTAACAAATGGTCCGCCGCCTTCTTCTCGTCGCCCTCGTCCTCTCGGCCGCCGCCGTGCGGGGAGAGTCGCCCACGCAGGACGCCATTCGTGTGCAGACCGACGTGGCCTACAAGATGGGCGATGCGCTAACGGATTATGAGAGGGAGCGCTGCAAACTCGATGTGTACCTGCCCAGGGATGGCAAAGGCTTTGCCGCGCTGGTGTGGTTTCACGGCGGGGGATTGAAGAATGGCGACAAGGATGGCCGACAGATCGCGAGCGACACGGTCAAGACGGCGAAGATCGCGAGGAGCCTGGCCAGGGAAGGAATCGCGGTGGTGGCGCCGAACTATCGCCTGAGCCCGATGGTGATGTTTCCGGCCTACGTACAGGATGCGGCCGCGGCGGTAGCCTGGGCGCGGGAGCACATGGCCGAACATGGCGGCGATCCGGCGAAGATTTTCGTCGGCGGTCATTCGGCGGGCGGATATCTGGCGCTGATGCTTGGCATGGATGAACATTACCTCGGAGATGTTGGCCTGAGGCCTTCCGAGATTGCCGGTTTCATCCCGGTGAGTGGCCAGACGATGACGCACTACACGGTGCGCGAGGAGCGCGGGGAAGGGAAGTTCGCCATCACTGCGGACGCGGCGGCGCCGGTCCACTTCGTTCGCGCCAACACGGCGCCCTTTCTGGTGCTGTACGCGGACCGCGACATGGCGGCGCGTGCGGAGGAAAACGCGTTCTTCGTGGCGCTTATGCGGGGCGCGGGAAACAAGCGCGTGGCGGCCCAGATGATCAAGGATCGGACGCATGGCAGCATCGCCAGCGCGATCGAGAATGAGGGTGATCCCGCCCGCGCGGCGATCCTGGAGTTCATCCGGGCAAATTGTCAGAAGCAGTGAGGAGATGCCGGGGCAGTTTCGGGTTTTGCGATGAGCCGATGGACATTCGCTGCCTGATTCTGGAAAGTTGAGACGGCGCAAAAAGGTTGCTATGGGTGGATAGATATGAGCGACGGCATGAATCCTCGTCTGGAATCTTTCTCTCCGGTGGGGCATGCGACGCGGCGGGAATTCGTTCGGCGGGCCGGTTCCGCCGCGGTGCTGGGCGCGCTCGCTTCGCAGGCCGAACTCCTGCGCGAGATTGCATCTGCGGCGGAAGAGCCCGCATCGAAACGTCAATCGCTGGTCGGCTCGAATTCCTTCGGCTGGACCCAGTACGCGAAGCGCGAGAAGAGGGCTTTCGATATCGTGGAGACGATGTCGGTGGTGCGCGACTGCGGCTACGATTATCTGGAACCGAACATGGACTTCACTCGCCCGGACAGCATCGGCGAAATGGCAGAACAGATGAAATCGAAGGGTCTTAAACCGGTGAGTCTCTATTGCGGGCCGCGCCTGCACGAGGCGGACAAGGCGAAGGATGTCGTGGCCCAGTTGCTGGCGGCGGCGAAGGTCTGCGGGCAGTGCGGTTTTCAGGTGATCAGCTGCAATGCCGCGCCCATCGGGCGCGAGAAGACCGACGAAGAGCTCAAGACGCAGGTCGCGGCGCTCAAGGAATTTGGGCAAGGGTTGAAAGAGCAGGGCCTGAGGCTTGGCGTCCATCATCACCTGCCGGAGATGGCCAACAACGCGCGGGAGTTTCACTACAACTTCGGCAACAGCGATCCGGCGACCGTCGGTTTCTGTTACGATGTGCACTGGGTGTGGAGGGGCGCAATCCAGCCGCCCGATGCGCTGCGCCAATACGGGAACCGCGTGGTGACCTGGCATATTCGCCAGAGCCGCGGCGGCATCTGGTGGGAGGATCTCGACACGGGAGACATCGACTATGGCGCCGTGGCCCAATACGCCGCCGAACATGAATTGCCGAGGCGCTTCACCGTCGAATTGGCCATCGAGGCCAAGACTCAGGTCACCCGCACCGCCATCGAGAACCACCGGCGAAGCCGCGAGTTCATCCACAGGGTGTTTGGGGCGTGAGGGGTTTCGGCAGAAAGGTGCCCTGTGCCTTCGCGAAACGGCTTGAGTTGATCCTTGCGGTTCGCGATGATGATTTGGATTCAGTGGAGACGAGGCCGTGCCGTGGCACGACTGGGGCCAACCCGGCCCGTTGGACTGTGAGGAAACGAGGCACCAGAATCGCGCCGCCCATGGCAAGGGGAATTGCTTTGCTCATCGCGGTGTTGGCTTGGGGGGCAGCACCCAGCATGCGGGCCGACCTTGTCTCGCCCAGCCTGCTTTGGGGGCCCACCGTGGTGGGAACCAACGCCGGAAGCGCCTACTATCTCAATGACAATGTCGTCGCGGGCGACGTGCTGGGTGGCCACATAGGATACGGCCCGTACGAACAAGCGGCAAACGGGACGTTGGTGTCCTCCCTTGCGACAGCGCCGGTGGCCAGCGCGAAGGCGGCGGTCCGCGTGGGGGATTACGTCTACTTCACCGGCGACAGTGGTGGCGTATATCGGACCCAGGTGGGCAACACGGCGACACCCTGGTCGACGTTCACGAATTGCGCGGTGGGAAATGGTCTGGCCCTGGAGACGATCACCACGGACGGTACACACATCTTCGGCTCAACGTCGGCCGCGAATGACCAAGTCCACGCCTACTCGGTGGATCCCGCCACGGGAGCATTGACGCTGCTCTGGTCCACATCGAATATCGTGGGGCGCGTGCGCGGCATAGACTGGGACGCGAGCGGCTATCTGTATGCCGCCGATGGCGGGGGGCCGGCGGAGAACGCGACGAACAACACCGCGCACATTTACGCGATCGATGCGGCCACCGGCGCCACGACGGACATGGGCACGATCACGTTCAACGGCCGCCAGTATCAGTCCATCCGCGAAGGCAACCAGTTGGTCGTGTTTGATTCCTACACGGGCGGTGCCAGCGGTGTCCCGGCCGGGCAGATGTACGTCTACAACCTGACGGGTGACACGGCGCTGGCGTCGACCATTCCCGTCAGCGTGTGGGATCCCGCGGGCATCGATCGGATTTTCGGTGCCGCGATCGACGGGAATCAGATGTGGCTCACCAGTATCAACGGGCAGACCTTTGGCTACGCCGTGCCGGAACCGGCCACGATCGTCCTGCTGTGCCTGGGCGCGGTCTGGTTGGCCATGGCCCTTGGGAGGGGCCGCGGTGGCGGGAGAGAGTTGAGAGGCTAAGGCGTCGGCGTCAGCCGCACGGACTTGAGGTTCATCACCGCGCTCTTGGGCATGGATTGCACCTTGACCGCCACCTGCGCCCGGCCGGCCTCGGCGACCGGGATGCTGCCGATAGCAAAAGTCTGGAAGCCGGTCCACGAACCGGTGGGCTGCACAACGGCGGCCACTTCGGCCTTGCCCATGCCGACGGTAAACCGGCTGCCGGCCACTCCGCCCGGCGCGGCGTATTCCACCTCGACACGATGCGGGCCCGGCTTGGCGACGATGACGTCCCAGCTCACCCAGTCTGTCGGCTCGATCCAGGAACCGATGTTGTCTTTGCCGTTGCCGTGCTCATAGGCGGCCTTCTTGCCGTGCACCTCGGCCTCGCTCGCGCGCAGCGAGAGCGAGCCCCCCGCGTTGGCCCGGATGGCGAACGGAAGGATGCGCGCTGGCCCTTCGACGGACAATTCGATGACCGTGTCGATCGGGTCGGGCGCCGCCGGGGCCAGACCCAGTTCAACAACCCCTCCCGCCTGCTTGAAGGGCACCGCGGCCTGTGTTCCCGCCAACAGTCTCGCGCCTTTCACAGGGTTCTCGATCACATCCACGGCGAGCCTGCCGTCCGAGGGCCAGTCAAACACGTGCACAAATATGCGCTCGCCCTTGCTCGTGATACGTCCCCAGGGCAGCGGCATGCGGGGTTCGCGATCGGTCCCGTAGATGCTTTCGCCGTTCGCCTTCAGCCACGCGCCCACGCCGCGCAGTCGATCGACGCTGGGTTCGGGGATGAGGCCCTCGGCCGTTGGTCCGACGTTGAGCAGGAAATTGCCGTTCTTGCTGGCGATGTCCACGAGCTTGCGGACGAGGTCCTCGGTGCTCTTCCAGTTCTGGTCGGCGGCGCAGTAGCCCCAGTGGCCGTTGAGCGTCATGCAGGTTTCCCAGTCGCGATCTTTCGGGCCGCGGGCGGGGATGTGCTGCTCTGGGGTGTCGAAGTCGCCCCGGAAGCCGCCGCCGAGGCGGTTGTTGGAAATGATTCCGGGCTGGAGCTTCAACAGGGCGTTGAGCGGCGCGGCGCGCTCTGGCGTCATGTCCTTGGGCGTGTCCCACCACAGCACCGCCAGGGGGCCGTAGTTCGAGAGTATTTCTCTGACCTGCGGGACGGCGATGTCCCGGATATAATCATCCATGCTTCCGTCCTGCGCCGGGTCCCAGTGGCCCCTGGATGCGGCGCCGCCGGGGTGGTTCCAGTCCTGTGCCTGCGAATAATAGAATCCGAGCCTGATGCCGTGCTTGCGGCACGCATCCGCCAGCGGCTTGAGCAGATCTTTGCCATAGGGCGTGGCATCCACCATGTCCCATTTCGTGACTTTCGAATCGAAGAGCGCGAAACCGTCGTGGTGTTTTGAAGTTATGACCATGTATCGTTGGCCCGATTCCTTTGCCAGGCGGACCCATGCGTCGGGGTCGTACTTCACCGGATTGAACCGCATTGCGTACTGGCGGTATTCGGCGACCGGGATTTTGCCCGTACACATGATCCATTCGCCGTGGGTGTCCTTGTCGCCGTATTTCCCGGCCGGCACCGCGTACACGCCCCAGTGGATGAACATGCCGAACCGCGCCTCGTGCCACCACGACATACGTGCGGCGCGCTGCTCCGGCGTCTCCGCCGATTCCTGCGCCGATAGGGGGGTCGTTCCGGACGCGATCAAAACGCCACACAGCATTGCGAAGAACCCATGCTTCATGCATCGAGCTTGGTGTAAATCGGCCGAGAACACCAGTCCGAGGGCGGCTCGGCGGTCAACGTTCCGGGTGGTCTGCGAGCCACGCCTTGCGCGCCTCGACGCACCTTGGGCACAGGAAGCCCGCCACGGTCTTGGTGGGTTTCAGGACGCAGCCCCCCAGCACATAATCGCGCCCGAACGGGAATTTGTCCTTCGCAACCCGCATCTCTTCGAACTCGCGCCGGGGGGGCATCCCGTACGCCACTCGCAGTGCCATGGCCTCCATCTTCACTCCGTGGACCGGGCATATGTTTGTGTCGGGTGGAGTCGCGACGGCTGCGGCGATCAAAGTCGCCAATATCGCGGGGCCAAGGTGCCAACGAGGACGCGAATTCATCATAACCTACGGTAATCTCGTTCCTGCGCGCCCCGGCGGCAACTGGTTTTGGCCGTGGCCTATCAGAAAAATATCGGTTCTGGTCGTTTTGGGATTAGCGGATTCTCGGCGATTGGCGAAGATAACTAGCTTGAAGCCGATGCGCCCATGCAGACGCAACGCCGCCATCACCAGAACACGGGAGAAAGGGCCGGAGAAATGAAAAGAGGCACACATACGGCGGGCAAGGGTCATGCTGGACTGGGGCTGCTCGCCCGATGTTCGCTTGCGATCCTGGCGGCGTGCTGCCCGTGGGCTGCGTTTGCGAAGGATGTCCCCGTCCGCGCGCTTGAGCTGCCTCCCGCCGAGGGCAATCCGCGCAACAGCGAGGGCTCGTTTGTCGCGCTCAAGGATGGGCGCATCCTGTTTGTCTATTCGCACTACACGGGGACCAGCGGGGCGGACCACGCTCCGGCCCATCTGGCCGGACGATATTCATCCGACGGTGGCAGGACGTGGACGAAGGAAGATAGCGTCATTGTGAAGAACGAGGGCGGCATGAACGTCATGTCCGTGAGCCTTCTCCGCCTTCGGGGCGGGGAGATCGCGCTGTTCTATTTGCGGAAGAACAGCCAGCAGGATTGTCGGCCGATGATGCGCATCTCGCGCGACGAGGGTGCGACATGGGGCGCGCCGGTGGAATGCATCACGGATGAGGTCGGGTACTACGTCTTGAACAACGACCGCGTTATCCAGCTCAAGAATGGCCGTCTGGTGGCGCCGGTGTGCATGCACACGGTGACAGGTTCCACGAAGATGGACTGGCAGGGGACCGTGATGTGCTATCTGTCGGACGACGGCGGCAAGACATGGCGGCGGAGCAAGACCGCCCAGAAGGGGTACGACAAGGATGGCAAACGCATCACCACGCAGGAACCGGGCGTGGTCGAACTGAAAGATGGGCGAGTCATGATGTTCATCCGCGCCAGCGGCGGGTGCCAGTATCTCGCGTATTCATCGGACGGGGGGGACACGTGGACGGCGCCTGTCGCTTCGGACATCCGGTCTCCGGTCTCTCCGGCCTCCATCAAGCGCCTGCCATCGACCGGTGACCTGCTCTTGGTCTGGAACGATCACGCCGACATTCCCGCGAGTCTGAGCAAGCGGCGCGTGCCCCTGAGCACGGCAATTTCGAAAGATGATGGAAGAACGTGGCAAGACACCAAGGTTCTGGAGGGCAATCCGCAGGGATGGTACTGCTACATCGCGGTTCTTCCCATGGAAGATGCGGTGCTGCTGGGCTACTGCGCGATGTCTGGGCTCGCCCACTCGCGGATCACGCGCGTGCCGCTGCCGTGGCTCTACGCGGAGAGTCCCACGGCCCCATCCGCTGACAGGCAGGAGGCGCCCAGTCTTTTCGAGAATGCGGCCCCTGGTCCGTTTGAGCGGATGGAAACGCGGCTGGGCGTTTGGAGCGCGGAGGCGGGGCACGCCGAGGTTTACAGTCATGCGCGCGGCAAGGGCATCCGCATCCGGGGCGGCGCCGACCGTACCGTCACGCTGACCACACCGGAAGCGGTGGCATGCGACACGCTGGCCCAGTTGGGCGTCGAGCGGTTCACGGCGCGCCCCCCGTACGCATTCACGGTTGAAGCGCAAGAGGGGAACGCGTGGCGAAAGATCTGGGAACAGGGCGAGACCACGCCCGTCGGTCTGCAGCAGAGAATCGGTGTTCAGAATAGATCGGTTCAGGCACAACATTTTCGCGTCCGGTGCACGTCGGCGCTCGGGGCGATCATCTGCGACATGCCCGACATCAATCTCCACGGCTACTTCAACGACTAAGGGTCAAACATGCGAAAGAAAGTGTACTCGGCCTCGGTGACGCCCCTGACGGAGGATGGGGACCTTGATGTCTGGGGGCTCAACAGGATTTTCGAGCGCAACATCCGCCACGGCATCGATGGGGTTTTCATTTTGGGAACGATGGGCGAATGGAGCCAGTTCGCCGACGAGTTTCGCGGTCGGCTGATCGCGGAGAGCGCCAGGGCTATTGCGGGACGCGCCGAGTTGCTTGTGGGCATCACGGCAGCAAGCACGGCGCGCGCGCTGGAGAACCTGCGGCGCGCCTCGGCACACGCGTTTGACAGCTATGTGCTCATGCTGCCACCCGCATCGGGCGTGGCCGATCCCGTGCGGACGATCCGCACCGTGCTGGATGCCGCCGACCGACCCGTCTATTACTACCACTGTCCGCCGAACAACGGGGTCAACCTGTCGCTGTCGCAGTTCGATGCGATCATGGCACACCCGAATCTGAAAGGGATCAAGAACTCGGCCAGCAACATGTGGCTGCGGCGCGAGCTGCTCCTGATGAGACAAGAAAAGGGGTTGAAGGCCGCGTTGTTGGAGGGTCAGGAGTGGGCGGTGGACGAGGCGCTGGTCGTGGGTTGCGACGGCATGCTCTGTGGCATGGGCGCATTGGGTTCGAAGATCATGGTGGGCATCGCGCGAGCCATCGACAAAGGTGATGTGGCGGAGGCGGTCCGGTTGCAGAACCGGTTCATCCGGCTTTTCCATGGTGTGTACGGCCCGAATCTGGAAACCGTGTGGACCGGACAAAAGTACGCGTTGAAATACCTCGGGCTGTGCGCGTCGGAACTCGCGCTGGCGCAGGAGATGGAGACGCTGACCGAGTCGCGCAAGCGGGAGATCGAGGCGTGCGTCGAAGCGTTCCGGGAGGAGCTGGATTGAGGGGACTGGCGTGAATGGCGCTAAGTTAAGGGACCGTGGCATGGGCATCCTGCCCATGGCCAGCCTCACGGCCAAGATGGCCGTGCCACTGTCGCGACAAACTTAAAGCAGCGCCATTCGGGGTTGGCGTCTCAGTATCAGTTGGGAGGGATGCCGGCCCCGGCGTCCCTCCCATGCCTAGCCTGCATATTCCACGCTTTCGTGTGAAATATGCAGGCTCAAAGGAAAACCGTGCTCCGAAGAACGCGACTTTGAAGGGTCTGGGGCCACCGGTCCGCGAAACACACTCCGCAACCGCGAGAAACCCCAGTTTTTGCCTGACCTTTCCCAATAAATGGCTTTCATGGCGCGGTTTTCCCAGAGCCCGGAATTTC
>JAKQKQ010000252.1 GCA_029560585.1 Verrucomicrobiota bacterium | reverse complement strand
GCTGCCTACCGCAACGACAGGCACCGCGACAGGCGCAACGACAACCAGGGCTTCCGCTTCTCCCTGAGCTCGATGGCAGGGCCGGTCTGGATGGGTCGGCCGATCATGGACCAGACGGCGCATCCTGCCGGTGGCGTCAAGCCGCCGGCGAACCGCAAGGCGCCCGGGGTGTGGGTAGGGGTGGGCCGGATGGCGCCCCGAAAGCTCCCCGGGCCGCCGCCTTTTTGAAGTTGTGGATCTGCCCATGAACTCACCCCCGCCTCCCGTCGCCGACCTCACCTGGCCCCCCGAAGCCCAGCGCTGGCCGCCGTTGTTTCCGCCGGTGTGCGCGTGCGCCTGGGGGGATGATCGTTTCGGGTTGTGGATGGACGTGGTGATTGGCGGGCCGGTGCAGCGTTTCCGCTGGATAGAACCGGGTGAGTTTGTGATGGGCTCGCCGGAGGGGGAGGTGGGGCGTCTAGATCGTGAAGGCCCGCAGCACGTCGTGCGTGTGACGGAAGGCTTCTGGCTGGCGGAGACGGCGTGCAGCCAGGGGGTGTGGGAATCGGTGATGGGGAGCAACCCGAGTCAGTTCAAGGACGATCCTCAGAACCCGGTGGAGACGGTGAGCTGGGACGATGTGCAGGGTTTTCTGCGGGAGGTGGAGAAGCGTGTGCCGGGGGTGAAGGCGGCGCTTCCAACGGAGGCGGAGTGGGAGTACGCGTGTCGTGCTGGGGGTAAGACGGCGTTTAGTTGGGGGGATGGGATTGATCCGTCACGGGCGAACTATGACGGCACATCTAGCTACGCCGATGGTCCGACGGGGGAATACCGGGCAAAGACGGTACCGGTGAAATCCTTTGAGCCGAATGCTTGGGGTTTGTACCAGATGCACGGAAATGTGGATGAGTGGTGTTCGGACGGAAGGCGAGAGTACGACGGTGCCTTGCAAGTGGACCCGCGCGGCCCGACAGGCGATGCCCCGCGCGCCGTGCGCGGCGGGTCGTGGCGCGACCGCCCGCACGGGCTGCGTGCTGCCTGCCGCGTCGACGGGCCCCGCGACTGGCGCCTCGACTTCCTGGGCTTCCGCTTCTCCCTGAGGTCCACAAGTGGCCCGGAGGGCAGCGCGGAGCGCCCGCCGGAGGCGGCGGTCACGCGGGACGCGTGACCGGGGGTTTGGCCCCGGAGGGGCCCGTGGCCCGCCCCGGGACGGGGCGGGCCACGACGTTCCCCACCGGCGGCTGGCCCAAAACCCGCCTCGATTGGCCCGGGCTCCTTTCGTGGCGATGTTACGCATCAGGTCGCCGGAGAAAAGTCACGAACCGCCGATCACCTGCATTTCCCGTCCCCTCTGACGCGCCGTCTTCCGGGTGGGGCGGGCGGAAAAAGGGCTTCGCATGTTTGAGCCCGCAGGGCGAGTTTGCGAAGACCCCGCCCGACCCATCCGGAAGGCGGGGACCCCCGAAGGGGGCGCGGCAGCGGGGTACGTTTCTTTGCCGACTTTCTTGTCGTACAACAAGAAAGTCGGTCGCCCGCCGGGGCGAACACCCGGCCGATGTGACGCGACTCAACGGAAAGCCGTCCTGCAAGGTCATAAGCGTCCTCAAAACGAACGCGACCCCGCGAAAGTGCCCCTACAACCCCCGCGCCCGCTCCGGCCGCAGGTGCGCCCCGCCGGGATCGTCAATAGCCTGTTTCACCTGTGCCAGCAGCCTCTCCTTGTCCGCCCCCAGGGTGCCCTTCAGTATCAGGAAGTTGCTGGCGTGATCCGACCGGAACACGGTGCGGCGTAGCTCCAGTTGCGACAGAAAGCGCTCCATCTCGCGGAACAGCCCGGCCTGTTCCAGCGCTTCCCATTCGGGAAAGTCGGCGCGAAAGCGCGCTTCGCCCTGGGGGAAGCTCACCACCAGGGTGGACAGGAACTCCGGCTGGGTGGCGTTGGCGAGGCGGGCGGAGTGGTCGGCGTGCTGGTCGCTGTAGATCTGCCCGCCCAGCCCGTTGAGGATCATCACCGAGCGGGTGATGCCGGCGTCGCCCAGCTTGTCGAGGGCGGC
>JAKQKQ010000051.1 GCA_029560585.1 Verrucomicrobiota bacterium | reverse complement strand
GGTTCCTGTGTGTGACCGCTGCGCCCAGCATCGGTCTGGAACATCGGCCAGTTCGCGGCATTGGTGATTTGGATGCCAACGAGAAATGCGAAAACAAAAACACTTGACGGGGCGACTGCAGGCGACGCTCCATGTCAAAGCAACACGAGCTTATGAAAAAGTTTGAAGCATGTTCGCTTGCTGTTCGCAGCAGAGATATGAATGTACGGGTGCCATTCCTTCTTTGGGTGATGATTCAGACCTCGGCCAGCCTCAACGCCTGCACGCTCTGGGGCGCGGCGGGCACCAGCGCATCGGGCGGAACGATTGTCATCAAGAACCGAGATTGGAAGCCGGACCACATGCAGGTGTTGAAAATGCGCCGCGGCAAAACAGGCTACGCCTACTTCGGTCTTTGCACTGTCTATGAAGGAACAAGCACCGAGGGACTGGCGGCAGGCGTGAACGAGAAAGGCCTGACCGCGTTCACTGCCGCCGCAAGCACCATCCCGTCCAGCATGTGGAAAGAGGAGCCGGTCAAGCGCAGTTTCACCACCGGGTTGCTGACGGATTACGCGAACTGCGATGAAATCCTCGCGAAGAAGGATGCGATTTTTTCCTCGCTGCGTCCCGCATTCATCATGATCGCTGACCGGAAAAAGATTTTGATGGTGGAAGTGGCGCTCAAAGGCAAATATGCCGTCAAGACGGTTGACAACGATGTCGTCGTCCACTCCAATCATTTTCACGACCCATCACTCAGCGAATTCAATGTCAAGGTCGGAGAGAGCAGCTTGAAACGGTTTTACCGCATCACGCATCTGATGAAGACAACGCCCCGTCCCTTCACGACCGAGTCGTTCGCCGCGTTGAGCAAGGACCAGAATGACGGCCCTGACAACAGCCTCTGGCGAACTGGAAAGATCGCAAGGACGCTAGCCTCGTGGATTGTCGAAAGCCCGGCGCGAGGCGCGCAGAAACTGCGGGTGTTGATCGCCAATCCCGGACAACAGGAGCAAACCCATTGCTTCGTTCTCGACGAGAAATTCTGGAAGGAAACGGAATGAAATCCGTTTGATTGTGGTATCGCCAATGGGATCAGTCATGGCTTTCGGTCTTTTCGCGACAGGGATGTCAACAAACCATGACTGATCCCTCTTTCGAGTCAGAACGGAAGAAGGCAGTGTGCATGGGGATGAAAGGAGAGGTCATCGGATGAACGCTCTATTGATCGATGCGGCAACACAAGGCGACGCCGCGAGGGTCCGCCAGATACTGGACAGCGGGGAAAACGTCAATGCGAAGAACGACTATGGTTGTACTGCGTTGATGTGGGCCGCTCGTAACGGTCATCTGGACGTCATGAAGCTATTGATTGAGCGAGGAGCAGATATCAATGCGACGCTGAATGACGGTGGCACCGCCCTGATTATCGCATCGGAATTCGGCAGCCATGCGGCCTTACGCCTGCTGCTTGAGAAGAACGCATCGGTCAATACGAAGAACCGTAACGGGAGCAGCGCACTCAGCTTTGCTGCGGAGAAAGGCTATGTCGAAATGGTGCAGGATCTCATAGGTGCGGGTGCCGATGTGAACATCAAAGGATGGTTTGACCAGACCCCGCTGGTGTCGGCCTCTCTCAAGGGACACTTGGCGGTTGTCGAGACGCTCATCGCGGCTGGAGCCGATGTCAACGCCAAAGGCACGATGGGGCAAACGGCCTTGAGCCTGGCGAGATCCGAGGATATTATGAAAGTTTTGCGGGCCGCAGGGGCTCGGGGGTAGCTCACAGCCGCAGCCCATGGGGTCAGTCAACAATTCTTGATTCTCCCTTGCCATTGTCCCCACAACTTTCTCCCCTGCCGCTTTTCGAGTGTTCCGCATCCCAGGTGCCATTGCCGCGACACGTTGGGCGCGCTCCGCAGCCCCAACCGCTCCGTCGCCCAGCCCCTAAAATCAAGAATTGTTGCCTGACCCCGGTTACAGAAGCGATTCAATCTCGAGACCTTGCCCATGCCTCCGCCGTCACTGGAAACATCGAGATGCGGAACTTGGTGCAACCGTAAGGAATGAGCGTGATTTTTTCGGGCGCCCGGCGTCTGGCGACCGGTTCGGCGGGCAGGCGGGGCGCGTCCGGGGCCGGATTCCAGTCGAACGGAACAGCGCTGGCGCACAGTTTCAACGGTGATTCCAGCGGCCAATCCCATTTGACCGGCATCGGTCGGCGCTGCACGGCGATATCGGATCCTTGTGCGTCCAGCGCATACCGCCATCGGGCGGACGGGTCGGGCGTATTCGGGTCGTTCGTGTCGGGGATCGGCAGCGCGAACAGCAGCGGGCCATAGGACACCGACGCGTAGGGAGCCCCCAGGGCGCTCGTCGGATCCGGAATCGTCACGGGGGTCGGTTTATGCGCCCCATCAAGGGGTACCTCCTGAGTGACATCGCGTCCCGTCTCCACCCTGACGCCCATCGGGAAGCGCAGGCGGACCGTGTCACCAGCCGCCCACTTCCGACTGACGCGCGCGAACCCTTGGGCGCCCTTCCCGACATCGATCGGGGACTCGTTCACGCTCAATTCGGGATTCGTGCACCAGCCCGGGATGTGGAAGAGGAGCGGGAATTCGGCCTCCTTCGCCGGCCTCACCACCATCTCGATCGATTCGTTGAACGGATAGTCCGTCCTGCAGGTGATCTCGACGGGCACGCGGTCCGCGGCCAGGGCCGTCACCCTGCAGGGGCCATAGCACGTTGCCGCCAGGCCGTTGTCGTAGGTCGCCATCCACATGTGCGTCACGTAATAGGGCACGATGCGGTTGAGGGCGGCCGTGCAGCAAAGTGGCGAATGCTTGGGCCGATAGGAGCCACCGCTGGCCTTCGGCCCGTGCGGGAAATCTGGCGACCGGTCGGCGAAACGGTTCGGGCTCTGGAAATAGACGTGCGTCCTGAAATCCCGCGAGACCGTGGCGGGCCCCGCGTTGAAAAAGGCCCTCTCAAGCCGGTCGGCTATGCGCCCCTCGCCCGTCACGGCGAGCAGTGCCGCCTGGCTCCACACGTACCCCGCAACATCGCACGTCTCGGTTCCCCTGAACGCGCCGGTCGGGCCATACCATTCGTCGGCGACGGGCGCACCATGCGGCTGCATGGCCACTCGCTCAAGCAGGTCATGCCACGCGAGCGTCGCATCCAGGAACTCGCGCCTGCCCGTCCATAAATACCCCAGCGCCCAGGGCGTGGTGCTCTCAAGAAAATGCACGACGTGGTCATTCTCGACGGCCCCGCCCTCTTGGCCGGGCATCCGCCGATAGCGATTCCATGACGCCCCGCCCGGATTCTTTCCTCCGCCGTCTTCCGAAAACAGCGCGGTCAGCGCCGCGGCGATCTCCTTGTTTCCGGTCCAGGTGTACGTGTCGAATGCCGGCCAGGGATTCGACATGCCCCAGCCCAGGCGCATCCAATCCCGGTCTCCGCCGTATCCCGCCTCCAGGGCCTCCAGCACCCGCCTGTCTCCCGAGCCGGCATAGTATCCGATCAAGGCCCGCCCCAGCAGGCCGCTCGCCCACATGGGCCAGGCGTTGCTGACGCCGCTGCCTTTCACATCATCGGGATTATTCTTGTTGAGCCACCACAAGAACAGGATGCCGTTGGGATTCATGCGAGTGACAACGACATCCAGGCGCCTTTTCGCCTGCCGGATGAGCGCATCGTCGTGCAGGGCAAAACCCAGCCGCGCCAGACCATCGAACCAGTAGCCGCCACCCTCATACGGCCAGCCCCCCTTCGGCCAGTTCAGACGATCGCCGGTCATCGTGTGGTCTGCGGCCCACGCCTGCCTGAATGCCTCGTCATATTCATCCATGTGGCCGGTGAACCCATCCCGCGCCGCGAGACACCAGTCGCGCAGCCAACCTGCCGGCTCCACCGCCCCAGGCGCCAGTTCGACGAACTTCGGCCGCGTCGGCGGCTCAAACGGCCGCCGGTAGTTCGCCGCGATCGCCGCCTCCGGTTGCGCCGCGCTCCCGGCCCCGGAGGCGGCCGCGGCCATCGCCAAATTTGCCGCGAGAAACAGGTCCCGTATGGAAAGCATCATCTTCCTCCTCGCCGCACCGGTGGGCGCGCGCTCATATCACCTGCCACATTCCCGGCCAACTTCCCTTTCTGCCGGTCTTCCGAGAGTCTCCAGAACATGCCCAAATTTCCACGCCGGCTGCGCGTCGGGCTTCAGCGGCAGATGGCGGAGCGCGGCGCGGAGGACTTCGATGGGCATGGAGTTCTGTTCGAGGACCGCGTCGTTGAATTGGCGCTCGGTCATCTTTCCCGGACCGGTGAGTTCGTCGTGCAGGTCGTGTAGCTGGCGTCCGCCGAGGAGATAGCCGGCCTGGTAGAGCGGCGGCGTTTCCTCGGCTATGAATCGGCGGACCTCGCTGGTGGCCCCGAATTTCTCGTGACCGACGCGGTCCATCAGGAACGTGACCATCTCCCCGGGCTTCATTCGACCGGTCTGGAATTTGACGGTCGTGATGATCCGCGCCGCGCGATGCATGCGCCAGAAGAGCATCCCGATCCTGTCCTCTGGCGAGCGCGGCCAGCCAAGCTCCCAGAGGCGTAGCTCGCAATAGAGCGCCCAGCCCTCGATGTAGAACGGCGTGCCAAAAATGCGCCGGTATCCGTGGTTCCGCGCGGCCTGAAACGCCTGCAGGTGATGGCCGGGGATCAGCTCGTGCGGCACCGTGAGCCGCGTGTAATGCCGGTTGTTCCCGCGCATGACCATGAGCTTGTCCTCCTGCTTCATGTCGTCGCGCGGATAGGCCACCTGTATTTCGGGCGCGGAATAGGCCGCGTAGGGAATCATCTTGAGCGTCTCCGGGGGCATCATGCGCATCCGCCACGTTTCCTCGCAGAGCGGCGGGATCGTTGCGAAATCCTTCTCCTTCACGAACGCGATGGCGTCGCGAGCGACCCTGCCGACCAATTCGTCCTGCTCGCCGGGCGGAACGAACTCCAGCTTCACCTTCGCCATGGCGGCCTTCCAGTCGTTGCCGAAGCCCATCTCGGCGGCGGCCTTCTTCATCTCGGTTTCGCACCACGCCAGCTCGCGCTCGCCGATGCCGATCACCTCATCCGACGTGTAGGCGATGAATTCGAGTTTGAGTTGCTTCGCCAGTTCATCCGCGCCGACCGGCTCGCCAATCAGCGGATCCTCCTCCTTGCCCTTCTGGCCGGCGATCTCCTCGCGCAAGAACTTCGCGTACTCCTCGAGATTCGTGCTCGTCATCCCGTAGGACGAGCGCACCCACCAGGAGAAGTCGGGCTGGTAGCCGTCGTGGAACTCGAACCAGCGCTTCAGCCCATCGCGCAACCCGTCCACCGCCCTGGCCGCGCGCAGCGCCCGGCCGGGCTCGACGACGATCTTCTTTTTCTCATCCTTCGCCGTTTTCTTCTTTTCGCCCTGATCGTCGTCGTCCTTTGGCCTCTCAAGGCGGTCTTTGAGATCCTTCGCCATCCCCCCGATATCCTCGATGCTGGCCGCCGCCTTGGCCGGATCGATCTTCTCGCCACGCCATCGCGCGAGTTCGATTTCGGCGACCGTCCTTCGGAACGGGATCAGCAAATCGATTTCAGAAAGCCGCCTGCGTTGCGTCGCCAGCGATTCGATTTCGCGCTCCAGGCCATTTCGCAGAAGCAAATAGTCAATTTTCCCGTCGTCAGGCAGCGCGCCAAAATCGATGGCCGACAGCCTGGAGCGCCATTCATCAAACAGCGCCTGCTGCCGGTCGAGGATCGGCTCGGCCCAGGGCAGGTTGTAGAAGGTCGCGATGCCGTGCGCGTCCGCCTCGTATTGCCGGACGAGTTCCGCCATGGGGACCAAAGCCGCGGACCACGCGGGGAAGCAGGCGCCCGAAGCAACGAGCCCGACGATTCCGAACGATCTCTTAATCATGGTCTTGGCCCTCCCAGAGAAGCGATGCCACGAGCCGAGCGACAGGACGGAACGCGCGGCGGTGCGGCGGCAACGCCTCACTGGCCCTGCGCGGCTTTCTTCCTCGCTCGCTTGGCCCTCTTGTCGGGATCCTTCTTCCTAACCCCGGACGCCTCCTTGTTCACAGTCGGCAACCACTTGGCCATCTCGGCTTTCTGCTGCGCGTATTCCGGGCCCCCGGCGAGGTTGGTCCATTCCAGGGGGTCCGCGGCGTTGTGGTAAAGCTCCTCGTCGCCGTTGGCGTATCGGATGTAGCGCCAGCCCTCGGTGCGGACCGCGTGATTGTTGTACAGCCATGTGGTGACAGCGGGCTTGTCCCAAGGCGCGCCCGGATTCTCGAGCAATCTCCGGATGCTCCCCCCCTCGACGTGCCCCGGCGCCGGAAGGCCCGCCAGATCGCAGAGGGTCGGGTAGATATGCATGTAGTCCACGGGACGCTCGCAGATGCCACCGGGCTTGGTCAGGCCGGGCACCACCCAGATGTACGGGGCGCGGGTCGCCTCCTCCCAGAGCGCGAACTTGCGCCAATGCTGCTTCTCGCCGAGGTGCCATCCGTGGTCGCTCCAGAGGCAGATCAGGGTGTTGTCCTTGTGCGCGCTCCTGTCAAAGCCGTCGATGAGACGGCCCACCATCGCGTCGCAGAAAGTGATCGTGGCGAGATAGGCCTGCACCGCCTCCTTCCATCGGCCCGACTTGAGCATGGCGGCATGGTCACCCTCGGGCCTCGCCATGGCCACCCCTGCGGGCGGCACGTCGTCCAGGTCGTTCTCCTTCACCTCCGGCAACTGGACTTTCTCGAGCGGATACATCTCGTAATACTTCTTCGGCACCGACCACGGCATGTGCGGCTTGTGCATGCCGCAGGCGAAGAAGAACGGCCTGTTCTGCGGTTGGCCGAGCTTCGCCAAGATGTAGCTGGCCGACTGGTAATCCACCATGTCCTCGTCCCCACAATCGAGCGCGCCGAAGCGGATGCCGCCAACGCCATCATAGCCCTCCCTGGATTTGCCCCGGCCCCGGCCCTTGCCCGAGGGGTCATCCTCACTCCCCCGCCCACGCTCGGTCAGGTAGTCATCCCAATCGCCAGGGCGATTCAAGCCGCCGTGGTATATCTTGCCGGCACCGGCAACGTAGTAACCGTTGTTCTTGAAATACAGGGGGAGCGTGACCGTGCCTTCGGGGACGATTGTTCGCCAGTCATCGTCGTTGCCATAGACGCCCGACGTCCCCGGCCGCAGGCCCGTCAGCAGCGCCGCGCGCGACGGGTTGCAGCAGGGCGAGGCGCAATAGCCGTGCGTGAAATGAACGCCGCGAGCCGCGAGCCGATCAAGGTTAGGCGTCTGGACCTGCTTGTTGCCCAGATAGCCGACCCAGTCGCGCAGGTCGTCAATGGCAACAAACAGAACATTGAGCCTCTTCGCTGCGGGCGATTCCCCCGCGACGCCAATCCCCGCAGACAGCGCGAAGGCCAAAAACGCAAACCAGTGTTTCATGCCAGCCCCTTTTTTGCCGCCATCCGGCCGAACGCGATCGGCCGGTTCCCGGCGCGCCAACGTTTTCGCCGGAGCCCCGGCCTCCCCTTCTCGGATCGGAACACTTTCGCCCCAGAGGCACCAAGCGCCGAGCGATCCTCTCCGACCATGCGGGTAGCGTCGCAAACGGCATGCCGAACGTCGAGGAGGATCAGCCTCCTGCCCAGGATCGGGTGCGTGACGTCAAAGTTGCGTGTGCGTCGCAGGCCTTCGACACGCCCGCCTGCCGTGGCGCAGGCAATCTTGCCTGCGGCGGCGGTCCTGCGCGGGTGGCGGCAGACCGGATTCTCTGCCCCACGGCGCATGAAAGGCTCGGGCGACCAAAGGCGCCCGCACCCAGCGGCCACCGGGAAGACGCGCGTGGCACCGGCTATGTGCCGGTTTTCGACCCGATGACTTTGAAGAGTGACTCGCGACCGGGATTCTCGAATGGCCCCGGCGCCGGATGGGCCGCGTCTCTCTCCTTGCCTAAATAGTCGGTATCGATCTTTATCGGCGAGCCATCGGGGTTTTCGTAGGGCAAACCCGGTATCTTGGCCTTGCCGAGCCGCTCGGTGGTCACGACAGCCGTTTTTGCCGCCTGGGCGGCACCATCCAACACCATCCGGAGAGACTGATCGACGAGGGCCACCTTCGGATCAAATCCGGTCGCCACCACCGGTCCGGCTTCCTTGGCATACGGTCGCGCCCCATTGTAATAGACGTTGCCGCCCGTCTGGAGGGGGAACTCCCGCGTGTCATAAACCCAGAGGCCATACCCGGCGACACGCCGGTGCCGGTCATCCTTCTTGGACGACTCGGCCGGGGCGGCGCCGGCACCAACGAAAATGTTGTTGTAGTAACGGTTATCGCCGCCCTTGATATCGGCCATGCCCGCGACCACCGTGGAATGGGCCGGATGGTAAGGCGTCTGGCGACGCGATTCCTCGGAACTCACGATCTTCCCGGTTATCAGATTGTGCGCGTAGGCGCCACCCTCGGACATGTCGAGGAGCGTGTTGGGCGATAGGAAGATATTATTATCCACAAGGAACGGCCCGTGGTCCACCTCGACGAATAGATCCTCGGTGATGTTGTCGTGGAAAAGATTTCGCGTGACGCGCGTGCCCTGGGCCATCCAATCCAGCCAGAGCCCGCGGGTCGTCCGATAGATGTGATTGCGGCTGATCTCGGTGTCGATCGCGGCATGGAACTTGATGCCGGCCATCTCCGCGCCGCTGAACAGCCGGCGCACGTGGATGTCGTGGATGGTGTTGCCGGTGACGGTGCTGAACGAGCACCCCAGGCTGCCGACAATCCCGGCCTGCTCGCAGTGGGAGACGGTGTTGTTGCGGACGACATGGCCGCCGATGTTCGCCTTGGTCCATGCGATCGGATGGGCATGGGCGCGCTCGATCGTCTTCACGTATCCCTCCGCGCTATTCGCCGACGTGTTGTCAAACTCGTCGCCGTGCTTGCCCAGCGCGATGCCGCAGCATGTCGAGTGGCTGACGACGTTGTCCTCGATGATCCAGCCCTTGCTCCAGTGCGTGCCGATGAGGCCCGGCTGTTCCGCCGTGGGCGGGGCCCATGGCGTGGCGGCATCGCGCATCGTGAAGCCGCGGACCGTGATGTAATTCCTGCCCGGCTTGTCCGGATAAAATACCGTCCGGCGAACGTTGATTTCGACAAGTTGCTCGTTCGGGTCAATGCCCTTGAACTGCGCCCAGATAGTGGTGTTCGATCCGTCGACCCGCCCAAACCACAGCGGCGCATCCGGCACCGCAATCCCGGGGACCGCCCTGAACACGAGGCAGAGTGTCCTCACGCCGCTGAGGGGTTTGACCGCGGCCGCGAACGTGGACCACGACTGCCATCCGCCCGTATTGGGAACCGAACATGCGCCCAGCAGCTCTCCGTCCGGCGCGTTCAGCCAGACCTGGACCTGCCCGCCGCGCGCCTGGGATGCCGCGCGGATCTCAAGGCGTTCCGCGCCCGAGCCGAAGTCAACGCCCTCGTACCGGGCCCAGTCGCCGTCCTCGAGCCATCCGATGCACTCGCCGCCTTCGGCGCACGGCGCGTTTTTCACGCCCTGCTGGGCCGCGTACCGAACCGCGGGAATGCGCCCCGCCTCGCCGCCGCCGGCACCGGGGCGAAGCCACGCCACGTTCAGGAGCATCCCGCCCCCGCCGCCCCCCGCCGCCGCGCCCCGCTTGCCCGGATCAAGCACCTCCTCCAAGGTCGCCGCCTCGATCAGCCATTCGCCATTCAAATAGACGGCGCCGGTGTGATGCTCGCGGCCCTTCGGATTGAACCAGTCGCCGCGGATGAGATCGTTGTAAGGATTGAAGTTGCCGAAAAATGCGTTGGGAATCGCCACGCTCCAAACATCGCCCTTCACCCTGGTCCAGTTCTTGACCACCTCCGAGCCCTTGATCTCCACCTTCTCGCCCGGCGCGGCCTGGTAGACGATGCGCCTGGACTCGGACTCGCCGCCGCGCGGCGGGTTGACGCGCTCCCGATAGACGCCCGCGTGCACCGTGATCACATCCCCCGGTTGCGCGTGCTCCGCGGCGCGCTGGATCGTGCGCAAGGGGGCCTTCACTGTGCCGGCGCTGGCATCGTCGCCGCCAACCGCGACGTGCAATTCGGCGGCGCGCGACGTGGCGACGATCGCGATGATCCCGGCGACATGCAGTAATGTTCTTTTCATGATGGGATGCTCCCTCGTTTCGATTTTCGGGCTGATGCCTGTCATGAATGGCGCTAAGTTAAGTTTGTCGCGACAGTGGCACGGCCATCTTGGCCGTGGGGCTGGCCATGGGCAGGATGCCCATGCCACGATCCCAAATGTCCCTTAACTTAGCGCCATTCATGCCTGTCATCGTACCCTGCTCATTAATGTCCTCTGTCCTCGATGAGACCGTTCCGAAGGGTCGCGCCGCCCACCCTCGGCGCAAGTTATTCTAAGCAATAGGGCGTTCCCATCGCCATATCCGAACTCACAAAAACATATCTGTCATCACAAACAGCCATTGACCCCGCCTGCCGCATCACCCTTATATCGGAGGCATGTTCTACGATGGCGCCAAGGTGTTGTGGGACAACCGGAGCCTCCGCGCGCCGGGGGTCGTCTTCGGCGAGATAAGGTATCGGCCGGGCGGTTTCTGCGGGCCGCGCGTCCAGCGCGACTTCCAGCTGGTCATCCTGCATTCGGGGCAATGCCGCCTGTCCGTGGACGACACCCACCGTGAGCTGCGGATCGGCTGGGCGGCGCTCCTGCGGCCGGGGTCCCTCGAACACTTCCGCTTTGCGCCGGGTGCCGCGACCCACCACACGTGGTGCGCCCTGTCGCCAGATCGTCTGCCCAACGACCTCAGGCACCGCCTGGCGGGGGCACCGCCTCTGGCGGCCAGTTCGGACACCTTCCGCCATCTGCACGCCGCCGCATTCAAACTGGGTCGTCCGGTGCGCGAGGCCGCGCGGCACGTCATACTCGAATTGGCCCTCTGCCTGTTTCGCGAGTACGTCAACATGTCCCGCCCATCCGGGGCGGGGGCCCACCGCGCGGCGCCGGTCCACGACGCGCTCCGCTACATGGAGGAGCACTTCGGCGAGGAGGACTGCCTCGCCGGGGCACATCGTGCCGCGGGTGTTTCCCGGAACACGCTCATCTATAAATTCCGCGACGAGATGAAGCTGACGCCCGCCCGTCATCTCTGGCGACTGCGGGTCGAGCGCGGGGTCGCACTTCTGGGAGAAACGGGCCTCACCGTGTCCGAGATCGCCGACCGGTGCGGTTTCAGCAACCCCTTTCACTTCTCGCGCATGGTGAGGGAAACGCAGGGCGCCTCGCCCCGCGCTGTCCGGCGGCGGGCTTGGGACGGAAGATAGGTCGATCGGACCCCCCCCACCAGCACCAAATCGAGAGGGGATTGCTTCGGGTCGCTCCAGGGGCGGAACCCACCATTGGGCCCGCGCGCCCGAATGTCCTATTCGCCATCCCACGCGGCCACGAACGCGTCGACCATCTCGGGCAATTGCTCGGCGTAGCCCCCTTCGAGCGCCGCCGCGGCCTTCAATCCCGACTCGCGCAACCACCTGCCCAGTTCCCCAAAATCTTCGACTTCCAGATCCATGTTGGTGATCGGGTCGTCGCGGTGCGCGTCGAATCCGGCCGAGACGAGCACCAGCTCGGGCTTGAACTTAACGATCGCCTCGAACGAGGATTCGAGGATCTCGATGTGCTCATGCCGGTGGCGGCCCGGCGGCACCGGGAAATTGTGAACGTTCCCATAGGACGTCCGCCCGCTCCCCGGGTAGCCCGGGAACTGGTGGATCGATGCAAAGTAGATGCCCTCCTCCTGGCGCACGATGTCCTCGGTCCCGTTGCCGTGGTGCGCGTCGAAATCCCAGATCGCCACCCTGCCGGTCCCCCTCGCCCTCGCCTCCAGAGCCGCCACCGCGACGCTGTTGAAATAGCAGAACCCCATGATCCGATTCCGGCACGCGTGGTGCCCGGGCGGCCGCATCAGCGAAAAGGCCTTCCGTCCCCCCATCGCCAGATCCAGTGCCCGCAGCGCGCCCCCCGCGGCACGCCGCGCGTGCGCTTCGATCTCCGGATAGGCCGGGGTGTCCGCGTCAAAAAACTCCGCCTCCCGCAACCGGTCAAAATGCTCGCGCCGATGCGCCCGCATCAGGGCCTCGTCGCCCGCGGGTTGTGGGCTCACCCAATCCCAGTCCGGGTGCCGCTCTTTCAGCAGCGCCGCGCTCCCGATCACGCGGGCCGGTCCCTCGGGGTGGCCCACCGAACCATAATCCGCACACCTCGGATCGTGGATAATCACCATATGCGCGCTACGCTAGTCCCATTTTCGCGAAAGAAAATAGCCCGCCTGTTCCCATGCGGCTCAGGGATAACCCAGCCACACCGGGCTGCTCCAGGCGATCTCCTCATCGGTCTGGCGGAGGCGCACGTAATAGTAGGATTGGCCCGCCACCGGCTTTTCGTCGCGAAAAGTGAATTGCATCTCCCGCGCCCCGCCGCCGGGCTTCGTGTAGATGAACTCGTTGTTCCGGCAGACCTCGATCCGATCGATGTCGCCGGGACAGATCGCGCGGATGGCGACCTCGACCGGCCCGGATGCCGCCGGGATCTTCTCGCCCATGAGGTGGCCGTTGACGCGCACGTCGAGCATCACGCGCGCCGCCGTGGTTCCGAAGCAGTGCCGCTGGCGCAATGCCTCAAGGACCGCCGGGCGCGATAGCTCCGGCGTGAACACGCAGGCCTTGCCCAGCCCGCCGCCGTGATCCGGACTGGCGATGACCCCGATCACGATCCCGCGGGCCCACGCGTCCTGGAGGAAATACCCGGGCTTTGGCACGGACCGCGCCGCCTCCCGCGGCGCCCCCTTGTACTCGTACGAGCCGCGAATCTGAAAGATCTCGGCGACCGGCTGGGCCGTCTCGTCGGCATAGTTCCAATCGGTGGGGACATTGCCCGTGTCCGCGAGCTGGTGCGGGATGTGAATGAAGTCGGCCTTCATCTTGCGAAGGTCGGCCCACACGTCGGCGGGCGTCTGGCGGCTGCGCTCATTCCACCAGCGCGGGAAATAGGCGTTGGCCAGAATGAGATTCCGGTGCCCGTAGAAACCGTAGGGGTGCTTGTCGCTGTATTCCTCGAATGTCGAGGTCCACTCCTCGCCCAGGAAGGTCAGGAAACGGCCGGGGTCGCAGTTCACGCGGGCCATCTTGGCGGTGTAATTCCAGAGATAGGGCGTGATGTTATAACCGTGATCGGTGGCCGCGGCAAAGTCGAGGCTCGCGATGTCCCTCATGTGCTGGTAGCTCTCATCGACAGTCTGTTCGCCGAGCCGATTGCACTGCGAGATATCCGTGTGCTCGTGAAGATCGCCATAGATCAGATATAGTTTCTTGCCCCCATATTCGATCGAGCGCGGGGCACGTCCCGCGTCGCCGTAGGAGGTGCGCAGGGCGGCCGGCTCAAACGGCTCTTCGGATTCGACGTGCGGCACCATCTTCATCGCCGAGGCGGGGGGAAGATCACGCGGTTCGATCGCGCAGAGTTCCACCTCTCCCGCGTCAGCGGCCGCGGCCTTCCCCTCGTCGTCGAACTGCTTCATGATCCCTGTCCAGGCGTGCGCCGCGAAGGCCCGCCCGCCGGCGGCGGCGAATCCGGGCGTGCGATCGAGCCCCAGCCGGGTGGAGAGGCGGAGCAGCGGCGACCACTCGGTCCCGCACAAGGCCACCGCGAAGGCGCCCCAACCATCCCTGCGCCCCTGCGGGCGCAGGTGCGCGACCCAGAGGCGGCCCGCATCATCAAACCCCAGGCTCGCGCCCTCGCATCGTCCGGCCAAGGGCGACGCGTCGATTCCCACCGGCGCCATCAGCCGACCATCGGGCTCGACGCGCACCAGATGGATCCGCCGATACACCTCCCCGCCAATCCGGTAGCCGGCCGCCAATTTGACCGTCTCGTAAGACAGCCACAGCTCCCGGCCTCTCGCCACGAGCCGCGCATGGCGATCGATGCCCGGTGACCGGGTGACCCGAAGCTCATCGCCCCATTTGCCGTCCGACGCCCGACGCCGGAGATAGATGTCGTAGTTTCCCTCGCGGAAGGAGTGCCAGGCCACCGCGATCTCGCCGCCGAGCGAAACGACCGAGGGCTCATAGTTGGAACCACCCACGCTCACATCCTCGAGCGCCCCGGCCTTGCCGTCCTTCCAGATCGCTAGCCGGATCCGCCGATTCCCGCTTTCGTTGTTCTCCCATGCGATGTGAAGGGTGCCGGCATCCCACGCCGCGGCGGGCTTGATGTCGATGCCCCCGCCCCGCGTCACCCGCGCCGGCGCCCCGGCCCCCTCCGGGCCAAGCCGGGCCACGAAAATATCCCAGTCGTCCTCGCCCGTCTCCTCGGAATACACCAGCTCCGCCCCATCGCCTGCCGCAACCACGCACGGATAGAGCAGATACGTCTTCTTCCCGGGGGGGACGACGTCCCACTCGCCGACGCGCTCCACCGCGCAGTCGGCTTTGGCGCGACAGCGCGCCGCCCGCAGGGAGTCCGACCCATTGCGGAAATGGGTCCACGCGGCATAGAGGCTGCCATCCGATGCCAGCGCTAGCGAGGGCTCGTCCGCGAACCCCTCTTTCCCCGAGAGCGACAGCACCGCCGGTGGCGCCGATTCGTACAGCTCGATATCGTCGAGCCAGATCTTGCCGGGCCGGCCATCGGCACCGAAGGAAGATGGCGCGATGATCTGGAGCTCCATCTCGCCATCCTTCTCGGCGGTGAATACCGCGTCATAGGACGCCCACTTCGCCGGCAGCTTGTCAAAATCCGCGATCCGCGCGCGTTCCTTCGGCGTGCCCCCGGGGGCGATCCCGAAGATCACGAGCTTCGTGTAATTCGTGGCCTTCGCCCACAGGCGGAGCTGGTAGATATAACCGGCGGTCACCCTCACCTTGCGCCGCAGATGAAGCGCCTTGTTCTGCTCGGTGACCTCGCCCATGAGGCTGGCCGCCCCGGACCGCACGTGCCTGCCCTCCTTGACCAGGGATTGACCCGGTGCCGCCTCCCACCCCGCGAGGCCCTCTTCGAATCCGCCGTTGGTCAGGATATCTTTTCCCGCCGGCGCGACATCGCCCGTGACGGGCTTCGGTTCCGCCTGTCTGTCCTCGGCGGCCATCCCGATCCCGATGGCAGCGAAAAAGGAAATCAGAAATAGCACGCCTCGTCCGCACATATCCTCAGCCTCCAGATCCGCCGCACCAACCGACGGACGATGTCACGATAACCCCTGCCCCCGATTGATGACAGGCTAAAACACCGTGGCCGCGACGGTTGATCCAGCACTCGTCACGGGCGCGGCCAGGCCCTATGCTGTTTCCAAGATGCAGACGATCACCGCCTCGATAATCCGCGCCCTCACCGTGACGCTCGCTATTCCATGGATGGCCGAGATGTCCTCCGCCGCGCAGCCGCCCGAGCCTCATGGCCCCGTGCCCACGCCGCGGCAACTGGCATGGCACGCCCTCGAGTTCTATGGCTTTCTCCACTTCACGGTGAATACCTTCACCGACAAAGAGTGGGGCTATGGCGACGAGAATCCGGAGATTTTCAATCCCACGGATATTGATGCGGACGCGATCGCGCGCATCGCCAGGGAGGCCGGCATGCGCGGCCTGATATTGACCTGCAAGCACCACGACGGATTCTGCCTTTGGCCCTCGAAATACACAGAGCATTGCGTCAGGCACAGCCCCTGGCGCGATGGCAAGGGCGACGTCGTGCGCGAGATCTCGGATGCCTGCAAAAAACACGGCCTCCTGTTCGGCACCTACCTCTCGCCATGGGACCGCAACCACCCCGAGTACGCCCGTCCCGCCTACGTCCAGTACTATCGCAACCAGCTCCGCGAACTGCTCACGCAATACGGCCCGATATTCGAGGTGTGGTTCGATGGCGCCAACGGCGGCGATGGCTACTATGGCGGCGCGCGCGAACGCCGCCAGATCGGGGCCGACTACTACGGGTGGGAGGAGACGTATCGCATCGTCCGCGAACTCCAGCCCGATGCCGTCATGTTTTCCGGCCCCGACATCCGCTGGGTCGGGAACGAGGCCGGCATCGCCGGCGATCCCTGCTGGTCCACGATCAATCGCGACGAACCCCAGGCCGGTGACGCCTCCCGCGAGCAGCGCAACCGCGGCGACCGCCCTGGCACCCACTGGTATCCTGCGGAGTGCGATGTCTCCATCCGCCCAGGATGGTTCTACCACGCCGCAGAGGACGACCGCGTGCGCACGCCGGAGAACCTCGTGGACCTCTATTTCAAATCCGTGGGACGCGGCGCCTCGTTGCTCCTGAACCTGCCACCCGACCGCAGGGGCCGGATTCACGAGAACGATGTCGCCTCCCTCCGCGGCCTCCGAAAGATCCTCGACGCCACCTTCTCCAGAGACCTCGCGACCGGCGCCAAGGCCACCGCATCCAGCGTCCGCGGTTCCGACCCGCGATTCTCCGCCGACAAGGCCATCGACAACGATCGCGGCACGTACTGGTGCACCGACGATGGGGCCAAGGCGCCCGAGCTGATCATCGATCTCGGCAGGGCCACGTCCTTCAACGTCGTCAGCCTCCGCGAGCACTTGCCCCTCGGCCAACGTGTCGACGCCTGGGCGCTCGACCGCTGGGCGGACGGGCGCTGGGAGGAATTCGCCGCCGCCAAGGCCATCGGCAACCGCCGCCTCTGGCGCGGCCCGGAGATCACGACGGATCGCGTGCGCCTCCGCATCACCGCCGCGGCGGCCTGCCCCGCCATTTCCGAATTCGCCCTGCACCGCGAACCGCCCGAGGTCCGCGTCGCGTCAACGCAGCAGGCCGCCACCGCCGGCCTTCCCAAGACCGGCTGGCAGGCCGCCGCAACCAGCGAGCGACCCGGCTTTGGTGCCTCGCTCGCCATCGATGGCAACCCTTCCACCCTGTGGCAGGCCGCCTCTGGCGGCGGCGATGGCGCCGCGCCACAGGACATCACCATCGACTTCGGCAAAGCCACGCGCATCCGCGGCATCATCTACGTCCCCCGGACCGACGGCGAAACACGCGGCCTCGTCGACAAGTACGCCATTTTCATCAGCCGCGACGGCAAGGAGTGGGGCGAACCCGTCGCCACGGGGGAGTTCGCCAACATCCTCGCCAACCCCATCGCGCAGGATGTTCGCATCGAGCCCTCGCCCAGCGCCCGTTTTCTGCGCTTCCGCGCCCTCCACACCGCCGACGGCCAACCGCCCACCGCGGCGGAGATCGGCATCCCGGGTCGCTAGCCAGAAACTCCGGGCGCTGTTCGCGGGCGTGGCTCGTGCCCCGACCCAGGATCCGGGCCGGGAGGGCTTTGGACTGCGGTGGCAGAGCCGCGGATCGGGGCGGCGCCACCGCTTTGGCAGCGCGCGAAGCGCGAGCCGGGACCATCGGCTTCGGCTCCGCCGGAGGCAAAAGCGGTGTCGCCGCTTCGCTCTGACACCGCGGTCCAAAACGGCACTGCCCTCAGAAGTTTCACCCTGAATAATCCGGCGCGTGGACGTTTCTGGCTATCGCTGCCCCCGCGCGCCGGGGGCGGCGCCGGCTCGAAAATTACGAATCTTGTAGGCCGTCTCTGTGAGACGGCAGCGGCGGATAGGGTGGCGTCTGACACAGACGCCCTACAACCCGATTTTCTGCCCCTGTGGTGCCACCCTCGGGAGGCATGGGATCTAGCTCGAAATCTCAGACACCGAATCGTAGGAGCCTGCTTGCAGGCGACCCCATGCGCGCATCGCGCGCTTCCACCCCCCATTTTCACCGCCGCTGGCGCCCGGCGCGGCGGACTGGCCCCCTTGTGCTATGTTTGCGCAAGGCTCTGACCCGCCATGCCCAAGCCAATACCCCCTGCGGCCATGCGCACCGAGACCGATGGCATCGGTCCCATAGATGTCCCCGCAGGCGCCCTCTGGGGCGCCGGGACCCAACGATCACTGCGGTTTTTCAACATCGGCCACGACCGCATGCCCATCGAAGTGATTCGCGCGCTCGCGCTCGTCAAAAAGGCCGCCGCCAACGCCAACGAGGCGCTGGAAAAACTGCCCCCCGAGAAGGCGCGCCTGATCGTCGCTGCCGCCGACGAGATCGTCGCGGGCAAATGGGATGATCAGTTCCCCCTCTCCGTCTGGCAGACGGGCAGCGGCACGCAGACGAACATGAACGTGAACGAGGTCATCGCCAACCGGGCGAACGAATTGGCCGGCGGCACCCGCGGATCGAAGGAACCCATCCATCCCAATGACCACGTCAATATGTCGCAATCGTCCAACGACGTCTTCCCCACCGCGATGCACGTGGCCGCGTCCACCCGTCTCCATGACGACCTGATCCCGTCCGTCCGCAGCCTTCGCGACGCACTCGATGCCAAGGCGCGGGCCTTCCGGGACGAAATCAAAATCGGCCGCACCCACCTCCAGGACGCCACCCCCCTCACCGTCGGCCAAGAGATATCTGGCTGGGTGAATCTGCTGGACCGCGGCATCGGTCGCATCACGCAGGCCTGCGATGGCCTCCTGGATCTGGCCATCGGCGGCACCGCGGTCGGGACCGGCCTAAACACCCCCCCAGAATTCGGCGCCCGCGCCGCGTCGAATATCGCGGCACTGACGGGCCTCCCCTTCCGCTCCCATCCAAATAAGTTCGCCGCCCTCTCCGCCCACGACGAGCTGGTCTTCGCCCACGGCGCCCTCGCCACCCTCGCCGGCTCACTGATGAAGATCGCCAACGATATCCGCTGGCTGGCGTCCGGTCCCCGCTGTGGGCTCGGCGAACTGAGCATCCCCGCCAACGAACCCGGTTCCTCGATCATGCCCGGCAAGGTCAATCCGACTCAGTGCGAGGCGATGACCATGGTGGCGGTCCAGGTGCATGGCAATCACGCCGCCATCGCCTTCGCCGGATCCCAGGGGAACTTCCAGCTCAACGTCTTCAAGCCCGCCATCATTCACAACTTCCTTCACTCCGCTACTCTCTTGGGCGATGCCTGCCGCAGTTTTCAGAAGCATCTCGTCGATGGCATGGAACTGGATCGCGCCCGCATCGCCGCCCACGTCAGGGGATCACTCATGCTGGTCACGGCATTGGCCCCCCGGCTCGGCTACGACCGGGCCTCCCAGATCGCCCACCTCGCCCACGAAGAGGCGATCACCCTGAAAGCCGCCTGCCTGAAGCTCGGATTCTTGTCCGGAGAAGAATTCGACGCGATCGTCCGGCCCGAGGCGATGACTCACCCGACGCAGTCGTAGTCCCAGGGCGTTCGCATCTTGCGCGCGAGCATCCCGTCCGCCTCGGCGTCCCCCGTGAACCGTTCCTTCGCCGGATCCCATTTCAATCTGCGGCCCAGCCGCATCGAGATGGATCCGAGGTGGCACATCGACGCCGAACGGTGCCCCGTCTCCACGTCGCAAATCGGCGCCTTGCGCTCTTTCGCGCATGTCAGGAAGTTGTCCATGTGGTGATCGCTGACGTAGAGCCGCACGGCCCCCGCGGGCAGCGGCGCTTTCAGCAATTCTGGGTCGCTCGCCTCGATCTTGCCCCGCGTCACCCAGATCCAGCCGTCCGCCCCCTCGAATCGGATGCCGTGCTGTTGGCCATTCGGGTCCACGACCGCCCCGTTCCACGCCGAGGCCGTCGTCGTGCGGCACGTGTGCCTCACGCCATTCGCATACGTGTACTTGACCTCGTATTCGCTGGAGGCCGTATAGCCGCCGGGGATCATATCAACGAGCCTCTTGCCCTCCACCTCCACGGGCCCGCAGGGGTCGGGTCCCACCGCCCAGAGCGCGATGTCATTGTGATGCGCGCCCCAGTCCGTCATCGTCCCCCCCGAGTACTCCCACCAGTATCGAAATGTCCGGTGGCACCTCTGTTCCACGTATGGGACATCGGGTGTCTGACCCTGCCAAAAATCCCAGTCCAGCCCCGGGGGCACCGGCTTGGCCTCAAAGGGACCCTCGCGCAGGCCGGCCGGCACCCAGACGTGTACCTCCTTCAGCTTCCCGATTCGCCCGTTGCGCACCAGCTCGCACGCGAGCCTGAACTTAGCGTCGCTCCGCTGCTGCGTGCCGGTCTGAAGGATTCTGCCGGACGCCCGCACCGCCTTCACCAGCCGCTTGCCCTCGTCAACCGTCAGCGTCAGCGGTTTCTCGCAATAGACATCCTTGCCGGCGCGGGCCGCCGCCATCGAGACGAGCGTGTGCCAATGGTCCACCGTCCCGCAGATCACCGCATCCACGTCGGACTGCACCACCAGTTTCCGGAAATCCTTGTGCGCCTTCGCCGCCGGGAACACGGCTTTCGCCCGATCAAGGTGCGCCTGGTCCACGTCGCATATCGCCACGATCCGGCAGCCCAGCGCCGCAGCCATCTTCGCATCGCCCGTCCCCATTCCCCCGCAACCCACCAGCCCGATGCCCAGCCCCTCGTTGGGCGAAGCCGACGGCGCTTTGGCCGCCTGCCCCTCGCACTCTTCAACGAACCATCGGGGCAGTCCCGCCGTGGCGGCGGCCGCCATCCCGGCGCGCAGAAACTTTCTTCGGGTTGTCTCAAGAGATCGACGATCCATGGCTGTTACTATGGCCCGGCCCGGCGCACAAACGACTGAAAAACGCGCCCGACCCGTCCAGCGCGTGGGACGCCGATCCAGATGGCCCTTTTCCCGCCCCCTGCCTCAGCCGCCCGCCATCCGGCGCAGCAGCGATTCGGGATCGCTGTCGACCAGCAACATCTGCCGATCGTCCGGTCGGATCAGCCCGCTCCCGACAACGCCGTCGAGATAATTCAGGAGCGGCGTGAAAAAGCCATTGACCTCAAGCAACCCGATCGGCTTGGGCAGCAGCCCGAGCTGGGCGAGCGTCCACGCCTCGAAGAACTCCTCCAGCGTCCCCAACCCCCCGGGGAGGGTGATGAAGGCATCCGACATGCCATACATGAGTGCCTTGCGTTCGTGCAGGGAACCCACCACGCGCAGATCCGTCACCCCGCGATGCGCCAGCTCGCGGTCCACCAGCGCCTTTGGAATGACCCCCACGACTTCTCCGCCGGCCGCGATCGCCGCATCGGCCAGCGCGCCCATCAGCCCGACTCGCCCCCCGCCGTAGACGAGGCGCACGCCCGACGCGGCCACGAGTTTTCCCACGAGTCGCGCCGCCCCGACATAGGCCGGGTCGGCACCCGAACTCGACCCACAGAACACACAGACGGTCTTCATGCCACCAGAAGTCTCCCCCACCATCGCCCAAGTATCAAGCGTGGGCGCTACTCGTAGCGAAGCGCCTCGATGGGATCCAGCCTCGACGCGCGCCTCGCCGGATAGAATCCGAAGAAGATCCCCACCGCCGCCGAAAAGAGGAACGCCAGCACCACGGACTCCAGCGGCGTCTGTGTCGGCCATTTCATCTGCCGCGCGATGACCACCGATGCCGCCAGCCCCATCAGCACGCCGACGATCCCGCCCCCCACGCTCAGGGTGACCGCCTCGATCAGGAACTGCATCAGGATATCACGCCGCTTTGCGCCGACCGCCAGGCGGATGCCGATCTCGCGCGTCCGCTCCGTCACGCTCACCAGCATGATATTCATGATGCCGATGCCCCCGACCAGCAAGGACACCCCGGCGATCGAACCCAGCAGCGTCGTCATGATCTTGGCGGTCGATGTCGCCATCTCCGCAAGCTCCTGCTGGGTGTGCACGTGGAAATCGTCATCTCGCCCCTCGGGAATCCGGTGCCGCTGCCGCAGCAAGGCCGTCGTCTGATCCAAGACCGGTTGCACCAGGGATTCGCCGGCGGCGGAAATCTGGATCGAGCGCAGCGCCGTTATCCCAAACAGCCTGCGCATGGCCGTCGTGTACGGCACGATCACCGCATCATCCTGATCCTGCCCAAAAAAGTTGCTCCCCTTCGAGGACAGCACCCCCGACACGACGAAAGGCACGCCGCGGATGCGGATCGTCTGCCCCACCGGCGATGTCTCGCCAAACAGCTCTTTCACCACGGTCTTGCCAAGCACCGCGACGCGATTCCCGGACCGGACGTCCGCGGCCCCGAAACCGCTCCCGTCCTCAATCGGCCAGCGCCTCAGATCGAAATACTCCTCGCTCTCGCCGTAGATCGACGTGTTCCAGTTGGCGTTGCCGGCGGTCACCTGCGCCGAGACGCGCACCTCCGGGCTCACGCACGCGACGCCCTCAACCTCGTTCCGGATGGCCTCGGCATCCTCGATCTTCAGCGTCCCTGCCCCGCCCATCCCGCTGAACACGCCGCCGCGGGTCACGCCACCGGCCATGACCAAGATCACGTTCTGGCCGAGCGAGGCAATCTGCGCCTCGACCTGCACCTTGGCCCCGGTCCCGATGGATACCATCGCGATCACGGCCCCCACGCCGATGATGACCCCCAGTGCCGTCAGCACCGTGCGAAGGGGATTGCGGCGCAGGGCGCGCCACGCGATCCGCAGGGTGGCGAGGAGGCGCATCATGGCAGCAACTGCACGGCCTGCTGCTCGGCATCCAGCTCGCGCAACTGGTCCGCGGAAAACAGGCGATCCTCCACGGCCTTGTCCGACACGATCCGCCCATCGCGCATCACCACGTTGCGGCGGCAATACCGCGCGATGTCCAGTTCGTGCGTAACCATCACGATGGTCATGCCCCCATCGTTGAGCCGCTGGAAGACCCCCATGACCTCGACGCTCGTACGGGTATCGAGATTGCCGGTCGGCTCATCGGCGAGGAGCACCGCGGGGCGTCGCACCAGCGCGCGCGCGATGGCCGCCCGCTGCTGCTGGCCGCCCGACAGCTCGTTCGGGAGGTGGCTCGCCCGCGCCCCCAGCCCAACCTCCGCAAGGGCCGCCGTCGCCCGCCTCCGGCCCTCCGCGGGCGAGATCGGCGGGTGCGCGTACAGAAGCGGAAGCTCCACGTTCTCGAGGGCCGTCGTCCTCGAAAGCAAGTTGAAACCCTGGAAGACGAACCCCAGTTTGCTGTTGCGGATTTCGGCCAGCGCGTCCGGGCCCAGCCCGGAAATCGCCACGCCGTCCAATAGATACCTGCCGCTCGTGGGCCGATCCAGACAACCGATGACGTTCATCAGGGTGGACTTGCCCGAGCCGCTCGCGCCCATGATCGCCACAAACTCCCCCGGCATCACCACCAGCGACAGGTCGCGCACCGCGTGCACGCTGGTCGCCCCGGTCTGATAGATCCGGTTGACCTTCTCGAGGGCGATGACGGGTTCCATGGCGACGCCCGACCCTCCGCGCGCATCAGCGCCGCGGCCCGCCCCCCGGCCGCCGCATCGGCGCGAATGGGTTGGTCGTCTCCTGTTTTGGCGCCTCGACCATCACGGTGCCGGTGACCACCTGGGCGCCCTCCTCCACCCCCGACGCCACCTCGGTGTACGCGCCATCGCTGATGCCAGTCACGACGGACACGCCTCGCAGTTCCCCGGTGCCCTGGCCATCCGCGACCGACGCCGGATCCATCACATAGACTGTCTTTTGGCCGCCGGGCGTGGAATCGCCCGCCCCGTGGGATCGGCCGCCGCCCGCGCCTCCCTCGCCCGGACCACCGCCACCACCGCGCCCGCGCCCCCCTCCCTCGCGCATCGCGGCCCGCTCCGTTTCATCCAGTCGCCCGTCCCCATTCTTGTCGTACTTCTCAAGCAACCGCTTCCGGAGATCCTCCGGCAATGAACTGAAATCCCTGCGGCCCGCACCCGTGCCCGGGCCCGCCGCGGCCACCGCGTTGGTCACCGCCGCACTCACGTTCGTCGTCACGCCGGTGACCCGGGCACCCTCGGGGGGCCGGAAGCGGAGCGCGGCGTTCGGGACCTTGAGCACGCCATCGTGCCGTGCGGTCGTGATCGTCACGTTGGCCGTCATCCCCGGCTTCAGCCTCAATTCATCGTTCTTCACGCCGATGATCGTCGCGAAGGTCACCACGTTCTGGACGGTCGTGGGATTGTTCCGAACCTGCTGCACCTTGCCCTGGAACTGGCGGTCGGTGTACGCGTCCACCGTGAAGGTCACGTCCTGTCCCTCCGTCACCTGCCCGATGTCGGCCTCCGAGACATCCGCCGAAATCTCCATGTCCCGCAGGTCGCGGGCGATCTCGAACAGCTTGGGTGACGAGAAACTGGCCTGGACCGTCTGCCCCACCTCCACCGCCCTCGATATCACGATCCCATCGATGGGCGAGATGATCCGCGTTCGCTCCAGATCGACCTTGGCGTTCATCAGCGAGGCCTCCCGGATCTTGACGCTCGCCTCCTTCTGCTTGAGATCGGCCTCCGCCTCGTCCAACTCCGACTGCGCGACCAGTTCCTTCTTGCGGAGTTCCGATGAGCGGCGCGCCTTGATCCTCGCCAGCTCCAGCGCAGCCTGCGCATTGAGCAACTCGCCCTCGGCCTGCACCGACTTCGCCTCGTAGGTGGCCGGATCAATCCTCGCGATCAATTGGCCCTGCTTCACGAGGTCGTTGAAATCCACAAAGATCTCCTTGAGGTTGCCGGAGACCTGGCTGCCGATCTCGACGGTCTCCACCGCGCTGAGTTTCCCGGAGGCCGTCACCGTCTGGACGACGTCCCCCCGCACCACCTGCGCCACCCGGTACTTTGGGCCTTCGGCCGAGGCTGCCGCCGACCGCTGCCAGAACCAGTAGCCGCCCCAGCCGAGCAGCGCCAAGACCGCGATCCAGAATAACGCCTTGACGATCTTTCTCATCTCATCGGGCACGGTGCGTTATCCGAAAGGGCGCGACAGCGTCCGCGGGAAGCGAAACGCCCCGTGCCGTCAGGCATCGCGCACCTCTTTCAACTTGCCGGCGATGTCTCCCCACCCGACCTCGTGCGGCAGGCAATTCTTCGAGGCGGCCACGGCCGCGCAGGCCCCCGCCGCCTCGCCCATGGCCACGGCGTTCCCCGTGACCCGATAGCTGCTGTGGGCCAAGAAATCCCCGCTGATGCAGCGCCCCGCCATCAGCAGGCCGTCCGCGTCCTTCGCGACCAGCGCGCGCATCGGAATGTCGTACGGCTTCGTCAGCCCCTTGACCTTCCCGCCCTCGATCCCGGAGCTGTGGGCCCTGCTGGTCGAGTGGACATCGATGCCAAAGGTCACCCGGCACACGGCGTCCTCGTGCGTGCGGGCCGCGAGCGCGTCGTCCACGGTGACCCGGTACCGCCCGTGGATCCGCCTACCCTCGCGGACGCCGATCTGCGAGGCGGTGGCAACGATGCGGACATTCTGCCACACGCCACCCATCAACCTCAGCGCGTCGATGTCGCGGTGCACCTCCTCCCGCGCGCGGAGGGTCGCCTCCGTCAACTGCCCGGCATCGATCCCCGAAAAACCATACTCGTGATTGATCATCCACGCGTAGAGATCGGGCCGGATTTCAAAAATCGTCGGCCTGCCATACGATGGCTCGACACCCGCGCGCTTGAACTCCGCCAGCAGGGCGTCCTTCGATGCCGCCCACGGCCTGCCTTCTCGGTCGTGAAACGCCGCCGTCGCCTCGCGATCGATGCCAGTCACGAGGCACATGAGGCTCATGGGCTGCATCTCGCCGGCCCGTTCGGGGCCCTCCGCGCCGTATCCCTCGGCCGGTCGGCCGAGATCGAACCCGCAGCCCGCGCGCGCCGCGAGGTCGCCATCGCCCGTACAGTCGATGAATGCCTTGGCCCTGAAAGCCTCGCGACCCGATTTTGATTCGCAGATGCAGTGGGTCACCCGCGCCCCATCGCGCGCCACCGCCACGACGCGCGTGTGCAACCGAACAAGGACCCCCGCCCCGCGGCACATGTCCTCGAGCACCAGTTTCATCTGCTCGACGTCGTAGGGCACCCCGCCCTTGCCCTTCCACCGGACGCCCCCCAAGAACTTCGCGCGCTCGTCGAGCCGGCCGATGATCTGCCGCATCACGCCGCCCTTGTTGCCGGCGTCCAAAACCCACGACAGCATCCCGGTCGTCCAGACGCCCCCGAGTTCGCCGTGGGTCTCGATGAGCCTCACCTTCGCGCCCGCCCTCGCCGCCACGATCGCCGCCGCAGCGCCGGCCGGACCCGCCCCGCACACCACCACGTCCACCGCCTCGGCCACCGGCACGTCGCGCGCCGGCTCGCGCACCACGTCATCGGATGTCGCAGCCGTGTCTGCGGCCCCAGCGTGTCCCGCGACACTCACGCCCGCAAGGGCCGTCGCGCCCTGCCGCAAGAAATCTCGCCGCTTCATGAACCCATAGCATGGCGGTTGCCTGCCCCCAACGCAACACGACTTCGTCGAAAAGCGCTACCCTATGGGCTGCCCGCCGTTCCAGGCACTGGGAAGGCGTCGCCCGTCTCGCGGCACCATCGCGCCAGGCGCTCGCGGTGCTCCCGGATCCCGGCCGCCAATTCTGGCACGCCGATCAGGTTCAACGATTCTCCGGGATCCTTCTGAATGTCGAAGAACTGCTCGCGGCGGCCACCTTCCGAGTAGCAGATGTACTTGTAGCGCCCGGTGCGCACGAGGCGGCCGCTGATGCCCATGCCCCCGGAATTGGCGGCGAACTCTGTCTCGCAAACGACGTGTTCCCGCCAACTGGCCGATGCGGCATCCTCCAGCAGCGGCCGCACGCTCCGCCCCCTCAGATGCGGCGGCGGCTTCACCCGGGCGAAATCACACAGCGTCGGGTAGAGGTCCAGGCCCGCATCGATCAGGTGATCGCGATCGACGCGTCCGGCGCGCATGCCCGGGGTGGTTATGACGAACGGCACGCGGGTCGCCTCTTCGTAGAGCACCTGCTTCTGGTTCCAGCGGTGCGCGCCGTTCCCGTCGCCATGATCGCTCGAGAAAATGACGATCGTGGTCCCGGCCACTCCCCTCTCCTCGATCACGTCGAGCAGCCGACGGACCTCCGCGTCGACCTTCTCGACCAGGCGGCAATAGGCCCAGCGGTACTGCCGCCACCGGTCGGGCGCCCACCCGGTGGTCGGATACCCGGGCGGGTGGCGGGCTTGAATGGCGCGGATCACTTCCGGCTCATCAAAAGGGATCTCATAATTCTGGGGCAGTGCGGGACAGGCTTCCGGCGGTGGTGGCGGAGGGATCGGGCCCTCCGGTGTCGGTTCCCCCCGCGCCCACTCGCAGATGTTGTGAGGGTTCGTGAACGAGGCCACCACGAAAAACGGCCGCCCGTCGGGCCGCGCGAGAAAACGCGAAACTGCCCCCGCAATCCGCTCGTCGTTGCCCCGCCCGCGGTCATGCTCCACAATCGCAAAGCCATGTTCGGCCGTCTTCGATGGCTCCAGGGGCAGGTGCCACTTGCCAAACCACGCGCACTGGTACCCCCCGGCAGAAAGGACCGAACCCAAGAGCGGGACCAGCGCCCGTTCCCACTTCGGCGCATTGTGGGTGGCCTCAAACTCGTGCGGATACGCCCCCGTCACCATCGCCACCCGCGAGGGCAGACACAAAGGCTGGCTGCAATAGGCGCTCTCGAAACGCACCCCGCGCGCCGCGAGACTATCGATCGCCGGGGTGCTCACGTCCAGATTCCCCGCACAGCTCATGGCCCCCGCATATTGCTGGTCGGTCAGGATAAACAGCAAATTGGGCGCCCCCTTGGCACCATCGCCCGCGCCCCACGCCCAGCCCAATCCCACCACACCCCAGCCGACCAGAAGCACGCCCAACCAACCCATGTGCCCTCGCTCCCGCGTCACTCTGGCCATCCCAAGACGGTAACGCGACCGCGCCTGCCATCGAGCGCAATCATGCGATCCCCCCACGGCCCGGATCACTCTCGTTCGGCAGCACGGCCGCAACCCACACCGGGGGGATGAGAATCGATCCGGGAGAACGTCGGGCCCCGCGAACTCGCTTTCCGCACTATGTTTCCGCCCTCTCTCTAGCCCGGGTATTTCACAGCCTGCCGACTGTGAAATATGCAGGCTAGACTTGTGCCGCCAACCCGGCCCGTCTAGTATATGAGCGAGGTTGATCATGACGGCAACGGTCCCCAACGGAATTACGACGCGGCTCCGCGAAGCGGGGGTGGTGGGCGCGGGCGGTGCGGGGTTTCCGGTTCACGTGAAGTGGGCCGCGCGGGTTGACACGGTGATCGCCAATGGTGCCGAGTGCGAGCCCCTGCTGCACAAGGACGCGGAGATCATCGAGAATTTCGCCGCGGAGGTGCTGGATGGGCTGCGGCTGGCGGCGGAGGCGACGGGGGCGGGGCGCCTGTGCTTTGGGATCAAGGCCAAGAAGAAGGGCGCCATCGCCGAACTGGAGAAGCACGGGCCATCGCGGCGCGTCGAACTCTCGCTGCTGGGCGACTACTACCCGACCGGCGATGAGTTCGAACTGGTGCACGCGGTGACGGGGCGCCTCATCCCGCCGGCCGGTCTGCCCCTGGAGGTGGGCGTCGTCGTCAACAACGTCGAGACGCTGCTCAACGCGGCCCGGGCCGCGTCCGGCCAACCCGTGACCCACAAGTTTGTGACCATAGCAGGGGCCGTCGCCCGGCCAGCGACGTTCCGCATACCGCTGGGGGTGTCCTTCGGGGAAGCGATCGAGGCCGCGGGCGGATCGACGGTGGAGCGTCCCGCGATCTTCGTGGGCGGCGTCATGATGGGCCGACTCACGCGCGACCTCTCCGAACCGATCACGAAAACCACTACGGGCCTGATCCTGTTGCCAGAGGATCACCATCTCGTGGAGCGGATGTCGCGCCCCGTCACCTCGAAGAACCGGATCGGCAAGTCCGCGTGCGACCAGTGCAGCTACTGCACCGAACTCTGCCCCCGATACCTCCTGGGCTACGACGTGCAGCCGCACAAGGTCATGCGCACCCTCGGCTTCAGCGCCCTCGGGTCAGATTTCTGGAGCAAGTGGGGCGACCTCTGCTGCTCGTGCGGCCTCTGCACTCTCTATTCCTGCCCCGAGGAGCTTTATCCCAAGGAGGCCTGCGATCAGGCCAAGGCCCAGATGCGCCGGCTCGGCCAAAAATGGCGCGGCCCCGACCTCCCGCTCGAGCCACACCCCATGGCCGAAGGCCGCCGCGTGCCCCTCAAAAAACTCGAGCAGAAACTCGGCATCTTGGAATACGAGCAGCCCGCGCCCTTCGATGGCCGCGACTGGACCCCCCGCCTCGTCCGCCTTCTGCTCAAACAGCACGCCGGCGCGCCCGCCTCGCCGCTCGTGCGGCCCGGCGATCGCGTCACCGCCGGACAGAAGATCGCCGACGTCAAATCCGACCAGCTCGGGGCCCCCGTGCATGCGAGCATCGCGGGGCGCGTCACGTCGGCCAGCGAAAAAGAGATTGTCGTGGAGGCCTGAACATGGAACGCCCGATGAACGCCCTTGGCATGATCGAACTCACCAGCATCGCTTCGGGCTTTGCCGTCGCCGACGCCATGCTCAAGGCGGGCGAGGTCGAACTGCTGCTCTCCCGCACCATCTGCTCGGGCAAGTTCATGGTCCTGATCGGCGGCATGGTCGCCTCGGCGCGCGCCGCCGTCGACGCGGGCGCCTCCGTCGGAGGGGCCGCCGTCATCGACCGCAGCGTGATCGCCAATCTCCACCCCACCGTATTCCCGGCCATTTCGGGCACGGTCCCCGTCGGCCAGCTCGAGGCCCTAGGCGTCATCGAATCCTTTTCGGTCGTGTCGCTCATCGAGGCCGCCGATGCCGCCGTCAAGACCGGGAACGTGACCCTCATGGAGATCCGGCTCGCCATGGCCCTCGGCGGCAAGGCCTTCGTCACCATGACCGGCGACGTCGCATCCGTCCGGGCCGCCGTCGAGGCCGGATCCGCGCTCGTCGCCGAAAAGGGACTCCTGGTCAACAGCGTCGTCATTCCACGCCCCCGCAAGGAACTCCTCCGCGACTGGATCTGAGCACGATCATGTGGCCAAAGGCTTGTCGTTCCCGGCAAAGCCCCACATGCTGTCTGCGACATGGAATTCGATTGGGCACAGTACGATGCCTCCTGCGGCGCATTGCAGCAGCAGATCGAGGAGTGCTTCGAGGACCCCTTTGGCCTCCGGCTCATCCCAGACACCGAACGTTTCGCGGAACAGAATCGCTTTTTTTGCCTCGGCCAAGACGCCGGCGGCCGATACTGGACGATCGCGCATGCCACCACCGGTAAAATCATGCGGGTCATCTCGGTCCGCGAGATGACGTCCGGCGAGAAGGCATTCTACGAGCGCAAGCTCCGGGAGAACCTCTGATGGCCATCGAGCGCAAATTGGCACGCTGGGAGGATGTGCCACGGTTCTCCTCCCTCGTCGCCGAGCGCCAGTTTTGGCAGACCACGGAACTCGACACGCCGCTCATGCAGGCCTCCCTCTATACCCCGGAAGGCTCCGAATCGACCACGATATCCCTCCGCATGGACCCCCGCATGCTCGCGCGCATCAAGCGCCTCGCCCGCCAGCGCTACCTGAATTACCAGAGCATGATCAAACAGTGGCTCGCCGAACGCCTCGAGAAAGAATCGAAGGACTAACCTGAAACTTTACGCCATGGCGCAGGCAATCCTGCCTGCGTCGGCGGCCCTGAGACCCGGTGGCAGACAGGATTGTCCGCCCCACGGCCCCGGGGCTGCGCCGCGAAGTTTCCACATGAATGATGCGGCGCGCTCTCGATCGGGTCGGCCCCGCCGCGCGCCTGCGGCGGGGCTTAGCTCGAAAATCCAGACACCGAATCGTAGGAGCCTGCTTGCAGGCGATTCGATTTGCGCGCAAGCGCGCTCCTACGAGACGATCCCATGCGCGATTCGCGCGCAAGCGCGCTCCTGCGTCTGATTTTCACCCCCGGTGGTGCCCCGGAAGCCCGCCGTCGGGCGGGCCCGCGGGGCATGGGATCTCGGGATTCCCGATCGCCCGAAGCGCCCCGGCAGGAGCCGACAAGGCGCTTCGGATTGGGATTGATTCGCCCGGCGCACGCATTAGGTTTCCTTCTCATGAGATACCACCTCAACCGCCTCGGGCGATCCGCCTTTACGCTCGTCGAACTGCTCGTCGTGATGGGCATCATCGCCGCCCTCGCCGGCCTCCTGTTTCCCGTGGCCGGCGGCGTCCAGAGGCAGGTCAAGAAGGTGAAGACCAGGGCGCTTTTCGCCTCCCTCAAGATGGGCGTCGACATGTTCTATTCCGAATACCAGAGGATGCCGAAGTTAACCGGAGCGGGCAGCGGCGGAGACGTCGCATTCAAGTCCGATGATGCGATGGGCCGCGAGATGGTTTCGGCGCTCACGGGCGATGTCGATGACGATACCGCAAAGCGCCTCAACCCGAAAACGCTGTCGTTCTGCGAGTTCACCGAAAAACAGCTCCAGGACAGCGACACCAGGGGCTTCGGTGGGTATCTCATTGATGGATTCGGCAACACCTTCTACATGGTCCTGGACTACGATTACGATGGGAAGATTGATCGCAACAAGTTCGGCGAACTCCCGCCCCGCCTGGCGCCCCAGGGCGACATTAGATCCAACTTCGCGGCGTGGTCCCGCGGCTCCGCCAAGGATGTCGGAAGCATGACCCCTGCCGACATCGTCGCCTCCTGGAAGTAGGCCCAGCCTTCGGCTGTTCTCGGGCTAACAGCCCATTGAAAGACCCACACGACAGCCGCGTGGGGCATGACGTTTTTCAACGGACCGCTAACTATTTCCTGCCCGACCTCGGGTGGAATTTCCAGTGGGCGGCCTTGATCCGCTGCTCGTCCGTGTGGGTGTAGACCTGCGTCGTGGATATATCCGCGTGCCCGAGCATCTCCTGGATCGCGCGGAGATCCGCGCCATTCTGCAACAGGTGTGTGGCGAACGAGTGCCGCAGCGCATGCGGATAGGCGCGCTTCTTCACACCCGCGGCCCGGGCCACCGCCTTGACGATGCCCCAGACACGCGCGGTGGTCAGCTTCTTCCCGTGGCGGTTGAGGAACACCTCGCCCCCCGTGCGGTGACGAACCAGCGCCGGCCTCCCAGTGGCGAGATACTCCCGCAGCGCGGACGCCGCGACCCCGGCGATCGGCACCACGCGCTCCTTGTTCCCTTTTCCAATGACGCGCACCGATCCATTCTCCAGCATGACGTTTTCCAACCGCAGGCCCGTTAGCTCCGACACGCGCAGGCCGCACCCGTAGAGGACTTCCAGCATGGCGCGATCGCGCAGCCCGAGCACCCCGGATGCGAACGGCCCATCCAACACCTGCGCCATGTCCGATTGCGTCAGTGTCTCGGGCAACGTCCGCTCAAGTTTTGGAAGCTCCAAAAACTCGGCGGGATTCACCCGGCCGACACCCCGCCCGGCCCACCAGCCAAAAAACCGCCGGAGAGCCACCGCGTGTATCTTCAGCCCCGCCGCCCGACGACCGGAACGCCGCTCGACCGAAAGAAAATCACGGAGGTCCTGAACCGAGATGCCTGCCAAATCCGCCGCACGACACCACCGAAAAAACCTCGCCAGTGCGCGGCGGTTGATCTCCCGATAATTCCGCGACAGCCCCCGCTCCACAACGAGGTGGTCCAAGAACGCCTCGGCCTCGCTAGGAAAGTCCAACTCGACCCCCTAGCAGCCTGTCGGACTTTGGAAAGTCCGCCAGGCTGCTAGACAGCAAAACCGCCTGGCAATTAATTGGTTGCAATACATGCGGAACAAGAGCGATCGCCCGTTCACCACCCTGACCTCGGAACCTCTCATCTTGTCTAACTGGTTCACCTTCAAACAAACATGCGGTCTTGCCTGAGGAATCTGTAGGCCTAAGTCCGACAGATTCCTGGGCAAACCCCGCCCCACCACGGCAACCGCTTCAGGGGCACCCGCAACCGCAGCCCCCCTCCATCGGATGACCCGATGCCTGCATGTTCCGGAATCCTCCGATCAATGACCGGACCCGCGTGTAGCCCATCGCCTGCAGATTGACCGCGGCCAGCACCGAACGGTAACCGCCGCCGCAGTACAGGATGAGTTCGGCATTCTTGTCGGGCACCCGCGCAACGATGTCCCGCTCGATGATGCCGCGCCCCATGTGCACGGCCCCCTTCGCCCGCCCCTTTTCCCACTCGTGGTCCTCCCGGACGTCCACCAGCAGCGCCCGCGGGTTCTCCCCCAACCTGCGCTTCGCTTCCTCCAGCGTGATCTCCGTCACGCGCGAGCGCAACGAATCCACCAGATCCTCAAATTCCGAAGAATGTACCATGCTCATTTCTCCTTCTCCCCCTGACCCTGCAGCAGCCGCCGCAGGCGTTCTTCCAGATCCTGGAGCGCCTTGACGCCCTCCATGCCGAGCGCCTCGATGCCTCCCTGGGCCGGCCCGACGATCTTCGCGTCCGCGCCCCACGAGCTTGCGATCAGGCGCGGCTGCGGACAACCGAAGACGACCCTGCCCACGACTTGCCCCGTCCTGTCCGCGACCTCCACCTCCCAGTGCGCCGTCGCGTCGGCCGCCGGACGGAAGAGGATCAACCGGACCCTGTGGCAATCCACCTCGGCCATCTTGGCCAGTATCCCGGCGCGCTCGCGCAACTCGGTAATCCGGCTCTCCAAGTCCCCGGCAAGCAAGGGCGTCAGCGCTCCCGAGCCGACGCCATCGATCGTGCCGGCCCGATCATCCACCACCTTGTCGCCCTGGAACTCCACCAGCCTCCTGTTGCCCTTGAAATTGCCGTCCTCGAACATCAGTTCCCACTTCCGCGCGCCCTCCGATTCGATCACGCGTATCGCCAGCGGCATCGTTCCGCCAGGGAGACCCAGCTTCGCGCTAACGGCCTTGGCCACATCGGCCGGAGCCACGTCCGCCCCGACCGCACGGATGACCAGGCCCAAGACGATCACCGCCGCCCATCCCAACCTCAAAACTCTCATTGCACAACATTGGTGCAGGGTCGCCATGCCTTCAAACTTCTTTTGCCCACCAAAAATGGCCCTTGGCGCAAGTGCGCGCGCCGTGGGGCAACCATCCTGTCTCCCGCCCTATGGCGTGGCCAACGCCGCGGGCTAGATTGCCCGCGCGGCCGTCTCCGCCATTACCGCACGAGCGACGATTCGAGAATCGGCTCGGGCGGTTGACGGCAGTCCTCGTCTTGCCCTAGCTTCACCCATTGTCTTCGCATGGCGCACCGCCCAACCAGCGAACCCACCGCGCCCGGGATTCAACCCTCCCGCGCAATTCTCCCTCCCCTCGGCCCAACACAAAAAGACAAACCCAGTTTATGAAAACCACATCATCGAATTCGAAGGCCCGACGACTGACCCGGCGCGATGCCATCAGGACGGGCGTCGCCGCCACGGCGTCGTGGCTCGCCGCGCCGCACATCATTCCCGCCTCTGCCCTCGGCCGGGCGCAGTCCGTCGCCCCGTCGGATCGCATCACCCTCGGCCTCATCGGCCAGGGCAACATCATGGCCAGCCACCGCGGCGCCCTGCTCAACAACCCCCGCGTCCAGATCGTCGCCATCTGCGATGTGGATAAGACGAAGCGCGAGATGGCGAAGGCCCAAGTCGACGCCAGGTACTCGGGGTGCGAGACCTACCACGAATTTGAGGCCGTCCTCGCGCGCACCGACATCGACGCGGTCATCGTCGGCACCCCCGACCACTGGCATGCGGCCATCTCGATCGCGGCCATGCTCGCGGGCAAGGACGTCTACTGCGAGAAGCCGATGTGCCTCACCATCGCCGAGAGCAAAAAGGTGCTCGAGGTCGCGCGCCGCACCGGCCGCGTCCTCCAGGTCGGGTCCCAGCAGCGCTCGGATCCCGCCTTCCGCAAGGCCGCCGAAATGGTCCGCAACGGCTGGATTGGAAAGATCAAGGAGGCCTACACGAGCATCGGCGACTTCCCGCCACCGGCCCTCTTCGACGCGGAGCCCGTCCCCGAGGGTTTCGACTACGATCGCTGGCTCGGCGCGGCGCCATTCGAGCCGTACAATCCCGAGCGCGTCTCCGGCAGCTACAGTGGCGGCTGGCGCCGGTCATGGGACTACGGCTCGCGAAAACACGGCGACTGGGGCGCCCACCACTACGACATCGTCCAGTGGGCCCTTGGCATGGACGACTCCGGCCCCGTCGAGTTCGTGCCCAAGGGTCACAATGGCGAGCCATACCAATATCACCGGTACGCCACCGGCACGAAGGTCGTCCGCAATCATGCCGACATGAAGGGCCACATGATCCGCTTCATCGGCGAGAGGGGCGAGGTCCTCGTCAGCCGCGGAAACAAGCTCGACACCGAGCCCGGGGATCTCGCGAAAAGGCCACTCTCCTCATCCGACACTCGCCTCTACGCCTCGGACAGTCACCACAACAACTGGCTGGACTGCATCCGCACGCGCGGTCGCCCGATTGCCGATGTCGCCATCGGTCACCGGACGTGTGAGATCTGCCTGCTCTCGGGCATCGTCGAGCGCATCAATCGGCCCGTCCAATGGGATCCCGCCAAAGAACAGATCGTCGGCGACCCCGAAGCCGCAAAATGGATGGATAGGCCGCGCCGGGCACCCTACGCCCTGCCCGCCTGACATGAAATTCAACCCATGAGAATGCACCAATGAAAACGTCACCCATCCTCGTCGCGGTGCTCGCGGCCACCCTCGCCACCGCCCGGGCCGAAACGCCCGCCGAGATCGTCACGGCCAACGCGAAGAACCTCGCCTCCCAGACCATCGATGAACGGCTCGCCGCACGCGATGCCATCCAAGCCGCCGGCGCCCAGGCCTCCCGGCCCGGCGCCGAGGCCGAGCGCGTCGCCTACGCGAAGGCCGCCCTGAACTTCCTCGCCCCCTCCAACCCGCAGCCCTCGCGCGTCTGGCTCACGCGGATGCTCGGCCTTTTCGGCGGCGAGGAGTCGGTCTCCGCGCTGGCGGGGCTGTTGGGCGATTCGGATGTCGAACTCCGCGATGCCGCGCGCCGCGCCCTCCAGGCTAATCCTTCGCCCAAGGCCGCAGATGCGCTGCGCGCCGCACTGGCATCGGCCAAGGACCCGCTGGCAATCCGGGCGCTCATGGACGGCCTCGCCAACCGTCGCGACACCGGCTCGGTCGATGCGATCGCCAAACGATTGACCGATGCGGATGTCGCCGTGTCCTCGGCCGCGGCCCTCGCCCTCGGCAAAATCGGCGACCCCAAGGCCGTCGCGGCGCTCGTCGCCTGCAGGACCCGCGCCTCCGATGCCCTCAGGCACGACATCGATCGCGCCCTCCTCGATGCCCCATCTGCAGACGCCAAAGCCCTGGGCCCGCTGGCCGATGCCGGTACCGATCCCACCGTCCGATCCGGGGCACTGGCCCGACTCCTGCAGGCCGATCCCGCGGCCGCGACATCCAAAGTCTCCGCCGCCATCAAGGACAAGGACCCCGTCGTCGCCTCGGCCGCACTGCGCCTCGCCATCGATTCAAAAAGCGCCTCGATGAGAAAGTCCGCCATCGATGCGATCCCGGGCCTGGCGCCCGGCATCCAGGCGGTCGCCGCCACCGCGCTAGGCGAGGCCGGAGCGATCGAGGCGGCCCCGGCCCTCAGGCACTTGCTGGAATCTCCGGATGCGCCAACACGGGTCGCCGCAATCACGGCCCTCGGCAAGGTCGGCGGGGCCGACTGTCTCGATCCCCTGCTGGATCGCCTCGCAAACGGGGACCAGGAAGAGCAGGCCGCCGCGGAGCGCGCCTTCGCCGTCATCCGCGACCCCGCCCTGGACGCCCGGCTTATCCAGTCGGCCAAGTTGGCTTCCGGACCCCTCGCGCTCGCCTCCATCCGCGCGACTGCTGCCCGCAACCCCGCCGGGGGCGCGACCGTTTTCGCCGATCTGGTCAAGGCCACGGATGCCACAATCCGCGACGCCGCCCTCGATGGCCTCAAGTCCATCGGTTCCATCACGGAACTCAAACCGCTGCTGGAAATGTTGGCAACTTCAGCCGACGCCAAAGCGCGCTCCAAGGCGCAGTCCGCCGCCGGAGCAATCGCCTCCCGCGCCGCGGACCGTGCCGCGGTGCTCGACGCGATTCGCGGCGCGATGGGGCGCGCAGCCTCGCCCGCGAATAGGGCCGAGCTGGTCAACATGCTCGCAGCCGCCCCCGGCAAGGATTCCCTCGAGGAGGTACTCAAGGCGTTTGGCGACAACGATCAGGCCGTCCGCGACGCGGCCATCCGCACCCTCGCCGGCTGGCCCGAGTTCTCGGCTGGACACGCGCTGCTCCAGATCGCGAAAGATTCCCCCGCCGACGCGAAACAGTACGTGCTCGCCATGCGCGGCATCGCCAAGATCCTCGGCATCGAGGCCGCCCCCGGCAAGGAACGCGTCGCCCTCGCCAGGGAGTCCATCGCCGCCGCAAAGCGTCCCGACGAAAAGAAGATCATCATCGCCGCGGTCGCCAACATAAAGGCCGGCGAGGCGCGCAAGTTCCTGGAGCAACTCTCCGAGGACCCGGAGGTCGGCCAAGACGCCACCGCCGCACTGAAGAAACTGAAGAAGTGATCCACGGATCGTCGCGGGAGAAACTCCGCAACGTGTCGTGGGCACACTCGGTTGCCTGCCCCGCGGCGCTATCCCTCCGCCAGAACGGACGGCCCGCTACGGGTTCGCCCCGAACACATCGCGGACCACCTCGAGATACCCCATGCCGCGCTTCGTGTCGGGCTCGAGGTAACTCCCTTCGGTCCACTCGTTCCACGAGTTGATGTTCAGGATCTTGTCGCGGCCCCGGGCGTCCAGAAATTTCTTCACCTCGATCAGCGCCTTCTTGAAATTCTCGGGCGTATTGTTCTTCAGCACCGGCGTGTACGGATAGCCGATGTTCAGAAAACGGTCGGTCTGCACGGTCCGGGGGCTCGCGTCCCACCCCATCGAGACGTTCGGGAAATAGGGTATGCCGATCTTGGTCTCGGCCTCATTCCAATACTTGATCGCCCCCTCCATCACCGTCCCGTAATCCGTCTCTGGAAAGTTCTTCATCGCCACGTGGTGGATCCACACGTACGAGGTGGCCGTATCGAATCCCAGCTTCGCGGCAACCTCTTTCGGGTTCTGCACCGCCGTCTCCCCAGGCAGAATCACCCGACCCCAGAAAACCCCGTTGAGGTGCAGGTCCGGAAAACCGGCCGCCTTGGTCTTCGCCCGAAAGTCCGCGAACGCCTTCGCCGCGCCATCCAGCCCGCCCATGCTCCGGATGAACGCGCCAATGTCATAGATGGAAAAATACGGCGCTCCATTGACCTTGAAGTGCGAGGGATGTTTGAAGTATCGCTCGATCACCAGATCGCAGATCTTGTCGAAGGTCTCCCGCTTCACCGCGCCCGGATACAGGGTGTGGTGCACGTGGTCCCGGATCATCGATCGCTTCGCGGGGTGAATGTCATGCCAGTCGTGATTCGCCCACATCAGGCAGAATTTCACGCGCCCGTTGTTCGCCGCCCTCAGGTAGCCCTCATCCAACCCCCGCTGTAGAAAGGGCCCATCATCATAATAATACCAATCGAATATGAAATAATCGATGCCGTGGTCCGCCGCCGCATCGATCTTCTGCGCCATCTGCTTTGGATCCGCCTCGTCCGTGTACCCCCACAGCGGCACCTTCGGCTGGTCGTGGCCCGGAAATCGCGGCGTCGCCGCCTTCACCAGCTCCCACTCCATCCACCCCGGACCGTGATCCTTCTCGTTCCGCGCATCCACGTGATAGTTCGGAAAATAGTACGCCCCCACCTGATAGTCATCGGCCGCGCGCGCGCCCACCACCCCGATGAGACAACAGAAAATAAGACGGATGTCGATCATATGGGAACTGTGGCGACGGGGCCGCAGGCCGACAAGGGCATTCTATCACCATGCCCGGTGGCCCGGGTGCCGCGGTGCCCCGGCGTTGACCCTCGGGAGCCGGGCTGGCAAGCTTCGTTGGCAACTACCCTCAGGGAGGAGAAATCCATGAAGATCGATCAGGCGAACAGGATGCGTTGGCTGGCCCGTGCGCTCATCCCCATCGTGGGGACGGCCATCGGCATGCGCGCGGGCGCGTCGGATTGGCGCGAGTGGCATGGCCCGAACCGCGATGCGGTCTCTGTGGAGACGGGCTGGAAGACGGAGAGCCCCAAGGAGGTGTGGCGCGCCGACGTGGGGGTTGGATTCTCCGCGGTATCGGTGGCATCCGGCAGGGCCTACACGATGGGCAACATCGCCAATGAGGACATCGTGTGGTGCCTGGACGAGAAGACGGGCAAAGTGATCTGGTCGCACAAGTACCCGTGCCCGGCCGGGAGCCACAAGGGACCCCGGGTCACACCCACGGTCGATGGTGACCGCGTGTACACGCTCGGCCGAGACGGGGATCTCTTCTGCCTCGGCGCAACCGACGGCAAGGTCGTCTGGAAGACCGACATCACGAAGGAACTCAAGGCGAAGCAGACCCGCTACAATTGGGGTTTTGCCTGCTCGCCACTGGTCCGCGGCAACAGCCTGATTCTGGATGTCGGCCCCCTGGCCGCACTGGACAAGAAAACCGGAAAGAAGATCTGGAGCACGGGCAGCTCGGACGCCGGCTTCTCCTCACCCCGCCTCATGAAGGACGGCACCAGAGAGTACGTCCTCGGATTCAATGCCGACGGCCTCCTGATCGCGGACGCCAACGGCGGCAAGAAGATCGACGAATACGAGTGGAAGACCGAATACCTGGTCAACTCCGCCACGCCCATCCCGTCCGGAAACAAGATCTTCATCTCTTCCGGCTACAACCGGGGCTGCGCACTGCTGCGGCTGGAGAACGGCAAGCTGAAGAATGTCTACGAGAACAAGACGATGAGGAACCATTGCAACAGCTCGGTGCTGTACAAGGGGCACCTCTATGGTTTCGATGGCCAACAGGGATCCCCCGGCGCGCTCAAGTGCATCGAGTTCGAGTCCGGCGACGTGAAATGGGAAAACCCCGGGATGAAGATCGGCTCCCTCATGATCGCCGACGGCAAGATCATCGCGATGCTCGACGGCGGCGAACTCGTCATCGCCGCCGCCGATCCCGGCGGCTTCAAGGAACTGTCCCGGACGAAGGTGCTCGAGGGCAAGTGCTGGACCTACCCCGTCCTCGCCAACGGCCGTATCTTTTGCCGGAGCAACGAGGCCGGCAAACTCGTCTGCCTCGGCGCCGGCGGGTAGCCGGCCGGTGAAAAAAACCGGCCACCAGACCATCCCGATGAGCGCGCGAGGAACGCCGGCGTCCGCGATTCACCAGCACCCATTGATCTCGGTTCCGTGGCCAATGCGGCCCGCGAGGCCGCGGGCCCTCCCCATTCCCAGGCGGCGGCCTGCGATCGGCTAAAGTCCCGTGACTTTCGGCGGCCCCGTCGCGCCCCGGCGGGGAAACATGACGGTGATGGTTTTTTCGGCCCGTCGGAATTTGACCCCGATCTCTCGCGCGGTCTCGACGCGCTGCGCCGCCCAACTCTCAGTCTGGCCCGCCCGATGGGGCACGATCACCGAGAGCATCTCGAGCTCGGCCAACGGCTTCACCGTCCCGGCTTCGACATGCCACTGGTTGGGAAACGGTTTGTCGGGCGGCGGTTCGTACCCGTCCCACTGCCGAAACTTGATCGGCACGGGCGAGAGGTAGGCCACGGCCACTCCCGCCCTGGGCCGCTCCAGTGACACCGTCGCCGCCTTCTCGTCCACGGAAAAATCCTTCAGCCCGTGCAACATGAACTGGAACGTCGCGGGTTTTTTCGCGGCGAGGTCGTCGCAGATCACGATGATGTCTGGCTTCACGAATGCCACGCGCCGCAGGAAGCGGTTCAGGCGCCCGCCGTAGGCCTCGGCCGCATCGCCCACGACGTAATCGAAGCCATTCGTGGACACAAATTCCAAAATCCTGCCGCCGACCCCGGCGGAGTGAGGGACCTGGCCCTCGCCATCGACCAGCACGGCATTGTGCGCGCGGGTGCTGTGCGCCCACTTATAGTGAAAGTCGCTGCCGTGCAGGTCTCGGTACACGCACGTCATCAGCAGTTCCTCGCCGTACGCGTTGAGGAGGTAACTGTTCTGCGGGTTGTGCCCGTGGCTCTGCGAGCCGAAGGGGCTGGACTTCATGAGGAAATGCACATCCTCCCGCGCGTCCTTTAGCGTGTCGTGAAGGCTCGCCACGCCGATCCCGCGAAAGACTCTCGATGGCGGCAGATCATCCGGCGCCTTCGCGGCCGGGGGCTCCGGGAGCCGCGCCGCGGCCAGGATGCCCTCGATGCCCGAGGGTCTAGACATCTTGCTCGCCTCCACCCACCACCGCCAGTAGGCCGCGTTGGCACCATCCGGCTGTGCGCCCTTCCCCCGGATGAACCAATCCATCATGACCCCCACCGCAGACGACGGCGGCCGGTACGACAGGTCCCCGAAGCCCTGATTCGGCGAGCCCGGTGGCGCCACGTACATCGCGTAATCGCCCACATGCGAGAAGAACGGCTTGCGATAACCATCGATCCCGAGGGCGACCTGTGACACCTGGAGCCACGAGGTCACCTTGCCCATGTAGCCCGCCCAATAGCTCAGGCCCTCGTGCCAACCGCCGTCGTCGTCGCACCAGACCGGATACGCCGCGTAGAATTTGTTGACCGCATAGTCGAGCCACGTGTCCGCCTCCGGTATCTCACCCAGGAATGCGATGGCGGCCTCCGCCAGCTTGTGCCAGACCCGATTGCCATGGCTGTTGTACGGCTTATTCAAGTGCCCCGTGCCGCCACCGATCTCCCCGCTCTTCCACGCGTCGGTCCCGCGGCGCGCCACCACCTTGTCTATCGATGCGCGCTCTGCGGGCGAAAATGCGTCCCACGCCCAATCGTAGGCGCGCCACGGCCGATAGAGCATGACCTTTCCCGCCTCGCAGTTGATCCCGAAATTCGTCGGCCCGTCGGGGCTCCAGGATGCCAGATGAAGCACCCACTTCCGCGCGGCCTCCTTGTACTTGGCATCCCCCGTGATCATGTAGACGAACGCGATGGTCATGGCCTCCCCGCTGGCCTTTTCCGCGCGCTCGCGGTTCGGCCACCAGTTGCTGACGGCGTCCTTGTTTTTCTTGTCGCGCGCCGAACCCATCTTCTCCGGTTCCGGCGTGGGTCCCGCGCCGATATATTTGTCGGCCGCGGCGACCAGTTTCTTGAACTCGTCCGCCTGCGACCCACGGCACAATTCCCGGATCTTCGGGAGATCCTCCGGGCGCAGGAATAGCCTCGGGTGGCCCATCGGAACACGCCGCCGCTGTTCCGCCCGGCCGGGCATCGGGAATGCGATCGCCCCCTGCGGCACCATCACCGATCGGGTGGCACTCCAGTCCGAAACCGCGCCCTTCCCATCGGTGAAACGGTACCGCCAGTAGTACGTGCCGGGGGCCAGCGTCGCATCATGCGTGTACGTGTTCCATGGCGTCTCGGCCTGTGCGGCACCAGAGCGCAATTCTCGATCCCTCCCCCATTGGACCGTGTACTTCTTGGCCTCCTTCTCGTGCAACCATATGAACGAGGGAGGATTGAATGTGTTGGTCGATCCGTCCGCGGGACGATAGCCAACCTCATCCGGGGCGGGTTTCCGATTGGAGACGCGGGGGCCGGAGGGTGCGGCCCATGCCACTTGGCCCATCAGCAAAAACGCCAGCAGTATCCGGAGACGCATCTGCTAGTTTTGCGCGCCCCAGCGTTCACGTAAAGCGGCAAGCGGCGCCACAGCCGAGGCTTGCCAGCCGGAGGGGCGTCGCCAGAATAATGGTTGCATGTCGGCAAAGATACTCGTTGTCGAGGACGAGCAAGACGTCAGGGACCTGCTGGTCCTCACGCTCCGCAACGCCGGATACCAGACACTGACCGCCGAAACCGGCACGGGCGCCCTCCGCAAGGCCGCGAGCGAGCATCCGGATCTCATCCTCCTCGACCTCATGCTCCCAGAGATGTCCGGGACCGAGATCTGCCGCCGGCTCCGGGCCGACCCCGCCACCGCCAATACCCCGGTCATCATCGTTTCGGCCAAGAGCGAAGAGGTCGACAAAATCCTCGGCCTCGAATTGGGCGCCGACGACTACGTCACCAAGCCCTTCAGCCCCCGGGAACTGGTCTTGCGAATCAAGAAACTCTTGCGGCGCACCGAGGGGCCACCCGAACAGTCCGATCGCCTCGCCGTCGGCCAACTCGTCGTCGATCGCTCCAGGCACCAGGTCACCTTTCGCGGCAACGAGATCATCCTCACCCCCACCGAATTCAAATTGCTCGGCCTCCTCATCGAACGCCGGGGCCGCGTTCAGACCCGCGACCGCCTGCTGACGGACGTCTGGGATTACGAGGCCTCCATGGATACCCGCACCGTGGACACGCACGTCCGGCGGCTCCGCGAGAAACTCGGCGATGCCGCCGAATTCGTCGAGACTGTCCGCGGCGTCGGCTACCGCCTGAACGACCCCGGCGCGTGAATACCGGCGGCCCCGCGCCCGGCCGTGTCCCTGAAAACTGGCGCCGCTTGGGTCGGACCTGAAGTGCCCAGCTCGATGATTTCCGTGGCCGTGAGGCAGTCAATCCTGCCCGCCGCCCCGTGCCTTGGCCGACGCCGCGGGCAGGATTGCCCGCGCCGCGTCTGAGTCGACCCGATTCCCCTCTTCCACCGAATCGATTTCCGGCTATGACTGCGCATCGATGGGATGGCTTCTCGCATGCGCCCTCGGGGCAACCTGCGCCTGGCTGATCGCGCGCTACGTCGCGCCGTCCGCCAAGCTCGCCGAGATCTGCCGCGCGCTCGCCAGCGGAACGCGGCTACCGTCCTTCGTCGCGCGCGGCGCGCCGCCGATCCGCCGCGCGATCCGCGATCTGGAGACCGTGGCCCACCAATTTCGCGACCGCGCGGAGAAACTGGACGCCACCACGTTCAATCTCCGCACCATACTCACCGGAATGGATGAGGGCATCATGGTCATCGACCGCCACTTCCAGATCCAGCTCACCAACCGGGCCCTGGAGCAGATGTTCGACCTGCCCTCCAGCCCGGTCGGTCGCACGATCCTCGAGGCGCTCCGCAACCATGAGATACAGCTGGCCGCGCGCGAGACGATCCTGCATGGCGCGGACATCGAACGCGAAATCACATTGCTCCGCGATGCCGCCCCCTCCGCCCCGGCGCGCTCGCTGACGCTCCATGCGTCTCCGCTCGAGGACGGCGCGGGCAACGTCCGGGGCGCGGTCGTCGTCCTGCACGACATCTCGCGCATCAAGTGGATGGAGGAATCCCGGAAGGAGTTCGTGTCCAACACCTCGCACGAGCTGCGCACGCCCCTGGCCATCTTCAACGGTTATCTCGAGACGCTCATCGAGAACCCGGATTCCACATCCAGCGAGGCGCGCCCGATCCTGCTGACGCTGCAGCGCCATTCGAACCGCCTGACCGAACTCGTCGAGGACCTCCTCACCCTCTCCAATCTCGAATCCGGCACCCTGCGCCTCAGCGCCAGGCCCATTGACCTGGCCGAATTGATCACCCGCGCCATCGCCGATATCAGGATGACCCCGCAGGCCGCCGACCGGGTGTTCCGCACGGAATTCGAGGGTGTCCTTCCGCGGGTCGAGGCCGACCCTGCGCGCGTCGAACAGATCCTCTATAACCTCCTAGATAACGCGGCGCGCTATTCGAAAACACCCACCCCCATCACCGTGCGGGCGCGCGTGGCGAAGGCCGAACCCTTCGTCGAGTGCGCCGTCATCGACGAGGGCAGCGGCATCCCCGCGTCCGACCTGCCGCGCATCTTCGAACGATTCTATCGCGTCGAGAAGGCCCGCAGCAGGACGGGCGGCGGCACCGGCCTTGGCCTGAGCATCGCCAAGCACCTCGTTGCGGCCCACGGCGGCACGATCAGCGCGGAAAGCGAACTCGGCAAGGGCACCGCAATCCGCTTCACGCTTCGCCGGGCGGCGACGCCACATCCAGATGGCCCTGCAGGATGACGACCGCCGCCCCGGCGTCGATCCTTCCCTTCTCTCTCTGTTTCTTCGCGCTGACGCCCCCCTCCCGCATCCGTCGCGAGGCCTCGACGGTGGAGAGCCGCTCGTCAACAAGCCGCACCTCGCCACCGCATGCCACGCGCAGTTTCTCCGCGAAGGCCCTCGCGTCCTTGGCCGATGGCCCCTCGGTGCCGTCCATGTTCTTCGGCAATCCCACGAGCACGCGCCCCGCCCCAAGCTCCTTCAGCCGCGCCGCCACCAGGGCCGCCTGCTTCTCCAGCCCGCCCGCCTCCACGGCCCCGGCCGGATGGGCGAACATCCCAAGATCGTCGCTGATCGCGATCCCGATGCGCCGCTGGCCGTAATCGACCGCCGCCACTTTCATAGCCCCCCCTTCCCATGCGCCGCATCCGCCAGCGGCCGCGCAAATGCCTCCACCCGCTGGCAGAGATCGGAAGAGTTGCCGCACTCGGCCACCACCTTCACGATCGCGCTTCCCACCACCACGCCGTCCGCGTGGGCGGCGACCTCTCGCACCTGCCGTTCGGTCGAGATCCCAAATCCCACGCATACCGGAACGGACGTCTGCTTCCGTATCCGCGCCACCCCATCGGCAATCCCGCCCGACAACGATTCCCGCGCGCCGGTCACCCCCTCGCGCGAAACGAGGTACACGAATCCCGAACTGCGCCCCACCAATTCCGACAGGCGCTCCAGCGGCGTCGTCGGCGCCACCAGGGTCACCCACCGCAATCCTTCCGCGTCGCACCGCCCGATCAGGCCGCCGGCCTCTTCGGGGGGCATGTCCAAAAGCAGTAGGCCATCGGCGCCCGCCGCCACCGCATCCGCCACGAACGCCGCATCCCCATACCGCATCACGGGATTGTAGTATGAGAAGACGACTATCGGCACCTGCGAGGAGCGCCGCACCTCCGCGATGATCTCCAGTACCCGCCCGAGGTGAGCCCCCGCCCCTAGCGCCCTCTGGAACGCCTGCTGGATCGTGGGCCCGTCCGCGATCGGATCCGAGAAAGGAACGCCAAGCTCGATGATGTCACATCCCGCGCGCTCAAGCGCCAGCACCAGCCCGGGCGTCGCGGCGGGGCTCGGGTCCCCCGCCGTCAGATACGCCACGAAGGCCCGCGCCCCGCCGGCCCGCAATTCCGCGAAACGCCCGTCTATCCGATTTGTCGCCATCACCTCCTGATTACCCGCTCCCCGCACCGCAGCAAGCGCACGTTTGGCTTAGCCCGGATATTTCACAGCCTGCCGGCTGTGAAATTCCGGGCTCTGGGAAAACCACACAGCGGTCGAGTTGGGTATCGGAGCGACGCCGGTCCCGGCGTCCGCTATTCACCGACCGCGCGACACCTGGGCCAACCCGGCCCGCAAGGCGAGGCTGTCTCAAAACCCTTGGAAACGCGCCGCCTGACACAGGCGGCCTGCTACAAATCTGTAGGGCGTCTCTGTGAGGCGCCGTCCTTTGTCGCGCGCCGCACGCAATTGGACGTCCCCTCTATCATCAGATGGGCATTGATGGTTGGATGTTCCGTGTTCGGCGTTTGAGTTTTGCGACAGCCGCAGACCTCGGGCCCTCCCGGCGGAATCGCGCCACGCGCCCCTCATGGGCGATCGATTGCGTTTCTCAACGGGCTGACAGGGTCGCTCGGCCATTCTTGAGCCGACTTCTCGTGCCCTTCGCGGAGAACTTGCGCGCGGTCGCCACGCGTCAGTCGCGCCCAACCTTGTCGAACTGTTTCTTGAAGAACTCCAGCATTTCGGCCTGCAAGTCGCCCCGGCCCGTGGGATCGGCGGTATGGCGATAGACGTATTCGATGCCCAGCGCGTCGAGTTTCGGCATCAGGGCCTTCGCGAACCGCGGGTGGTGGATGAATTGGCCGGGCTTCGAATCCGGCGGGGGTTCGATGTCGGGCTCGCTGAAGATCATGAATATGGGCGGGTCATCTTTGGTCAGGTGCGTCACGGCGCTCGCCTCGTCGTAGAGCTTCTGCATCTCCGGCGTGGGCTTCAGGGCCTCGTCGGTCGTCCGCAGGCCATACACCTTCAGGATCGACGGATGCTCCCACGCGCGACCCCCGACGTGCTCCTTGATCCAGACCGGATCGTAGCTGATCTGCCCGCCCATGGAACCGATGGCACAGATGCGCGTGGACTGCCGCGCGACGGGATCCGGGCTGGAGGGATCCGCCAGATCATCATGATAGCCAAGCCACATCGACATCCCCGCCCCGGCCGAACCCCCGAACGCCGCCACCTTCCGCGGATCGATGTTCCAGTCCGCCGCCTTCGACCGCAGGAACTGGATGGCGCGCGCCCCGTCCCGCTGCGGCGCCGGAAAGATGACTTCCTTCCCATCGACAAACCGATAGTGGATCGCCGCCACGGACATGCCAAGTTCCATGGCCCGGTTGACCAGTGGTCCGCCGATGCTGCTCTTGTCCCCGGCGACAAAACCCCCGCCATGGATATACACCACCAGCGGCGTCGGCGTCGCGGACTCGGCCTTCCAGAAATCCAGCACGTTGCGCTCGTGCGGGCCGTACTTCACATCGGCGAATGTTGGCTTCGGCGCCTTCGATGCGGCCGCCACCTTCTTCCGAACCGCGTCCAGCTCGTCGCGGCCGAGCACGCCGTCCTTGTTCGCGTCGGCCTCCGGATACCGCTTCAACAGTTGCTGCATCCACTCGTCGGCCTTTCGCTGCTCATCCGCCGCGCGCGCCGGAAACGACAATCCCGAAAACCCGATGATCCCGACCACGGCCCATGTTCGCATCCGTTTCATACGAAAACCTCCGATTCCGATGCATCGGCAGAGCGCCAGCGCAATGCGGCCCATGCTGTGATGGGCCCGCGCGGGCGTCAAGAGACGGCGGCGGCCTATCCGATCACGTCGTCCAGCGCCTTGAGCAACGCGCCCATCGTTTCCTCGGTCTCGTCGCCCATGTTGCTGATGCGGAAGGTCTGACCCTTGAGTTTCCCGTAGCCCCCGTCGATCTGGAAACCATGCTTCTCTTTGAGGGCCTTGATCGCCGCGGGCAGATCGATGTTGCGGTTATTGCGGACGCACGTGAGCGACAGGGACTCGTAACCCGGTTCGGGGAACAGTTCGAAACCGCGGTCCTTCGCCCATCCCCTGACCATCGCATTGTTGCGCCGGTGCCGCGCGTACCGCTTCTCCAGCCCCTCTTCGAAAATGTCGTCCAGCTTGCTCTTCAGCGCGTAGACGTGCCCGATGCTCGGCGTCGAGATCGTCATGTTCTTTTCGGCGTTCGCGTGGAATTCCGCGAAGTCGAAATAATAGCCTCGCCCCGGCATCTGCGCCGCGCGGTCCAGCGCCCGCTGCGAGAGCGTGAACAGCGCCATCCCGGGCGGCAGCGCCAGCGCCTTTTGCGAACCGGTGAGCATCACGTCGATGCCGAGTTTCTCGGGCTCGATCGGGAGCACGCTGAAGGAAGAGACCGTGTCCACGATCAGCATCACGTCCGGATACCGCCGCACGGCCTCCGCCACCTCGGCCACGGGATTCATCGTCCCGGTCGACGTCTCGTTGTGGATCAGCGTCACGGCGTCAAAGCCACCCGCCGACAGATGTTTCGCGACCAAATCCCCCGTGATCGGCTTGCCCCACTCGACCTGGCACTTCACCGCCTCGCGACCGCAGCGCACCGACACGTCGTACCACTTGTCGGAAAATGCGCCGCTCATGCAGTTCAGCACCTTCCCCCGCACCAGGTTCCGGATCGCCGCCTCCATCACACCCCACGCCGAAGACGTGCTCAGGTACACCGGCCGCGTCGTCCAAAACGCCTGCCTCAAACGCGGCTGGATCAAGGCATAGAGCTCCTGAAAGTCCTTGCTCCGATGCCCAATCATTGGACGGCAAAATGCCTCGAACGTTTTCTGCGAAACCTCGACCGGACCCGGGATGAACAGTTTAACGTGACCCATGCCCCACCGATATAGAGACACCACCGCGCTCCGCTAGCCCGAATTACAGGCAACCAAAAGGATTGCCCTGCCCCCGGAATTGGGCATAAATTGCAAGTATGACAACCTCTCTAGAGACACCCGAATTGCCTGCCATCGGCATAGTGGCCGACCTGTCGGAAGATGATCGGCTACTGCTCAGTTCGTATGGTGAGTTCCTGTCGTTCCAATCGGGCCAAGAGGTCATCAAGCAGGGCGATCCCCAGGATTGCCTCTATCTCGTGATCGGCGGTCTGCTGCACGCAAGCCGAGTTGCCCACAACCGGGAGTTTTTGCTCGGTCGCATCCAGCCGGGGGCCTCGTTCGGCGAAGTCAACATCTTCGACCCGTCCAGCGCGAGCGCGACGGTCATCGCCCGCGAGTTCACCCAGGTCTGGCGCATCAGCCGCGAGAATCTCGAGTCCTTCCTCGAGACCAGCCCCGTCGCGGGAGGCAACCTCGTGGTCGGGATCGCCACGCAGCTCAGCCGCCGCCTGCGCGACGTCAACGAGCGTCTCGTCGAAACGCAGACCGCCCTGCTGAATATCTCGGGCTGGGAGTGAGCCAAGGGGCTGGGTCGACGTCGGCCAAGGCACCCGGTCTCGAGCGGCAGGCAGGATTGCCTACCTCACGGCTACAGGAATTCTCCAGCTAGATTCCATGCCCCGCGCGGCGGGGCACCACCAGATACGAAAATGCCTCCTCCAACCGGCAAGAACCTCCCCGCGTCCCTGCGTCTCTGCGGGAGGATCCTATTTTCGAGGTAGCGCCGCCCCCGGCGCGCCGGGGCGGCGCCGCCAGAATCGTCCACGCGCCGGATTAGTCATGATGAAACTTCTGGGGGCAGGGCCGTTCTGCACTGCGGTGGCAGAGTCCGGCAACCGCCGGACTCTGCCACCGCAGTCCAAAGCCCTCCAAGCCCGGATCCTGGGGCGGGGCATGAGCCGCGCCCCCGAACAGCGTGAAGTTTCCGGTCAGGTGCGGTATCTCGCCGCAGCGCCGACGGCATCCGCCACGGTGCAAAGTCGCGCGTAATATTCATCGGCCGTCACCCCCAAGAGGGTGGCACCGTAGAGCAGGCAGTGCTCGTCGGTCGCCGCATCACCGTAGTTGATCTGCGGCACGGCGTAGGCGACGGCGGCCGGAATGAAACCCTCGTGCAGGCGGAGGGCGGGGTGAACAAAAATCTCCATCTCGCCGGACGCGGGGTCTTCGGGCGTGGGCCCCGGTTGGACAAACTGGTGCGGCGCCATGTCGCCAAAATCGAAGACGAGCCGCGCGGGATAGCGAAGGCACCCCGGGTCGATGAGGAACTCACCGATTCGCGCGCAGTCCAGATCCGGGTATTTCCCGTGCGCCCAGAGCGCGCGATCCAGGAGGTGTGACCGGAGCCCCTCTTCGCCCATGGAGAGGAAATCCTCCGTGCCCCAGCGGCACGGTTGGCCCCTGCCAATCCCGTTGGCGGGGTCAACGCTGGCTGGCGCTTTCGGGTGGTCGGGCATCGTGCCGATCGTTGCCCCCTACTTGCCGTACCGCCGCATGAATTCCTGCCGGCTCTTCTCCCGCAGGGCCTGCTCCGCGGGATCCATCCTGTTCAGAAACCACTTGTGGTTGTCGCTCCCGAGAGTCTCATCCAGCAGCTTTGACAGGTTCTCCGCGGCGGTCTTCTTCGCGGGATCCTGATCGCGCATGTGGTGTTCGGCGAGTTCCCGGAGTTCCGGGATGTACTCCGAATAGAAGTTCCGGGCCACCTCGTAGGTCCCGTGCCAGTGCGTGTAGTCGGGGCCCATCATGGACACGCCGTGGCGCGCGCGGCGGCCCTCGTGATGCCAGATCTCGAACCACGTGAAGTCGATCTTGTTGCTGAACTTTGGCTTGTGCAGCAGCGGCCCCGCGGCCTCGTAGAGCGCCATGCCGGGCTTCGCAAATTTCTCGTGGTACAGTTCGATGAGCCCGTCGTATTGCGCGTAAAAGGCGTCCACGAAATTCTTGTTATGGCAACTGGTGCAGACATCGACCATGTTGGCCCGGCGCGTCGTCCAGGGGATGTCCTTGCCGGGCAGGCCCATCTTGGCATCGGAAAGCTCGGGGCGGATAGAGATCTCGGGGCGGTTGTTCCAGGAGATCCGCATCCCGACATCGTGGGTGACGGGTTTGGTTTTCGTCGCGCTCATGTGGCAGGTCGCGCAGGTCGGGGCCGCGGTGTAATCCTCGCCGACGATCCACTTCTCGTTGTCGAGTCTCATGTGCTCGACGTTGGCGTAATAGGCGATGCCGTGTTTGGACTCGTTGAAGATCTCGATCTGCGGGTGATCCGGCCCCATGTGGCACTTGCCACAGGTGGCCGGGGTGCGCGCCTGCGCGGCCGAGAACTCGTGGCGCCCGTGGCAGGCGGTGCAAGAGCCCTCGCTCCCGTCCGGGTTCAGGCGGCCGATGCCGGTGTTGGGCCAGGTCGCGGGATCGAGTTTGCCGTCGGCGAGGATCTTGACCTCGGTGCCATGGCACTGCCAACAGCCGTTGACGGCGGCCGCGGAGACGCCGTGAGGAAATGACGCAGTCTTGAATCCCCGGTTGCCCTCGACGACCTCGGCGAGGACGTTGTCGAGCGAGCCGAGGATCCGGGCGCCCTTGGCGTGGTGCGAGCCATTGAACTCCGCCACCTCTTGCTCGTGGCACCGCGCGCAGTCCTTGGGCGACACGATGACCGATATCCACTGGTCGTGATGGCGGACCGCGTCGGGGTCCTTCTCGTTCGCCATGTGGCACTCGAAGCAGCCGATGTTGCCGCGGAAATGTTTGCTCGATCCCCACTGGGCGTAGATGGAGGCGCTCTCGACCTTGTGGCAGGCGACGCAGTCCCTGCTTTCCTTCGAGAGTTCCTTCATCGTGAATCCGGCCTCGGCGGTGGGCTGTGCCCACGCGGCGACGAGGGCGAACCAGGGTGCGATGCGTTTGGCGTTTTTCATGGGGTTCTCTGTCGTATCGGGTTGTCGTTCGGGTTGGTCTTCAAATCGCCGCTCGCGGCCCGGGAGCGGTATCGCCGGGATTCGCCCGGAGCTGGCCCCGCATGATCGGGATCGCGACGTGGAGCATCCAAGAGTACAGCAGGGCGCCGAATGCCCAGATCCCGAGGCAGACGAGCGACTCGTTGGGCGACGGGAGGTATTCCACCACCTGCCCGAGCGGCGAGGGGACGAATCCCGGGATGATGAGGCCCATGCCCTTCTCGATCCAGATGCCGAGAAAGCAGGTGGCGCAAGCGACGTTGAGCCAGGAGATCCTGCGGCTCAATGGCGTGATCAGCAGGCCGAGGCCCACGAAGTCCAGCGCGACGGCCGTCCATATCCACGGCATGAGTCCGCCGTGGCCGTGGAGCCCGAAATAGAGATACCGGGCGGCCGCGGAGTGCGCCGTGGGCGCATAGAACTCCGTGAAGACCTCGCAGCCGAGCAGGAAAACGTTGATGAGCATCGCCACCGTCATGATCATCCGCAGCATGAAGATCGGCTCGTCACCGATCCAATAGCGCGTGAACTTCCGGATGACCTGGAACGTCAGGATCAGCAGCGCCGGGCCGGCCGCGAAAGCGGATGCCAGAAAACGGGGCGCGACGATGGGATTGTGCCAGTAAGATCGTCCCGCGAGGCCGACGTAGAGGAATGCGGTGACGGTGTGGATGCTGATGGCCCAGGCGATGGCGATGAAAACGAAAGGTATGTAGAAAGCCTTCGTCGGCGGGCGCCCCAGGTACTTCTTGTAAAGGAGGTAGCCGCAGATGTGCATGTTGAGCAAGAGGTAGCCGTTCAGGACAATGACGTCCCAGGAGAGGATCGACCCCGGCCAATTGAACATGCCAAATGGCGGGATCATGTGGTGGAAGCGCTCCGGATGCCCGAGATCCACGGTCACGAAGAGCAGGCACATGATGATGACGGCGATGGCCATCAGCTCGCCAAAGATGACGACCTCGTGCATGAATCCCTTCTTGTATACGTAGGCCGGTATCACGAGCATGACGGCCGCGGCGGCGACGCCGACCAGGAAAGTGAAGTTGGCGATGTACGCGCCCCAGCTCACCTGGTTGGTCATGCCGGTCGTGGACAGGCCATCGACGAGCTGCGTGGCGTACGCGTTGAGGCCGACGAGCGCGATCGCGGTCAGCAGCGTCATCCACGCGTAGAACCTCCATCCCCCCTGAAAGGAGAGGCGGGCGATGCGCCAGAGGAATGTGAGATAGTGCCTCATTTGTCGAAGAAGTAGTAGAACCGGGGCCGGGTCCCGACGTCCTCCTTGAGGACGTAGACGCGCTTGTTCTGGAGGATGTAATTGATCTCGCTGTCGGGGTCCCGGATGTTCCCGAAGACGCGGGCGCCGGTGGGGCACACCTCGAGGCATGCGGGGTACTTGCCCTCGCGCGTGCGGTGCAGGCAGAAGGTGCATTTCTCCACGACGCCCTTGGGCCGGATGCGATTGCTCAGGTATCCCTGATCCGGGTTGATGTGCTTCGCCGCCAATTTGGGCTTGGAGTAATTGAATCGCCGCGCGTCGTAGGGGCATGCCGCCATGCAGTAGCGGCAGCCGATGCACCAGTTGTAGTCCACGACGACGACCCCGTCGGGCTCCTTCCATGTGGCGCGGACGGGACACACCTTCGTGCAGGGCGCCTCGCGGCACTGCTGGCACTGGACCGGCATGTAGTACTTTCCGGGGCGGGGCACCGTCCCGGGATCGTAGTAATGGTCGGACGTCTCGAGATCGATGCCGCCCTTCTCCAGTTCCAGGACGCGGATGTAGGACATGTTGATATCCTCATCCGAGTCGCGGGACTGATTGTTCTCACGGAGGCAGGCGTGGGCGCACTTCCTGCAGCCGATGCAGCGCCCGAGATTGAGCGCATAGGCGAATTCCGTCCCATCGCGGGGTCGGATATCGCGGATCTCGGGATGGACGCCGTAGGTTCGCTCGCACTCGCCCTCGAGCCTATCGAGGATGCGCCCCAGCTGGTCGGGGGTGAGTTCCCGGTAGTGCCGCTGGAGGAGGGCGTCCAGGGTCAGGTTCTCTTTCTCGAGTGCCAGCAGTGGTCTGAGGGCGGCGGCCATCGCCGCGAGGCCAACGGCCGATGCGGCGGACCCCTTGAGAAAGGTCCTGCGCGTCAACGGGCTGCAGGCCTGCTCGACCGTGCGGCTGTCTCCGTCGGCTGGCTCCACGGGGTTCAATGCTGTGCCCTCCCCTCGGTTGGCGGATGCGCCGCACGGGCCGGGTAGGTGGGCGGAGCCAGCGGTTTCATGACGGGGAACTTTGGCGCATGGGGGTCATGGCACTGGATGCAGCGCAGCTGGGAACGGGATCCGCTGGCCGTGTCCCAGTAACCATTGCGGCGCCCGTGCACCCCGGCCTGCCAGTCGCGAAAAGTCGTCCCATGGCACTTCGCGCACAGGCGGACGACATCCGACTCGGCGATCTCCGATCCGTCGTAATCGACAAAGGCGTTGCGATTGGTCGGGTGATGGCAATTCAGGCAGAAACGGTTTTCGCCATGGATCAGCCTGATGTTCTGGTGCTCCACCATCGGTGCGTCGCGGTGCCATTTGGCCTCGAGCAGGCGGTGGCAATCCATGCAGTTGTACGTCCAACCCATCTTGACGAGGTCGAGCCCATGGGTCGCCCTGGGCGGCTCCTTGTCGAGGTGCCTGTCCGTCGGCAGGCCGACCGCGGGCTGGGTCGGAGTGGGTTTCGTCACGACGGGCAGCGCGGGGGTCGCCGTGGCGGCGGATTCCCCGCCGGGCAGGGGCAGCACCGATGCGATCAGGGCCAGGAATACAAGACCCGATCGACCAGTGGCGTCCGTTGTGCGGCGATCATTCCGCATCGCAACCTCACCATGGCGCCGGACCGCCAAGGCCGCCTTGATCTCGATCAAGACAACGGCCGAAAAATCGGGCGCGCTCGATGCCCGAGGGCACGCGCCACGCGCACGCCCCCGCACACCGAAATCCGCGCCACCGCGTCCGACGCCACCTTCATCAAATCTAATATTGTGCCGAGCACAATAAAACCGGAAGTGATTTCTCCGGGAATCTTCTGGCCCGTGGCCCCCGTCGGCCGCGCCCCCGCCTCACCGGAGCGGCTCGCACACCGCCAGCAGGTTCGCCTCCGGGGTGCCCGCCGGGATCTCGCATCCCGCGTTCGCCATGTACGGGGCCCCCGCCTCCGCGAGGCACTGCTTCATCTTCGCACGGATCGCCGCGGGCTCGCCGCGCAATACCCCGGCCGCAGGATCGATGTTGCCCGTCAGGGCCACCTTCGGCCCCACCGCCGCACGCACCGCCCGCAGATCCACCATGTGGTCCACATCGAGCACCTCCACGCCGAGATCCGCGATCCCCGGCAGCAGGTGCGTGATGTTGCCACAGATGTGCAGCTTGACCCACGCCCCCATCGCCTGGATCGCCTTGACCAGGCGCTTCTCCCGCGGCTGGATCAAACCCGAATATACGGCTGGCGACACCTGGCTCGCGATCGCATCGCCGATGCCGATCGTATCCGCGCCGGCCTCGAACTGTGCGCGCGCAAACTCGATGCCCGCCTCCACGCACCGGTCCATCAGCGCGCACGCGAATTCCGGCTCCTCCATCAGATCCATCAGAAAGTTCTGCACCCCACGCACATCCGCCGCTTCCGCGGCGGGCCCCTCGATCCAGCCCAATATCGAGTAGCGGCCCCCGGCCCGCGCCTTGAATAGACGGACGGCCTCCACCCGGTCGCACATCCGCACGCTCACCGCCGCATCCGGCCTCTTGAGCAACGACAGGTCCGCCGATTCCTCCAGGGGATGCGTGCACCGCGGCACGCCATCCTGGACGTATGTCGTCACCCCGCCAAAACCCTCCGTCTCCCGATACGGGTCCGAAATGGCGCTGACCTGGTCCATCCCGAATCGCTCGGCACACTTCAGGTTCGCCTCGACCAGCACCCGGTGGTCCGACGCGAACGCCCCGTAGTTCGATCCGATATACTCCGCGGCGAATTGCATCAGGATCGGCGTCCTCGGGGGAATGTCCACCCCGCCTCCCCGCACCGTCGCACAATACCGCTCGTAACCGTTCATCGCATCAGCGTACTCGCCGCCCGCACCCAACGTCAATTCAGCCCGTGGCAGCTTCAGCCTGCCCGTCTAAAGCTGGGGTGCCACGCAGGGCGAAAATGGAACATAGGAGCGCGCTTGCGCGCGATTTGAATCGCCTGCGAGCAGGCGCCTGCGCCCGTCGTCGGAATCCTCGACTCAGCACGTGCTCATCGCCTCTTCCAACTGCCGGATGATCGCCGCCTCGTCGGCATCGGGCAACACATCGATCGGTTGGCCGACCCGGAGCACGCACCGCGAAAAAGGCAGCGGCACTTGGAAACGGTCCCATGTCCCCAGCTCGATCTTCCACCCCAGCTCGATGCGCGCCGGGATGATCGGTCGCCCAGACAGTCTCGCCAGATGAACCACGCCCGCCTGCACGCGATAGCAGGGCCCCCTCGGGCCATCGGGGGTCACCGTCACGTCGCTGCCCTCGGCCAGGGCGCGCAGCAATTTCACGGTGGCCTCGGTCCCACCGCGGGAGGAGGACCCCCTCGCCGCATCGATGCCAAAGGCGGCCATGACCGTGGCGAGGACCTCCCCATCGCCGCTCGCGCTGATAAGCCCCATGTGCCGCTGCGGCGGCGACACCAGTCGGCGATACCAGATCGGCGAGCACGCGAGACGATTGTGCCAAAGCGCGTAGATGTGCGGGTGGGGCAACGAATCAAATACGCGGTGCGGATCCCATCGCTCGAACCTGAGCGTCCGGCCTATCGCCTTGAGCAGCGCCGCGATCAGCCTGCCATCGCGCCTGCGCCGCGCGATGCGCCTCTCGGATTCCTTGGGCCTCTGTGCCACACCCTAACTCAACCGCGCCCGCGCCCCATTGTCCAACCCAGTCACGTCAATTCGCGTTGACCCCGAACCCCGCCGGCGAAATGCTTGGCAGAATGGAGTCCTTCACGCGGCTGGTGACTGTGACGATCGGTTCCTCGGGGACCGTGACCCGGTTGGCCCCGGACCCCTACGGGGAGCCCCGATTCGGTGTCGGCCCCGTGGAACTCTCCACCGACAATGCGCGCGCGCGCGCAGTCGTGCCGCTGCACATCACGCGCGCCGGAGCGCTCGACCCCGACCGGCTCGCGATCGAGGCCGCCGCCTACGCCGACGCCTCCGACGGCCGCCTCACTTTCCTCCCCCTCCAGAATTCCACCATGGCCTGGCGGACACCGCCCCAGAAGGCCCAGCGCGATGGGACCTGCGAACTCGTCATTGAAACCGATTATCCCACCGGCGCCTCCGGCCTCTGCGTGCGCATCACGTATGGCGGCGCCGAGCAATTCCGCATCCTCAGGGCCATGCCCGCCGCCTGACTCGGGCCCTAGCCTGCATATTTCACGCTTCCGCGTGAAACATGCAGGCTCAAAGGAAAACCGCGCTCCGAAAAACGCGATCTTGGAGTGTCTCGGGCCATCGATCCGCGAAACACACTCTGCAACCGCGAAAAGTCCCAGTCTTTGCCTGACCTTTCCCAATAAATGGCTTTCATGGCGCGGTTTTCCCAGAGCCCGGAATTTCACGGCCTGACGGCCGTGAAATATCTGGGCTAGGTCGCGCCAGCGGCCGAACGATGCGGCGCGGGGCCGCGTCAAACGCGCGTGCGTCCGGCTACGATTCCCGCCGACCCCGCTGCGCCCCGTAGAGACCGTGCCGAAGAATGTAGGCCTCGACCCCATCCGGCAGCATACCCGCGACCGATTCACCCCGCCCGAATCGACCCCGAATCTCCGTGGCCGATACCGGAATCTCAAAATCCTGGATCACGTCTATCGGCAGTCCGCGCAACTCCGCCGCCCCGATCTCAATGGCACAACCCGGTCGACCAAATACCAGAAAACCCACCCCGTTCGCCCAATCGCAGAAACCCACCCACCGGGGCAGCGCCGGCAACTGGTCGGCGCCCAAGACCAGGACCCAATCCGCCCCCGGGTGTTGCGACCGCAATTCCGCGAGGGTATCTCGCGTGTACGACGGTCCCTGACGATCCAGCTCACATCGGGATAGCGATACACCACCCTCCCCCCGAAAAGCCAACCGCAGCATCTCCCAGCGATGCCGGCCATCCGCCGGCACGGGTGCACCCGCCGCGACGGGTTTGTGCGGCGACTGCCGACATGGGACAACCACGACGCCATCCAACCCCCACGCGAGCGCGCGCCTCGCCACCTCCACGTGCCCGCGATGCACCGGATCAAATGTCCCGCCGAATAATCCCAGCCGCATCATCGCCTCGCACCAGGACCCGCACCCGCCGCCACCGACACCGGCGCAGATGGGAATGCGGCGCAGGAGCGCGCCTGGGCGCGATCCGGGTCGCCCGCAAGTCGGCTCCCACTGCCCGGCATCTGAATCTTCGAGCCAGATTCCATGCCGCCCGAGGGCGGCACCACCGGGGCGGAAAATCGTAGCGTATCAGCTGCTTCCGGTTTCAGCGTTCGCTCAGCCAGCGCCACGGGCGGGACGCCCGTGCCACGGAACCGTGGAATGGACATCTTGCCCATGTCCCACGCCGAAAGGCTCAAGCCCTTCGCCACTCGGTCGTTACGCCCTATTTTCGAGCTGGATTTCATGCCCCGCCGGGCGGGGCACCACCGGGGCGGAAAATCGGGTTGTGGGGCGTCTCTGCGAGACCCCAAACGCGCGCGAGGTTTTTGGCTAGTCGCCATCGTCTTCCCCGCCGCCCCGATACGCCACGATCCCGCGCTTCGACGCCCGGATGAAAGCGACCACCTCCCGCACTTCGGCCGTCGCGCCATCACCATCCAATTCTTTCAGCACCTCGGGCATCGGCCTGCCCGACAGGAATAACGCGTGAAACGCGCGCTTCAGCGCCGCCCGCGCCGCCGCCCCGATCCCCGCGCGCCGCAGGCCGACGACGTTGAGTCCGCGCACGCGGTTGGTCGCATCGCCGATCATGAATGGCGGGATGTCTTTGCTGATCCGGCCCCCGCCGCGCAGCATCGCAAGCCGCCCCATCCGACAGAATTGGTGGATCACCGCATTGCCCGAAACGAACGCGCCATCCCCAACATCGACATAGCCGGCGCACAGCCCGTTGCTCGCCAGGATCACGCGATCCCCGATCCGACAGTTGTGCCCCACGTGCGCCTCCGCCATCAGGAAACACCCGCTGCCCAGCCGCGTCTCGGTCCCATCCTTGGTCCCACGATGGATCGTGGCGTGCTCGCGGATGACGTTCCGATCCCCGATCACCACCCGCGAGACAGCCTTGGGATCAAAGGCCAGATCCTGCGGTTCCGCCCCGATCACCGCCCCGTAGCCGACCTGGTTGCCATCGCCCAGGGTCGTGTGGCCCGTGATCACGGCGTGCGCCCGTATCTCGCAATCCGCGCCGATCACCACGTGCTCGTCAATGATCGCGCCCGGGCCCACGCGCGTGCGCGCCCCGAGCCGCGCGCCCGCATGCACGAACGCTGCGGGATGAATCTGAGGTTCGTCCATCATCAGAGGTATCCGGCGGCCTTGAAACTAAACCATCCCTCGGGATATGCCACCGAGGGCGCGCCTATGATAACGTGATCCAGCAGGGGCACGTCCAGCACCTTCGACGACTCCCGCAGCGCCCGCGTGATCCGGATGTCCGCCTCCGATGGCGTCGGGTCGCCGGAGGGATGATTGTGCGCCAGGACCACCGCATAGGCCCTCCGCGCGATCGCCGGCGAGAACACCTCCCTCGCGTGAACCAGCGCCTGATCCAATAGACCCTGCGACACCTCCTCGACGCCAATCAGGTGAAGCTTCGCATTGAGCAGCACCACCCGCGCGCTCTCCTGCCGGAGCAGCCTCAACTCCGGCCCCACGAGCCCCGCGATCCGCGACGCGTCGTCGAGCTTCACCGCCGCCGCGCGCCGCCGTGCCAACCGCACGCCGATCTCGACCGCCGCCTTGAGTTGCACCGCCTTCGCCTCGCCCACGCCAGTAACCCCAGTCAGATCCGCCACCGACGCGCGCGCCAACCCATCCAATCCCCCGAATCGCTGGAGCAACTGCTCCCCCACCTCGACGGCCGAGGCACCCTTGACCCCAACCCGCAAGAGGATCGCCACCAGTTCCGCGTCGCGCAGCGCACCACCCCCCCGGTCGCGCAATCGCTCGCGCGGCCGTTCGCCCTCCGGGATCTCCTGAATGAGTCCGCCCATCCGCCCTATCCGCCGCTCACAGTGCTCGCCACGCGCCGTGCGCTCAAGGCAAATCCATCAGACGTTCACGCACTGCACCGCGGCTAACTCGAAAATTGCGAATCTTGTAGGCCGTCTCTGTGAGACGGCAGCGGCGGATAGGGTGGCGTCTGACACAGACGCCCCACAACCCGATTTTCCGCCCCGGTGGTCCGGCAGCCACCGGATGCGATCTGCCAGACTTTCTAGCCCTTGTACCCAACACGCGCTCCGCCCTATCCTCGCCCTGCGCATGAAACGCCTCGCCATCGTCCCCCTGCTCCTGTCGCTCGCCACACTCGCCACGGGCGCCGCCGAGACCAGGCCCTCCGTAAAGACACCGCCCGCCTCAGCCGTGCTCTCCACCCTCCGCCGCACGCACCCGCGCCTCCTGCTGACCGATGCGGATTTCGCCCGCCTCAAACGCGATGTCGCCGTCGATCCCCATCTCAAGGAATGGCATGCCGACCTGCAGCGTTCCGCCGAAAAGATGATCGGCGAAGGCCCCTCCAAGTACGAGATCCCCGACGGCCTGCGCCTGCTCGCCACCAGCCGCCGCGTCCTGGACCGCGTCTCGACCCTCGGCCTCGTCTATCACATCGATGGCGACCGGAAATTCGCCGAGCGCGCGTGGCGGGAATTGGACGCCGCCGCGAAATTCAAAGACTGGAACCCGAAGCATTTTCTCGACGTCGCCGAGATGACCCACGCGTTCGCGCTCGGCTACGATTGGCTCTACGCCTACTGGACCCCCGATCGCCGTGCCACCATCCGCGACGCGATCATCCGGTTCGGGCTCACGCCGGCGCTGGACGTCTATGGCGGCAAGACGCGCTCCGGCTGGTGGGCCAAGGCCGAGCACAACTGGAACCAGGTCTGCAATGGCGGAATCGGCATCGGCGCCCTCGCCATCGCCGACGAGCAGCCCAAGATCGCGGCCGACATCCTCGCCGCAGGCCTCCAGTCCATCCAGCTCCCCATGGCCCACTTCGCCCCCGACGGAGCATGGAACGAGGGCCCCGGCTACTGGGGCTACGCCACCATGTACAACGTCGCCTTCCTCCGCGCCCTGGAGACGGCCCTGGGCTCCGACTTCGGACTGGCCGCCATGCCCGGCTTCTCCGAGGCCGGCACATTCCCCATCCACATGTCCGGACCGAGCGGTCGTTCCTTCAGCTACGCCGACTCGCACGAGGGCACCATCCGAGCCCCACAGCTTTTCTGGATGGCCACACGCTTCAAGCGCCCCGAGTACGCCGCCTTTCAGATCGCAAACGCCAGACCCGATGCCTTCGACCTCGCCTACTACCAGCCCGGCTCCGAGTCGGGCGCGGCGAATGCCCCCCTCGACCGATACTTCCGGGCCGTCGAGGTCGCCTCGCTCCGGGGGGCGTGGGGCGACGAGAAAGCCACCTGGGTCACTTTCAAGGCGGGCGACAACAAGGCCAACCACAGCAATCTCGACCTCGGTGTCTTTGTGCTTGAGGCGCTCGGCCAACGATGGGCCGTCGATCTCGGCGCCGACAACTATAACCTCCCCGGCTATTTTGGCGGCCAGCGCTGGAACTATTACCGCATGCGCGCCGAGGGCCACAACACCCTCGTCATAAAACCAGACACCGCCCCCGACCAGGACCCGAAAGCCGAGACCAAGATCGTCTCGTTCCAATCGAAACCCGAGCGGGCCTTCGGCGTCATGGATCTCTCGCCCGCCTACCCCAAACGCGCCAAGGATGTCAGGCGCGGCATCGCGCTGCTGGATCGCCGCACCGTCCTGGTCCAAGATGAGATCCAAGGCGCGACCCCCGGCACCGAAATCTGGTGGTTCATGCATACGCCCGCGTCGGTTGAACTGGCCAAAGATGGCCACGGCGCGCGTCTCACTCTCAAAGGCGAGGAGCTTGAGGCCCATTTGCTCTCGCCCGCCAGCGCGCAGTTCATCCTCATGGACGCCGCCCCCCTGCCCACCTCGCCGAAACCTGCCAGACAGGCGGACAACAAGGGAATCCGCAAACTCGCCATCCAACTGAAGGCGGCCTCCGACACGCGCATCGCCGTGTGGCTCGCGCCCGCGGGAGACACCGCGCCAACGAAGCCGCCCACCCTGACGCCGCTGTCCAACTGGAAGTGACACCATGAAAGAGAAACCCCGCGCCGGTGCCTCCGCCTCCACTGACTTCGTGGTGGAGACGCGTCACGCGATCGATTTCGGCCCGCCCGTCCCCGCCGTGCTGAGCACCCCGTCGCTCGTCTGGCACATCGAGCACGCGGCCATCGATGCCCTCAAGCCCTTCCTCGCCCCCGGCGAGATCTCCCTCGGCACCGCCATCGACATCCAGCACCTCGCCCCAACCCCCATCGGCGCCACCGTCACCTGCACCGCCCGCATCGTCCGCGCCGAGGGCGCGCGCGTCCTCTTCCAAGTCGAGGCCCGCGACGATCGCGCCCCCGTCGCCCGCGGCCTCCACCACCGCGCCGTCGTCAACGCCGACGCCTTCGCCAAACGCCTCCCGCATGCTTCCTGAGCCCGAATAGATCTCGTAGCCAAGCCGGTGACGGCTTGCCCCGGGCCCCAAGCCACTCATCCCGTTCGTCCTGAGCCTGTCGAAGGACGCGCCGCCCCCGCCAAAAACACGTTTCCATCGAGACCATCCATCTTTACCCTTTTGGCCATGAGATCGATACTCCCCCTCCTGCTCACCCCCGCGATCCTCTGCGCCCAACTCTCCCCACCCACTCTGATGACCTCGTGCGGGAAACTCCTCCTCAGCGAGAATTTCGCCAAGCCCGTCGAGGCCGCCCCACCCGGCAAGGCGGCACCGGGCAAACCGGCCACCGGCTGGCGCCTGAGACCCGGCAAATGGGAATTCGTCGATGGCGCGATGAAGGGCACCGAACTCGCCGAAGATAAGCACGGTGCCGTCGCCCGGTTCCCGTTCGCCTTCAAGGACGCCGTCATCCAATACGAAGTCCGGCTTGACGGCTGCAAGGGCACGTCGTTCTCCGTCAATGACGCCAAGGATCACGTCTGCCGCGCCAGCGTCGACCCCAAGGGCTTCGGTTGCCGCAAGGACGACAACGACCATGACGGGCCAGATAAGGCGGTCGATTTCGGCCGCGTGGATCTGCCCATCAAACCCGGTCAGTGGAAGACGGTCATCATCGAGATTCTTGGCGAAGAGATGGTGACCCAGATCGACAAGAAGGCCGTTGGCGGCAGCGATCCGTTCATCGCCAAAGACAAGGCGAATTTTGGGTTCACCGTCGCCGGGGACGGTGCGTCATTCCGCAACCTCCGCATCTGGGAAGCCAAGCCCAACCTCTCCTGGTCGCAGAACAAGGCAAAGCTTCAGAAAAAGAAATAGCTCACTCGAAGCACCGCATCAGTTCGTCGGCGAACAGCGCGTGCCCGCGATCGTCGGGGTGGTTGATCCCGTTGCGAAGCAGGGTCACATAGGGCAGACCCTCCTTCCAGAGGTGCTCCCAGCGCGCCGAGGCATCGGCGAGCGCCAGGTCCCGCTTCGCGGCGAATCCCCGAAGCGCCAGCACATAGGGCCGCTTCTCCGCCTCCCGAAGGGAGGAGAATCCCATCATCGAGGGCATCGTGAAATGCGGCGTGATCAAGATCAGCTCGGCACCGAGCGCCCGCACCCGCGACAGTATCTCCCCGTACACCTGCTCCATCTCGGGTGACTTCAGGCCCGCGTCGTTGACGAATTCCAGCGTCACCAGGTCGGGCTTCTCCGCGGCGACCTTCGCCCAGTCGCACTCGCCCGGTTTCGGCTGCGGGAATTTGTCGGGCCACAGCCACTGCCTCGAATGCGAGCCGCCCACCGCCACCGTTTTCACCGCGAGCTTGGCGCCGGGTAACTTCTCGCGCAATCGCCTCTCGAATACGGCCGGATACCGCGCCTCCGCCGAACTGGCGTCCCCGCCCACCGTCACGCTGTCCCCCCAGCACACGATCTTCACAGGCTCGCCCGCCCGAAGCTTGGCCAATGTCCGCGGGATGCGCCCCGGAGTGGAAGCCGTCTTGGCCTGCGCCGCCGTCTCCTGCATCGGATACTCTTCGGCGGCCCGTCCATCGGAATGATAATCCACAAAGATATTCGCCACTCGGGTCTCGCCCGCCTCCAGCGCCGGCGGTTGTGGCACCGTCAATTGATCTTCCCCGCGCCTCACGATCTCCCTCCCGTCCGCCGTCCGCACCCGCGAATCAAGCCGCCTCAGCGAATACGAGTAGTCGATCGACACCTCGTCCTTCGGCGTCAGCGCCGACCCCGGCGCGATCCCCACGGAACCCCACACCGGATCCAAGAGATAGTCCTTCCCCTTCTCCAAGACGCGGTCCCCGAGCCGCACAACCACGCTCGACGACACCACCGCGCCCGGCGCCGGTGTCCCGCTCCCCGGGCCCAAGGTTTGGATCTGCTTCAGCTTCGTGCCCGCCGCCCACACTCGGGGTGCCTCCGCCGAAAGACGGGCCTTTTCCCCTTTCACTTCGACGATCTTCGCGGGCGCCGTCTCCGCCGCCAATCCCGCCGAGACCCACGAACCCACCAGACACACGCACAGAATTCGCATGCCCCATCCTGTCGCCTCCGACGACCGACGGTCAATCTTCCTCCTCGGGTGTGGCCAGTTCGAGGATCACCGTAGCCGAACGCGTGAGCATTTGGCGGCCAGGGCGTCAGTACCCCGTCGAAAAACGTCATCGGTTCTCCCTAATGGCGCACGTGGCCCGATTCCGTCGGGAGGGCCCGCGGCCTGAGCGTGTCTCAAGACCTCTGAGCCGAGCCGCCTGGCACAGGCGGCCTACAAATTTTGTAGGGCATCTCTGTGAGATGCCGTGCATTGTCGCGCGCCGCACGCCATTGGACGTCCCCTCTACCATCAGATGGGCATTGATTGTTGGATGTTCCGTGTTGGGAGTTTGAGTTTTGAGACAGCCTCGCCTCGCGGGCCGGGTCGGCCCAGGTGCCGCGCGGCTGGTGAATCGCGGACGCCGGGCCGGCGTCCCTCCCGTGCCCAACGCAAATGGTGTGAGTCTAGAAAGAGCAGATGGAACCACGAATGAACGCGAATAGCAAAGACCTGCATCCCATTGATGCTTTCACCTGTTTGGTGGAGCCACCGTTAACTACAAGTCCTCCCCTATTAGTGTGTATTGGCGTCCATTCGTGGTTCAGCTGCTCCGCTAAGGGTGAGGGTTTCTAAATGGGCTGCTATGAGCGGCCGCGAGGACTCCGCCCTCAGCCGTCCGCCAGCCGTTGGGTCTCGAGCGCCCACCGCGTCGCCTCGAATACCGACGTGGTCGTCAGGCCATCCGGCGCGGGCGAACCCGCGATATCGGCCAAGAAGTCCTCGAGGTACCCCCCGGGCCGACCCGCGGACAGTAGCACGCTCTCCGGCTCTTTCGCGTCATCCCCCGCGACTCGCACAGCATCCGCCCCATAGCTCGTCTCGGCGAAGCCCGCCGTCCCGTGCACCGTCACGCGCCAATAGTTAGGCAATTTGAACCCGCATCCATCGGGCCCCAGGTATGACACGTCGCCGATCACCCCACCGCCACCGGCGAGCCGGAGCTGAAACTGCGCGCAATCGCGGAAGTGCGGAAACGCCTTCGCCTTCGCATTCCACGCGCGGGCCCCGACGACGCCCTCGATCGCCTTCCCGGTAAGCCACGGGATCAGATCGATGGCGTGGACGCCAATGTCGTTGATCGTCCCGCCGTGCATCCCGGGCTCGAAATACCACGAGGGCCGGGTGCCCAGCAGAAGCGGATGCTGGCCGGCGAAGCACACCGTCTGGGGTTCCCCGATCCGGCCCGCGCGCACCACCTCCCGGAGCGTGCGCATGGCGGCCGAATCGCGCAGGTCAAACATCACGCCCACCCGCGGCCCACCATTGGCCGCCAGGCCCCGAATCGTCTCTAACTCTTTGAGCGAAATGCACAGTGGCTTGTCCGAGATCACGTGCTTGCCCGCGCGCAACGCCGCGATCGCAATCGCCGCCCGCCTGCCGTAGCAGTCGCCGATCGCCACCGCGTTGCAGCCAGAGCGCGCGATCATCGCAGCGATGTCGCTGTGCGTCGCCTCGAGGTTCTTGGAGGGCATCAGGGACGCGTCATAATTCTCTTCGCCCATCGCCACCACTTCTACACCCGCGTGGGTGCGGCAGCGCTCCAGCAGATCGAATATGTGCCCATGACGAAAACCGGCGAATGCGACGTGCAGTGACATGCTCATGCGAATATCTCCCTCAAGGTTCGTTGTGGCCCAATGCGCCCGGCAATTCCGGCAGCTCGATCCCGAAGCGGGCCGCGGCCTCGACCGACCAGAGCCGCCGCGCCATCGCGACATCGATGCCGAGCCATAGCATCACGTTTTCCAATCCGCGGTCCGGCGTCAAGGCCGATCCCGCCAGTTGCCCGGATGGCAACCGCACGGCCCCGTCGTCCCCGACATCCACTTCGTGCTCTCCGCTCCGGTGCCTTCCCGGTGGCGCGCCCGCCGCGGCCACGGCGTCCGTCGTGAATAGCGCCCGACCGGGCGGCTTCGCGCGAAAGAGATTCTGAAGGGCGAAGGGCGGCAGGTGGATGCCATCGGGTATCAGAAAGGCGGTGAGCTCATCGCGCGCCAGCAACCGCTGCACCACGTTGTCGTGCCTCGCCATCTGCAGCGGCACGCCGTTGCCCAGGTGCGTGCAGAACTCCGCCCCGGCGGCAACCGCCTCGTCGATCTTTGCCCCGCTGGCATCCGTGTGCCCCAGTGAAATGCGGATTCCCATCTCCCTCGCGGCCCGGATAAACGCCGCGCTGCCCCCCCGCTCGGGGGCCAGCGTCACCAGCCGGATGTTGCCGTTCGCCGCATCCTGCAGGGCCTCCAGTTCCCGCGGGTCCGGGTCCCGCATCTTTTTCGGGTCGTGTGCGCCGCAGTACCCCGCCTCGGGACTCAACCACGGCCCCTCAATGTGATACCCGCAGACCGACTCCGCCACGGCCCCGTCCCCGGCCCGGATCCCCTCGAAATGCCTCACCTTCTCCAAGAGCCTCTCGCGACCATCGGTGATGAAGGTCACGAAAAAACGCAGCGTCTGGTGCCCCGCCAGCGCCCTCACGGCCCGGGCCACCTCATCCGAGGACACCCCAGGATCCTGAAAATCCACCCCGGCAAACCCATTGATCTGAACGTCAAAAAGGCTCGTCACCCGCGTAGGTTGCCGCACCGGCCGACCGGCCGCAAGGCCCCACACGCGATTGACGCGACGCGTCACTGTGGTAGCTCACGGCCCATGGATTTTCGTCCCCAGGCCATCGCGCTCCTCGCCGCCCCCGCACTGGCGCTTGCCGTCCGCCCCGACTCGCCACCGCCCGTGACAGTGACCGTCACATTCGCCAGCGAGGCCCTGATGGATCCGACGACCTCGCCCAGGGCCGAACTCCGGGCCACCGAGGCCATGCTCCAAAGCGCATTGAAGGCGAACCTCTCGAACCTCGTCTGTGGTGCCGGGGCGCTCGCCGGAACGGGTCCAGGGCCCTGGCGCGCCCGTGTCGATATCCTGGAATGGATCAGCCCCTCCGAACTTCGGGGCGCCTTCGGCCAGGACGTCCCGGGCATCGCGGCCCATGCCAGCCTCACCGACCTTTCGCGAGGCGATGGCGTGGCGCTCGCGCTCGCGGAATTCCCCGCGCCCGCGCAACGCCTCGCCATCGCAAAATCCCTCCGAGTGCTCCCCATCGATGATGCCGCCCAGAAAATCGCCCAATGGATCATCACGGAGATCACTGCGGCGCTCGCAAATTCCAAGCCCGACAGATAAGGAGACACCCCCATGAACGAACTCAGCGTCCTCGCCGCCATCGAGAAGCGCCGGTCCACCAAACACTTCAGGCCGGACCCCATCGCCGACACCGTCCTCAACGCCCTCGTCGATGCCGCCGCCGAGGCCCCCAGCAGCTATAATCTCCAGCCCTGGCGCATCGTCATCGTACAATCCGAGGAAAAGAAACGGGCCCTCGCCGCCGCCGCGTGGAATCAGGCGCAGATCATCGAGGCCCCCGTCACCTTCGTCTTCGCCGCATCGCTCGAAAGTTGGAAAGCGCAAATGCGCCAAGTCATCGACACGGCCCGCGCCGTTGGCGCATGGGGGACAAAAATGGTCTCCGTCGTCCAGGGCGTTGCGCCGGGCTTCCACAAGGACCTCGGCGACCGCCTCCGCGAATACACGGTCAAAGACTCCATGATCGCCGCGACCCACCTCGCACTCGCGGCGGAGAGCCTCGGCCTCGCATCCTGCTTCATGAACGGTTGGATCGAAGATGACGTCAAGCGAGTCATCGGTGCCGAGAACGACCCCAACATCGCCATCGCCCTCTTGCTGCCCGTCGGCTACGCGGCCGAGACCGCCCTCCACCCCGGCCGCTTGGCCCGCAAGAAACTCTTCTTTGTCGATACCCTCGAAAATCCGTATCGCTTCACGCCAAAACACCTCCGCAGCCCACGGGATAAGGCCATGGGCCTCGTCCACCTCCCAAGGCTCATCGACAAGGTCCGCCTCGCCTCACGCGGCGAACTGCCCGGGTACAACTACCTGACGACCGGTTTCGACAAACACCTGCTCGATCTCCTCGATGTCAAACCCGCGGCCTTCGAGGCCGCCGTCCTGGCCGCGCCCGACGACGACGCCGTCATCCGCTGGCTGGAGGCCAACGCAAAACGCCTCGCCGATGAGGACAAGGACGCCTTCAATCGCCGGATCCTCGCGATCGGCCCCACCGACGAAAAGCGCCGACAGCGCTTCCGGGTCCTGCTCGACGAGATCGATCCCACCCGCACCGAGATCGCAAGCTTCGCCGAATTGATCGACCTCGCCGAAGGCCGGATCTGAGCTGAAACGTCCGGCGGCGTTCGCGGGCGCGGGGCGGGCACCGCTTTGTCGTCCCGCCCGAAAGCGGCGCGATCGCGCGCCGCACTCCAAAAGCTGGCGCGCCTCACATTTTAGAGATACGTTTTGCACTGCACTATGCTCAACTGGATCTGGATCGGACTCATTCTGATCGCGCTCATGTCGGCGGGCGCGCAGGACCTAGGCCTCATCCATTTGCCCGAGGCCGCGGGACATGTCGCCGAGAAGGGCTCGCGCATGGCAGCCGTCACCGAGGCCGCATTCGATTCCGCCAAGACGGCGGTCAACATCGTCATCGGCCTGATCGGCATCATGGCCATGTGGCTGGGCCTCATGCGGCTCGCGGACAAGGCCGGACTTGTCCAATTGCTCGCCCGCGTCCTGAAGCCCGTCCTGAGACGCCTCTTCCCCGACGTGCCCGATGGACACCCCGCCCTCGGCGCGATGGTCATGAACATCGCCGCGAACATGCTCGGCCTGGGCAACGCCGCCACCCCCCTCGGCCTCAAGGCCATGGAGGAATTGGACAAACTCAATCCGCGGAAGGGCACCGCCACAAACGCGATGTGCACCTTCCTCGCGATCAACACCGCCGGATTGACCCTCATCCCCGCGACGGTCCTCGGCATCTTGGCCGCCGCCGGCTCCAAAGCCCCGTACGCGATCATCTCCACCACCCTTATCGCGTCCGGTGTCGCGACCATAACCGCCATCATCGCCGCAAAGATCTTGGAACGCCTCCCCATCTTCCGCGTGCCGCGCGATGGCGAGGGTCCGCCGCCGGACGGCGGGCCCGACGCCGGAAAGGACGGCTCCCCATGAGAGAGCTCCTTCAGGGCGTTGCGACGACGGTTTCCGCATGGGCCGTGCCCGTGATGATTGGCACCATCCTCGTCGCCGCCGTGCTCAGGCGCCTGCCCGTGTATGAGGAGTTCGTCGAGGGGGCCAAGGATGGCTTCCAGGTTGGCCTCCGCATCATTCCCTTCCTCGTCGCCATGCTCGTGGCCATGGGCATGTTCCGCGCCAGCGGCGCCATCGATGTCCTCAAGGCCGCCGCCGCACCCCTCCTCGGCGCGATCGGTTTCCCTCCCGACCTTCTCCCCATGGCCATCATGCGCCCACTGTCGGGCAGCGGCGCCCAGGGCCTCCTCGCCGAAATCGCCAAGACGTTCGGCCCCGACTCGCTCCTCGGGCGGCAGGCCGCCACCATGGTTGGCTGCAGCGAGACGACCTTCTACGTGCTCGCGGTCTATTTCGGTTCCGTCGCCATCACCCGAACGCGCCACGCGGTGTTCGTCGGGCTCATCGCGGAAGTCGCGGGTTTCCTGACAGCCATCTGGGTGTGCCGCGCGGTGTTCGCCTGACCTGAAACTTCGGGCGCGTTTGGCGTCTCGCAGAGACGCCCCACAAATCTCGTTGTGCCGCCTGTGTCAGGCGGCAACGGGCGTCGAGTTTCCCCATGAATGACGAGGAGCCCCCGGGCGCCGTTGGCGGGGCGGAAAATGGGACGTAGGAGCGCGCTCGCGCGCGATTCGAATCGCCCGCAAGCAGGCTCCTACGATTCGGTGTCTGGATTCTCGAGTCAGCGCCGCCCCCGCTCGAACTCTTCGAGCCGATCTTTCCGCACGATGGCCAGCGCGTCGATCCTCAACCCCGATTCCCTGTTGCGCAAAGTCAGCACATGCTCGCCCGCCGAAAGCTCAAATTCCACGCGCGCGTGCCCCACGGCGGCTCCGTCGCCGCGATCACGCACAGAATCCCACGACCAAGACCCTCGCGTCGTCACGTCACTGAGGCGCTCCCTGCCCCCATCGATTGAAAAGTAGAACGAGTCCCCATCGGGCGTGGGCGCGAACGTCCGCACCTTCGCGATGTATCTCCCGGCCTCGCGCACCGCAAACCGACCGCGCGCCTTGCCAACGTCCCGCCCATAGCCCGCCGGCACCCCGATCACCGCCCCGCCACCGGCGGCGCTCTCGGGCACCGTCTCCATCGGCGGCACCAGCGCCAGTCTCTCGGCCTCGATCAGGATCACGCCAGGGGCGGTCTCCGAAAACAGTGGCAGCTGGGCCACCAGATCCCCCGGGGTCACAAACTCCATTTCCTTCGCGGCCCCTGAAAGATCATTGCCCTCCATTCGCACCTCCCCGCGCTCGGTGGCCTCACCCATCACCCGCAAGAACAGGGCTGAGCCAGCCGGTGCCACGCAGTCTCGCACCACGGCCCCGCGCACGCCCGTGAACCACAGGACGGGCTCACCACCCGTCGGTGCCATGCAGCGCAGCCCGGTCAGCCGACACCCCGCGACATCGTCGAACACCACCGCCGGCCGCGCGTCCGCCGCCGCCAGGAAAAAGGTCACGCCATCTAACACCACGTCCCGCGCGTGCCGCACGTACAACCCGTATGCCGGCAACCGGCCGAACATCTGCGCCTCTGGATATCGCGCGATCACTTCTTTGTCGGGCACCTCCGCCCGCACCCAGGCCACGGGGCCCCCACCCTCGTAGGTCACCCGGATATCCTCCAGCGCCACACCCTCGACCGGATGATCGGGTATGCCCGTGATCGATGACTCAAAAAGCATCCCCTCCGCCCGTACGTTCCTTATCACCACATCCCGGATCGTGCCCGGCACCCGCGGCTCCACCTGCCGCGTCCTCGCACTATTTCCCCCGCGGTGCCCAAGCCGCACAAAGATCGGCGCACGGAGATTCGACATCCGGATGCTCTCCACCCGGATATGGCGCAGGTTCGATCCGTCCACCGATTCTATGGCCACGCCCGAGAGCGCCCGCTCCAGATGGTTCGTGGAACCACAGTACAGCTCGCAATCGCGAAAGGTGACGCCCTCAAAATCCGAGTGCGTCTCGGTCCCGATCTTCAACGCGTTGCACGCGCTCCAGATCCGGCAACCCTCGACCGTGATGTTCCGCGAAGGATGATCCCTGCCGGGCTCTGTGCTCTTGAGCACAACGCCATCGTCCCCCGTCACAATGTCGCAGCCCTTGATCGACACATCGCGGCAGGAGTTGACGTCGATCCCATCAGTGTTCGGCCCGTGCAGCGGATTCCGGATCTTCAACCCCTCCACGGTGACGCCCGCGCATCGCTCCAGATGCACGGTCCAAGAAGGGGAATTCCGAATCGTGATCCCGCGAAGCACCAGTCCCTCGCAGCGCACAAAATGGAGGCACCTCGGCCGTTTCAGCGCCTTGTACTCGAACTGGGCCGTTCCCCGCCACGGCGGTCCCGCGTAAGGCTTGCCCCGTTCCCAGAATGCCCCGCCACTGCCGTCGATCTCTCCCTCCCCCTCGATCACGATCCCTTTCGCGCCCTCCGCGTATATCAGCCGCCCCAGGGTGTAGTCCTTCAGGTCGGCGCTCCCCATCAGGATCGCCCCGGCCTCCAGGTGCAGCCGCACGGCATCCCGAATCTGCAACGAGCCGATCCGATATCGCCCCGCCGGCACGCGCACCTCGCCGCCACCACCCGCGGCCACGCGATCGATGGCACCCTGAATCGCAGCGGTGTCCATCGCTACCCCGTCCCCCTTCGCCCCCGCGGCGCGGACATCGACCGGCACGGCACTCCAGGCCCACCCCAGTTGAACCACCCCGATAAAGACGATCGCGGCCGCAAACGAGCGCATCGCCCCATGCTATGGCCATCTCGCGCCCAACCGAGCAGAAAACCACCGATGAACGCTGTCCGCGGTTGGAGTCACAACTCATCCAGCGGGCGGCGTTTCCGCCGAGACATCGCCGCGGGGCAGCGTCGGCTTTGGGTGCGCGTGGCGGATGTCCACGGCCTTCCCAAGGTAATAGACCTCCTCGGCGATGCTCTTGGCATGATCGGCCACCCGCTCCAATCGGCGCACCACCAGCAAAAGGTGCACCGCCCGCCGGATGATCGACGGGTCCGCCTCCATCCGCGCGATCAATTCCGAAAAGAGCTTTCGGTTGATGGCGTCGGCCTCCTTGTCTCGCTGCACCAGCGCCGGCACCCGCTCCGGAGTCCCTTCGACGAAACACGCTATGGCCTCGCGCACCATCTCCACGCTGATCGTCGCCAGCCGCGACATGTCCGCGGGCATCTCCAGGGGCACCTCCCTGTTCAGCTGGATCGCCGCACGCGCGATGCTCACCGCCTGATCCCCGACCCGCTCGAGATCCCCCGCGATCTTCAGCGCCACCATCACGAGCCTCAGGTCCGTGGCCACCGGGCGCTGCTTTGCGATGAACATGACCACGCCCTCGTCGATCGCCACCTGCAGGGAATCCAGCTGGGTGTCGTCCGCCTCGACCTGTGCGGCCAGTTGATCGTCGCGCCCAACCAGCGCCCGGATCGCCTGCGACAGGCTCCGGTCGGTCAGCGAGGCCATCATCAGGAGATTCTCCTTGATGCGCCGGATCTCCTCCTCGAGGTGCAATCTCATGGCAAGCGTGCCCGCTCAATCTCTCACGATCATTGACCCGCCCGCAAGCCCCATCGCGCGCGCCCCTCAACCGAATCGCCCGGTGATGTAGTCCTCGGTCCTCTTCTCCGAGGGGTTGGTGAAGATCCGCATGGTCTCCGCAAACTCCACCAGCCGCCCCAGATGGAGAAAAGCCGTGAGGTCCGAGCAGCGGCTCGCCTGTTGCATGTTGTGCGTCACGATCACGATAGTGAACTGCTCCTTCAGTTCCTGGATCAGCTCCTCGATCCGCATGGTCGCCTGCGGGTCCAGCCCCGAGCACGGTTCATCCATCAGGATGATGTCGGGCTCCACCGCGATCGCCCGCGCGATGCACATCCGCTGCTGCTGGCCGCCCGACAGCGCCAGCGCGCTATCGCCCAGCCTGTCCTTCACCTCGTCCCAGAGCGCCGCATTCCGCAAGCTCCGCTCGACCGCCTCATCCAGCGCCGACTTGCGCCTGACGCCCCCGATCCTCAGCCCGTAGGCCACGTTCTCGTATATCGATTTTGGGAACGGGTTGGATTTCTGGAACACCATCCCCACCCTCCTGCGCAACTCTATCGGATCGACATCCGGGCCGTTGATATCGACGCCCCCGACCCGGATCGAGCCGCGCGCCAGGCGGGCGTCCCCATTAAAGTCATTCATCCGATTGAAGCACCGCAGGAGCGTCGATTTTCCGCAGCCCGAAGGGCCGATGAGGGCCGTCACCAGATTGCGCGGGATTTCCAGAGAGATGTCGGAGAGCACCTGCAACGGCCCGTAGAAGAAATCCAGCCCCCGCACCGAAATGATCGGATCGCCACCGGCATCACCCCCGCCCGGCCCCTGCACTCCTGTCGCGTCCTTCTCCATCGCCCTGACTCCGCCTTTCACCATCGATGCGACCGCCGTATTCGCGCCCTCAGCAGGATCGAGCCCAGCGCCATCGCAAGGACCAGCACCAGAAACACTAACACCGTCCCGTACCGGGCATCGCGCGTGTATTCGTTGGCCGGCACCTTCGAGCTGAGATAGTAGATGTGATACGGTAGGGCCATCACGCCTTGAAAAAAGAAGTCTCCGGCATGCCGCAATCCCTGCCATGGTAGATTGTCCCGCATCACGAACGCCGCCGTGAACATGATGGGGGCCGTCTCCCCGGCCACGCGCGCGATCCCCAGGATCGAAGAGGTGAGCATCCCGGGCAATGCGTGGGGCAGCACGTTCGTCCAGATCGCCTGCCACCTCGTGGCACCCAGCGCCAGCGCCCCCTCCCGGAACGTTTTCGGCACCGCGCGCAACGACTCCTCGCACGCCGTGATGATCACCGGCAGCACCATGGCCGCCAGCGTGCACCAGCCGGCCAGGAGAGACACGTCCCACCCGAAGAAAAGCACGAATAGCGCAAAGCCAAAAAGCCCGAACACGATCGATGGCACACCCGCCAGATTCAGGATCGCCAGCCTGACTGCCCGGATGAATGCGCCGCTGCCCCCGTATTCGCTCAGGTAAATTGCGCACAGCATGCCCAGGGCCATCGCCATGGCGATGGAGCCCGCCGTCAACAGCACCGTTCCCACGATGCAGGGCAGGATCCCGCCCCCCGCATAAGGGTACGAGCGAGCCGACGCGACGTCCCGGCCCACGCGGGACCGATATTCGCGAAAATCGAGTTCGCCCATCCTGCGCTCGACGCCCGCCTCGTCCCGAAACACGTGCAGCGTCTGCGGTGCCTGCGTCAGAAACTCCATGTGCACGAAGGGCGGCTTTGCCATCAGCACCACCGGCGCCCCCTTTCGCACGATGTCCACAAATATGCACCCCGCCGCCAGCAGGATCACATACGTCGCACAGCGCAGCCCCGAAATCACCGCCGCCTCGCCCAGCCGGAAAGATCGCCGCCCCTTCGCAAAAGATCGTGTGGTCACGCTGCCTCGCATACCAGGCCCTCAGCCCCGCATCCTGTGGAATCGCCGCAGGACCATCTCCGTGGCGCAGTTTATCATCAGGACCATCACGAAGAGCGTTAGGCCCACCATGAAAAGCGCCCGATAGTGGAGGCTCCCCCCGGGCGCCTCGCCCAGTTCCTGCGCGATGATGCCCGTCATCGTGTGCGCAGGCTGGAACAAAGCCCCAAACCCCTGCGTGAAATCCGGAATCTCCAGCCGATTGCCCGCGACCAGCAGGACCACCATCGTCTCGCCGACGATGCGCCCAAAACCCAGCAGCACCGCCGCGATGATCCCAGAGAGCGCCGCCGGCACAACCATCCTCACCGCCGTCTGGAACCGGGTTGCGCCGAGCGCCAGGGACCCCTCCTCAAACTGCACCGGCACCCCGCGCAGCGCGTCCTCCGCCAGGGTGAATATGGTCGGCGAGGCCATCAGCGCCAGCATCAGCCCCGCGGTAAAGATGTTGAGCCGCTCGGTCACAGGGAAAAAGGGCACCCACGACATCCAAGGTTGCCCGCTCAACCACTGGATCCCGCTCCCCAGCACCGTGATCCCAAAAAAACCCAGCACGATCGAAGGGATCGCCGCGATGAGCTCGATCGTCGGCTTGATCAGACCCCGCTCGGCGGAAGTCGCGAACTGGCTCACGTAGATCGCCGCCGCCACGCTGAAGGGCACCGCCACCAGAATCGCCACGGCCGATATGCAGAGAGAGCCGATCAGCAAAGGCAGCAACCCGTATCGCTCGTGCCACTCGCTGTCGGCCGCCCACCTTCGACCCAAGAAAAACGCGGACAACGACTCGCCCATGGGCACGGGCCGATCCGGGTCCCATGCCGTCGCGCGCGCCACGGCCCCCGGGATGGAGGCGGCGAGTCGCCCCGACATGTCTCGGAACCTGGCCCAGGCATGTTCGGAGCCGCGCCCTGCCGACGCCGGCACCGAGGCCATCGACGCCCTCAGCGCCGACTCAAATTCTCCGAGCGCGGCCGTCGCCCCCGGCAAAAGTTCCCGCAATCGGTTTGCCTCCCTCGCGGCATCCGACCCTTGCCAACCCTGGCTCCTGCCTTTGATGTCGAGCGCGACAGCCGCGGCCCCGTCAACAAAACTCCTCAGCGGCGCCCCGGCCGCCCGAAAGTTCGCCGCAAACGTGTCAAACGCCGCTAGCCATTCCCCTGCCTCGGCCTCGCCCACCCCGCGCTTCCTCATTTCGTCGACATCCGTGGCACGGACGCGACTCAGGTACCGATTCAACGCCTGGTGCTCCACCAGCGGACCCCGGATCGCGTCCACGAACTCCTGACCCGTCCTGCGATACAGCACGAGACTGCGATGGTGCTCGGGGATGAATCCCGCCCCCTCCCACACGAGAAACACCATGATCAGCACCAGGATCAGGATCGCGACCATCGCGCCGCCACCAAATAGAGTCCGGGCCCACGAATCGATCACCAGAAGAAAAGCGCGCCCGCGCCGAGAACCCCTCAGGGCCGCAGCCAGCCCTCCCTCTCCCCCGGCCTGGACCTCTCCCTGATGCCCGCCCACCTGACTGCCCCTCGCCGGCGCTGACTCGTCCTCGTTCATGCGCCCGTCACCTCGCCCCATCCAGCGGTACGAAACCGTGCTCCCGGACGACCCGCTGCCCGTCGGGTCCCAATACGAACTCGACAAATCTCGCCGCCTGTCCCTTCGGTTGGCCGCGTACGAAAAAGTACAGCGGTCGGCTGTAGGGATACGATCCATCCCGGATGCTCTCCGCGCTCGGCGCGCGCCCGTCGATCCGCATCACCCGCAGATCCCGTCCCCTCGCGTAGGGCAGACCCACGTACCCGATGCCGTTCGGGTTGCTCGCCACTTCGGCCGCCACCTGCTGGTTGCCCGCCATCTTCCTCGCGCCCGACGCGTAGTCCCGTCCCCTCATCGCCATCTTCTGAAAGGTCGAACGCGTTCCCGAGGAAGCGCCGCGCGCGTAGACCGCGATCGGGCCGGCCCGCCCGCCCACCGCGCTCCAGTCGGCGATGTCCCCGGCAAAAATCTCTTCCACCTGCTGGCGCGTCAGGCAGGCCACGGGATTCCTCGCATTCACCACGACCGCGATGCCGTCGCGGGCGATGGGGATCTCCAGAAAATCCAAACCCTCCATCTTCACCCGCAGTCTCTCGGTCGCCGACAGCTCGCGGCTCGACATCGCAATCTGACAGGAGTCCTTCCCCCCTTCCATCAGGGCCATGAGGCCGGTCGCCGATCCCTCGGCGGCGATCTCAAAGGACGCATCGTTCCCCTGGCCGATGTAGGCCTCCCTCATCGGGGGCATCAATTCCGCGCCAATCGTATCGGAGCCCTTGATCACCAGCCGCTCCCCGGCCCGGCAGTGACCGGCCCATGCCACCAGACCCGCGGCCCATAACCATGCGGCCAGCGGCACGGCTCCCCCGACCTTCCTTCTTCTCGGGCGGCGCATCTACCGCCTTGTTAGTGTCGTCCCGGGAGACCGTCAAGGGCCTCACAACGATCCGGCAACGTCCATCACGCTCTCCACCGTCAATCCGTACTCCTTGGCCAACACCTGATAGGGGGCACTCGCGCCGAATCGATCCACCGTGATGGCGCGCCCGCCATCGCCGATGTACCGTTCCCACCCCATCCTCACGCCCGCCTCGACGACGACCCGCCTGTGCACCGCGGGGGGCAGCACCCCATCACGGTAGGCCTGCGGCTGTGCCTCGAACAGATCCCACGACGGCATCGACACCACGCGGACCTTCCGCCCGCGCGCGCCAAGCTGCCGCCCCGCCTCCAGGCACAGGTGCACCTCGGATCCCGTCCCAATCAGGATGATCTCCGGAACGGAGCCCGCGGCAGACTCCCAGAGCACGTACGCGCCCCGGCGCACCCCGCTGGCGGGCGCGCACTCGGACCGATCGATCACCGGCAGATCCTGCCGCGAGAGAACAAGCACCGTGGGCCGCGTGCGGTTGTCCAGCGCCGCCAGCCAGGCCTGCGCCGCCTCGTTGGCGTCGGCCGGCCGGATCATCGAGGCGTTCGGTATCGCCCGGACCGTCGCCAGTGTCTCGACGGGCTGGTGCGTCGGACCATCCTCACCCACGAATATCGAGTCGTGCGTCATTACGAAAATCGCCTGGATGTGCGATAGCGCCGCCAGCCGGATTGGCGGCCGCATGTAGTCCGTGAAGACAAAGAACGTGGACCCGAAGGGGATCAGCCCGCCGTGATATGCCAGGCCCGCGATGATCGCCCCCATCCCATGCTCGCGGATCCCGAAATGCAGGTTCTGCCCCCCGGGGCTCCCTTTCTGAAAAGACCCGCAGGCCTTCACGTAGGTCTTCGTCGATGGCGCCAGATCCGCAGATCCCCCGACCAACCACGGGATCTCGGACATCAGCACCTTCAGCACTTCGCCGCCCGCCGATCGGGTCGCCACCGCCTTGCCGGGCGCAAACGACGGCAGGCGCCCCTCGAGCCCCGCCGGCAACCGCTTCTCCAGCGCATCCCGCCACACCGCGGCCTTCTCTGGATACTTGGCGCCGTACGCCCCGAACATCTTCTGCCACGCCGCCCCGCGCGCCGCCCATTGGGTCCGCAGCCCCGCGAAGAGTTCTCGCACCTCCGCCGGCACGTCGAACTGCCTGTCCTCGGGACAGCCAAGGTTCCGCTTGGTCGCCGCCACCTCTTCCGGCCCAAACGGATCGGAGTGCGCCTTCGGTTGCCCCTGCCTCGCCGGGGACCCCTTGCCGATGATCGTCTTCCCAATGATGATCGTCGGCGCGCCCTTGTGCGCGATGGCCTCGCGCAGCGCCGCCTCGATCTGCCCGTGGTCGTGCCCGTCGATGCGGATCACGTGCCAGCCATAGGCCGCAAATCTGCCACCCACGTCATCGCTGCAGGCCAGATCGATCATGCCCTCGATCGACACGCGATTGTCGTCAAAGAACCATGTCAGATTGTCTAGGCCGAGGTGCCCCGCCAGCGCCGCCACCTCGTGCGACACGCCCTCCTCAAGATCGCCGTCCGACACGATCGCGTAGACCCGATGGTCGCAGACCGGAAACCCCTCCTCGTTGAATCGCGCCGCCTTGAACTTTTGCGCGATGGCCATCCCCACCGAATTTCCCGTCCCTTGGCCCAGCGGCCCCGTGGTGCACTCGACGCCGTCGGTCATCCCGAATTCCGGATGCCCCGGTGTCGCGCTGCCCCACTGGCGGAACGCGCGCACCTGATCCATCGTCATCTGCTCGAAACCCGCCAGATGGAACAGCGAGTACAACAGCATCGAACCGTGCCCCGCGGATAGCACGAACCGATCGCGGTCCGGCCAGCGCGGGTCCGCCGGGTTGATCTTCAGAAACTTCGTCCACAGCACGAACGCGAAATCCGCACAGCCCATCGGGAGGCCCGGGTGCCCACTGCGCGCCTTTTCCACCGCGTCGACCGTCAGCGTGCGGATCGCGTTGACCGCCAATTCGGAGACTCTATCCATGCGCCCCGCGATAGCGGCAAGGAACCCCCAAGTCAAACCACCCGTGCATCCCTCCCGCCTTTGCCCTTGCCAACCGCCGCAGCCGGTTAACATATTGGAGCCATGATCCGCTTCCCGCACCCCCGCGCAGCCGCCATCCCAATGCTGACCCTGGCGCTGGCCGCCGCCTTCTGGGGCTGCGCCAAACCCCCCTACAAGGACGCCCTCGACGAGGCGCGTACCCTCGCAAAACACAGCGAGTTCAGAAAGGCGGTCGAGGTCCTCAACGACGCCATCCAGGCCCACCCCGATGTGCCGGACCTCCACAGGGAACGCCTCCACATCCTGCTCATGGCGGACAACGCCCAGGCCGCAGAACAGGCCTACCAACTCCTGAAAAAGAAACTCTCTAAGGACGACCCCATCCTCGTCAAATCGCTCACCGACAGCAACCCCGTCGTCCGGGCCGCCGCCGCCAAGACCCTCGCCGACCTCCGCGAAGCCTCCGCCCTTAAGCCACTCTGCCAGGCCACCACCGATGGCGACGCCGAGGTCCGTCGCGCCGTCGTCGTCGCCCTCGGCCGACTCCGAAACACCGAGGCCGTCCCCCACCTCGTCAAACGCCTCGCCGACGAAGCGTGGGAGGTCCGCGGGGACGCCGCCGCCGCCCTCGGGCTCATCGGCGACTCCACCGCCATCGATCCGCTCTTCGGAGTGCTCGCCGACGCCGACGGCTACGTCCGCTCCACCGCCGCCTCCGCACTGGTCGATCTCGCCAAGGAACCCGCCAAGGCCAGCTACACAGCCCGGCTCCAGGACCCGAACCCGATGGCCCGGCTCACGGCCGCCCTTGCGCTCGCGCGCATCGGCGACCGCGAAGGCGTGCCCCTCATCTACGCCTCGATGAAAACCGCAGAGGATCCCCAGCAGCGCAGCCGCTGCATCGAGGCCCTCGCGCGCATGCAAAACCCCGAGGACTTCGCCGCCCTCAAAGCGATGCTCGCCGATCCCAACCCCACCGTCCGATTCAAGGCCGTCGATTCGATGCGCTTCGTGCCCGATGCCTCCTCCATCCCCATCCTCCGCCAAATCGCCGCCGACACCAACGCCCCGGCCTCCCTGCGCGACCACGCCAACAAGGTCGCCAACGCCATCGAACTTTGGGCGTCAAAACAGAAACGGTGACATCGGCCCAGCCCCTCGACCCCACGCACATGAAAAGAAACACGCTCAGCCGCCGCAGTTTCCTAGCGTCCTCCCTCGCCGCCGCGGGCGCCTCCGGCGCATCCGGCATCCTCCGCGCCGCCGATGAGACCACCGAGGCCGCCTTGCCACCCGCACGCGAATACTACGAGCTCACGCTCTACCACCTCCGCCGCGGCCCAAAACAAAAAATCTTCGACGCGTTCATGCGACAGGCCGCCATCCCCGCCCTCAACCGCGCCGGCATCGGCCCCGTCGGCGTCTTCAACGTCATGACCGGCCCGGATAACCCGACCGCCTACGTCCTCCTGCCACTCAAATCCCCCGACGGCATCCTCGCCGCCCAACACCGCATCCTCGCCGACCCAGATTTCCAGACCGCCGGAAACGAATTCCTCGCGGCCTCGCCGGACAGCCCCGGCTTCGTCCGCGCAGAAAGTTCCTTCATGATCGCCTTCGAGGGCATGCCCAAACTCGAGATCCCCGCCGCAACCGAAGGCAACAAGCCCCGCATCTTCGAACTTCGCACCTACGAGAGCCATGGCCGCCGCGCCAATATCAAGAAAATCGAGATGTTCAATAACTGGGAGATCGCGCTCTTCCGCCGCACCGGCCTCGCCCCAGTCTTCTTCGGCGAAACCCTCGTCGGCCAACGCCTCCCAAACCTCACCTACATGCTCACCTTCGAGAACATGGCCGCCCACGACGCCAACTGGGCCACCTTCGCCTCCGACCCCGAATGGAAGAAGCTCAGCTCCATGCCCGGCTACACCGACCCCGAGATCGTCTCCAACATCTCCAACGTCTTCCTCCGCCCTGCCCCCTATTCCCAGATCTGACCTGAAACTTCACGCCGCGCCGAAGACCGTGGGGCGGACAATCCTGTCCGCCAACCCACGATGTAGCAACGTCTTGTGATTGCAGACAAGATTGCCCGCACCACGTGGCGGAAGTTTCCACATGAATGATGCGGCGCGCTCTCGATCCGGTCGGCCCCGCCGCGCGCCGGCGGCGGGGCTAGCCAGAAACTTCGGGCGCTGTTCGCGGGCGCGGCTCGTGCCCCGACCCAGGATCCGGGCCCGGAGGGGTTTGGACTGCGGTGGCAGAGTCCGGCAACCGCCGGACGGCGCCATCGCTTTGGCTGCGCGCGAAGCGCGAGCCGGGACCATCGGCTTCGGCTCCGCCGGGGGCAAAAGCGGTGCCGCCGCTTCGCTCTGCCACCGCAGTCCATAACGGCCCCGCCCCCAGAAGTTTCACCATGAATAATCCGGCGCGCCGGGGGCGGGGCTGACTGGAAAACCCAGACACCGAATCGCGGGAGCCTGCTTGCAGGCGATTCCATGCGCGAATCGCGAGCAAGCGCGCTCCTACGTCTTATCCTCATCCCCGGTGGTGCCCGCCGGCAGGCGAGCCGACGGGCCATGGGATCTGGGCTTACGCGCCGAAGATGGCCCGTATCTGGGCTTGCATCGCGAGGGCCGCCGCCCGCGGGTCGAGCGCATCCCGGATAGGACGACCGACAACGATATGATCGGCGCCCGCGCGGAACGCCTCGTCGACGTCCATGGTTCGTTTCTGGTCGTCGGCCGGTCTTGTGGTGTTGTCCACGGGGCGGATTCCGGGGGTTACGACCAGCAGGCGGGAGCCCAGTTCGGTTCTCAGCATTCGGGCCTCGAGGCCGGAGGAGATGACACCGTCGCAGCCGTGCTCCAGGGCCCTCCGGGCGCGCGAGAGGACGAGTGCCCCCACGTCGCAGGAGAAGCCGAGGTCGTTCAGGTCGCCGCGATCGAGGCTCGTGAGGGCGGTGACCGCGAGGATTTTCATGTCGCCCTTCTCCGCCGCCGCGGCTTTGAGGATACCGTCGTTCCCATGGACAGTGCAGAAATCCGCTCCACCGCGATCGCGCAAAGCCCGCACCGCGAGCCGCACGGTTTCTGGGACATCGAAGAACTTCAGGTCCACGAAGACTCTCTTGCCCTGGGCCGTCAGGCTGTGGATGAGTTCAAAATAGCCACCGGACATAAACAGCTGGAGGCCGATCTTGTAGAAGGACACGGCATCGCCGAGCCGTCCAACCATGGCCCGGGCGGCATCGGGGCCGGGAACGTCGAGGGCAAATATGAGGCGTTCCCGAGGGGGTATGGGTTTATCCGAGAGGAGGCAGGGATCGGCCATGACGCCGGAGCGTATCGGTCGATCCAGGGGGCCACAAGGGCAAACGGGTCACGACTTGAGAACTCGACACTTGAAAGTTGGCGCAACGGCGCCACTTTGCCGGCCCTATGAGCGAGGGAATTCTCTCGGGCCGTGTTGGCGTGGTATTTGGAGTGGCGAACAAGCGGAGCATAGCGTGGGCGATCGCGCAGGCGTGGGCTGCGGCGGGCGCGCGACTCGTCTTCAATTATCAGGGCGAGCGCGTCAGGGCGAATGTCGAGGAACTGGCGATGGCCTGCGGGCCGGACACTCCGGTTGGCCAATGCGACGTGAGCCGCGATGACGAGATCGAGGGCTTCTTTGACATGGTCCGCTCGAAGGCGGGGCGCGTGGATCTCTTGCTCCACAGCGTGGCGTTCGCGCCCCGCGAGGCGCTGGATGGCCGATTCATCGACACATCGAGGCAGGCGTTTGCCACGGCCCACGATATCAGCGCCTATTCGCTGGTCGCGATCTCGCGTGCCGCGGCACCGCTGATGACCGATGGGGGCAGCATCGTGACGCTCAGCTACTATGGCGCCGAGAAAGTGGTGCCACACTACAACGTGATGGGCGTCGCCAAGGCTGCCCTCGAGGCGTCCGTACGCTATCTGGCCCATGACCTCGGGCCGCAGCGGATTCGCGTCAACGCCATCAGCGCGGGGCCGGTGAACACGCTGGCGGCCAGGGGCATCGCGGGTTTCACGGACATGTTCAAACACTACGAGGCCCATGCCCCCCTGAGGCGGAACGTCACGCTTGACGAGGTCGGCCAGACCGGGCTGTTCCTGGCCTCCGATGGCAGCGCGGGAATCACCGGCCAGACGATCTACGTCGACAGCGGCTACTCTGTCATGGGGATGTGATTGCCTGCATGTTTCACGCGGAAACGTGAAATAGGCAGGCCGGGATAAAGCGCAAAGGTCAACAGCGCCGTGGCCGCAGTTGCAATTCCGGTTGCCCTCCTCCAAGCTTCTTCAGAAGTTTGAATCGCGCGGCCCCGGCATGCGTCACAAGGGGCAGACGGATGAGGTATTGCAATGAAGAAAACCTGGGTTTCGGCATTGGCGCCGGTCCTGCTGATCGGTTGTGCGGCGACTGAGGAGGGCACGGGCGGCCCGACGGCGGCGGGCGTTGGCGGCGTGACGGGCGCGGCCTTGGGCGCGGCCGTCGGCAGCGCAGCGGGTGGGCGCGACGGGTGGTGGATTGGGGCGTTGTCCGGTGCGGCGCTGGGCACCGCCGCGGGTGCTGCGTATGCGGAGAACGAAAAGAACAAATTACCGTATGCGTCCCGCGGGGGACCCCGGGGATCCAAGCTTTACTCGCCCCATTCCAATGCGGTCATCAACGATCCTGGATACGAGCGCGGCAGCGTGATCTACGATCCCAACACCGGCGAGCCATTCCGGGTGCCCTAGCTCGAAGATTCAGACACCGAATCGCAGGAGCCTGCTTGCAGGCGATTGGAATCGCGCGCAAGCGCGCTCCCACTTCTCATAATCACCCCCGGTGGTGCCCCGAATGCCCGCCGTCGGGCGGGCGGCCGGGGCATGACGTCGGTACTGTGATGCGAGCGCCCGTTCGTGATTCGGGATCCGGCGTCTGCGGCGCGGCGGTCTCGCGGAGTTGATTTTTCATTTCACAAGTCCACGGGGCACCCGCATCGTTTGGGGCCATGCGCGCGCGACTGGTTTCGGGTTTGTCTTGGAGTCCATTAACGCGATGGTTTCTTTCTGGTCTTCTTGGTGCCTGGGGTGTCGTCGGTGCGGCGGTGGGTGCCGAGCCGCTGCCGGAGGGATGGTTTCCGTTTGTCATGTCGCCGCTGGATAATCCCTCGGCTAGCCCCATCGACGTGTCCTTTCTAAACGGTGGGCCAGCCTCTCGCCGGATCTCGGTCAAGGGCGACCATTTCGTCGATGATTCGGGCAAACGGGTGCGATTCATGGGGGTGAACATCACCTTCTCCGGGTGTTTTCTAGAAAAGGAGCAGGCGGCCCGTGTCGCCAGACGATTGGCGCAGCTCGGTTTCAATGTCGTGCGATTCCACCACATGGACGCGCGGGATATCTGGTTGCCGGATCAGAAGGCCCTGGACCCTGAGAAGCTGGATAGGCTCGACTGGTTTATCCGTCAGCTGAAGGATAACGGGATCTATGCGAACCTGAACCTTCACGTGTCGCGGACCTATCCCGGCCTCAAGGGGGCGAATCTCCCGTACGGGTACCGGTACGGCAAGATGGTGGACAGGTTCTACGAGCCGTTTGTCCGAATGCAGGAGGAATATGCGACGGCGCTGCTGGATCGCGTCAACCCCTACACCAAACTGCGCGTGGCCGATGATCCGGCGGTGGCCTTCGTGGAGATGAATAACGAGAATACGCTGCTCGCGATGCGCGGGGAGGCGATCACGGGCCTATCGGGGCCATACCGTGCGGCGCTCGAGGCGAAGTGGCGGCAGTGGCTCAAGAAGCGATACGGGGATATGCCGGCCCTGGCGAAGGCCTGGGATGCGGGTGCGGAGGCACCCGGACGAGAGCTCCTGCGCAACCCGGGATTTGACACTGGGTTGGAGGGATGGAGCGCCCAGGGGCCGAAAAAGGACGTGTGCACACTCGCCTTGGGCGATGGGCCGCAGGATTCGCGGGCGGCGGTCTTCCGCGTGCTCAAGGCCCCGCAGGTGTCCTATGGCAACCAGTTCCACCAGATCGGCATCAAGCTTGAAGAGAGCCGCACCTACACACTGCGGTTCCAGGGCCGCGCCGATCCGCCGCGCGAGGTGAGCGCATATCTGTCATTCGCCGATGGCCCGTGGACCGCAGTGGCCGAGAGGCACCGGGTCAAATTGGATCGTGACTGGCGGGAGCAGGTGGCCGTTTTCAAGGTGCGGGGCCTCGATCCGGCACATCCCGTGCGGCTCAGCCTCGGACTGGGCGAGGCCACCGGCGAAGTGAGTTTTGCGGCGGTCTCATTGCGTCCGGGTCGTCCCGCCCTCGCAATTCCCGACAGCCTTGACGCCGTGGGGCTGGTGGAGGCGCATTGGCCGCCGCGGGCCATCGCCGATTTTCGCGAGGCGCTGGTCGACATTGAGCGCGAGACGGTGGAGCGCATCGCGCGGCATATTCGGCAAAAGATAGGGCTCAAGGCGCTGCTTTGCGACACGCAGGCCAGCTATGGCGGCTGCTGGGGCCTTCGCCGCGAATTGGCCGTGAGCGATTACATCGACATGCACGCCTACTGGCAGCATCCCCACTTTCCCGGCAAGCCATGGGATTCCAACAACTGGAATATCCCCAACACGTCTATGGCCACCGATCCACAGGGCGGCACATTCGGCCGACTGTCCCTGTATCGCGGCGCGGGCAAACCCTATTCCGTCAGCGAGTACAACCACCCCGCACCGAACGACCATGCCGCCGAGTTGTTCCCGTTGCTGGGCGCCTTTGCCGCGGCACAGGACTGGGATGCGGTCTATCAATTCAGCTACCTCAACTCGGGCGATGTCGGCAACGGCAAGATCAATGGCTACTTCGAACTCGCGCATCATTCGGCCCAACTCGCGTTTGCCCCGATCGCCGCCCTCATGTTTCGTGCCGATGGCGTGGGCCCACTTCCGGAGACGCTGTCGGTCGAATTCCCGGTGGGGGGCATGCGGGAGCAGTTGGAGGCCGACTGGATTACCGCGGACAAGTGGATCACGGCTTCCGGCCTCAGCCCCGGCATGGCGCTGTCGCGACGCACATGCTCGAGGGTCACCGAGGGCGGAGGTCGCCCCGTCTTTGAGCCCGCCGCGGGGGCGCCCCCCGATGGGATACTCATCGATGCCCCAGAACTGTATTGGAAAACCAATGGCGAGCACCCGGAGTTCCTCGTTCGGGGGCCCAATGCCCGGGCCGCGATTGGCGCCCTCGGTGGGCGGCGCATCGAACTCGGCGACCTGACCCTTGAGATTCATCTGCCTCCGAAAACGTGGGCGTGCGCGGCCATCGCGTCCCTCGACGGCAGGCCCATCGCCGAATCCTCAAGGATGCTCCTCGCGATCGCCACGAGGGCCGAGAACAGCGGCATGGTCTGGAATGCCGATCGCACCACCGTCGGCAAGAACTGGGGCCACGCCCCCGTCATCGCGCAAGGGGTCCCAGCCTCCATCCTCCTGCCGGGGGATGCCAGGCCGACGGTGACCGCGCTCGACCCGAGGGGCGAAAGGGCCGGAATTGTCTCGGTGAAACGAGCCATCGACCGCTGGAGCTTTGATGTCGGCCCCGGAAACCGCAGCCTCTGGTACGCCGTCGAGCGACCCGAGCCAAAAAAATGAAGTTTTCTAACTTGCTCTTCAACCCACCATTAGCCAACCTTTTCCCTCACCAACGGAGATGACAATGCCCAAGACCGCAGCGAAACCCGACCCCAAGACAAATGGCAACGGCGCCCCAGCCAAGCACCGGAGCACGATGACCATCGATGGCAACGAGGCCGCGGCCTCCATCGCCTACCGGCTGAGTGAACTCTGTGCGATCTACCCGATCACGCCATCCAGCCCCATGGGGGAACTGGCCGACGAATGGGCCGCCCAGGGCAAACCGAACCTCTGGGGCAACGTCCCGCAGATCACCGAGATGCAGTCCGAGGCCGGGGTCGCCGGCGCCATCCATGGCATGGTGCAGGCGGGCGCGCTCGCGACGACCTTCACCGCCTCGCAGGGCCTGCTTCTCATGATCCCGGACATGTACAAGATCGCCGGTGAATTGACGCCTTTCGTGCTGCACGTCACGGCCCGCACGCTGGCCACGCACGCGCTCTCGATCTTCGGCGATCACTCGGATGTCATGTCGGTCCGGCAGACGGGGTTTGCCCATCTGGTGTCCAACAGCGTGCAGGAGGCGCACGATCTCGCGCTCGTGGCCCATGCGGCGACGCTCAAGTCGCGCGTGCCATTCCTCCACTTCTTTGACGGTTTCCGCACGTCCCACGAGGTGCAGCGCATCGAGTTCATAGCGAACGAGGTCCTGGAGGCCATGGTCGATATGGAGGCGATCGACGCGCACTATCGGCGCGCGCTGAATCCGGACCACCCCGTGCTTCGCGGCACCGCCCAGAACCCCGACGCATTCTTCCAGGCCCGCGAGGCCATCAACTCGTACTACGACCGCCTTCCCGCGATCGTCCAGGGGGAGATGGACCGGCTCGGCAAGCTCATCGGCCGCAATTATCGACTCTTTGATTACGTCGGTCACCCGGACGCCGAGAACGTCATCGTCATCATGGGGTCCGGTGGCGAGACCGTCTCCGAGATGGTGAATTGGCTGACCTCCCGGGGGGACAAGGTCGGCGTCGTGCTCGTGCGGCTCTATCGGCCATTTGACGCCGAGGCCTTCGTGGGGGCGCTGCCGCAGACGACGCGCCGGATCGCGGTGATGGATCGCACCAAGGAGCCCGGTGCCCTGGGCGAGCCCCTCTATCAGGACGTCATCACGGCCCTCGCCGAGCGCGGCGCCGGATGCTGGCGCGATGGCAAACTGCCCGAGGTCGTCGGCGGCCGCTACGGGCTGTCCTCCAAGGAATTTACGCCGGCCATGGTGAAGGCGATCTACGGGGAGTTGGCCACCGGCCAACCCAAGCGTCATTTCACCGTCGGTATCACCGACGACGTCACCCACATGTCGCTCCCCTGGGATGCGGAATTCGATCTCGAGTCCCCCGAGGTCTCTCGCTCGATCTTCTTTGGCATCGGGGCCGATGGGACGGTCGGCGCCAACAAGAACTCCATCAAGATCATCGGCACCGACACGGACCTCTTCGCGCAGGGCTACTTCGTTTACGACTCGAAGAAATCTGGCGCCGTCACGATCTCGCACCTGCGATTCAGCCCCAAACCCATCCGGGCGCCCTACCTGGTGCGCACGGCGAATTTCGTGGCCTGCCACCAGTGGTACCTGCTGGACCAGCTCGACGTGCTGGAGTGTGCGGCGCCTGGCGCCGTCTTTCTGCTTAACAGCCCCCACGGTCCCAGCGAGGTTTGGGACAAACTGTCGAAGGAAGTCCAGGGACAGATCGTTGAGAAGAAACTGAAGCTGTACGTGATCGACGCCTACGCCGTGGCCCGGGAGACGGGCATGGGCGGGCGCATCAACACGATCATGCAGACCTGCTTCTTTGCGATTTCCGGCGTGCTGCCCCGCGACCAGGCCATCGAGAGGATCAAGTACACCATCGAGAAGACCTACAGCCGCAAGGGCAAACACGTCGTGGAGCAGAACTTCAAGGCGGTCGATGGCACGCTCGCCAACCTCCACGAGGTCAAGGTGCCCACCAAGGTGTCCGCGGCGCAACATCGTCCGCCGCCTGTCGCGGCCGCCGCGCCCGATTTCGTGCAGCGCGTCACCGCCGTCATGCTGCAGGGCAAGGGCGACCTTCTGCCGGTCAGCGCCTTCCCGGTGGACGGCACGTGGCCGACGAGCACCAGCCGCTGGGAGAAGCGGAATCTGGCCCAGGAGATTCCCGTCTGGGATCCGACCATCTGCATCCAGTGCAACAAGTGCGTGATGGTCTGCCCCCACGCCGCCATCCGGGCCAAGTTCTACCCGGAGGAATTGCTCAAGGGCGCGCCCGAGTCGTTCAAGTCCGTCGCCTTCCGGTCGAAGGACCATCCGGGCAACCGGTTCACCATTCAGGTTGCGCCGGAGGACTGCACGGGCTGCGAGCTGTGCATCGTCGTGTGCCCCGCGAAGGACAAGACGAATCCCAAGCACAAGGCGCTCGATCCTCACCCGCACATGCAGCTTGTCGCGCAGGAGCGGAAGAACTACGCGTTCTTCCTGGACAAATTGCCGAATCCGGACCGCACGCAGTTGGCGCCGGCGGATGTCAAGACGTCCCAATTCATGGAGCCGCTATTCGAGTACTCTGGCGCGTGCGCGGGCTGCGGCGAGACACCGTACGTCAAGCTCGTCAGCCAGCTCTTTGGCGACCGCGCGGTCATCACGAACGCCACCGGCTGCTCCTCGATCTATGGCGGCAACCTGCCAACCACGCCATACACCGTGAATGCCGATGGCCGGGGGCCCGCCTGGTCGAACTCGTTGTTTGAGGACAATGCCGAGTTTGGCGTTGGCATCCGGTTTGCGATCGACCAGAAGCGCGAGCAGGCCGCGGATCTCATCAGGCGCAACGCCGCAATCCTCGGCGACAAACTGGTCGATGAGCTGTTGTCCAACCCGCAGAAGACCGAGGCGGACATCAAGGTGCAGAGGGAGCGCATCAAGGCGCTTCGCGGGTTCTTGAAGAAGCTGCCGCCCAAGGACGCGATGCGGCTCGATGCCCTCGCCGACTACCTCGCCCGCAAGAGCGTATGGATATTCGGCGGCGACGGCTGGGCCTACGATATCGGCTTTGGCGGCTTGGACCACGTCCTGTCCCAGGGCAAGGATGTCAACATCCTCGTCCTCGACACGCAGGTCTACTCGAACACCGGCGGCCAGGCATCCAAGGCGACGGCGATGGGCGCCGTGGCCAAGTTTGCCGCGGCCGGCAAGGACCGGGACAAGAAGGATCTTGGTTTCCTGGCGATGACCTACGGGGATGTCTACGTCGCGTCGGTGGCCTTCGGGGCGAAGGATTCCCAGACGACCCGGGCGTTTGCAGAGGCCGAGGCGTACCCGGGCACGTCGCTGATCATCGCGTACAGCCACTGCATTGCGCACGGCTACTCCCTCATCCAGGGGTTGGAGCAACAGAAACTGGCCGTCGAGACCGGGTACTGGCCGCTGTTCCGGTTCGATCCCACCCGGCGGGGAACCGGGGAGTCGCCGCTGGTCATCGACTCTGCGCCGCCGAAGGTGCCGCTGAATAAGTTCATCGACAACGAGGCGCGGTTCCGGGCGTTGCATCAGACGCATCCGCAGCGCGCCGTGATGCTCGCGGAGCGCGCGCAGAAGGGCGTCCGCGAACACTTCAAGTTGCTCCAGCAGCTCGCCGAGACATATCGGGGAGAGGGGGCGGCCACAAGCAATGGAGGATCAAACGCATGAACCCGCGCCTGGAAACCCAATTCCTCGGTCTGAAACTTCGCAACCCGTTGCTCGTGGGCGCCAGTCCGCTGGCCGATAGCGTGGAGGTGGCCCTCGAGCTTCAGGAGCGCGGAGCCGGCGCCATCGTGATGCGCTCGCTCTTCGAGGAGCAGATCGATATCGAGCGGCGCGCGGGGGAGGCGTTCATCGAATCACACGGCGAGTCCTTTGCGGAGGCCACGAGCTACTTCCCGGCGGTCGCCGAGTACGTGATGGGGCCGGAGGAGTACCTGCGGCAGCTTGAGCAACTGAAGAAGAAGCTCGAGATCCCGGTCATCGCCTCCCTCAACGGAGTCACTGTCGGGGGATGGACCGAGTATGCGAAGCGGATGGAGGAGTGCGGGGCCGATGCGCTGGAACTGAATTTCTACTTTCTGCCGACCGATCCCGCCGAGTCCGGGCAACAGGTCGAGGACCGGCTGGCGGAGGTGATCACGGCCGTCCGGGGCCAGATCAAGATCCCCCTGTCGGTAAAACTGTCGCCCTTCTACAGTTCGCTCCCGAGCCTGGTCCGGCAGATCGCTAGCCTGGGGGCGCAAGGCGTGGTCATCTTCAACCGCTTCTATCAGCCGGACATCGATATCGAGGCGCTGGAGGCCAGCCCAAGGATCAACCTCTCTCATTCCAGCGAGTTGCTTCTTCGCCTGCGATGGCTCGCGATCTTGCACGGGCAGAGCCGCATCGCCCTGAGTTCCTCTGGCGGCGTCCACACGCCCGAGGACCTGATCAAGACTCTCATGGCGGGGGCCGACACCGTCCAGATTGTTTCGCTGCTCCTTCGTCACGGCGCCAAGCAGGTCCAGGTGCTGCTTGAGGGCCTGAGCCGTTGGATGCAGGAGCACGAATACACCGACATCAAACAGCTCCGCGGCTGCATGAGTTTACAGAAATGCCCGGACCCCTCGGTCTTCGAGCGCGCCAATTACATGCGCGTCCTCCAGGGCTGGCAGGCCTAGCCTGTGTATTTCACAGCCTGACTGCCGTGTGAACTGGCCGGGCTACTGCCCCGCCCTCGGCGCCCGGCGGGGCTGACCGTTGCCCAGAGCGCGCCGCCCCCGGCGCGCGGCGGTCACCTCCGGGGGTGAAAATGCCTGATCCTCATGCGGTGCAAGGCGGCGGCGGTGATCCTGGCTTCAGGTGCCGGTGGCCCGTCGCCCTTTTCAAAGTCAGCCGGGGTGCTAGAGGGATGGCATGAGTAGCCGATTCGCTCTTGGCGTTGCAATGGGCATCGTGGCGCTGTCGCTTTCGGGCGGATTATGCGCGCAACCGACGGCGGGGAGCGCGCTGGACGCGATGTTGCTGGATGATGGGTTTTGGGCGAGCGGGGCGGACGATTTTTCGGAGAAGTGGAAGGGTCTGGGATTCCGGTGGACCAGCGCGGCGAAGACGTCGTCGCGGTCGGTGGTCAAGGGCCTGTCGCTCTGCGGCCAGCGGGTGGGCGAGACCATCGTGGAATTTGGCGATGGGAAGCCGAAGGCGATCCGCGTTTCGTTGCACAACCGGGGTGATGACGGTGCCATCACGGACAAGGAGACGTTCAACAAACTGTTGGCCGAGTGGGGAGGGCTCCTCTCTTCACTCACGGGGGCGAAGGGGGAAGAGCGGGGCCGCGACGCCCGCAGCGTGGTGCGGGCCCAGGGGACTGTCTGGACCCGCGGGGGCGTGGAGTACATCTTGGAGCACAGCGCGACGGGTGGCGTGAACGATTTTCGCAGCGAATTCGTCCGCCTGACGGTTGCGCCCGCTGAACACAAGTCACTGATCGCGCAGGCCACGGAGGACAAGGTGGTCAGGCCGACGGCGAAGGCGGACCTGCCGAAGAACGTGGTCCGGAAGGATGGCGACGTGTTCATCGACGGCATCCCCATGGTCGATCAGGGCCAGAAGGGTTACTGCGTCAATGCGGCCGCATCCCGGGTTTTCAACTACTACGGGATCCCGCTCACACAGCACGAGGTCGCGCAGATGGCGGACACGGAGGCCGGGAGGGGAACATCCGAAATGGAGATGGTGGAGGCCCTCAAGACCATCGCCCGAAAGTTCAAGTCGCGGCTCAAGGTTTACATGGAGCGCGACATGGAGGGCTGGCTGAACTGGATCAAGGACTACAACAAGGCCGCGAAGAAGGCGAAGGGCCGGGAGATGCGCGTCGGCAACATGATCGACGTGGGCGAACTCTACGCCTCGGCCGACCCGTCCCTGCTGAAGGAGGCGTTTGCCGGGGGCAGCGATGTGGATCATTTTCGCAAGGAGGTGCGGGAGAGCGTCGATGGGGGGATCCCAATGCTCTGGGCGTTGGAGCTGGGGATATTTCCGGAGCAGGGGAGCGAGCGCCTGCAGGGCCGGGGCGGTCACATGCGACTGGTGATCGGATACAACCTGACCTCCGACGAGGTGCTCTTTAGCGATACGTGGGGCCGAGGCCACGAGCTGAAGCGAATGAAGTTCAAGGACGCGATCGCGGCCACGACAGGGCTGTTTGCGATTCTGCCCAACCGGTGAGGCTGCCCCGCCCACTCATTTCGCCAACGGTAGCGGGACTACCACCTCTGGAGACCGCATCGGCGGCGCGGCGAAGTGGACGGTCGATCCGCCCGCCGATCGGGCGTCGGGCTGGGCTTGGCTATCTGCGGAAAGAGTCCATCGTTGCGTTCGATGAGACATTCCGGTGCCGTTCTGTTGTTATGGGCCGCGTGCGTGGCGCTTGGCGCGGCCGACGAGATCAAATCCCTTGAGATTGGCGCGGCCGCGCCGGACTTCGATTTGCCGGGCGTCGACGGTCGTCGGCACCGCCTGGCCGATTATCGGGATGCGGCGGTGCTGGCGGTGGTGTTCACCTGTAATCACTGCCCTTCGGCGCAGGCCGCGGAAGGGCGCATCAAGCAGCTCGTTGCGGACATGGCGGGAAAGTCTTTCCAACTGGTGGCGATCTCCCCCAATGATCCGGCCGCGGTGCGGCTCAACGAGCTGGGGTTCGCGGTGCACGGCGACAGCTTTGATGAGATGAGGACGCATGCGGCGGAGCAGCAGTTCAATTTCCCGTATTTGTATGACGGTGAGACGCAGGCGGTGTCGAGGGCCTACGGCGCGCAGGCGACACCGCACGTGTTCGTCTTTGATCGCGCGCGGACGCTCCGTTACGTGGGACGCTTTGACGATTCCAGGTTTGGCGACCCCGCGACCGTGAAATCAACGGATGCCCGCAACGCGATCGAGGCGCTCTTGGCCGGGCGGCCGGTGCCGGTGGAGAAGACCAGAGTGCACGGCTGTTCCACCAAGTGGGCGTCGAAGCGGGATGCGGTCGCGGAATACGAGAGGGAGTTCCGGGAGACGCCGGTGAGCGTCGCACCGATCGACGTCGGCGGCGTGAGGGCGCTGCTCGCAAATGCGACCCAGAAACTGCGGCTCTTCAACTTCTGGGCCACGTGGTGCGGCCCGTGTCGCGCGGAAATGCCGGGGCTCGTGCGCGCCGCGCGCCAATTCGAGACGCGCGGATTCGACCTGATCACGGTGAGCGTGGACGACGCCGGTGCGCGCGGCAAGGTGCTGCGCGCCATCGAGGACGAGCACGTGGCGTTGCCTCGGCTGACGGCAAAGTCGTTGGACAAGGAGGGCCGTTCCACCAACAACTATCATTTTGAGGGAGACGCGGACGCGCTGGTCGATTTGGTCGGCAATGGCTGGGAGGGGCCGGTGCCCTTCACGGTGCTGGTGGCGCCCGGGGGGAAGGTCGTCTGGAGGCAGCAGGGGGAAGTGGACGCGGCGGATCTGAGGTGGGCGATCGTGGGGCAGTTGGGCAGATTCTATAAACCGGATTGACTTTTTGTGGCAGCTCCCTGCTGCCGCAAGATGCTGCGCGGTGGCACGCCGGTCACTTTTCCTTGCTTTACGCCTCCGGGGTGGGGCTACTCTGATCGCATGAAAATGCTGCAGGAGTTCAAGGAATTCGCGGTGAAGGGCAACGTCATCGACCTGGCCGTGGGCATCATCATCGGCGGGGCGTTTGGCAAGATCGTGACATCGATGGTGAATGAGATCCTGATGCCCGTGATCGGCCTGGTGATGGGGAAGATCAGCTTCGCCAATCTCTTCGTGGCCCTGGACGGGAAGAGCTATCCATCTCTGGATGCGGCGAAGGCGGCGGGCGCGGCCGTGATCCCCTACGGGCTATTCATCAACTCGGTGATCGATTTCGTGATCGTGGCATTCTGCCTGTTCATGATCATCAAGGCGATCAATCAGCTCAAGCGCAAGGAGGAGGCTGCGCCGGCGGCGCCCGCGGAACCCCCGGCCGAGGTGAAGTTGCTGAGCGAGATCCGCGACCTGTTGAAGCGATAGGCTTGCCGATCATGCCCCTGGCCGCGTCGCCTCGGGGGCGATGCCTGGCGTTCACAGATTCGGCCACGGGTCTCGTGTCAATCGATCCGGATGATGGACGCCATGGGGAGGCCGGCGAGTTTGGCGCGGCCGTTGAGGAAACCGAGCTCGACGAAGAATGTCGCCTCGACGAGGTCGGCACCGAGGGCGCGGATCAGTTCGGCGGCCGCGGCGGCGGTGCCACCCGTGGCGAGGACATCGTCGACTAGGGCGGCACGTTGGCCCGGGCGAAGGGCGTCCTCGTGCACGGCGATCGTGGCGCTGCCGTATTCGAGGTCGTAGGATTGCTCTCGGGTCCGATAGGGGAGTTTTCCTTTCTTGCGAACCGGGATGAATCCAATGCCGAGCTGGCGTGCGATGGCGCCACCGAAGATGAAGCCGCGCGCGTCGACCGCGACAACGGCTTCGAGGCCAAGATTCTCGTAGCGTTTGCAGAAAAGATCAATGGCGAGGCCAAAGAGTCTTGGGTCTCGCAGGATCGGGGTGATGTCGATGAATTGGATGCCGGGTTTTGGGAAATCTGGCACGGTGCGCAGTGCCGCACGGAGTATTCGGATGGCGTCGGGGTCGCTCACGGAGTGCGAGGTTCTGCCAACGGATGTGGGAAGTCAAATGTGATTGCGGTGCGCGGCGCATGGACGCCGATCCTTCCGGTCACGGATTCTGCCGTCGGGTCTCATCCATCCGAGGGGATGATCTTTTGGACGAGGCGCTCGATGCCGTCGCGGGCGTACTCGCTGGGCGGGTAGAGGCTCTGGGCCTTGAGATACCAGGCGAGGCTAGACCCGGTCTGATCTTTCTTCTCGAGGTCCTGGGCGGTCCTGAGGCTGCGGACAAAGTCGGCGGCCTGCGTGGTGAAGTCGGCGCGGAGCTGGTTGAGCTTGTTGTCGTCGGGGAAGTCCTTGAAGACCTTCTCGATGCTCTCCCACGCGCCGGCGTGATCGTTGCGCCGGGCGATCTCCTGGGCACGGATGACGGCGCCCTCGATGATCTGCATGTCGTCGAGGACCTTGCGGAGTGTCTCCTGCTTGTCGGGGTAGAGGGCGGTGGCGGCGATGAAGCGGACCTTGTCGTCGTAGATCCTGCGAAAATTCTTTTGCTGGATGAGGCGCTCGAGATCGACGAGGGCCTGCTGCTGGACATCGGTCTGGCTGAAGATCGCGGCGGACACCTTGGCGAGTTCGGGGTTGCGGGGCCAGATTTCGGTCGCGAGGCGGAGCTGTTCCTCGAGGGTCGCGCGGTCGCCGGAGACGGCGGCGGTGCGGGCCTTGGCGAGGTGCATGGCGCTGACGGTGCGCGCGGTCTCGATGGCGGCCATGGGCTTGGAGGTGTCGAAATCGGCCGCGATGGTTTGGAGTTCCTTGCAGACCTGTTCCGCGCGCTCGTAGTCCTTGACCTCGAGGGCGGAGAGCAGCTGGTTGCTGAGCTGGGCGAACTTCAGGGCGACCCGTTTCTCGTCGCGCTTGAGGGAGCGGACCTCGGGCATGTACTCGCCGAGGACGAAGGTCTCGGAGAGGCGCTCGGTGGCGCTGGCGAGTTCGTTCTTGCCCAGGAGGAATCGGAAGGCCTCGACGCCCTCGGAGACATCGCGCATCGCCTCGCTGGCGAGGGAATCCAGGACCCCGAGAGTGGGCGGGAGGCCCGATGCATCGGTGAGCAGTTTCTCGGTCTCCTTGCCGACAGAGAGCTTGGTGTCGCCGTCGTTGAAGACCGACCGATAGAAGCGGCTGGCGATGACGACGTGCTGGAATCGGCGCTGCAGGAAGAACTGCATGACCAGCGCCTGGAATTCGACCTTGGCCTGCAGCTCGGAGGCCTGGGTCTTGAGTTTGTTGGCCTGCATCATCGCGTTCACCTCGACGAGCCGGGTGAGGTAGGGCTGGAGACCGAGATCGCGTTTGAGGTCCTGCTCTTTGGCCCACTGCTGTGCGAGTGCGGGGTTCTTGGGCGGGGTATCGCCCAGGCGGTTGTTCTCGGCGCGCATGCGGGCATTCCACTCCAGCGAACGTTTTTCTTCGGTGAGGACCTTCTGTGCGAGCTGGACGCGGCTGATTTCGCGTTTTGAGAGCCAGACGGTGTAGACGGCATTGGCGAGGGAGTCGCAGAGATTGGCGTCGATGCGGTATTTCGAGGCCTTGGGCAGGAGGCTCCAGGCATCGTTGACCTTGGTGGCGTCCACGTTTTCGGGGGCCAGGAGGTCCATGATGCGTTTGAGCAGGGCCTGGTATTCCTTCTCCTCTTCGGTGGTCTGTTCGGCGGCATTGAGGAACTTTTCGAAGCGCGACCGGAAGATGCGATTGTCGGTTATCTTCCAAAGTTTGCCGTCCCAGCTGACGACCTCGCTGCCGATGTCGAGCCCCGGCAGGTCCTTGCCGAGGAATTTGGATTTGCCCTGGGTGGGATCCTCGGGCGGTTTTTGCCCGGACGGTGCCGGCGCCGTCTGGGCGGGTGGCTCGGCCGCGGGCGCGGGGACGAGGTTCGGGGCCTGCGCGCGCGCGGCGACCGCCATGGCGAGGAATACGATGCAATGCAGGCTCAAGTTGCTCATTTGTACTCTTACAAAACCTCGCATCGAAGGGGACGTTTTCCAGTGGCGCGGAAGTCTTTCGCCCGGACGCCGAGGCGCGGCTAGTTCTTCCTCATATCCTGTACGACGACAACCCCTCCGGACGCGATCTCGATCTGGAAGCTGAACTGCTGACCCTGCTGGATATTGATGTGATTGAGCGCCGCCGGCACCAGCACGGGGAGTGGCGCCGAGCCGTCCTCGCCCGCGATGCGAACCGAGAACATGCGGCCCTTTGATGGGTGCCATCCAAGGGCCG
>JAKQKQ010000195.1 GCA_029560585.1 Verrucomicrobiota bacterium | reverse complement strand
CTTGGCAACATTGGCCCCCTGGCCGCCAAGCCGGTGATGGAAGGCAAGGCGGTGCTCTTCAAGAAATTCGCGGGCATCGACGTGTTCGACCTGGAGATCGACGAGCCGAACGCCGACAAGCTCATCGACATGATCGCCGCGCTGGAGCCGACCTTCGGTGGCATCAACCTGGAGGACATCAAGGCGCCGGAGTGCTTCTACATCGAGAGCAAGCTGCGCGAGCGGATGAAGATCCCGGTCTTCCATGACGATCAGCACGGTACGGCCATCGTCGTCGGTGCGGCGATCCTCAATGGCCTTCACCTCCTTGGCAAGGATCTGAACAAGGTCAAGCTGGTGACCTCCGGTGCCGGGGCGGCCGCCCTCGCTTGTCTCGATCTGCTGGTGATGCTCGGGGTGCCGGTCGAAAACATCTGGGTCACCGACATCGAGGGCGTGGTCTTCGAAGGTCGTACCACCCTGATGGACCCGATCAAGGCCCGCTATGCCAAGGTGACCGACGCGCGGAAGCTTGGCGAGGTGATCGAAGGGGCCGACGTGTTTTTGGGCCTGTCGGCCGGCGGAGTGATGAAGCCCGAGATGGTGGCCCGGATGGCCCCGCGGCCGCTCATCATGGCCCTGGCGAATCCAACCCCCGAGATCCTGCCGGAGGAGGTCAAACGGGTGCGGGACGATGCGCTGATGGCTACGGGGCCCTCGGACTATCCGAACCAGGTGAACAACGTCTTGTGTTTCCCCTTCATCTTCCGCGGTGCGCTGGATGTGGGGGCCACGACCATTACCGATCAGATGAAGCTCGCGGCGGTGAAGGCCATCGCCGAGCTGGCCCGTGCCGAGGCTTCGGACATTGTCGCGGCGGCCTACGGCGAGAAGGTTTCGGGCTTTGGTCCCGAGTACATCATTCCCAAGCCCTTCGATCCCCGCCTGATCGTCAAGATTGCCCCCGAAGTGGCCCGCGCTGCCATGGAGTCCGGCGTGGCAACACGGCCGATTTTGGACTTCGAGGCTTATCGCCAGCAGCTCAACAACTTCGTGTGGCAGTCCGGTCTGGTCATGAAGCCGGTCTTCCAGGCCGCCAAGCGCGCGCCCAAGCGCATCATCTTCTCCGAGGGTGAGGCGGAGCGGGTGCTGCGTGCGGT
>JAKQKQ010000194.1 GCA_029560585.1 Verrucomicrobiota bacterium | reverse complement strand
CCGCCGAGAAAGCGTTCATGGTGCGGAGGTGCCGCCCCGAGGCATCGAAGACGTAGACCTGGGTGCCGTCCTCCGATCCGATCTTGACCTCCTGGGGACCACCGGGGGTCATGGGACGGCCCATGCCGCGCACGGCGCCGTTGTTGCTGTCGGCCACATAGGCACGGCGGTCGGGTCCGACGGCGACGCCTTGGGGTCCGTCGAACTGCGCCTGCGGGCCGGGTGCCCCCTCGCCATCGTACCCTGGGGTGCCGGTCCCCCCGGCGGTTGTGATTATCCGGTTCGAGCCCACCCGCCGGACGCGGCTGTTGCTGGCATCGGCGATGTAGACCGTCGAGTCCCTCCCGACACCCACCGCGGCAGGGGCGTTCAACTGCGCCTGCGACGGGTCGCCTCCGTCCCCCTGGCCGCCCGCCGCGCCGGTGCCCGCGTAGGTGCTGATCCGACCGTCGCGCCGCAACTCGCGCACCCGGTTATTGCCGGTGTCCGCGATGAACAGCGAGCCGTCCTCGGCCAGGGCGACACCGGAAGGTTTGTTCAACTGCGCGACGAGCCCGGAACCATCGTCGCCCGAGAAACCGGCCGTGCCGGTGCCGGCGGCGGTGTCGATGATCCCGTCGAGCCCGATGCGCCGCACGCGGTTGTTCTCGGTGTCCGCGACGAACAGCGCGCCATCCGTCGCGACGGCCACCCCCTGTGGTCCGTTGAGTTGCGCGGCCGTGGAAAACCCGCCGTCTCCGCCGAAACCGGCCGCTCCGGTGCCTGCGACCGTCGTGACGACGCCGTCCACACCCAGGCACCGCACGCGATTGTTCCCAGTATCACAGAAATACAGATTTCCCTGCGGATCCATCGCCAGGCCGCGCGGGCCATTCACCTGCGCGCTGGTGCCGGGGCCGTCGTCGCCTGAGAAACCGGCCGTGCCGGTGCCCACTACGGTCTCGATGATGTTGCTCGGTCCGCTGATCTTCCGGATGCGGTTATTCTGGGTATCGGCCACGTAGATCGATCCGTCGGGGCCCACGACCGCACCGCGCGGGGCATTCATTTCCGCGAAAGCGGCATCTCCCCCGTCGCCCCCGAAGCCGTTCGTTCCTGTTCCGCCGGACGACATGACGATTTGGCCGCTTGGTCCGTTGATGTCCTGCCGACCGCCGTCGCCGAGGTAGACGACGCGCTTCACGGGGTCGTAGACATGGTGAATGCTCAGGCTCCAGCCGCCCAGCGCATGGCCCAGCGCGTTCCACCGACCGAGTTCGGACTCGTGGACGGTGGTGAGCCGGATGTCCTCGCGCATGCGGATCGGCTGGCCGGTTGCCGGGTTGGTGATAAACATGCCGCTCATGGTCGCGAAACCGTTCTGGGCGTTCGGCGACGGATGGCAGTAGTAGCCCGGATACACGTAGTCGAGCTGGCAGACGATCGGCACGCGGCCCTGCACCTCCCGGCCGTAGGCGTCCAGGCCGTCCCAGAGGAATACGTTCGTGACGTTCGCCTGCGGCGCAAGGGTCGATTCGAAGCTGCGGCCCACGACTTTAATCGTCATGTCCACCTTGACCAACTCGGGTGGCACGGATGCCCCGATGATGTCGATGTCGAGGATGTGGTCCGCAAGGTAGCCGGGCATGCGGTCGCTCGCGTAGTGCAGCGTGAATGGCGCGCCCACCACCGCGACGTCTTCCTGAAGGATCTGATTCTGCATCTCCAGCACACCGTAGCCGGTGTCACAGGAGGGTTTGTTCGTCTTCTGGCTATTCTTGGCCTTGCTGGGGGTTTTCTTGCCGTTGGTCCCCGGGGCCCAGTTGGCGTCCTTGTTGCTGATGAAAGGATAGGGCATTCGCCACAGCTCGGTGCCCGAGGTGTATAGCTCCGCGACCTTGCGGCGCTCCGATTCACTGATCCCGATCGCGGCCAATTCGCCCTCGTCATCCGCCGCGCCATCGCCGTCGATGTCGATGTCGGCCAGCCCCGCCGTTTCGCCCACCACCTCCACGACGCGGCCGTCCTTCTGGGGCACCCACACGCCGTCGTCCAACAGCGTGCCGATCGGCACCGGGATGCCCACGGGGAAGCCCGCCAGATTCTCGACGTAGCCGACGACGTCCGGCGAGAATTCGACCCGCTGTGCCCCGGCCTCCCGCTCCTCGTCGAAACTGAGATTGACCGCGTAAGTGTACTCGCTGCTTCCGGGCAACGGCGCCGGCATCGCCAGCGGGCCGTTGGTCCCGACCGTGTATTCCGAAAGGCGCAGGTGCCCGAACTCAAGCGTCTGTCTGGTGCCATTTGGCATGACCATCTGCGCCGTCGTGCCCGCCGGCACCAGCAGGCGCATCCGTCGGCTACCGTCCTGATCCTCCATGAGGCTGCCCTCCGCCATCTGCATCCCGTTCGATGGGAAGACCAGTTCCGTCGGGATGGGGTCGGGCTCGATGAGCACCACCGATTGCAGCACGACGTCGTCTCCCCAGGCGGGGTTCACCGTCCGCCGGGCTGGCAGGCGGTCTTCTCTCGCGAACAACAAGGTCAGGGCCCCGCCCCCATTGACAGCCATGTCGAACTCCCCATCAGCCCGGGTCACCGTGCGGCCAAACTCGGGGTGGTCATCCACCGAGATGACCGTCCCCTGGAGAGGGTTAAAATATTGATCCATGACTTTCCCATGCACGATCGCGCAGCGGACTGAATCGATGTCTTGCGTGCTCACGCCCGTCTGAATGGGATTCTGGCCGGCGTAGAGAAAACCGAAGCCGTTTTGCGGAGTGGAAACCTCGCTGCTGCCCGGCCCCGGCGCGATCGACGCCGGGTCCGGGGGCGAGGGATTGATCGTGCCAGAGAGGGAACGGCGCGAGACCACCCCGTCCTCGTTGACCGCTTCGACGCGGAACGTGTACGCGGTGCCCTGGCCCAGTGCCCCCGCGTCATAGCTCCGGGCACCGGTCGGCAACTCCGCGATCAGGATCCCATCCCGATAGACGCGGTAGGCCGTGACCTCCAGCAGGCCGGTTGCCCCACCCCAGCGCAGCCGCACCGCGTTGGTGGTCAGCACCGAAATCCGCATATCCTCCTGGTCGGCCCACGCCGGCGCATTCGTGCCGGGGTGCATGCTCACGCGGAAGAATTCGCCGGGACCGGCGGCGATCGATCTGAGAAAAGAGAAGTTGGTCGTCGTGGCATCGACCGAATCGACATCGCTCCAGTTGGTCAGCGTCGTGGAACGCTCGAGCCGAAAGATTTTTCCGGGTCTGCCAGAGGCATCGATATGCAGGTTGGTGCCTTCACTGAGTTCGACCCGCTCGATTCGGGGAGGGGTATTCGTGCCGACGCCTGTCAACAGGGCAAGGGCTGTTGCGACCGCGGTCAAAAAATATCCGTTCGGCCGTCGACATGCATCGGCGACCTTCGAGCCGTTCTTCATGGCTGGATCCTCCCTGGGCAGATGATCAGGCACCGTTCTTTGGCGAGACAAAGCTGGACCAAGCCACCCACCCATCTGCAGGACTTGGCCAGAGCCTCACAGCAATAGTGAATATGAGATTTGGGAAGATCTCGTTCAAGCGTTTTACCGCGAGCGTGCTGAATGCCTCGCTTGCACGAAGGCCCCGCGCGAGCAACCGGTGGTCAACCTCGGGGGCGACGAGCGACGGGCGCGGTGAAGTTTGAGAATCTGGATGTCCGGGTGGCAGCCTGCCCGCATGCTTGCGCGGCGGCCGGTGGCGGTCGTCCGGCCACTGCGTCAGGGCAATTCGATCACGGCGACGTTTTCGCCATCCAGCGCCAGTTTGGTCGCGCCGCTTTTCCACGCCACGGTGGCACCGGAGACGAGATCGCGGCTGGTGGCGGGGGCGTCGCCCTCGAGCGTGATGGTGGCGGTGCGGCGTTCGGGGCTGTCGTTGAAGACCGTGAGGTATCGTTTGCCGAAGCGCTCGATGTAGACCTTGGGGTCGCTCGAGCGCGCGCGGGTGACGGGCTCCCATCCTGCCTCGGCGACGAGTTTGCAGAGGGGCACGTATTTCTTGAACAGGGGCCGATCGCGGTCATAGAGCTCGGGACGTCTGAAATAGTGTCCCGTGGAGGCGTCGGCGCTGAAGAAACCCGGGAACATGCCGTAGGCGAGAGCGCGGCGCATGTATTTTTCGACGAGTTCGGGGCCGAACTTCTCGAACTCCGTGTTCATGAGGAAACAATAGGGCTTGGGGCCGCAGAGGGCGCGGCGATAGAGCAGTTCGGCGTCGCTCATGGGCTGCCATGTGCCGCGGCGGTGCCAGTCGGTCTCTGTGCCGAGGACCTCGAGCAAGGGCGCGAGCCAGCAGAGGCCGCCTGGCGTGCCGTTGGCCATCATGAGCCCGCCGGCGGCGTGCACATCGCGGGCGATGGCGCGGACGTACTCGAATGCGACGAGGCCGCGGAAGATCGCGGGGCGGCGCGAGTCGGTCGCGAAGGTGAGGGGCGTATCGGCGGCGGCGAAGTGCTCGCGGCGGAAATCCAGCGGCGCGGTCACGTAGCCCTCGCTGGAGTCGATGTATTCGCCGTCGAGGTCGCCATTGCGATGGGGGCCGTAGAGGCGCTCGCGCAACGCGGGGTTCCATTTCTTGCTGAAATCGGTGTGCCCGCCGGCGATGCCGGGCATGGAGTTCATGCTCCATACGGCGCCGTCGCACCAGGGCGTGTCGCGCAGCAGGGCGCATGGCCGACCGGCCTCGTCGTGCATGGCGCTCGTGGCCAGCGCGGCGGCGTGCGCGTTGCCCGAAGCGGCGAGGCGTTTCGCCTCGGCCTCCGCGGCCTCGATGGTGCGGGGCATTTCTTTGGGCATCTTCATCCACCAGGTCATCGGCTCGGTGTACCGGAAGGTGAGGATGCCGTGCGCATCATCCCATTTTGTCTCGTCGTTGCCCTCCTTGAATGCGAAGCCGAAGTCGTCGGGGTTGGGCAGGGCGCTGATCTTCGCGAACGGCATCCAGAGGCCCTGCCGTGGGGTGCGGCAGCGAAAATGATCCGGGAACAGCGCTTGGTACCGTTCCAGCGCGGCGCGGAAACCCCACTCGGGATCGAAGTTGAAGAGGCAGAAGCGCACGTGCGCGGCGGGCTTCTCGGGGGTCAGGCCGAGGTCGTAGGCGAGGAACAGTTCGCGGGTTCCGGTGTTGAACCCCGCGCGAAAGAAAGCCGGTCGGCCCATGTCGATGCCGATGCCGAGGCCCTTGCCGCCGGCGACTATCGCCGCGAACGGATAGCGCGACAGCCGGCCATTGGCGCCCGCGCGCTGGCGGCTGGAGAGCATGTACTCGTGCGATGGGCGCGCGGGTTCCTCGCGCCTCGGATCCTCCAGCCATCGCCAGTCGCCCTCCGGCACGGGCAGTGCGTAGACGAGGGTCATGGCGCGGTCATTCCGAGTGATGTCCGACAGCGTCGCGTCGATGAATGTCGCGCCGTTGATATCCTTGCGGTGCGCGTCGAGCCGCGCGCCCAGCGCCTCGCTCTCGAGGTGGGCAAAGCCCGAGCCCGCCGCCACGTCGCGGATTTGAAAACCTTCTGCGGGCGGTGCTTTCGCCACGACCGGCACCCCGTCGAAGACCGATGCGCCCTCGGGTGTCTGTACCACGCGCATGGTCGCATCCTTGAAAAACGCCCGGCCCGCGTGCCCGCGCAGCAGCAGGTGGCACGACACGGACTTCACCGGCTTCTCGGGAATAATCAGGACCTCGGCCCGCTCCCAATCGTGCGAGCCGGTGCGGAAATTGCCGGTCTGGCCCCAGAGCGGCGTGCCATCGGAGTACACGAGGTCGAGATATAGGGAGTAATTGTTGTCGCTGCTTCCGCCCACCGCCTCCGCGCGGCTCCACGCGGACGCCACGAGCGGCTCAGGCTTCGACTGGTTGAGCACGACGGTTTGGGATGCGCCGCGCCGCGCGGCTGCGTCGGCCCCGTTATCGCAGACGATGGCGCCGTCGCGCCGCTCAAAGCCACGGTCGGATGGACGCCAGCCTTCGTCGCGCAGGAGGTTCCCGCCCCCTTCGGTCGCCGACAGCACCGTTTTGACCAGCGCCCCGTCCGCGATGGCCCCCGGCGTCGAATCTGGCGCCCATGCGGCGCAGGCGATGATCCATGCCGCCGCCCGCGGGTTGATGCGTTTCATGCCGCAAAGCATAGGTCCGCGATCGCGGCGCGCGCAAGCGAACCTGCGGTGCCCGCGATGGTAATTGTGGGTTCTTCAGGGAATTCGGCGGGTAATTCTCTGGCTATCCTGGCCATCTAACTCCTAAAGGCCTATTTCCTCTCCGAGCATCCATGGGCGCGTGCATTTTCCGAGGCGGTCGATACGATCTGGATATGTTGATCGGAATGCGGACTATCGCTGGCGCCTGTGTGGTGACCGGGGTTTTGGTTTGCCTCGATCTGGGTGCCACGACCAACCAGGCGATCCGGGTGGCCCTGTATGACGACGCGGGCGCCACGGGCAAGGGCATCCCGAGGGTCATGGAGTTGTTGGCGGGAGCGAGGGGCATCGGCGTCGTCAGTCTCAAGGCGGGGGATTTTCGCCCGAATTCCTTGCGGGGGTATGACGTCGTGATGTTCACCGGTGGCAGCGGCAGCAAGCAGGCGGGGGCCCTTGGCGATGCGGGGCGCGAAGAGGTCCGGCGTTTTGTGCGGGAGGGCGGCGGCTACGTGGGCATCTGCGCGGGGGCCTATTTGGCGTGCGCGGGATTCTCGTGGGGGGTGGGCGTGCTCGATGCAAAGACGGTTTCGCCCAAGTGGCGCCGGGGCAAGGGCACGGTAAACATCGAGATGCTGCCACGGGGCGCAGCCATCACCGGGCTGAAGGCCGGCCCGCACGACATCCGATACGCCAACGGCCCCATCATCACCGGATTGGGCAGGGACGATATACCGGATTTTGAACCGCTGGCTGTGTTCCGGAGCGAGTTGGCGGAGAATGGCTCACCTCCCGGGGCCATGACGGGGAGCCCGGCCATGTCATGCGGGCACTACGGAAAGGGGCGAGTTTTTGTTTCCAGCCCCCATCCCGAGCAGACGGCCGGGATGGAGCGATTGGTGGAGAACGTCGTCAGGTGGGCGGCGGTTGGCGCGGGTGACCACAGATCGTCCCAGCGCATGGCCCTTCCCCGCTGAGGGGGTTCCAACACCACAGGGCGCACGCGGCGGAGGGGATTCACTTTGCGGCGCCTGCGATTTCTCTTTGTGCCATAGCCAGATGCGGATGGGCCGATCACGGCACTGGAAAAAACGAATTAGTTCGGCGTTTCATTCGGGGGTGGATGGGCGCTGGTGGCAGCAGCATCCGGTTAAGAAATCGATGCATCCCTGGCGGCGTATTGAAATCCGTAAAAGAGAGCCGATTTTTGTACACAACCGAGGCGGAAAATGTAATGTCTGATCGGCAGTAGGCATGAGAAATAACGTGATGCCCTTGATTGTGCTTGGCCTCGCGCTCGGGGCTTCAAGTTGGGCAAGAGAGCCGGTGCTTCCCTTTGAGACGGCGGAGGTGGCGGCGCCCAAGGGCAAGATAGACGAGCTGGTTTTCGCGAAACTGAAAGAGAAAGGGATCCAGCCGGCGCGGCCGTGCTCGGACCCGGTGTTCGTGCGCAGGGTGTACCTGGACGCGATCGGGACTTTGCCGACCGCGCAGGAGGCGCGGGATTTCATCGACGATCAGGATCCGAAGAAGCGGTCCGCGCTGATCGATCGGCTGCTGGCGCGCGACGAGTACGCGGATTACTGGGCGCTGAAGTGGTGCGACCTGCTGCGGGTGAAGGCGGAGTTTCCGATCAACCTGTGGCCCAATGCGGTGCAGGCGTATCACCGGTGGGTCCGGACGTGTTTCGCGCAGAACATGCCCTACGACCAGTTCGCGCGGGAGCTGCTGACGGCCAGCGGCAGCAACTTCCGGACGCCGCAGGTCAATTTCTATCGTGCGATGCAGGCCAGGCAGCCGGAGGCGATCGCCCGGACGGTGGCGCTGACGTTCATGGGCGCCCGCGCCGAGAAATGGCCGAAGGAGAAGCTGGCTGGGATGGCGGCATTTTTCAATCAGGTGGCGTACAAGAGGACCGCGGAGTGGAAGGAAGAGATCGTCTATTTCGATCCGTTCAAGCCGACGGCGGCGGGCGGTGCGCGGCCCGTGCTGGCCGCCTTCCCGGATGGCAAGCCGGCGACAATTACGCAGGGCGTGGATCCGCGTAAAGTGTTTGCCGATTGGCTAATCCAGGCGAACAACCCGTCGTTCGCGCCGCCCGTGGCCAACCGCTACTGGTATTGGCTGGTGGGCCGCGGGATCGTTCACGAGGTGGACGATTTTCGCTCGGATAACCCCCCGGCCAATCCGGATCTGCTGGCGTATTTGGCCAAGGAATTTGTGGCGGCCAAGTATGACTTCAAGCAGCTCATGCGGCTGATCCTCAACTCGCAGACCTACCAGCTCTCCTCGATCGTGGCCGCGCCACATCCCGAGGCCGAGGCGCAGTTCGCCTTTTACGTGCCGCGGCGCGTGGATGCGGAGGTGCTGATCGACGCCATCTGCCAGATCACCGGCTCCACCGAGGAGTACTCCAGCCCGATCCCGGAGCCTTTCACGTGGATCCCCGAGAACCAGCGCTCGATCGCGCTATCGGACGGGAGCATATCGAGCCCGTTCCTGGAGTTGTTCGGGCGGCCGCCGCGGGACTCGGGCCTGGAATCTGAGCGGAATAACCGCTCCACGCCCGCCCAGCGGCTGCACATGCTCAACTCGAGCCACATCCTGAGGAAGATCAGGAACAGCAGCCTGTTGCGGGAGCAGATCCGGGGCAGCGACGCGGGATCGGCGTCGAGGAAGCTCTACATGACCATCCTGTCGCGGCCCCCCACCGACCAGGAGTTGGGGCAGATCAAGGAGTACGCCTATGCGGGCGATGCCCAGGGGCAGGAGGCCCTCGTGGACATCGTGTGGGCCCTGTTCAACAGCGCAGAGTTTCTGTACAGGCATTGAAGCAAGCGGAACGTGTAGTATCGTAGGGTGATAGAAAGCAACACGAGGTGACCACATGAGTGCGGAATACAATGCGGATGGCGGGCGGCCTGGCGCGGGCGGTGCCGGTGAACACATGACGCGGCGCGACGCCCTGAAGCGCGGGGCCTGCGGTGCGGCCGGGCTGATGCTCGCGGGGCGGACCAGCGAGGGCGCGATCGTCTCCAGCATCCAGGAGAAGGCCAAGTCGATTATCCAGATCTGGCTGTGGGGCGGACCTCCGCACACGGATACCTTTGATCCGAAACCGGCCGCCGGATACGACTATTGTGGTCCCCTGACCAAGACGATCGCCACCAACGCCGGCAGCCAGATCGGCGAGCTGATGGTGGAATCGGCCAAGGTCGCTGACAAGTACACGATCATCCGGAGCATGACCCATGGCAACAACGGCCACGAGACAGCCGCCTACATGGTCCAGACGGGGTGGCAGCCCGGGGGCCGCGTGGTCTACCCGCACGTGGGCGCCATCGTGTCGAAACTGAAGGGCTACGAGGTTGGCTACAAGGGCCTCATCCCGCCCTATGTCGTGCTGACGCAGCCGCAGGGCCGATTCTCGGAATCCGGCTATCTGGGCCCCAAGTACAAGCCGTTCGCGACGGGCGGCGACCCGGGCAAGCAACCGTTTGCGGTCGAGGGCGTCATCGCCGAAGGCGTCTCCGACAAGCGCCAGAAGGAGCGCCGGGAACTGCTGCACAACATCAGCACCTTTGGCCAGGCAATGAAGGATGACCCGCGGTTTGTGACGCTGGCCGAGAGCGAGGACCAGGCCTACGACCTGATCCTGGGCGACGGCGCCAAGGTGTTCGACCTGCGCACCGAAAAGGACGAACTTCGCGACCGGTATGGCCGGAACACGTTCGGGCAGTCCTGCCTGGTCGCCCGTCGCCTGGTCGAGAAGGGTGTCAAGTTCATCACCATCAACTACCAGGGCTGGGACACCCACAAGCAGCACTTCGAGATCATGCGCCGCAAGCTGCCCGAGATGGACAAGGGCTTCGCGACGCTGATTTCGGATCTGTCCGAGCGAGGGTTGCTGGACAGCACCATCGTTTGGATGGGTGGTGAGTTCGGGCGTTCGCCGAGGGTTTCCTGGGAGCCGCCGTGGAACGGTGGGCGCCAGCACTTTGGCGCCTGCTTCAGCCACGTCATCGCGGGCGGCGGCTTCAAGGGCGGCATGGTCGTCGGCTCTTCGAACGCCACGGGCGAGGAGGTCAAGGATCGGCCCGTCTATCCATGGGACCTGATTTCAACGATGTTCCGGCTGCAGGGGATCGACCCCAAGAGAGAGCTGCAACATCCGCAGGGTTTTGCCGTCAAGCTGTGCCCGTCCAAGGACGACGGCGTTAAGAGCGGCGGCATGCTGACGGAGATCATCTAAATACCGGAGGGACATATGAGAGCATTCCGAGGCCACGTCACCTTGTGGCTGTCGGCGGGTCTGTTGCTTGCGACGGATGCGCGGGCGCAGGTCGGCACCGATCCGCACATCGGCTTTCTCCACCCCGCGGGCGGGCAAAAGGGCACCACGGTCGATGTCCTGTGCGGGGGAATGCTGCTCCAGGGCACGACGAATGTCTTGATCAGCGGCGGCGAGGGGGTCAGGGCGTCGATCGTCAAGTACCACAGGTTCTTCCAGCAGAATGACGCGCCGCGAATCCGGAACTCGCTCGAGCGAGAGCAGCAGAAGCTCGAGAAGAAGTTGGGCAAGGAACTGGATTTCAAGTTCGAGCGCGACGGTTGTGTCGGCAAAGACCGCGAGATGGTCATGAAGGCGGCGGGCGTCACGGAGGAGGACTTCGTGCTGCTGGCAGAATACAGGAAGCTGGCGGCCGACAAGAAGCGCCAGCTCAACCCGCAGTTACAGGAAGACGTGACCGTCAAGTTGGCGATCGCGCCAGATGCGAAGCCCGGGCCGCGCGAGTTGCGGCTGCTGACGCCCAAGGGGCTGTCCAATCCGCTCAGCTTCTACGTCGGGGAGTACCCCGAGATCGAGGAAGTGGAGCCCAACAACGTCGATGCGGGCACCGTGATCGAAAAGGCCCTGCCCGTGGTGGTCAACGGCCAGGTTTTGCCGGGAGACGTGGATCGGTTCTCGTTCAAGGCCACCAAGGGTCAGCGGCTGGTGATCGCCACCAAGGCGAGGGAACTGGTGCCCTATCTGGCCGACGCCGTGCCGGGATGGTTCCAGGCGACGGTCACGCTCTATGACGAGAACAACAAGGAGGTCGCATTTGCGGACGATTTCCATTTTGACCCCGATCCCGTCCTGTTCTGCGAGGTCCCGAAGGATGGGCGCTATACGGTGCAGATCAGCGATTCCATCTTTCGCGGGCGCGAGGACTTCGTCTACAGGGTGACGATCGGCGAGTTGCCCTTCGTGACGGGCATTTTCCCGCTGGGTGGGCAGAAGGACGTCCCGGTGCCGGTGGAGGTCACCGGATGGAATATCAAGACAAAGCAGGCGACGGTGCCCGCGGGCAAGGTGCCCGGCATACGTGCCGTTTCCCTGGATCTCGGCGGCAAACTGTCGAATCGCGTGGCGTTCAGTTCAGATACCCTGCCCGATTGCATGGAGAAGGAGCCGAACGATAGCCCCGACAAGGCGCAGTGGCTGCCGCAGGCCATGATTGTCAACGGCCGCATCGATCGACCCGGGGACAGGGACGTCTACCGTTTTGGCTGCAAGGCGGGCGAGGCGATCGTGGCCGAGGTATTTGCGCGGAGGCTGAATTCCCCGGTGGACTCGATGGTCATGATCACCGATGCCGCGGGCAAGCAGCTCACCTCGAACGACGACTACGAGGACAAGGGGGATGCGCTGGCCACGCACCATGCGGATTCCCGGGTCCTGATGAAGGCGCCGGTCGCCGGCAACTACTATTTCCACATCATCGACGCGCAGAACAAGGGGGGGGCGGACTTCACCTACAGGTTCCGCGTCGCCGAGCAGCGTCCCGGCTTCGACCTTCGTGTGACGCCAGCCAGCGTCAATGGCAAGCCGGGCGAGTCGGTGCCCATCGCCGTCTATGCCCTGCGCCACGATGGGTTCACCGGTGAGATCGCCCTGCAGGTCAAGGGCATTGGTGAGGAGACGATACTGAGCGGCGCGCGTTTGCCCGTTGGGGAGGACATGGTCAGGTCGACGTTGACGATTCCCTCGAGCCTCAAAGGTGGGCCGCTGAAGATAGCTTTGGAAGGCCGTGCCCGGATCAACGGCGTGGAGGTCGTGCGTGAGGCGACGCCGGCGGAGGACATGATGCAGGCATTCGCCTACCGGCACCTGGTGCCCGCCGACCAGTGGACGCTGACGGTCGCCCGGGAGAAGGCGGGCGGGGCGTCGGCGCTCAAGGTGGTGCAGAACCAACCGGTGAAAGTGCGACTGGGTGGCACGGCGCGGATTCCACTCTCTGGCCCGCCGCTCGGCTCAAGCGAAGAATACGTCTTCACGCTGAGCGATCCGCCGGCGGGGCTTTCGGTGCAGGATTCCTCGACCTCGCGCAACAGCATTCAGATCGTATTGGCGGCGAACGCGAAAGAGGCAAAGGTAGGCACGAAGGGCAACCTGATCGTGGAGGCCTACATCGCGAGGGTCACCAAGGACGATGACGCCACGGAGAAGCGGAAGACGCTGATCGGCATTCTGCCCGCGATCCCGTTCGAGGTGTCGGCGCTGTAGGGCGCTGTTCGCTGGCGCGGATCGTGCCCCGGCCCCAGAAATTCCATCAGGAATAATCCGGCGCGTGGACGACTCAGGCTAAGTCCGACGGTCATCGTGGGACACGTATCCGTTGCCATTCCGTCGTGATCGCCCGAAGTGCGTCTGGCAACGGGCCGGTCAGGCCCTGGACCACACCGCGGACGCGGCCATCTGGGTCGGTGCGGAACGCCAGGTCCACGCGTTCCGCCAATTCTAGGTCGAGTTGGCCGATGTGGATGCTCTTGAGTCCCCCGGCGGCGAAGGCGGCGACCGCGCCGGTCGGCGCGAGGCGGAGCGCCACGAGGCCGACCGCATCGACCGTCGTCGCATGTTCCTGCCAGTCGAATGTCTCGCAGATGGGATCGCCCTCGGCGTTCTTGGCCCCCGCGATTCGAACGTACGTGCCATCGGTCAAGACGCAGTGTCCGTTTGCGGGAGGCGCGGTGTGCTCGCCTCCCGGGTGTCCCCAGCCAGGGACACGCGTCGGCCATCCCGTGACCGGTTTCACGCCCATTTTGGTGAGATGTTGCACGACGGCCTCGACGCACGCCTTGTTGCCCGAGCATCTCCTCACATTTGGGCCCAGCCGCAGCGCCGCATTCAGGGAACGCGCTTCCGCGTCGCGCGTCCAGTCGCCGACCAGGAACACCGCGCCCTTGCCTTCGGCCGCGCGGCTGAAGAACGCCAGTTCCGCCTCGTCCCCGAATTCCGGTTGGTACACGACGACCGCGAGATAGCGCTGCCGCCCGAGTCGCACGTGACCCTCCGGATCGATCTGCAGCACGGACGCGCCGATCAGACTGGATGGGATGAGATCGGTCAGATAGCCATCCCCGCAGAGCGCGGAGGCCACCTCCAGCCCGACGCGGTTGTAGGACGGCCCGGCCCAATTCATGGCGCACGCGTGGCCGAAGATCACGGCGACTGGGCACTCCAGCGGGGCGCGCGTGATGAAATCAAGCATGCGCAATCGTGCCAATCCGGCCATGAATGGCTGCCGCATCAGCACGAGGTGGCCGTCCTCAGCCATGTCCTTGGGACGCGGATACAGCGGATGGAAGTTGACGCGCCCACCGGCCAGGGCATTCCGCCAGAGCTCCTGCGCATACGCACTTGGATCCGACGAATAATACTGATTGTACCAGATCGGATAACCCCAGCGTTTGGCCAGCGAGATGCGGCACGGATACGGCGTTGACTCATCGGTCTGGCCGATGTCGCGCGTGGCGGCCCACCAGGCCAATCCGTTCTTCCGGAACTCCTGCGCGCCGGGGTACGGGGTCCACGTGGCGTGCGTGACCGCGAAGGACGCGGGGCCAAACGTCTCCTTGCCCGCGCGGTAGAAGTCATCCTCGATCGCGGCGTTTCGCTCGCGGCACATCGTCCTATAAAGGTTAATCGCCGCCTGGCGATCGCGCTCCCGCCCCTTCTCCTCGACGCTCATGAGCAGTGCATCGCGAATCAGATCGCGATTGCCCGAGCGTTCCGCGTAGGCCGTCGCCATGGCGCGGGAATACCAGTACCGATCGTGCGCGGGGTTGCCCGTGTGGTCTGGCGGGAAGCCCCACTCGTCCTTCATCACGCCCCCTAGGGGGACGTCCGCGTACTGTCGCACGATCTCGCGCTGAAAGGCCGTCAGGTGGGGAGCGAAAACGTCAGGCGTGAGATACGTGTGCGCGGCGATAACGCACGCGCAACGTCCGGTTTCGGCCGGGACCGTCACCCGGAGTGCCCGCGGGCCGACCGATACCGCCACGATGCCCCGGCCCGTGATGTCGCGCACCGTAGCCGGATCGATTCCGTCCGATCCGCGCACGAAAGAATAGACGCGCACCAGACGGGTCGCGAGACATTGGTAAGGGATCGCGTTCCCCGTCATGTGGTCCGTCAGGTCCTTCCCTTCGATGATCACCTCCGCCGCGCCGTCCGGGGGCAGCGGCACCGTCCTCAGGACTAGTTCCTCTTGCTGCTCATCCGGATAGCGAGCCTGAAAGGCGCGGCGCGCCAGACGGACGTCCAGATCGAACGCGATCCTCAAGCCCAGCGCATTGGCATAGCGAACCGCCTTCCCAATGTGATCGTGGATTGGCGGGTCGGGGATCTCGCCCTTGGAGACGCGCAGACTGGTGGAAAGAAGGGTATATGGCGAGCGTGAGGCGGCGGCATCGAGAAACGGTTTGAACCCGTCTGGCTCCAGCGTCGTATCGCGCCAGAACCATGCGCCGATGACGGGCGGCCAATCGTCGCCCGAGGGACGGAGCGATTCGGTCGCCCGCACTTGGGCCATGCCGAGACCAATTAGCCCGGCGGCGCAGATCCATCGGCAATGGCCGATGCGGCATGCGAATCTCAGCGGATGGCCGCCCATTTCTCGATGCCCCTCTCTAAAATTGGAATCAGATCGGCTGCTGCTGCGTGAGGCAATGGAGGGACCCGAAGCCGAGGACCAGGTCGACGGCGTGGATGCCGACCACGGGACGGTCGCGGAACAGTTCGGAAAGAATTCCCAGCGCGATGCGATCGTTGGAATCGTTGAAGGTGGGCACGAGCACGGCCGCGTTGGAGATGTAGAAATTCGCGTAGCTCGCGGGTAGCCGCTCACCATCGAAATACAACGGGGAGGGCATGGGCAGGGGAATGACTTCCGGCCGGGAGCCGTCCTCCAGCCGAAGTGCCCGGACCCGTTCCCAATTCTCGGCCAGCGGGCGATAGTTGATGTCACGCCGGTCGGTCTCCCGGACCATGACCAGTGTGGTGGGATTCACGAAACGACAGATGTCATCGATGTGGCCATGCGTGTCGTCGCCCACGGGGCCGGCGGCCAACCACAGGACGTTGGTTGCGCCGAGATAGCGCCGGAGGACCCCCTCGATTTCCTTTTTGCCGAGGCCCGGATTGCGCACCTGCACCTTCGGGTCGAGGTAGCACTCTTCGGTCGTCAACAGCGTGCCGCGGCCATTGGCCTCGATGCCGCCGCCCTCGATCACGAAATCGCGGCCCTCATGGCGCGCGTGGAAAAGACGCTTTTTCAGGATGCGGGCGGCGGTCTCCGGCACCCGGCGATCCTTCTGCCAATCGGGATACTTGGCCCACGCGTTGAAGTGAAAGTGAACGATGGCGGTCTTGGGGCGGCGCCCGCCGCGCCGCACGAATATCGGGCCGGAGTCGCGCGTCCAGCCCCGATTGGTGGGGTGAACGATGAACTCGACGCGCGCGGCGTCGGCGCCCGCACGGTGGAGGTAGCCGCTGGCCAGTCGCGCCTCGCTCCGGCTATTGACGAGGATCCGGACGAACTCGCCCTGCCCGATCTTTCGGACCATCTCGCCATAGACCCAGCGGATCGCATCGAGCTTGCCGGGCCAGTCGGTTTCATTGTGCGGCCAGCCCAGCCACGTGGCCTCGTGTTTGTCCCACTCCGCCGGCATGGAAAAGCCCAATTCGGCGGGCGTGAGATCGGTGGCGTGTTTGGACCCCGGCATCTTGGCCGTGAGCATAGCGGGCGCCGCTTGGGATTGTCCACGCTGCGTGGCCGGTTACGACAGAGGGCATGGCAAGGCAGCTCGGCCTGCCTCCCCCCGCGAATCCTCGGGTTGAGCGCCTCGGCGGAACATGTCTGGCTCGTGATTTCCTTGGCGCCCGTAAATTGTGCGAGTACGTTGATTAAATGGACCTGGCTGGTGGGCAGACGGCCGATCTGGGACCGGCCCTTGGAATCTTGATCGTGCTGGGGATCATGACCGGCTGGCTGGTCCCGCTGGTGATCGGGATCATACGTCGGTGCACCTGCGCGGGAGGGAAGGGGTGGTTCATCCTGAGCGGGATCTGGGGGTTCGCCGCCCTGTGCCTGATTGGCCTGATGGGTTACGGTTTTTACGTCGCGCGGCAGTACTCCAACGTCGAGACATTCGATGCGCGAACGTATTCCGGTGAGACAGGGAAGATCGTTCTGCCATTCAAGGGTGAGGTCGCGTTGGTGCTGCGGGACAGCAAGAATCACAAGCTGCTGCGTTGCGGTGGCAAGGATGGGATCGTGCGCGCCCCGACGGGCATCTATGGCCTCCATCGTTTCGAGGGGTCCCTGATGGACGAACAGAAAGGGAGGTGGACCGCGGGCGCGTATTTCTTTCGCCACCCGGCCGGTGACTTCACCCTTGAGAACGATGGCGAGCGCACGATCGAGGCCGGGCCACCGTTCGTCGCCCGCATTGTCGCCGCAACAAAGGGGCGCGACGAGGCGGAGTTCAATCTGGAGCTGACCGGTCGAGGGGAAGGGCGGTACACGATCACGAAGGACAAGGGGGCCCTGTGGGAGCCCGGTTTCGAGGTCTTGTCAAAGGCGGGTGACGTCCTTTGGCGGGGCAATTTCAAGTTCGGGTGAGGGGGCGTATGCCGGTATTCGGGTCGAATACCATCGAACGTTAAGGGCGAGTTGGTTGTCCGTCCGGTCTTGGTCAAGGGTCCCTTTGATGTCAAGATTGAGGATGCCGCGTGGCGTAGATAGTCGACAGATCATTCCGGCAACCATGGACGCGCATCAAAAGGGTTGGCAATCGTCCTCGCCGCCCTAATGTTCGCGCCAAACACCGGAGTGCCATGGCCAAGAAATCAGCACAGAGTAAGCGGAACACGCGTTATCGGGAAGACCTCAGCGAGATGCCGGATTGGCTGAGGAAGAAGAAGTGCCCGAACCGGTCCAAGTACATGTCCGGGACGCGGATCCTGCCCAGGGGACTCACGGGCAAGGAAAAGCTGCCCGACATCATCGATGACGTGTTTTTGGCGTACAACTCCGCGCGCCTGAAAGAGGGGTGCCAGCTTTTCGTGGACCGGATGCTGAAGCCGAACGTGACCATCGGCATGAGTCTCTCGGGAGCGCTGACCCCGGCCGGGTTGGGCTGCTCGTGCATCGTGCCCCTGATCAAGGCGGGCTTCGTGGACTGGATCGTCTCCACGGGCGCGATCCTGTACCACGACATGCATTTCGCCCTGAACTACCCGGTGCGCGTCGGCAGTTTCAAGATGGACGACACGGAACTCCGCGAGAATGACATCGTCCGGGTCTACGACGTGTTGCTGGGTTACAGCGATTGCCTGATGGCGACCGACGACATCCTGAGGAGCATACTGGTAAGGCCTGAGTTCCAGAAGGAGATGGGCACGGCAGAGCTGCATCACCTGCTCGGGCGCTATTGCGCCGAGTGGGAACGCAAGGCCGGCTTGAAGGACGTCTCGGTGTTGGCCGCGGCATACCGGGCCGGCGTGCCGTGCTACACGTCGTCGCCGGGGGATTCGACGATCGGCATGAACGTGGCGGGCGTCGAATTGCGCGGCAACAGGCTGCGGGTCAATCCATCGATCGATGTGAATGAGACAACCGCATTCGTGCTGGCGGCCAAGCGCTCCGGGGGAAAGAGCGCGGTCGTCCTTTGGGGCGGGGGCAGCCCAAAGAACTTCATGCTCCAGACCGAGCCGCAGATCCAGGAGGTGCTCCGGATCAAGGAATATGGCCAGGACTATTTCCTCCAGGTCACCGATGCCCGGCCGGACACGGGTGGGCTGTCCGGCGCCACGCCGAGCGAGGCGGTGAGCTGGGGCAAGGTGGATCCGGATCGCCTGCCGGACGCGGTCGTCTGCTACACGGACACGACCCTGGCGATGCCACTGCTGACGCACTATGCGCTGGCGAAGCACCGGCCCCGCAGGCTCCGGCGCCTGTATGACCAGCGGGGCAAGATGGTCAGGGCGCTGACGAAGGAATACTTCACGCACAACAGGGTGAAGATGATCGACGGCTCCGAGCCGGTCGTGAGTTGAGGGCTCGGGCGCACCGTGCCCCGGCAGGGTCGCCCGTCTCAACCGGGGAGGAAGAATGACGAAGCAGCAACTTCGGGCGATCGCCAGAAAACACGGCACGCCCGTGGTGGTGATCGACCACGATATCATCAGGCGCAATTACGCCGAATTCCGGAGGCATCTCCCCAAGGTTCAGGCGTACTACGCGGTGAAAGCGAACCCCGCGCCCGAAATTGTTCGGACTCTGTATCGCGCCGGTGCGAGCTTCGACGTGGCCTCGCTGCCGGAATTCATGCTTGTCTGCGAGAACATCAAGGGTCTGTCGCCCAAGGCCCAACAGGATTTCATCTGGGACAAGATCATCTACGCGAACCCCACCAAGCCCAAAGAGACCCTCGACGTGCTGGATCGATACAGGCCGCTCGTAACCTACGACAACGTGAACGAGCTGGATAAGATCAAGAGATATGCCCCGCACGCGGGCGTGGTGCTGCGGCTGCGGGTGCCCAACACCGGCTCGATGGTGGAGCTTTCCTCCAAGTTCGGGTGCGACGCGGGCGAGGCGGTCGATCTGGTGCTGGCGGCCTTTCGGGTTGGGCTCGTGGTCGAGGGGCTGAGCTTCCACGTGGGGAGCCAGTGCACGAATTTCGAGAATTTCGTTCAGGCGCTCAACATGGCGGCCGCCGTGATGAGCGAATCGAGGAGCCGTGGTCACGCCCTCAAGATCCTGGACATAGGCGGCGGATTCCCCGCGGCATACAACCGGCACGTGAGGCCTTTCTCGGCGCTGGCCAGGAAGATCAACGCGGAGATCGCACGCCTGTTTCCGGACGACATCGAGATCATCGCCGAGCCTGGGCGCTTCCTCGTGGCGACGGCGGCGACGGCGGTGTCGAGGGTCATCGGGAAAGCGGTCAGGGACGGCAAGACGTGCTACTACATCGATGACAGCGTTTACCACACCTACAGCGGCATCATCTTCGACCATTGCCAATACCCGGTGAAGGCGTTCAAGCGCGGGCACACCGAGATATGCGCCGTATTTGGCCAGACGTGCGACGGGCTGGACGTGCTTTCTCAGGCCGAGGAATTGCCGGACTTGGCTATCGGCGATCTCGTGTATTCGGAGAACATCGGCGCCTACAGCAATGCCTCTTCGACGTGGTTCAACGGATTCCCGCCGGCCAAGGTGGTGCACGTGAACCAGTAGGTCCGATGCCTCTCTGGCGGGGCTTTCTTTAAAGATGGCGACGTTCGCGGCGATGTATCACAATGTGTCGGGTCGGCCATTTCTTTCCCTGGTCGGCCAGGAGGCATGATGCGTTTGGACCTATTTAGGAGGATCGCGCCGGTGGCCTGCGCGTTTTGTGCGGTCCTTTTGCTGGGGGCTTTGTCGCCGGAGTCGGCCAAGGACGATCCGGTCGCCAAGCTGGAACCGGGATCGACGTACCCCCGGGTGAACACGGCGCCTGGGTACGAGGTTGACCCAACATGGCCAGAGCGGCCGCCGGGTATGCCGTGGGGGGCGATGCCGGGCATCGCCGTGGACGCACGGGATCAGGTCTGGCTTTTCACGCGCACGAATCCGCCGGTGCAGGTTTTTACGGCGGATGGGAAATTCGTGCGCGCATGGGGCGAGGGATTGCTGACCGGCGCGCACCATATCAAGATGGACCGGGAGGGGAACGTCTGGGCCGCCGATATCCGCCTGCACGTGGTGCGCAAGTTCACCCCGGAAGGGCAATTGCTCTTGACGCTCGGGACGCCCGGCGAGAGCGGCGACGACGAAAAGCACATGAACAGGCCAACGGATATGATCGTGGCGCCCAACGGCGACATCTTCGTGTCCGATGGCTATGGCAACGCGCGGGTGGTGCATTTTGACAAGGAGGGGAAATACATCGGATCATGGGGTTCGCTTGGGACGGGGGCGCGGCAGTTTTCGCTCCCGCATTCCATCGTCATGGATTCGCGCGGGAGACTGTACGTGGCGGATCGCAATAACGTCCGGATACAGGTCTACAGTCAGGCCGGGGAGCTGCTGGATTCGTGGCGGGACATCCTCGTGCCGTGGGGCCTGTGGGTGACGGCGGCAGATGAGATCTGGGTGTGCGGTTCATCGCCGATGCAGTGGCGGATCGATCCCAAATACCCCAAGGCCCCGCTGGGTTGTCCGCCGAAGGATCAGGTGTTCATGAGATTCGATACATCGGGGATGCTCAAGCAGCTTTGGTCGGCGCCGAAGAGTGAGGATGACATGGAGAAGCCCGGCGAACTCAACTGGGTGCACTCGATCGCCCTCGATTCGAAAGGGAACATCTACGCCGGCGACATCATCGGGAAACGGGCGCAAAAATTCGTCCGGAAGCAGTGAGCGGACGCCGGCGCATCGGCCGGGATGGCAGGACAGAAACGGGGTTCTATGGAGGCTCGCGCAGGAAGATCTGACACGTGGATCCGTCTTGCCTGTGGGGTGGTGTTGTGGGTGGGCGTCCCGCTGCTGCTGGCGTTCCCGTGCGCCATCCTGGTGTATCCGGGCGAGTGGTGGGGGCCGGGGCCCGGCAAAGGGTATTCTTTCTCGATGGAGTTCCTGAGCGCGCTGGGGCGCGCGCGCACGGCCGACGGGATATCCAACCCGTGGGCCTCTCCCATTTTCAATGGTGCGCTGGTGGGGTGTGGGATGCTCTACAGTCTTTTCTTTTGGCCGGGTCGCGCGGCTTTTGTGGTCCGGTTGCCCTGGCGTGTCTTGGCATTGGCGTGTGGTTGGCTGATGGCCGGCGGGTTGGCCGGAATCGGTCTGACGCCCTACGACCGACATCCGCACATCCACGACTCGTTCTGTTCCATCACATGTGTGAGCGGCTTTCTGGCGATCCTCATAGCCCTCATGGCATCGGGGCCCCGGTTTGAGCCCCCGGTCTCGCGTTGGGGCACGCTGGGCGTGCTGGTCCTGGTTCTGGTGGTGGCCGGTCTGGTCCGGATCGGCATCCGCGGGGGGCATCTGTCCTCACGGCCGGCCATGCCGCTGCTGCAGAAAGGTGCCATCTCGCTGATGGTGGCGTGGACCTACTGGCAGGTGTGGCTCATGCTGCGCTGTCCCGAGGGGGTGGCCGAACCGAAGACGGGGGATGCGCCAGTCGGGCAAAGGGCGGGTGCCAGACCGGGCGATGGGGTCCGCTAGACGCGAAGGCCATGAGCACTCGCCTTCGGATTTGCTGTGGTGTCGTCGCCCTCCTATCTCCCGGCCCGCTGTTGGCGCAGGCCCTGACGCTCTCGCCTCCAGATCGCCAGATGACTCGGGATCAGGTGGTGGCGGAGACCATGAGGCCGTTCGCGGGCAAGTCCATGCGCGGGGTGGGCGCATCGACATTGAATGGGAAGGTCGTGTGCGGATATCAGGGTTGGTTCAATTGCGAAGGCGATGGCGCGGGGCTGGGCTGGATCCACTGGGGGAAGGACAGGAAGATCCGGCCCGGGCCGGGGAACATCAATATCGACCTATGGCCCGACACCACCGAGATGGCGCCGGGTGAGTTGTACGCCACTGATTTCAAGTTTCCCGACGGCGGGCCCGGGATGCTGTTCAGTTCGTTCAACCACGCCACGGTGGTGAGGCACTTCCGGTGGATGCGGGATTGCGGGATAGACGGGGCCTTCGTGCAGCGTTTCATGTGGGCAAAGATGGAGCCGCTCCAGTTTCGCCACAGGAACGTGGTCCTGCACAACTGCCGCGATGGGGCGAATCTTTACGGCAGGACCTATGCGGTGATGTACGATCTCTCTCCGATGAAGGCGGGGCAGATCGAGGCGGTGATGGATGACTGGAGGGCGCTCGTCGATCACATGAAGATCACTTCTGACGGGGCGTACCAGAGACACGGTGGCAAGCCCGTGATCGCCGTGTGGGGCTTCGGTTTCAAGGATCGCCAGGTTACGGTCGAGGATGGGCTGACGCTGTTGCGTTTCCTGAAGAATGATCCGAAATACGGGGGCCTTTGCGTGATGCTCGGGGTCCCGGCGGGTTGGCGAAGGCAGGAACGGGACTGTGCCAAAGATACGAGATGGGAGGAACTGATGGGTCTGGCCGACATCATCAGCCCGTGGACGGTTGGGCGCTATCGCGATGCCAAGGATGCAGAGAAATATGTCACGGATCTGGCCGCGGCCGATCTGAGATGGTGCGCCGACCGGGGCAAGGATTTCATGCCCGTGGTATTTCCCGGTTTTAGCTGGCACAATTTGAAGGGCGGCGCGGATCCGAAAGCGGTCCTGGACCAGATCCCTCGGGACGGGGGGCGATTCTTGTGGTCGCAATACGTCGCGCACAAGCGGGCCGGTGCGAAGATGATATATCAGGCGATGTTTGACGAAGTGGATGAAGGGACGGCCATCTTCAGGTGCGCAAACGTCCCGCCCGGCACGAATTTCGTGACCTATGGGGGCCTCCCGCCAGATTTCTACATGAGGCTGGTCGGGCAGGGGGGGCGAATGTTGAGGGGCGAGGCGCCGGTTTCGGATCACATGCCGGCGTTACGCTGACCCGAGAATGGCCGACGGCGACCGATTCCGCCTGAGGGCGGAACGGGCCGATCAGGTGCAAGCGGCGTTGCCCGATCTTACTTTCTCCGCACATGCGGGGCATATGCCGTGGGAGGTATCGATGGAGAATCCCTCGGAGAAGTACTCTTCGAGCGGAAGCCAGGCATTCTCGTGATTAATCTTTTTGCACCACGCGCACACTCTGAGAAAACCCTCCAGATAGTGGAGTCGTGCCAGGAGCCGCTTTGTGACGGCATGTACTGCCATCCAAACGGCAAGAACGAGAATCGTCTCCATGGCGCTCTCGCGCCAGTCCAGCCGCGTATCGCCGCCAAAGAGAACGTGCTTCCAGTCGAGCAGCTCGTTCGTCCACGAAAGGACGATGACCGAGAGGAAACCGACATTCTCGTACCACAATATCCGTTGGGGTCTTTTTTCGATTGTCATAGGGCGCCCAGGAAAGCTTTGGCAAAGGTGCCGATAGCCAGTGCGAGATCTTCCGCGGTGCGATCGATCGCCTTGTCGTCGCGGAAATCGCGTCCGAATTCGAGCTGTATGCCATCGATGCCAGAGCCTTCGGCGGCGTGGGTCGAGATGGTATAGCCGCCGATCAATTGGGTTTCGCGGGCATCGGGATCGGTGCATGGCGGCAGGATTCTGTAGCCGCGCGACTCGAGTTGTCCGAGGATGCTGTCCGGTCCTGATATGGCCGCCCTGCCAAATCTTTTCAGCAGGCCGCGCGCCGTTTTGCCGTTGATCGTGCCGCGGAAGATGGCCCCGTTGTCGATGCCCTGGCCATGGATGTCGATGAGCACCCCGAAACCCCACCGTTCGCGCACGGCCCGACAGGCATCGCGAAGGGCGCCGTGATAGGCGTCGTAGTGTGGTTGGGCAGCCTCGGATTCATAGGCGCCAGCGGGGGGGCGATTGGCATCGATGAACTTTCTGTGGAAGCTGGCGACGACGAGGTATGGGCGCGCGGCCATGCGTCGGCCGATCGCGTCGGCGAGTCTGAATGCCAGGGTGTCGGTGTTGTCATCGCGGAGTTTAACGAATTTTCCGGCGCCACCGACGGTGCGCTCTGGCACGCCGGGGATCGATTGTTTGCCGCCGTGCGGTGCCGAGAGGATGATCGGCAAATCGCCGGTCCGGGCGACGACGAATAGCGAGGCGGGTTCGGCGGAGCAATGGGAAGGCTGGACCGTGAGAGATGTGGCGCAGGTGAGCGCGGCGACGATGTGGTGGAAGCGTGGAATCATGAGGGTCTCGTGCGACCGATTCGAAAGCTCAATCACCAGGCGCGGCCACGCCTGAATGCGTTGTGGGTGGCAAAGGCCTCGGCCGCCACCGCACAGGCCTGCGCCCCGCGGGCCTCGAGCTGGCGGGACATGAGATCGGCGAGGGGCGAAAAGTCACGATCGCCCGCGCGGGCCAGCTGGCTCTTGTGGCAGGCCAGCATCCTTTCTTTGATTGCAACGAAGGGTGTCACGTCCACGTAAAATCCGGGCTCGAATCCGGCCATGCCGATAGTGTCCATCCACCAGAGCGCGGGGGCGGCGGGCAGGGGGGCGGATCTGGTCCGATAGCCGCGGGACGCGCAGAACCACGAGGCCGCGTCGGCGAGGCCCGAGGCGGCACGGTGATCCGGATGATAATCCTGCGGCGCGTGTGCCAGGACCAGCGTCGGCCGGAATCGCCGGAACACCTCCGTGAGAAAGAGACGGTTCACCCGGGAGTCCGCGAGAGTGCCGTCGGGCACCTTCCCCGAGAAGAGCTGGGCCCCGAGGACCTTGGCCGCCGCGGCCATCTCGCGTCGGCGCACCGAGGCGAGGTTCCGTATGGGCTTTGCGGGCTGTCCCTTGTCGCCATTGCAGAGGACGCAGACGGCGATTGCCGCGCCCGCGGACCGGGCGCGCGCGAGCGCGCCGGCGCAAAGGAGTTCCGCGTCGTCGGGGTGCGCGACAACGGCGAGGATTCGGTCTGACGAGAAATCGAGTTTCATCAGCGCAGCATGATCTCCGGTGGTTTGGCGACGTAGTCCGCGATGGACAGCGTGGCATCGGGGTGGAGCCGCATCAATGATGCCGGGCATTCCGCAGTGACGGGGCCATGAAGGGCGCGGCGAATGACGGCCGCCTGCCACGGCCGATTGCAGTACAGGCGCAGGCGGCGGGCGCCAAGGCATTCCCGCATCCCGACCGTGATGGCCCGGCGCGGGATCACGGAGATCTCGCCCCCGACGGTGACCGAATTGATCGTCCGTGTCTCGCGCGACAGCGCCAGGACGCGGGTGGGCAGCGCCGCGAAACGCTCGACCGGCATGGTTTCGCCCGGCTCCGGGGGTTCATTAAAGGCGATGTGGCCATTGATGCCGATGCCGCCGAAGCAGGCATCGACGCCGCCGCGGCGCTCGATCACCCGCGCGATATCCTCCGGCCTGGCGGGATCGGGAAAGATCCGGTTCTCGCGCCTCGGCGCCAGCGCCGCGTCGATCAGATCGTAGAACTTGCGCCCCATGAAACCCCGGAAGGAGAGGGAATGCGAGGGCGGGACGCAAGTCCCGTCATCGGCAAGGTACTCGTCCATGTTGATCAGCACCGCATCCCGGCAGTCGATCCGCGCCGCATTGATCATCGCCGCGAGGATGGGGTAGTGGTCCACGGGCCCGACGGGAACGATGAGCGTCGCCCCGCGGCCCTCCGAGATGGCGCGCAGAAATTCGGCGCGCATCGCCTCGGCCATGTCTTGCGCCACGGCCATCTGATCGCCGAGCACGCGGACCGTCACGGGGGTCCCGCGGCCCAGTCCGGCTTCGGAAACCGCGAGGTAGGGCGGCAGCGCCGCTTCCACACGGGGAGTCTTGGTGGTCACAGATGGTTCCTCTCTGGCCGGAGAACGGGCCGGATAACCGGCGATCCCCCGGGACGCGCATCATCTCATTTGTCGGGGCGGGGGAAGTCAAACCCATTCGGTCGGGCGCCCGGAGATTTTTTCTTTGACATATTTCGAAATCAAAAATAGTCTGGCGGGATCATGGCAACGGGGTCTGACGGCGTGCGGTTCGGGCTGATCGGGTGCGGCGCGTGGGGGAGCCATCACGCCAGGGCGATTGCGAGGGCGGGGCGCCTGGTGGCGGTCGCGGAGCATTCGGAGGCGAGCCGGGAGGCGGCGAAGGCGGAGCATGGGGGGACGGCGTTCTACGCGGACTACCGGGAGATGCTAACGCGGGAGAGGCTGGACGTGGTGGACATCGTTTTGCCGCCGCACCTCCACTACGAGGCGGGGCGGGCGGCGCTGGAGGCGGGGTGCCATCTCCTTTTGGAGAAGCCGATGTGCCTTGACCTGGGGGAGTGCGACGAGCTGATCGCCCTGGCCCGGGGCAAGGGGCTGGCGCTGGCGATCGGGCATGAATTCAGGCTGTCCTCGCTGTGGGGGCGGGTGAAGGAGATGATCGTGGCCGGCGCGATCGGGGAGCCGAGGTATTGCCTGATCGAGCTGTGGCGCAATCCGTACCGCCAGGGGGCGGGGGGCTGGCGGTATGACATCAAGCGGGTGGGCAACTGGATCCTCGAGGAACCGATCCATTTCTTCGATCTGGCGCGGTGGTATTTCGGGGGCGTGGGCGAGCCGGTATCTGTGTTTGCGCTGGGGAGCCACATCCGGGACGATCATCCCGAACTGCAGGATAATTTTACCGCGATGATCACGTTCCCGAACGGGGGCTATGCGGTGGTGGGGCAGACGCTGGCGGGATATGAGCACCATCAGGTGGTGAAGCTGACGGGGACGCGGGGGGCGCTGTGGGCGAGCTGGTCTGGCGCGATGGACCGGACGCTGCACCCGACATTTTCGCTGAAGCATTTCGATGGGGAGGCGGTCCGCGAGGTCCCGATCGAGAAACACAGCGGGGAGGTCTACGAGCTGGAGGAGCAGTTGGCGAACATGGCAGAGGTGGCCCGTGGCGGAAAGTTGCGCTGCGCCACCGGCGAGGACGGTCGCTGGTCCGTGGCCCTGTGCGCGAAGGCGCAGGAGTCGGTGGAGGCCGGCGGGCCCATCCGGTTCTGAGGGCGCCGCGGCACTGCTGCGGCGCGATGGAGATGGCCGACATGAGTGCGAATTCTGCGACGGTGGCGACGCCGAGGTGGTACCAGGGGATCACCGGCTATCAGTGGCTGGTGCTGGCGGTGGCATCGGCGGGGTGGGTGTTCGACTGTTTCGAGAACCAGTTGTTCAACCTCACCCGTGAAAACCTGCTGCCGGACCTGCTGGGGGTGGGGAGCAAGGATCCATCGGTCAAGTTTTACGGCGACGTATTCATCGGGATCCTGCTGCTGGGGGGGTTCACGGGAGGGGTGATGTTTGGCTCGATCGCGGACCGCATTGGGCGGCGGCCGGCGATGATGATCACCATCCTGATGTACTCGGTCTTTTCGGCGATGATCTACTTTGCGACCAGCCTCTGGCAGGTGGGGGTGCTGATGTTCCTGGTGGCGATGGGGACGGGCGGGGAGTGGGCGGTGGCGGCGGCGCTGGTGGCGGAGGTGTTTCCGCCGCACGCGAGGGCCCACGCATCGGGCATTTTCCATTCGACCAGCACGATCGGGACATGGCTCGCGACGCTGGCGGGGTTGGCCGTGGGAACGCACTGGCGCTACGCGTTCTTGATCGGGGTGGTCCCGGCGCTGCTGGTGCTGTGGGTGCGGGCGAGCGTGCGGGAATCGGCGGCCTGGTCGAGCCGGGTGGTGGTCGAGGAGGGCAAGCGGCGCGGGAGCTTCAAGGAACTGCTGGGCAATCCGGTGTGGGGGCCGCGCGCGATCCTGGGCATGCTGCTTGCGGCGGTGGGCCTGGCGACCTACTGGGGGGTCACGGTGGGCTCGCAGGGCATGGCGCGGGAGTTTTTGCTTGAGCACGGGGTCGCGGAGGCCGAAGCGACGGCGCGGGCGAAATTTGCCTATGGCATCATCGTGAGCTTGGGCGGGGGACTCGGGCTGTTCAGCTTTGGGCCGCTGGCGCGATGGCTGGGGCGGCGGCGCGCGTTCGCGACGATGCTGGTTCTGGCAACGACGATCGTGCCGATCACCTGCTACCTGCCGCAGACCTATGGCCAGCTGCTGGCGCTGCTGCCGTTTTACGGATTCCTGACCCTCGGGTTCCACGCGGGCTTCGCAATCTATTTTCCCGAGTTATTCCCGACCCATTTGCGCAGCACGGGGACGGGTTTCTGTTTCAACGGCGGGCGATTGCTGGCGGCGCCGATGTTGTTCTTTTCGGGGTGGCTCAAGGCGCAGCCGAACGTCGACCTCAGGCTCGCCATCACCCTGCTGGCCTCGATGTTTCTGGTGGGGCTGGTGTTCCTGGTCTTCCTTCCTGAGACCAAGGATCGGCCCTTGCCGGAGTGAGTATGCCCAGGGTGACCCACAAGCGCCGAGCGACAGCCGCCATCGAGGCCGAGCTGCTGAAGCGCGTCCGTGCGAAGGGACACATCTCTCGGGTGGAGCTCGCGCGCGAACTGGACATTGTCCCGTCAACCGCCGGGATATACGTGGACAGACTGATCGAGGAGGGTTTCCTGATCGAGGCGGAGACCGGGGCGCGGGGCATGGGGAGGCCGCCGAAGCTGTTGGCACTCAATCCCGAGGGCGGGAGCTTCGTGGGGGTGGACTTCGAGGCGCGCAACATCATGGCGACGCGGGTGGATTTCTCGCAGCGGCCGATCCGCGAGGAGCGGCGGGCGGTGGCGCCATCGGACGGCGCGGCGAAGGTCATGCGGGAGATCGAATCGGTCGTGGCCTCGGTCATGGGGCGCGAGTGTCGCGATGTCCTCGGGATTGGCATCGGTTTGCCGGGCGCCATCGATCCGGTACGCGGCGTGGCGCTCGCCTATGAGCGGGTGCCGGGGTGGCGCGATCTTCCGATCGGGGCGCGACTGGCGCGGCGCTTCGGCGTGCCGATCTTTTTCGAGAACAACATCCGTTCGATGGCCCTGGCCGAGATGTGGTTTGGGCGAGGTCGCGGCCTTGGCGATTTTGTTTGCCTGGGGACTCGCTCTGGGATGGCGGCGGGGATTGTCGTTGGGGGCCGACTGTTGAGGGGGCACGACCACCGCGCGGGCGAGGTGGGGCACTGGTGGTGTTCAGAGGGGGGAGGGCGCCTGGAGGATCTGGCGTCCCTCACCGCCATCTTGCGCGAGATGCGTTCATCGAGGAAACGTGGTGCGCCGAACTCTCGATCGGGGGCGCCAAACATCGGGGATTTCATCCGGGCCGTTGAGGAGGGGGACCGATTTGCGCGCCGCCTACTGGACCGCGTGGCGGGGTGGCACGGCTGGGCCGTGCAGCACCTGATCGAGCTATTCGACCCGCAAAAGGTGATACTCGCGGGTCCTCTGGTTGGCCTGGGAGAGCGGTTCTTGGCGCCGGTCCGCAGGGCGGTGGCGCGCATGTCGATGCCGGGCCCGGTTCCGGAGATCGTTCAGTCGGCGCTGGGCGAGTACAGCGCGGCGCTGGGCGCGGCGGCGCTGGCGCTGCACCAGTGGACGCCGGAGGCGACATGTCGGCGGTGACATCGCTGGGTGTCGTGCTCGCCCTGAGCCTTTCGGGGTTCGTGCAGGGCCTTACGGGTTTTGGTTTCGGGCTGGTGTCGGTCGCGCTTCTCCCGCTGGTGCTGGGCCTGAAGGACGCGCTGGTGGTGGTGGCGTTCTTGAACGTGGTGGTGTGCGCGGCGACGTTCGTGGCGACGTGGCGCGAGTTCAGGTGGCGGGATGCGCGGGGACTGGTACTGGGCTCGTGCATCGGTGTGCCGATCGGATTCTGGGGGCTGGTGCACCTGGACGCGGGGCTGTTGCTCCGCGCGCTCGGGGTTCTGCTGTGTGTCTATTCTGGCATCGAGCTGGTCTTTGGCGAGCGGTCGCCGGTGAAGATTCCGGCCGGGCTGGGCTTTCCGATCGGGATCGTGAGCGGCGGCATCGGCGGGGCGCTCAACGTGGGCGGGCCTCCGGCGATCGCCTACACCTATTCGCAGCCTTGGACGAACGGACAGGTCGTGGCCGTTCTCCAGGTGGTGTTTGGCGTGAGCGCCGTGCTGAGGGCGGTCCTGGTGGGCACGAGCGAACTCATCCGGCCCGGGCTGGTGCGCGTGTCGTTGGTGGGCGTCGTGCCGCTGCTGTTGGCGACCGTCGCGGGGGGATGGTTTCTGGGGCGGGTGCCCCGCGAGTTCCTCAAGAGGGCGGTTTTCGGGTTCCTTTTTCTGATGGGTTTCAAATACATGCTGTTCCCGTGAGCGGGTGCACGCGCAAGGAGGACCGAGGATGATAGGCGATGACGAAATCAGACGGCTGAAGATAAAGGCCCGGGATCTCAGGGTGGCGACGCTCGATGCGTTCGGCCATCTCGGCGTCGGCCACATCGGGGGCGCTCTTTCCGTGATCGAGGTGTTGACCATCCTTTACTATCGCCACATGAAGATCGATCCTGGGCAACCGCGGCTGGCCGAGAGAGACAAGCTGGTGCTTTCGAAGGGGCACGCGGGTCCGGCGCTGTATAGCGTGCTGGCCGACAAAGGCTTCTTCCCGAAGGAGTGGCTGCACACCCTGAACCGCGGGGGAACATCGCTGCCAAGCCACTGTGACATGCGGCGCACCCCGGGAATCGACATGACGACCGGCTCGCTGGGGCAGGGCATGTCGGCCGCGATCGGGCTCACGCTCGGCAACCGGTTGAACGGCAGTCCCGGAAAGGTCTACATGATCATCGGCGATGGCGAGTCCAACGAGGGGCAGATCTGGGAGGGCGCCATGTGCGCCGCGCACTACCGCCTGCGGGACCTGATCGGGTTCATGGATTACAACCACATGCAGATTGACGGCTATTGCCGCGACATCATGAACATCGACGTTCCCGAGGAGAAGTGGGCGGCATTCGGCTGGTTCGCGCAGCGGGTGGACGGGCATGACTTCGCGGCGCTGGACCGCGCGATCGAGAGGGCGAAGCAGGAGGACGTCCGGCCCTCGATGATCGTGATGGACACCGTCAAGGGCAAGGGGGCGTTTTTTGCCGAGAACAACGTGGGCAACCACAACATGAAGGTGGATGAGGCGATGGCCGCCGAGGCGATCAGGCGCCTCATGGAGGAGGTTCTGTGATGGGCGCGACGACCGAGATGGAACCGAAGGAGATGCGGGTGGTCTACGCGGAGACGCTCGTCCGACTGGCGGAGGTGAATCCGGATGTGGTGATTCTCGAGGCGGACCTGATGAAGGCGAGCGCGACCGGGATTTTCCAGAAACGGTTTCCCGACCGGGCCTTCAACGTGGGTGTGGCGGAGGCGAACATGCTGGGGATCGCGGCGGGGCTCTCGGCGAGTGGAAAGATCCCGTTTGCTGCGTCGTTCACATGTTTCTCGTCGAGGCGGGCGTACGACCAGTTCTTCATCTCGTGCAACTATTCGGGGTTGAACGTCAAACTGGTCGGGACAGATCCCGGTATCGCGGCGGAGTACAATGGCGGCACGCACATGTGTTTCGAGGACCTGGGCCTGATGCGGAACGTGCCTGGGCTGGTGGTGTTCGAGCCGTGCGATCCGCCATCGGTGGCGGCGCTGGTGGAGCGGGCGGCGGCGCACAAGGGGTGCACCTACCTGAGGCTCCACCGGAAGCCGATTCGGCCCATCTATCGCGATGGCGAGAGTTTTGAACTGGGCAAAGGCAAGGTCATTCGCGACGGCGGAGACGTGACGCTCATCGCGGTGGGCGCCATCATGGTGCCCGAGGCGATCGCGGCGGCGGATCTGCTCAAGGCCGACGGGGTCTCGGCGGCCGTGATCGACATGCACACGATCAAGCCCATCGACCGGGAACTGGTGGTGGCGTTCGCGCGGAAGACGCGGGGGTTCGTGACGTGCGAGAACCATCAGGTTGTCAATGGGCTCGGTTCGGCGGTGGCCGAGGTGCTGTGCGAGGCCTGCCCGCGGCCGCTGCGCCGGGTGGGCATACGCGATGAGTTTGGGGAGGTGGGCACCTTGGACTATCTGAAGGGGAGATATCGGCTGACGGCCGCGACGATCGCGGAGGAAGCCCGGGTGGTGCTGGAAGGTTGAAAGGGCAAGATATGGAAAAAACGGTCATTGCGATTGCGTCGGATCTATCGGGCTATCCTTTGAAAAAGGAGATAGTCGCGCACCTCGGGGGCCGGGAAGGCGTCACGGTGCTCGATCTCGGGATACCGTCGGAGGACAAGCCATCCCCCTATTTCGAGCAGGCTCCCAAGGTGGCGCGGGCCATCCAGGAGGGGAAGGCCGATCGCGGCATCCTCGTGTGTGGAACGGGGCAGGGCATGGCGATTGTCGCGAACAAGCACAGGGGCATCTACGCGTGCGTTGTGACCGATGTCTTTTCGGGCGAGCGCGCAAAGATCATCAACAACGCCAATGTGATCACGATGGGGGGTTGGGTGACCGCGCCGTTTCTGGCGAAGGAGATCGTGGACGCTTGGCTATCTGTGGGCTTCACGCAGAAGATGGAATTCAAGCGGGAATTCCTGACCAACGCGTTCAATCAGGTGAAGGTGATCGAGGAGAAGGGTTTCAAATGAGGAGGGCGGCATGCTCGAGCAGGCGCTGACAGGCACGCGGCTGATAAGCCTGCCATCGCTTTCGGCGGCGGATCTCGATGCGGTGATCGCGTACGCCGTCGGCGACGGGGGGCGCGTCTGCGCCGTGGTGGATTCTTTCCCGGTGGCGGCGCGGGACGCGCTCGTGACCGGCCTGGCCAAGTTGCGTCCGGTCGAAGTGCTGGACCGGGTGGTGCCAGATCCGCGCGTGGAGGATATCATGGCGATGGCGGCGCGGGTGCGCGCGACGAAACCCGACGCGATAGTGGCGATTGGCGGGGGCAGCACGCTGGATTCGGCCAAGGCGCTGGCGATGCTTGCGGTGCACGAGGGCGATCTGGAGGACTATCTGGGGCCCGAGCCCCGGAGGAAGATTGGTGGCAAAGGCACCCTGATGATAGCGGTGCCCACGACCGCCGGCACGGGCTCCGAGGTCACTCGATTCGGCGTTTACACGGCGAGGGGTGGCAGGAAGTACACGCTCGCGCATCCGGCGCTCCAGCCAGACATTGCGATCCTCGCCGCGGCATTGACGCACTCGCTGCCCCCGGCGGTGACCGCCGCGACGGGTATCGACGCCCTGTCGCACGCGCTCGAGACAATCTGGAACCGGAATGCGACGCCGGCCTCGGACCGGGCGGCCACCGGCGCCGCCACATCCATCCTGGAGTGGTTGCCGGTGGCCTATCAGAGCGCACGGACCGGTGGCACGGCGGGTCGTGCCGAGATGCTTGAGGCGGCATGCCGGGCGGGCACGGCTTTCAACCGCACGGGCACGGCGATGGTCCACGCCCTGTCGTTCATACTTTCCGAGGAGTGGCATGTGCCGCATGGGGTGGCATGCGCGTTCACACTGGAGGACGCCGCGCGGATCAATGGCGAGGATCCAGAAATCGCGCGAAAGCTGGGCCGGATCCTGGGCGCGGGAGGCGATGCATCGGCCGGGGCGCCCGAGAGATTGGCGGAGCGGATTGTTTCCCTGAAACGAGCGGTGGGACTACCTTTCACGTTCCGCGATGTCGGCGCCGAAATCGGGGCGGATGACATCGGGCGACTGTTCGCGAAGGCGTTCGGCGATCCCAAGATGCGGAACAATGCGGTTCCCGTGGAGGAGGACCGGGTGTACGAACTGCTGCGGTCGAAGCTATGAGCCCGGTAACGATCGGGCTGCTGGGGTTCGTCGTCTTCGTGACCCATGGCCTGGAGGCCATCACGGGATTTGGCTGCACCGTTCTGGCCCTACCCTTCGTGGTCGCGCTGATCGGCGTCCAGAAGGGCGTGATCCTACTGGCGATCATCGCGTGGCTTCTGGCGATGTACATCGCGATCAAGTATCGCCGCTCGATCAATTTTAGGGAATTTGGCATCATCGTTTCCTGCGTGGGGATCGGCCTGCCAGTTGGCATCTATGCGTTTTCGGAATTGCCGGCGGGCGTGCTGAAGAGGGCGCTGGGAGCATTTATCGTGATAGCGGCCGCCACGAGCCTGCTGCGGTCGAGGGCGGGGCGGCGGGACGGGGGGGCTGTCTCCCCCATCTATCATTCCCTTCTCGTGGTTGGGGGCGCGATCCACGGGGCGTTCGCATCAGGGGGTCCGTTTGTTGTGCTTTACGCGACAAAGAAGTTACCGGACAAGGGGCAATTCAGAGCGACCCTCTGCCTGCTGTGGGCGACGCTAAACACGGTGCTGATGGTGACCTATGCGCACAGCGGCCTCTTGGGCCCAGAGACGATGGGCCTCGTTGGGGGCATGATGCCGTTTCTCGTGGCGGGGGTGATCGCGGGCGAGCGGGTGCACGGGCACGTGAACGAGGACCTGTTCAAGAAGGTGGTTTTTTCGGTCTTGCTGTGCGTGGGGGTGACGATGGTCTTGATGGGGTGAGCGCACGGGACGATGTTGCGATTCATGAAGACATACCCTCTCTATCTGAATGGCGAGCCGGTGGTGCCCGGCCCGGGTCTGGATGTGCTCGACCCGGCGGTGGGCGAACCATTCGCGAAGATCGCGACGATTGACCGGGCGGGCGTCGCGCGAGCGATCGAGGATGCGCACGAGGCATTCGGGGGATGGCGGAACACGACGGCGAAGGCGCGGGGAGCGTATCTCCGGCGGATCGCCGGGGAACTGGGTCGGCGGGGCGAGGAAGTTGCCCGCATGATTGGCGCGGAGAATGGGAAACCGCTGGAGCAGGCCCGGGGGGAGGTGGCGATAAGCATCGACCATCTCGAGTGGTTCGCGGAAGAGGGTCGGCGCGCCTACGGTCGTGTCATTCCCCACCAGGCGGACGGCAAACGGAACCTGGTGGTCAAGACACCCGTGGGCGTCGTGGCGGCCATTTCCCCGTGGAATTTCCCCCTGATGCTGTCCGTGCGGAAGGTTGCGCCCGCGCTGGCCGCGGGGTGTCCCGTCATCTTGAAGCCGGCGCGTCAGGCACCGCTGGCGTGCGCGATATTTGCCGAGTGCGTCCATGCCGCGGGTTTGCCGCGGGGTGTTTTTCAAATGGTCTGCGGTCCATCCGACGAGTTCGCGGCCGAATTCCTCTCGAATCCGCTCTGTCGGCAGGTGACCTTCACCGGATCGAGCGGGGTGGGGCGGTCCCTGATCCGGCGCGCGGCGGAAACGATCAGGCCTTTGTCGCTCGAGCTTGGCGGACAGGCGGCCGCGCTCGTGTTCGCGGATGCGGACATGGGCAGGGCCCTGGAGGGCGTGCTTTTGGCGAAGATGCGCAACACGGGGCAATCGTGCATCGCCGCGAACAGGATCTACGTGGAGAGGGCGGCCTACGGGCTGTTCTTGGATGCATTCGTTGCGCGCGTGAGGGCGCTGAAGGTCGGGGCTTTCGACGAACCCGGCGTCGAGATCGGTCCGCTGATTGATGCCGCGGCGCTAGCCGGGGCGCTGGCCCACATCGAGGACGCGGTGCGGCGCGGCGCGCGATTGGTGTGCGGTGGGCGGCGGATGGATCGGCGGGGTTTCTTTCTTGAGCCCACGGTGCTGGCCGATGTTCCGCCCGATGCGCTGTGCATGCGGGAGGAGACGTTTGCCCCCGTGGCTCCGGTGGCTGTCTTTGAAACCGAGGCGGAGGCGATCCGGCTGGCGAACAGCACCGCCTATGGCCTGAGCGCATATGCATTCACGAGCGACGTGGGGCGGGTGTTCCGCCTGGCGGAATCGGTGGAAGCCGGGATGCTCGGGATCAACGACGGGTTGCCGACGACGAGCAATGCGCCTTTTGGCGGCGTGAAGCAGAGCGGCTGGGGGCGCGAGCTGGGCTCCGAGGGCATCGACGCCTTTCTGCAGACCAAGCACATCTCGATCCGAATATGAAAAATAGAACAGGATTGGAGCTATCATGAGCAAACCGAAGGTGGCGACTTTTGTCCCGGCAGCGGCGGCGGTTTATCGCTACATAGAGAAATCGAGTCCAGCGACGTCGAATCTCGAGTTTCTGACGTACGGGGTTTATGAGCTAAGCGGTCCGGTCGGCTCTGGGGCGTTGGCACATGCCGGGGAAGAGGCGCTATTGTTTTGCTGGCGCGGCCCGGTGGATGTGGCCTTGGGTGGAACGAGCTATCGCTTGAATGAATACGATGTCCTTTACGTTCCGCGAGGAACGACGTACCGCATCGGCCAGGCGAGTGGCGAGGGGCGGGTCATCATCTGCCGCGCGCCGGCTGAGAAATCGCACCCCGTGTTCCATGGCCGGTGGGCAGAATTCTCAAAGGACCAGCGCAGGATCCGGCACCTCAAGGGCAAGGACGTGTTTCTGATGTTCGACGTGGGCGAGGGCGCGGAGAAACTGATGGCGGGCTACACCATCTTCCAGCCACATCAGCGGTCGTGGCCCCCGCACAATCACACCGACCAGGAGGAGATCTATATCTTTATCAAGGGCAGCGGGGCCATGGAGGTCTACGGCGACGAAGAGACAAAATGGTTCGTCCGTTCGGTGGGCGAGGGCGATGCCGTGACCATCCCCCTGTTGAATTACCACCCCGTCTTCAGTCACGGGGAGGAACTGCATTTCATCTGGTGCATCGCGGGCAACCGGTATTGGGTCGGGGACAAGAATAAAGACTTCATGTCGGGCAAGGTGGAAAGGCTGACCACATGATCCGAGACTTCGGACCAGGTGTGACGCGGCCTTCGCAGGGGAGCGCCCTTTTGTCGCTGGGGCTGCTGATTGCACAATCGATGAGCGGCGCTGGGGCGGATCCGCGTCCCGCGCCAGAGAGGGCCAATGAGGCCGAAAAGGTTAGCGCGGTGAAGCCGGCCTTTCCCGATCCGTCGGAGGTGGCGGCGGCGATGAAGAAGGCGGCGACCTTCTATCGTCGGGATTTGGCCTTTGCGGGTGGCTACGCGTGGAAGTGGTCGGAGGGTCGGGGCACGGCCAGGACGGAGGGGCGAGAGTCGCCGTCGGTCATTGGGATGCAGCCTCCGGGCACGCCGTCGGTGGGGCTGGTGATGGTGAAGGCTTTCCGGGCGACGGGGGATCCATTGTACCTCCAGGCCGCGAGAGAGGCCGCGGGTGTGCTCATGTGGTGCCAGCTTTCTTCGGGGGGATGGGACAGCGATTTTGATTTCGATCCCCGGTTCGCGCGAAAATACCACTTCCGGCGCGACCTCGATGCGGGGGAGGTGGACCGAGGTGGCCGGCGATCGGATTCCACCCTGGACGATCAGAAGACGCAGTCCGCGCTGCTATTCATTTTGGAATTGGCGCACGTGCCCGAGTGCTCGAATGACGGGATCTTGAAGGGGGCGCTGAGATTTGGGATGGACGGGTTGTTGGCCGCACAGGCCCCAAACGGGGGATGGGGGCAACATTACGATGGTCCCGCGGATGCGTCGGCGCCGGTTTGCCGGGCGCGGATGCCCGACGACTGGCCCCGGATTTGGCCGGGGGTGGACTACACGCGTTTTTACACGCTGAACGACGATAACATCCTGTGGGTGATCGACCTGCTGCTGCGGGCCCACGAGTTGGAGAAAGACCCGCGTTTCCTCGATGCGGCGAAGAGGGCGGGCGATTTCTTGCTGCTGGCGCGATTTGACGAGCCGCAGCCGGTCTGGGCCCAGCAGTACAACCGCGACATGGAGCCGGTCTGGGCGCGGAAGTTCGAGCCGACGGCCGTTTGTTCGGTGGAGAGCATCGGCGCGCTGAAGGCATTGATCGAGCTTTGGCTGGCGACCGGCGACGAAAAATACATCGCGCCACATCCGGCGGCCTTCGCATGGTTTGAGAGATCGAAACTCCCCGATGGCCAATGGGCTCGGTTCTACGAACTGAAGACCAACAGGCCCATCTACTGCAGGCGCGATTCCTACGAGTTGACGTACGACGACAGCGATCTCCCCACGCACTACGGTTTCAAGGTCGGTGACCTGAGCAGGGAGATCGAGAGATTGAAGAAGGAGATGGCCTCGGGCCGAGAGGAGATCCTTCGAAGGAGGGCCCTGCCGGCCGACCCGAAAAAGTGGGCAAGTAGGGCGAAAGGTCAGGTCGCCAAGGTGACTGCGGCGCTGGAGGCGGCCGGGGATCGTGGCTATTGGTTGAAGGACGGGTGGATCGATGCGGCCGAGTTTGTGAGGCACATGCAGGCGATGATCACCTACGTCGAGGCAGCGAAGCGAGGAGGCGAGGCTTTCGAGGCCATGCGTGCCAAGGCGGCGATCGCCACCGGGCAGGAGAAAACCCGGTAACCGCGAACGTGGCCGGGCGCGCGAGATGGATGTCCGTGCTCTCGGCCGCCGAGAAACGCCTCGGATTGGCTGTGGCAGGCTACGGCAACGGTTCGAAGTCGTAGAGGTCTGGGTCGCGCTTCGGGGGCCGGAGGCGCAGCTGCCGAGAGGATCTTGTTTGTCCGGCGCCCTCTCCGGTGCCCTCCCCCTGTGCGGTGGCCTCGGCCTCACCCGATTCTTCGGGCTCGCCCTCGCCGCCGAGGAGATCGCCGTATTCCGACTCAAGGGATTCGGGGTCGACGCCTTCTTCCAGTCGGCGGAAGACTTCCTCCATGCGGCCGTCAATTTTCTCGCCGCTGATTTCGGCCATGCGGCGCATCATGCGGCCGAGCGCGCGAGGATCCGGGTTCTCGGTATCCATGGAGCCGAATTCGCGTTCCATCTGCGCCATGGCGGCCTCCATGCGGGAGTCATCGATTCCGGCGGGGGAACCGGGAACCTTGGGCGTCTCCTGACGTTTTCGGGGTGCGGCGAAATCCGAGATCATGCGGATCATGCGGAACGATGGATCTGCGGGGCATTTCGGGATGACCGTGGCGTAACGGCTAGATTTTCCGAGAAAGGAATAGATCGTGTGGTTGTTGGGGCAGTAGAACTCGTAGATGGGCATGGGGCTCTAATTCAGCGGCGAACACTCAAATGTCAAAGGTCACGTGATGTCGGCGATGGAGCCGAAGGCGGGGTCAAAGAGGCGGCGGTGGGTTCGCACGGCGAAGCCGTCGGTCATTCCGGCGATGTGGTCGCAGAGGACACGGGCGCGGGCGGATTGGGGCTCTTGGGCGATCAAGAGGGTTTCGGTCTGGGGAGGGAGCAGGCGGACCGCCGGACTTCTTTCCTGCAGGTACTGTTCGGCGAAGGCGCCGAAGAGGTCGCGGAGGATGCGGGCGCCCTTGAATTCGAGTTGCTGGAGCTGGGGTGCCCGGAAGACGAGATCGACGGCCAGGCGGCTGTAGATCTTGGCCCTGGCGCGCGCGGCGGGTTCGACGACGAGATCGAAGGCGTGCCGATGGGTGGCGGGGGAGGCGCCTTGCCTGGGGCTGAGGCTGCAGGCGTGGATGAGATCGCCGATCCGCCTGGCGAATCGGCGTTCGACCGCATCATCATGGAGGGCCTGCAGGAGATAGTCGAGGGCGGCAGAGGCGGTGGGATCCGGGCTGTGGTTGGCGGCCCAGCGCTCGACGGCATCGGAGCGTATGAAACCCGCGGCGCAGCCATCGACGATGTCCATGAGGGAATAGGCGGTGTCGTCGGCCCAGTCCATGATCTGGCACTCGATGCTTGCGGGACCATCGGGACCGGCGGGCGCGACGAACTCGAGCTGGGCCGTCTGTTCCGGGTAGAGGAAGTGATTATTCGGGGCCTGCGCGGGATCGTACGGCCGTTTGTATTTCATCACGGCGTCGATGAGCGCGCGCGTCGGGCGCATGCCGCGGCGGATGGGCGCGCCGCCGAACATGAGATCGGTGAGGATGCGAAGGGTTTGGGCGTTGCCCTCGAAGCCGCCATGGGGCCGCATGAGCTCGTGCAGGGCACGTTCTCCGGCGTGGCCATACGGCGGGTGACCGATGTCGTGGGCTAGGCAGGCGGCCTCGACCAGGTCGGGGTCGATGAAGAAGTCGGGCGCAAGGGGCTCGCCCAGGCGGAGCAAGTGACCGCAGATGGATCGGCCGATGTGCGCGACCTCGAGGGAGTGCGTGAGACGGGTGCGATAGAAATCATATTCGCCGGCCTGGAAGACTTGGGTTTTGGCCTGGAGTCGCCGGAACGCCGCCGAATACAGGATGCGGTCGCGATCGATTTCAAACGGAGAGCGGTCGGGGGTCAGCGGGCGGCGGGCCTCCCATGTTTCCGTGTCGAACTCGGTATAGAATCGATTTTCCACGGTCGTGGGGCGGGGGCGTGCCGGGGCGGCGTCAGGCGGCGGCGAGCTTGGCCATGAGGGCGTCGGGGATATCGATATTGGAATAGACGTTCTGGATGTCGTCGTGGTCGTCGAGGGCCTCGATGAGCGCCATGACCTGACCGGCGACCTTTTCATCGGTGACCGGGGTCTGGTTGGAGGGGACGGCGGCGATCTTCGCGGAGCGGACGGCGATGCCCTGTTTCCTGAGGGCCTCCTCCACGGCGTAAAGCTTATCGACGGGGGCGCGAATGGAGAATGTGTCGCCGACAGTCGTCATGTCCTCGGCGCCCGAGTCGATGGCGGCCATCATGACGGTGTCCTCGTCGGTGCCAGCTGAGGGAACCTCGATGAGGCCGCAGCGCTGGAACATCCACGCGACGCTGCCGGGGCTGCCGAGCGCGGCATTGTGCTTGGTGAAGATGGCGCGGATCTCGGCGGCGGTGCGATTCTTGTTGTCGGTGGTGGCCTCGACCAAGAGGGCGACGCCGCCCGGCGCATAGGCCTCGTAGGTGAGTTCCTCGATGGTTTCTCCGGCGATTTCTCCCGTGCCGCGTTTTATGGCGCGCTCGATGGTGTCCTTGGGGACGGATTCGGCCTTGGCCGCGACAATGGCTTGGCGGAGGCGGGGGTTCATGGCGGGGTCGCCTCCGCCGGCCTTGGCGGCGATCATGATTTCGCGGGCCATCCGGCTAAAGGTCTTACCTCGCTTGGCGTCATTGGCGCCCTTGGCGCGTTTTACCTGTGCCCAGTGGGAGTGTCCTGCCATAAAAAGACATACTAGCGTCAACTGCGCGTCGGCACAATCGGCAAACAGCAGAGTGGCCTCGGCCGTTCAGGGCTCTTGGTTATTCGACGGCAACCTGTTGGAGTCCAGGCCTTAGGCTGGATCGGGCACGAAACAGGCTAGAGCCTGGACTCCAACGGCTTCGGCCGAGCGAACCAAAAGCCCTGGGCGGCCGTTTTCGTGGGCCCCCGTTCGTTGAGTTTGAGCGTGAGGACTTCGGGGGCTCGAAGCGAAAGAAGAAGCTTTGCACGAGCGAGTTCGGCGCGATCCTAAAACGTTTGCATCATGCTAGAGAATATTCCACATGAACAGGAGCACAGGTGTTCGATGAGAACCCCCACAAGGATTTGCGCCTTTCGGGCGGGAGTTCGCGGCATCGTGAGACACCGATTCATCGTGCCGTTGGTGATTGGCGTCGCCCTGATTGGTCCCGCACGTGCGGAACTTCACGACCGGGGCGGCGGGCTTCTTTATGACGACGTGCTCGACGTCACGTGGCTACAGGACGCCAATTACGCGAGGACCAGCGGCTACCATCCCACCGGCAAGATGAGCTGGGCCGAGGCCAACAGGTGGGTGAGTTCTCTAGTTTACCATGACCCGGTGCGGAACGTGGACCACACCGGCTGGAGGCTGCCGAAGGTGGAGCCCATTTCCTGCAACTCGTTCAATCACGAGTTCAGGCTCGATGGCACCTCCGACGAGGGCTACAATATTCTGAGTCCCCGTTCCGAGTTCTCTTACATGTATTACGTGAATCTGGGGCTGAACGGTTGGTGGACGAAGGACGGCAAGCATCCGGCGACCTTTGGGGTGATGAAGAGCTGGACCGCCGTGTGGAATGGTCAGGCGGACGTGGGCTTGGTGAAGAATCTGCAAACGGACGGGTACTACTGTCGTTCGCCCGGCAAGCCTTTTCCCTCCCCTGCGGCCTGGGTCTTCACCACAGCCGAGGGCAACCAACGCGACGGCCTGCGCCGGCCCGACGGGGGCTTTGCGTGGGCGGTCCACGATGGCGATATCGCCGCTGGCGTGAGGACGCGCTCGGAGAAACAGCCCACCGGTAAATCACGCTAGCCCAAGATATTTCACAGCCTGTCGGCTGTGAAATATCCGGGCTCTGGGAAAACCGAGCCATGAAAGCCATTAATTGGGAAAGGTCAGGCAAAGACTGGGATTTTTCGCGGGTGCAGAGTGTGTTTCGCCGATCGGTGGCCCCAGACCCTCCAAAATCGCGTTTTTCGGAGCGCGGTTTTCCTTTGAGCCTTCATATTTTACGCAGAAGCGTAAAATATGAAGGCTAGGTCGATCAGTGATGAGGATCATTTCATTTCCGTCGGTAATCAATGCCCGGGTGAAACGCCCACGCGCGAAGTTCGCAGGCACCGCACACGCGGTCGCCGTGCTTCTGGTGGCCGCCGCCCACGCCGAACTGCACGACATGGGCGGGGGCCTTCTCTACGACGACGTGCTTGATGTCACATGGCTGCAGGATGCCGACTATGCCAGGACCAGCGGCTATAAGCCCAATGGCAAGATGCCCTGGGCCGACGCCACCAAGTGGATGGCCGAACTCGTGTATCACGACACGGCGCGCAATGTGGATATCCGGGGCTGGCGGCTGCCAAGAGCCAGGCCGGTCGTTGGCGACCGATTCAATGGCCGGTTCTGTTTTGATGGCACCAGCGACGAAGGCTACAACATCACCAGTCCCAATTCCGAACTAGCGTACATGTTCCACGTGAACCTCGGCCTCAAGGGCTATTATTCGCCCGCGGGGAAAGATCAGGCCGGGGAGTGCGGTGCCGCCGGCAACGGAAAACCTGGCTACATCGTGAACGTCGGATTGGTGAGGAACCTGAAGTCCCACATCTATTGGACCGGATCGTCCGTCGAGCCGTACACCGATCGGAATGCATGGATTTTCGATGCGACCTATGGCTACCAGAATTTTTACAACAAGAACGACATGCTGAGCCCATGGCCCGTCCATGACGGCAACGTGGCGGGCGTTGCGCCTGTTTCGTCCGCTCGTGGATCCTCGGGACGAGTTGCTGGTTCCCGCCCGGCCATAACGATTGTATCGGCGCCTTCGCCGAAGGCGTTGGACACCTACAAGGACACTCTGGGCGGCATCCAGTGTGAACTCCCGCTCGACGAGACCGTGAAGGCGGATGACAAGGCGCGCATGCGAACGGCCATGGAGACTGTGGTCAAGACTCCGGGCCTCGAGGCGTTCTGGGTGCTTGGCGAGACAGCCGGCCACGTCCGCCAGTCGATCATCGCCAGCGCGGCTCTTCCCCTCGAGGAAGTAGGGGGACCGATCGCCCGGGCCAGTGGTGGCCCGTTCTCCGGTTTTTCGGCGCACCTGGACGGATCGCACTACTTCCGGATTCCGAGGGCAAAGTTGGGGGCGCTGGACATCAGCGGGAAGGATGCGAGGGTCAGCATGTTCGCGGTGGTGCGATTGGACGAGATGGGGAAATGGGGAGGGACCGTCGCGGGCATCTGGAGCGAGGGCAAGGGTGCCAACGATGATACCGGCACGCGCCAGTATGCGATGCTTTTCAATATGCCGACATACGGTGGGACTCGGCAGCTCACGCCGCACATCTCAAGCGAGGGGGGAGTATCGCGCCGGGCGGACGGCAGCGCGCTTCCCTGGTGCGTGGATTATGCGGCGAGCCGATCCGAGGTGCCGGTGGGCGAGTGGGTGACGCTCGGATTCACGTATGACGGCAGGTTTATCCGCGCATATTTTAATGGCGCGATGGAGGAGCGGGCGATGGATCCCGTGAGGGACAAGCGCGAGGACCGTTACTTTACCAGCGAAGGTCCTGACGGTGGAGCCCGGGGAATGAATCCCTATTACCACGGTCGCGGAATCTTCCGCTATGACCCGAAAGTTCATGCGGCATCAAAACCGGGTGGGCCCGCGGATTTTACCGTGGGTGCGCGGTACGCCGGAGGCAGCATGCTGGGCGAGGCGCTCAAGGGCCGGATCGGGGGCCTGGCCGTCTTCAGCCGCGCATTGAGCGATGAGGAGATGCGGCGCCTCCACGACGCGGCGAACCTGAGCGCCTTGAAGTGACGGGCGCTGTTCGGGCCCACGGTGAACCGACGGGCCTTTCGCGGTCGCTAATCCTCCAACATGGCCGGATCGATGAGCTTGTCCTCCCAGACCGCCTGTTTGGTCGCGGGGTCGTAGGTGAGGATCCGGTGGGCGCTGCCGGGCACCGGCTTCATGTTGGTCTTCGGGATCCATCTGGAGAGGTCGGAGATGACGGGGGCGTATTTCGGATCGCCGGCGAGATTGGTCCATTCATTGGGATCCTTCTCCATGTCGTAGAGTTCCCGCGAACCGTCGGCGTAGCGGATGTAGCGCCATTTCTCCGTGCGGATTCCGTGGTTGTCGTGGTTGTGGGTGGTGATGGCGGGCCATTTTCGGGGGGCGCTGGCGTCCTTGAGTTGGGGGACGAGGCTGTGGCCCTCGAGATCTTTGCGAGGCGGGAAGCCACCGAGTTCCAGCAGGGTGGGGAAAAGGTCGAGCAGTTCGGCTGGTCGGGCGCAGCGCTGGTTCGGGGTGATGCCGGGGCCAGCGAAGATGAGCGGCACGCGCGTGGACCTGTCCCACAGGCTATTCTTGCCGGAGATGAGCTTTTCGCCCAGGTGCCAGCCGTGGTCGGACCAGAACACGATGATGGTGTTCTGCTCGCGGCCGCTTTCCTTCAGCGCGGCGAGGACGCGCCCGATCTGGCTATCCGTGAAGGTGGTGCAGGCGAGGTACGCGCGGACGAGCGGTTTCCACTGATTGTTGGCGCGGAGCCAGGAGAGGCGGGGCTCGGGGAGTTTCCAGTGTAGGAACCAGGAGAACATGGGTGTGTCGGCGCGATCGTCGTCCTTCACGGGGGGCAGTTGCAGCGAGTCCTCTGGGTAGAGGTCGAACCATTTCTGCGAAGCGAAGCAGGGGACGTGGGGGTAGCGGAATCCTGCGGCGATGAAGAACGGTTTCTCGGCGGGGGCGGAGCGGATGGCCTCGACGGCTGCGGTGGCGATCTTCCAGTCGCCCTGGTCCTCGTCGCGCTCGGGGAAGATGCCCCAGTCCATGGCCTTCATGTCGTCTGGGGTGTGGACGAATTTCTGGGGCGGGTACGGTGGCGGACCGCGCTCGCCCCATTTCCCGAATTCGCGCGGCTGGTCTTTTTGTTTGATGGACCCGTCGTGGTAGATTTTGCCGCAGACGTAGGTGTGGTAGCCGGCTTGGGTGAACGTCTGTGGCAACGTCACATGGTCTTTCAGGGCGTCGACGTCGCGGATGCCGGGCGCGAGGCCGTAGATTCCGGTGGTGGAAGGGCGGAGGCCGGTGAGGAGGCTGGAGCGCGAGGGGTTGCAGAGGGGGGATTGGATGTGGGCGTTGGTGAATAAGGTGCCGCGTTTTGCGAGAGCATCCATGTTGGGGGTCTTGGCCTGTGGGTGGCCACCGAGGCAGCCGACCCAGTCGTTGAGATCATCCATGGCGATGAATAGGACGTTTGGCCTCTGGCCGCCCGGGTCCTGGGCGCATACGACGGGGGCCGCGGAGGCAGCCGCGAGGAGGGCGACGGGTATTGGGATGAGCATCCTGATCGGCATGCGGTTACGTTAGATGCCGCAGCCCCGTGTGCAAAAGACAAAAGGCGGTGGGACGCATCGGGGTTTTCATTTGAGCGGCATTGGCCCCGTGCGAAAGTGGGCGCATGACTCGGATACTGGTCTTAGCGGTGGCTTGGACGCTATGTGTGGTGGCGCAAGCTGGCGGGGACGAAGGGGGCGGGCGAAACCCGCTGGGCCCCGGAGAGGTGGCCGTCGAGTTCTTCGTTCGCGGCACGGGATTCAACGGCGCGGGTTTCATCGAGTTGTACTCGGAACAGGCGTGGGATGGCCCTGGCTGCGTGTTCATCCGGGTGCCGGTTTCTGCGAAGGGGAAATTCGCGGCGAGTGGGATTGCGGACGTCGCGAGACATTTTTCGGGGCATCGCGTGCGTGCGGTGGGGCGGATGGATGTGCTGCGTTTTGGGGAAAGGTTGCGCCCCTGTGTCGTGATTGACGATCCGGTGAGGATCGAGCGCGTGGAAGGGGCGCCGACTTTCCTGCCGGCGTCGGCGTACGCGAAGCGAGAAATCTGCGGGTTCGCGGTCATGGTGGCGCCAGAGCTCATGAGGCATGGGAAGGAGAGAGACGAGGCACTCGCGGAAATGGGGCGACAGCTGGCCGCGGTTTGCGGGACGGTGCGCGCGGATCGGCTGACGGTGCTGCGGGCCTCGCGGATCTGGGTGGAGTGGGAGGCCAAGCCGCGAGGCGCGGCGGAGCACCATCCATCCAGGGAGTGGCTCGAGGCCAACGGATACAATCCCGAGAAAGCGGGCGACGTGGAGATCAACAATGCGAGGAACTTCGTGGACTGGTCGCGGAAGGCGCAGCCCTGGATGGTGATGCACGAGTTGGCGCACGCGTACCACGCGCGCACGCGGGCCGCGAACGGGGGCGCGATCGAAGCGGCGTACAAGAAGGCAATGGGGGCTGGCCTTTACGATCACGTGGGACACGTGGATGGCGGGCGCAGGCGCGCGTACGCGGCGAATAACCCGATGGAATACTTCGCTGAGTTGACGGAGGCGTATTTTGGGAAGAATGATTTTGAGCCGTTTGACCGCGACGGGCTCAGGCGGTTTGATCCGGATGGGTGCGCGCTGATGCGGGCAGTGTGGGGGGACCCGCTGAGGTAACGTCTCTGCGCCCGCGACAGGCCCCAGCGAGGGGAAGGAGCGGTCGTGGCCGCGGGCCCTCCCGGCGGAATCATCGGGCCACGTGCGCCATCAGGGGAGATCCATGACGTCTTTCGGCGGGCTGTTAGCCCGGATATTTCACGGCCGTCAGTCCGTGAAATTCCGGGCTCTGGGAAAACCGCGCCATGAAAGCCATTTATTGGGAGGGGTCAGGCAAAGACTGGGACTTTTCGCGGTTGCAGAGTGTGTTTCGCGGATCGGTGGCC
>JAKQKQ010000173.1 GCA_029560585.1 Verrucomicrobiota bacterium | reverse complement strand
CGCCAAATCGATGCCATGGGATGCTACAGGAACCAAAGCCGGTCTAGCCTGCATATTTCACGCTTCCGCGTGAAACAATGCAGGCTCAAAGGAAAACCGCGCTCCGAAAAACGCGATTTTGGAGGGTCTGGTGCCACCGATCCGCGAAACACACTCTGCAAACGCGAAAAATCCCAGTCTTTGCCAGACCTTTCCCAATAAATGGCTCCCATGGCGCGGTTTTCCCAGAGCCCGGAATTTCACAGCCCGCAAGGCTGTGAAATATCCGGGCTAGTTCTTTGAGGCGGTCATCAGAACCAGAATGGCAACGCCCCCAACGGCGAGGGACACGATGAAAATCAAGAGAAGCACTCGCCCCGCGCGGTCAAGCTCCTTTGTGTCATCATAGCCCTCCTGGCAGATCGCGCAGGGGACCGTGACGAAGAGATTTACGATCGGCACCAAGATGAGCAAGGAGTACCATCCACTTCTCCCGATGTTATGCAGCCGATTGACCACGAGGACAAAGCCGAAGAAAAGGCAAACGAGAGATCCGAACATGGCCAGGCCACTGTCGCCGCTGAGGCTGGAGAACAGCCAAAATGCCGACATCGCGAGTGTTCCGAACCAGTAACCAATTCGCCGGATGCCGCCATATACCTTGATGGCTGGATAGGGTTCCGTGACAGCCGTTGGGGGATCGATTGGCGATTGCGGCATTGCGGCGATCGATTGCAGGGTGGAGGGATCTGCCGGTGCCTGGGCTTGCTTTCGCTGGGCGGGTTCGTCATAGGCACAGGGGGTAGGCAATGGCGGCGCGGAGCTGACAGGCACCCCCACAGGATCCGTGACCTGCATCAGATCCTGCGCAGGGAGCCAATCCCCCATTCCATCGGTCCATATCAGGGTCTGGGGCGCGATCGCGCGAGAATTCAGGAGCGCGAGGATCTGTTCTTCTGGCACCGGGCCAATTGGGGTGCTGCCCTGTGCATAGTACCATGCGCGGTTCATTGAATTACCCCCATGCGTCAGATGCCAGTGGGTTAGAATGGAAATAAGGGCAGCCGCATCGCCTGAGGACGCATGCTGCAGCCATTAAAAGGAACTTCGGTCCCATTCCCAATCTCTCCCGTGCACCATCACTTCCGGAACATCTCGAAAGCCTGAAGGCCCGCGACCACATTTGCGCGGACCAGTTCGGGCATCGCCGTCACCACCTCCGCCGGGAGCGGGGACGCCTTCGCCCCGCTGCACCGCTCCCACAGCGGGATGTCGATCTTCTGAAACGTGACCACCACATTCCGCACCGGGGCCATCACAACGCCGGGCATCTCCTTGACCTCCCGCGCCCCGAGGATGGTCCATCCATGAAAGCCCTTCTGGCGCGCATCTCAGTATGCCGAGGTGACGATCGTGAACTCCCACGTGTACCGGTAGTTCTTCTCGAAACTCTCCGTCCCCGAGCACGGCATGACGCCAGCTGCCGTGGCCGAATACTCGTAGGCGCCCGCCGGCAGGCTGGTCGTGGATGTGCCACCCGCTGGGATCGTCAAGTGCCTCTCAACCGCGCCCGAGACGCGCAGGGAGATCTGCCGGTCGGTACGGTTCACCATTACGACCTCGGGCTTTTCGAGGCCCGCGACGTACTGCGCCCGAAACGGACCGGACGACCCCGATGGCTGGGTCGCGCAGCCGCCCAGCAATGAAATCGCGATGAGGGCGCCGAGCCTGCGGATGCCCGCCCCCCGCTTCGAACCGCTAAATGCGCTCCACATGCATCGCTCCTTGTTTTGATGTTCCATTTTCAGGTTTCTGTCCTCCAGAGCGCGACGAAGGAGTTCCTACGGCATCGACAGGGCCAAGATCCGGCCCGGATCCCGCCCTCGGCCGGGGGCATCCGGCACGACCTCCTCCTCGCACCGCTCACACCACACGCGGGCAGAATATCGGGAAAGCCTCTGCCCGCAACACGAATCGATGTCCCAGTTTGTGATTCTTGGTCGCTGAGATCAGTGGTGGCTGGGGACTGGACTTCGCGCGCCATTCCTTCCTTATGACTCGGTAGTTAATCGCGTAGGCCCACTGAATTCGAACATCCTTGCAAGCCCTAGCTCGAGACTATATCGTCCGTTCGTGGGCGTTGTTTGCGGGCGACATCGCTGGAGTTTGCACGAGTTTACGCTTCGGTCGGCAGTGTTAACTGCCGCCCTGTTGATCCCCGTATCCGCCACAGCCACCACCATCCGCAAGCTCTCGTTGGATGAGCTGATCTCAAGCGCGGATGACATCGCGGTCGGGAGGTGCGAGAAGAAGGAAACGATCTGGATCGAGAGGCGGATCTTCACCATCTCGACCATCGCGGTGAGCCACGGGGCGAAGGGAGATGCGGCCGGGGGCCAGAAAATCCAGGTCCACACCCTGGGAGGGAGCGTTAAGGAACCGCTGCCGGTGACCATGCACGTGCCCGGCGCCGAGACCATGGCCGTGGGCGAGGAGATGCTGCTTTTCCTTGAGCGTTTCGGGGACAAGAAGCAGTTCCGCCGCGTCGTCGGGATGTCGCAGGGCAAGCTGCCGATATCCGACGAACCCAAGACCAAGCAGAAGGCCGTCCATTTCGAGTTACCCGTGAAGGGGGTCAAGTGGGTGGACAAGAGCGGCAAGGCGGTCGCCCCCGATGCACCGGACGCTCAGGAGGAACCGACCCCCGAGGGCAGCCTCGAGGGATTCCTCGGGCGCATCGGCAAGATCAGGGCTGAGCAGGAGAAGCAAAAGCAGCCTGGCGGGGCGAAAGGCGGCGGGCCGTGAGGGCTAACGGCCCATTGAAAGATGCCTTTGGATGCCGAGGCCGGCGTCCCTCCCCAGATTATGTCGGGAGGGCCCGCGGCCTAAGTCCGCCTCAAAACTCTGGGAACGGCGCCGCCTGGCACAGGCGGCCTACAAAAGCTGTAGGGCGTCTCTGCGAGACGCCACCATGTGACGACTCGGTTTTGAGACAGGCTCGCCCCGCGGGCCGGGTCGGTCATGGCCGCGGACAGGTTTTTCAACGGACTGCCAAAGCGCATGGCTTGCGGTCGCGCATCCCACGTGCGATGGCCATCGCGCTCCGCGGTCTCATCGGGCTGGTGCCGGTTCTCTCCTGGGGCTATGGCAACCTCCAGTTCCACGACGCCCGCGCCAACATCGTCAACACCCTCTGGGACGAGCGGCAGTACGACTACGCCGCGTTCTCCAACGGCATCCCCTGGATGATCAGCACCAACCTGATCCCGGGCTCGACCCTGTCCAACATCAGCCTGGCCCAGTTCCAGGGCATCGTGAGCAATTCCTTCGCAACGTGGCAATCGGCGCCCGAGACCAAGATCCGATTCGCCTGCGGCGGGATCACGACCAACAACCCTTCGGGCACCAACATCGTCTCGCTGCCCCCCAGCCCGAAGCTCGACGGGGACAACGTCGTGGGTTTCGGCAGCCTGCCCTCCGGGGTGCTGGGCCTGACCTGCCAGTTCGTGCTCAACGACGAGTACACCTTCACCGGCACCAACAGCGCCTTCGGCGGCAGCGACCCCGATCCCGACATCCCCGAAGGCACCTACCCGTCCGGGACCATCCTGGACGCCGACATCCAGCTCTCCACCACCGCCCAGTGGAGCGTGACGGGCGAGCGAGACAAAATCGATATCCAGGCGACCATCACCCACGAGATCGGACACTTCATCGGCCTGTGCCACTCCGTCGTCGGCGCGCCCTACCCCGCCACGATGTACCCCTTCGCCGAGAGCAATCCCGACGGCTTGGCTGCACGGGAACTGTACGCCGACGATAAGGCCGGTGTCGCCGCGTACTATCCCTCGCCATCCTTCGCGACCACGTTCGGTTCGATCTCCGGCCAAATCCGCCGACAGGACAATTCGAGAGCGGTGCCTTCGGCTCACGTCGTTGCACGCCTCACCAACGACCTCTCCCACGTCGTGGCCTGCTACGCGGACACCAACGGCCAGTACCGAATCGATGGCCTCGTGCCCGGCGGCTACATCCTGCGAGTCGAGCCTCTTCCAAAAGCGGCAAAAGGCGCGACAACCGGGAGCATTATCAACGACATCGTCAAGTCTTGGTACGACGTCGACTTCTTACCCCAGGTCTACGCGAACGCCGCACGAGAGGCGGACGCCGCCCTTGTGGCAGTTGCCGCGGCTGTCATCACGTCCAACTCTAACTTCGCCGTCCGCGACGGTGACGTCGCCGACCTCCTCGAAGACGACGACACCCCCGTCCAAGCCAGGACCATTTCCACCGACGGCAAAAAGGAATTCCACAACATCTATCCCGCGTACGATGTCGATTGTTTCTCGTTCGCGGCTGCCGCCGACAAAGAGTACATCATACGGACTACCGATCACGGTGAAAATGCGGGCGCCTACACAATCCTCACCGACTCCAAGAGCCGCATTCTCTCCGCGCAGAAGGATCCCACGACCGACTCGTGGATCCACTTCCTGCCACAGACAAACGGCATTTACAGCATCAGCGTCAGGCATGCGGACGCATGGGCGGTCTTCAGTGCCCGAGCCGGTGCAGGCACGCAATATGCGGTTTCCATCAAAGAGCAGACTCCTGTCGTGCATCACGTCAGCGGCACGGCGGGCAGCGATTCGGGCGGCGACGGGACCATGGCCAGCCCGTGGGCCACCATCCTCTATGCCATTAACCATGCCACGGCAACGGCAAACCGGCCGGCGGCGCTCGCGGTCGCCGCAGGCACGTATGCCGAAACCGTCACGATCCCCAGCCACCTCGCCGTCCTCGGGGGCTTCAACCCGGCGAACTGGGAGCGCGACACGGAACTCTATCGCACGATCCAAGCGGGGAATTCGGCGGCCACCGTCGTCGTCGCAGCCGACCATTCCCGACTCGACGGCATGGTGATCCAAGATGGCGCCCTCGGAGTGGCGGCCAAGGGCCGCAGCACCGTGGTCGGGAACGTCATAACAAACAATATCCAGGCGATCTCATCGCGTGATCCGACCGCACCCGTGATCATAAATAACCGGGTGACGGCGACGTCCGGGGGGGTGGCGTGCGACATATACGACAGTTATCCTGTGATCCTCGGAAATTCTATAATCGACAACGCGGGCTGTGGGATACAACTCTTCCAAAACCAGTACGCCATCTCGGTGGAAGTCGCCGATAATCTGATCGCCGCCAACAGAGGTGGCGGCGCGTGGTGCAATGGTTATCGCGAGTATTTCTTGAGAAACGTTTTCGTAGCGAACAGTGCAACCGATGGCGGTGGCATATCTGTGCATGGATCTCTGACTCGATCGACCATTCAGGACAACGTGTTTGTGGGGAATTCAGCGAGTGGCGGAGGGGGAATCGGATCGGATAATGCCAGGCCATCGATAATCGCCAACAGGATCGTGGGCAACCAGGCAACAAATGGCTCGGGCATCAGATTCTATGGGTACTACACCTGGCTCGATTCAACCGCATGCAACAATCTCATCATCGGAAATGCCTCGATGGCTGGTGAGACAAATGCCGTCATGGATGTGAGTAAGCAGAGCCAGAATCTGATGCTATTGGGCAACACAGTAGCATTGAATCGGGGGAGCGCCCTGAGCATACGAAGTCCGGGTAATGACGATACGATAGATGCGTTCAATAACGTGTTTGCTCTGAATTCAGGCTACGGGATATGGGAGGGACGATCAGACGCGGATCCGGATGTATGGTCGAATGATTTCTATGCAAACGGTCATGGCAACTACTGGGATTATGATACGACGAACACGTACAATAGTGCGGCGGACATAAATAGTCTGGTGCGGAACGGACCGCATCACGGGGTGGCGAATAATGTCGATTGGGTGCCAGAGTTCGTTGGCGCCCCCTGTGGGTCGGTGGCGGCTGTTTCGTATGACCGCGATGCCTGGAAGTCCGTTTTGATTGATAGTTCGGCCATGCTCGTGCCGGGGGCACTTTGTGGTTTGACCATTAATCCGAATACGAACCAGTGGCTGCAGTTCTGCATTGTGACGAACACGGCGACGACGATCACTGTTTGGGGAGATATGAGCGGGGTCGCGACGGCGGGCTGCGCGTATGCGGTGTTCGATTGGCACCTGGCGAGGGAGTCTAGGAACATCGATGCGGGAAGGGACATCGCTCCATGGTTGAATTCCGACATGGACTGGGAGTCAAGGCCTGCTGGGGTGGGGTGTGACATCGGCGCCGACGAGTTCGTGGACGGTGACGGGGACGACGTGGCGAGCCAATGGGAGGCGCGCTACGGGCTGAATCCGTCGCTTGCGGACACCGACGGCGACGGCATGCCCGACGGGTGGGAGCTGGCGTACCGCGACCCGTGGATCGCGGGGGACGGGAACCTCGATGCGGATGGGGATGGCATGCCCGATGGGGGCGAGTCCATCGCGGGGACCGATCCGGATGACCGGGAGTCGCTGTTGCGGATCCTGAGCATCGACCGGAGCCCGACGGGGAGCGTGGAGCTGGTGTGGAGCAGCGTTCCGCGGAAGCGGTATCTGGTGCTGTCGGGCACCAACCTAAGCCTCGGTTCTTGGCGCGGGATCAGCGCGACCAATGCGGCGACAACGGGGGCGAGCATTTTCACGGATTTCGGGGGGAGTGAACAGTCGAAATTCTACCGGGTGCAGGTGGCACCCTGATGGAGGATGACAAATCGATGAAGGACATAACGAAAGCCATGGCGGTGCTCGCCGCGGGATTGATGCCGGCGCTCGCCGGACATGCGGGTGGTTTCAAGGGGGTGTCGACGGTTTCCGTGGCCGAGGAGGTCACGATGCCGAAGAATGGCATGGGCTACTCGGGAGCCACGGGGGCCTGGGGGGCGGGCCTGTTTGGGGCCATCGGTGGCGCGGTGGCCTCTGCGGGCAATACCGACCCTCGAAACAAGTACGCGGATTTGGCCCGGGCCAATAACATCGACGTGGCGGAGATGTTCCGCACGGCGTTCATCGAGCGGCTGAAAGGCGCGGGGGTTTTCGATCAGGTGGGCGCAGCGCCGGCGCAGGGACAGTTCCAACTCCAGATCAAATACTATTCGATGCAGATCAGCGTCAAGAGCCTGGGGGAGATGCGGCGGATGCAGCCTACGATGATGGTCGTGTCAACGCTGCGCGACAGCGGCGGCAAGCAATTGTGGCAGAAGAATGCGGTGGTGGCGAAAGGCGCGAAGCAACCGAAGGGTTCTAACAACGAGGGTTATTGGGCGGATCCGGAGTTGTACCGCCAAGACTGGAAGATCGTAGCGAATCTGGCCGCGGAACGGTTGATTGAACCATTGGCAAAGGGGAGCAAAACCGCGTCGGGTTCGCCGCAGGGCGGAGGAACCCAGAAAACCCCGAAGCGCGCGGGCAGGTAGATCGCCGCCATGGCCTGGGGGCGTTACCGGATCGCTGCGAGCCCGAGATGAGATGAAACCGAGATCAAAGCTAGTCCTCTCCCGTGGGGGCGATCACGAGGGACGGGGACCAGATGGGCGACCCTCGGCCGCGGCACCGGTCAAGAGCCGATTCGCGCCAATGGCCCCAGACCTAGAGGCTGTCCCGCAACAGGAGGCCGTATTCGTCCCCGCGGGTTGGTCCAAGCAGGTCCTCATCCTCGTGAGCGTCCTGCTTGTAGCCGTCCTGGCCCTCGTCTTGCTCCTGGCCTCCCTGCGCCCAGGGCGCATGAGTCTGGGCCGATCGTATGTCGAGGCAGTACCTGCGGCACCATTGGCATTGCGGTCGCCGATCGAGGGCTTCTTCTCGGGTGACACCCTCCCGGCGGGTACGCCACTCGCCCCGGGCACCGTGCTCGGCGTCATAGAGTCCCAGACACACGGCGAAAAACTGGAGGCCGTCCGCCTGAGGCAGCGCCGGTTCGTCCTCGACCTACTTCTCCGCGACGAAGAAATGCCCAATCTCCAACTGCAGGAGCCGCGGGATGAGTTGCGCCGCGAGATCCTGCAACTGGCCCGGGATCTGGACCTGGTCGCCGCGGAGCGCCGCCTCGTTGAGGCCCAAGAGAAGGATCGGTTTATTCGCTGCCCCTGCCGGGGCGTGTTGGCGACCGACTTGCCTGTGCCGGGCCGAGTTGAGAAGAATGCCGAGGTCGCCCGCATCATCCCCGAGGGGTCGCGCATGCAGTTGCGGGTGCACGCGCCCCTCCCGCAAACCCTGGATTTCCTCAGGCGGGGGAAGATCCGGGCCGAATTCACCGCCCCCGATCGCCGGCTGACCGTCCCGGCAATCGTGGACATCCGGTCCTTGCAGGCCTACTCCAAGCAACCATTGGGATCAAATCCCGAGGCATGGGCCACCATCTCAGCAACCCCCGTGCACGATCTGCCCGCCGACTTCGGGCTGTTCATGTTCGGAAGCGTCATCACGCCTTCCCCCATGGACTGGGCCAAGGGGCTGTTTCCCGGCGGATCGATACTCCCGGGGCGCGCCGAAGAAGGCCGCCACGCCCCGGCCGCGGTGCCCGCCGGAACCGATAGGCGGCCATCGGCCGCGCGCGCGGTTTCCAGATCCGCGATGACGATTCCCGCGCTGTGGGTCCACGCCAAGAAGCTCGACGTGGCCTTCGAGCTGTCGGGAAAGATCAAATCATTGCCCGTATCGGCCGGCCAGACCGTCGAAGAGGGTGAGCTGCTGGCCGAACTCGACCCCGAGGAGATCGAAAACCTTATTCGTCGGCACGAGCAGATCTATGAGCGCGCCCAATCGGAGATCGAAGCGGCGAAGCTGAACGTTTCCATCGCCGATGCGAATTGGGAGACAAATGACAAACTGTTCGAGTCGGGTTCGCTCCCCCATCTCGACCACAAGCTGCTCTCCCTCGAACGCGACAAGGCACGGACCCTGGTCCTGGTGGCCGAGAGGACAGCCGGCACCGCTAAGGCCGAGCTTGAAAATTATCGCCTCTTGCGCCGGCGCCATCGCCTCCTCGCCCCCTGCCGGGGCCGGGTGCAGGAACTGTGCGCCGCCGAAGGAGAATACGCCAAGGTCGGCGAACCGGTGGTGCGGATGATTGGCGGCGACAGTGAGCTGCACGCCCTGGTCCCATCGCCCCCCCCGGACTCGCCCAGTCCCCCGCAATTCGCCCTGGACGCGTCGAAACCCCCTCTCCTGGAGGCGGCCTGGACCCGCTGCGTGCCCCTCGCACCCGGCATATGGGTCTTGCCCCTCCGCGTGTCCGGCGGACTCTCCGCCATATCCGGTAGCGAGGCGCGCATCAGGGTCATCTTTTCACATGACGAAACATTCGCTCCATGGCGGGACGGTCTTCTCGATTTGGGCGGCATGGACGCTGGTCTTTGAGATCGCCCTTTTCCTCGCCTCATGCCACCTGCGTGACGAGAATGGCTTTCTCTGGGTCGGCTGGACCATAACCCTGGGATGCCTCTTGGCGTACTCCGCCTGGGACTGCACCCTCCTGACGATCTGGTCGCTCGCTCGCTTCCGGGGCCTTTGCGGTCCAGATCCGGTGCCGCTGGCGCTGTCACCGGCGGAACGGGAGGATGCCGAGCGCGCCGCGGCGGGGCTCGCCCTCGTCATCCCCGCCCACAACGAGGCGTCCACGCCGGAGGATTCCGAGGCCTTCGCCAAGAATATCGCCGAAATCATCCAGCTCACACCCCGCGCCGCACCCCTGTTCATCCTCTTCGACTCCCCGTCGGCCCAGAGAGAGTCGGAGCAAGCGGTCGTGCGCCGTGCGCGTCAGATGCTCGAAGAGGCCGGACACGGACCGCAGTGTGGCCGCATCCGCGTCGTGGAGTATCGGGATAAGCCTCCCCAGCTAAGAAGCAAACCGGGGAGCCTTTCCCTGTGGCTCAAAGATCACGGCCATGCCTTCGAATACATGATGGTGCTCGACGCCGACAGCTCGCTCCGCCCCATCGGCGCCCGCGATCTGGAGGGAACCGACGTCGTGCACCGGCTGCTGTTTGCGATGGAGCGATATGCGCCAAGGCCCCACCTCATCCAAACCAGCATCCGCGTCACCGGCGGGCGAACCATTTTCGGCTGGCTCGAGGAGGAAGAATCCTCCGCATCCAGTTTCCACGCCGGCATCTTCGCGCTGATCTTCGGAAATCAGGCCCCTTGCTTTGGGCACAACTTCATCTGCCGTCCCTCCGAGTTCTCCAGGCACCTGCGGACCGACTACCTGTCGCACGACATGATCGAATCGGCATCTCTTGCCGCCCACGGAAAATCATGTTTCATGACCCAGGCCGCCGCGACCTCCGAAAGGCCCGAGGAACCAGCCAGCGCCTGGTTGCGCCGCGACGCACGCTGGGCGCGTGGATGTGGGCAGTGGTGGCACTATCTCCTGCGCAAGAGGCCCCCTTGGCGCCCGTCGGTCTATCTGCTCCTCGCCCTCTCCAACTACCTGGCGCAGTACGGCGGATGCGCGGCGATCTTGCTGGCCTGTCTGGCCTACCGTCACGACATGACCCTCATGCACGCCGCCGCCCCCGCGTACTTTCTGCTCGCCATCGTCGTCTCGGCGCCGCTCATCACCAAGAAACTGGCCGGGCGCTCCCTGCGCACCGTCATCGTCGCCTCCGTTTTGCGCCTGCTGCTCTTCACCGGACTCATATGGCCGAGGACAGTCGCATTCCTTCTGGGGCCCGTGCGTGCGCGGTGGTCCCCGCGTCCTTTCAGAAACGCCCAGATCCGATGCAACCCCCTTTGGGATGCCGCGCAAATGCTCCCCATCTCCCTCTTGGCACTGGCGCTTTGGCCCAGGGCGGCGTGCGACAATCCAGGATTCGGCCCCGCCATGCTCCAGTTCGCCCTCGGGGCCATGATGCTTAGCCCGATCACCGTCGCACTGATGAGCTGGCCCATCGGGGGTCGGGGCCTCCAGAACGGTTAGTCCGGCTGTTGGACCGAGTCCAAGAGACCCCTATGGATTCGCCTGCGGCTGGGGGGTGGGGGTGGCAGCGGGTGCCTTTGGCCCGAGCCGTTGGCGGATCTGCGTGGCGCGATCGGGATCGAGTTTCAGGGCCTTCTCCCACGACTCTCGGGCATCCTGGTGGCGCCCGAGTTTCTCGAGGATGTCGCCGCGGTGCTGGAGGATCTCGGGCTCGTCGGGCTCGGCCTTGAGCGCGCGGTCGACTTCGGCGAGTGCCTCGTCAAGGCGACCCAGTCGGAAGTAGACCCACCCGAGGGTATCGAGATACGCGGTGTTGCCGGGTTCCAATTCCAGGGCCTTTTGCACCAGCTCGAGGGCCTCGGCCAGGTTGATGCCCCGGTCGGCCCATGTGTAGCTGAGGTAATTCATGGCGGGGTGGTGGCGGGGCTGGGCCCCGATTGTCTTGCGGAGCCAGCCCTCGGCCTCGGCGAGATCTCCCTTGCGCTCGAACACGATGCCGCGGTTAAACCAGATGAAGGGCAGGCTGGCCTGTTGCTCGCCGAACTCGGCGATCTTCTCGGCCTCCGCGAGGGCGGCCAGCGCGCGATCGAAGTCGTGCATCTCGGTTGCGGCGTTCGCGGCGGCGAGCCGCAGGGGGATGGATGCCGGGAAACGTTTTGACGCCTGCTCGAGCATCTGGAGGGAATCGGCGTGACGTTTCAGGATCTCGGACAACAGCCTGTGGAGATCGAGATAGGGGTTTGGGGATGCGACAGGGCCATTGACTATCTCGCGGAGAAACCGTTCGGCGTATTCCCAATCCTTGTGGCGTTCGCTCATGGCGGCGAGGTCGCCGAGCGGGATCCCCTTCTGGCGGGCGGCGTCAAGGGCCCTGCGCATCTCGTCGCGGCGGCCGATCCGGCCATAGACGTCCGCAAGGCTGACGAGGAGGTCGGGGCGGTCGGGTCGTTCGCCGACGATGCGTTCGAGCAGGGGGATGAGGTCGTTGTGGCGACCGAGCTGCGCATAGACGGCGGCCAAGAGGCGCCGCGCGTCGGAGGCGACCGCGGATTCTGAGTGGACCAGGGGCCCAAGGATGGGCAGGGCCTCGGCGGGTTTTTCCGCGTAGATGCGGAGCTGCGCGATCTTCAGCTTGAGCGCTGGACCGGCGTTGGGCAGTGCGGCGCCCGCCTCGAAGAGGGGGAGTGTCTTGATGGCGATGTCTTTGACGCCGAGCTTATCGTGCTCCGAGAGAATGTCGGCGTAGCTGCGGCCTACGAATTCCCAAAACGCGCTATCATCGGCGTTGTCCTTGGCGCGGATGCGCAGGAAGTCGATGGCGATCTGGGGGCCATACTGGTTGGCGTCCAAGTCATAGAGCACGGCCTGGGCAAGATGGCCTGATTGTTCTCCGTCCAGGGCGCGCATGGCGGCCTCGCGGGCGTCGTCCGGGCGTCCCGTCCTGCGGAAATCGACGGCGAGGCGCAGCTGCATGAGCGGATCATCGGGAAGTTGCTCTCGGATCCGGTCGAGATTGGCGAGGGCGCGGTTCGTGTCTCCGCGCTGGAGGAATTCGTGCGCGAGGCCGAGGGCCAGATTGGTGAGGCCGGCATCGCGACCCGCGGCATCGTGCCAGAGCAGGAGCGCGCGATCAAGTTGCCCCGCCCTGCGCGCCCGGATGCCCTGGGCGTATTCCGCCAGCGCGGTGGCGTATGATTCATCCTTTTGGCTGAGCTGGAGCGACGGGCCGTCGTCGGAACGCAGCGCCGCCCGGGCTCCCGGATCTGACATCCGGCGCGAAGGCGATTCCTCTTGCGAACAGGCGGCGACCAGCAGCACGGCGATGAGGGCGCTGGCCACGCTGCGCGGCGTGGGGGTGGAATCTCGGAACCCCGTGGGCATGAGGACCTTTAGCAGCATGGCGGACTTCTTAAAGCCCGGCGGGCCAAACGGCGCCTCTCGGATTCTGGATGCGGGGCACACCCCGACCTGCGCGGGTGATGTGTGCTCGGCGGCTGGCCCGCGTGCAACCGCGGCGACTCAAGACTTGTATCGCAGGCGCTTCTTGTGCCGGTTGGCGCGATTGCGTTTGCGACGCTTGTGCTTATTGATTTTCGCCTTGCGGTGTTTCTTTAGCGAACCCATGGGCTTCCGTTTCAGTAGACGACTTTGTTCAGCGGATATTCGATGATCCCCTCGGCGCCGAGGGCCTTGAGGCGCGGGACAATTTCCCGGACGACCGACTCGTCCAGGACCGTCTCGACCGCAATCCAGCCGCCGTTTGCCAGCGGGGACACCGTGGGATTTCTAAGCGCGGGGAGCGCCGAAAGCAAGCCCGGCAGGGCCTTTTCGGGGAGGTTCATCTTGAGCCCCACTTTGTCCCTGGCGGCGAGCGCCGCCCGCAGCAGGAGCATCAGGTTCTCAAGCTTTTCGCGCTTGGCGGGATGGGTCCAGGCGGCGTGGTTGGCGATCAGCTGGGGAAAGGACTCCATCAGGGTATCGACGATGCGCAGTTTGTTGGCGCGGAGGGAGGAACCGGTCTCGGTGATATCGACGATCGCATCGACCATCTCGGGGACCTTGACCTCGGTGGCGCCCCAGGAGAACTCGACGTGCGCCTCGACGCCATTCTTGGCGAGGTAGCCTTGGGTCAGGCCCACCGCTTCGGTCGCGATGCGCTTTCCGGCGAGATCCTTGACCGAGCGCACGGGGGACTCCTCGGGCACGACGAGCACCCATCGGGCCGGGGAGGACGTGGCCCGGCTGAAGGGAAGGTCGCCCAGGACGTGGACATCGCTCCCGTTCTCGGCGATCCAGTCCTTGCCGGTGATGCCCGCGTCGAGGAAACCGTTTTCGACGTAGCGGCTCATCTCCTGTGCGCGGAGCAGGCGGAGGTCCAGGCCCGGGTCGTTAACGATCGGGCGATAGGATCGCGAGCTGACGGTGATCCGCCAGCCGGCGTGCTCGAACAGCGCGAAACACTGATCCTGGAGGCTGCCCTTTGGCAGTCCCAGGCGCAGCGGCAGGCCCTGTTCTGTCTGTCCCTTCAAACTCATCTTCTAGAGCCCTTCTTTCTCGACATTGTGGGCACGATTGTCGAGCCGAAAAAGGGCGGGCGAAAAAATGGGGAACGTGGGGCCAGATTTACGGGAAGTAGTTTCGCCCGAATGGCGGCCTGGGCCGACGGCCAAGGCGCACTGCGTGTTGCGGACGCGACCGGCCGTGGCCGGCTGGGGTTTCCCGAGCCGGGCGATGGCTGGGCGCCCTGGGGGCCTTGCCTGATTCGCCCTTGACAGAGAATGCGCATATGGGAATATGCCTAAAATGGAATATATCGAGATCTACAAATGCCTCTGCGAGCGGACGCGGCTGCGGATTTTGAACCTGTTGCGGGAAGGGCCGCTGTGCGTGTGCCACCTGCACGAGATCCTGGGGGAGGCGCAACCCAACGTGTCGCGGCAGCTGGGATACTTGCGGGCGCACGGGGCTGTGGAGTCGCAGCGGCACAACAACTGGATCATGTATCGGCTGCCGGATCGCCGGCACCCGATTCTGGAAGAGAACCTGAAGTGCCTGCAGGACGTGGCGCGCGAGGACGGTGTATTCCGGCGGGATCTGGAGCGGCGGGCCTCGGTGGTGCGGCGGATCGCGCGGACGCGTGAGGGATGCCCAGACGCGGTAAGGGTTCGGGGATGCTGCTGAGAGAATGGGGGGAGCGATCATGCGGCAGGGCGGTGGGATGAGAGCCAAGACGAGGGTCCTTTTCCTCTGCACGGGGAACTCGTGCCGCAGCCAGATGGCGGAGGGCTGGGCGCGGCACCTCAAGGCCGATGTCATCGAGCCGTATTCCGCCGGCATAGAGAGGCACGGCATGAACCCGCACGCGGTGCGCGTGATGGCGGAGGCGGGCGTGGACATCTCTCGACAGCGGTCGAAGACGGTGGACGAGCTGGGCGACCTGGTCCCCGACTACGTGATCACCGTCTGCGGCCACGCCAGCGGGCATTGCCCTGTCTTCCCCGGGAAGGCGAAGGTCATCCATGTGGGGTTCGATGACCCGCCCGAGCTGACAAAGAACATGCCCGAGGCCGAGGAGAAGCTGGCTGTTTACCGGCGCGTTCGGGACGAGATACGCACGTTCGTCGAGGCGCTGCCCGGCGCCGTGCTGGCATCCGAGACCGAGCAAATGGCCAGGGACGCGGGTCTGGGTCAGATCGTCATGGCCAGCAAGTCTGGCTACGTGGACGGCATGGTGGACTGGCAGGATCCGCTCTATCAGAAAATCATGGCGGAGCTGCCACCGGGGGCAAAACCCTCCGATTATATCACCAGCCTGGAGGTGAAGGCGCGAAAGACATGAAAAGGCGCCTCGCCTTCTTTGAGCGCTACCTGACGTTGTGGGTTTTGCTCTGCATGATCGTCGGCATTGCGCTGGGCACATTGTTGCCGGATCTGACGGCGACGTTGAGCCGGCTCGAGTTTGGTGAGGGCTCGCAGGTCAATATTCCCATCGCGGTGCTGATCTGGCTGATGATCTACCCGATGATGCTCAAGATTGATTTTGGATCGCTGGGTGGGATCGCGAAGCGGCCTAAGGGGCTCATGGTCACCCTTTTCGTGAACTGGCTGGTCAAACCGTTCAGCATGGCGTTTTTCGCATGGGTCTTTATCGGGCACGCGTTCTCGGCGTGGATCGATGCGGAGACTGCTAGGAATTACACGGCGGGACTGATCATCCTGGCGGCGGCGCCCTGCACCGCGATGGTCTTCGTGTGGTCGTACCTGACCGACGGCGACCCGGCCTATACGCTGGTGCAGGTGGCGGTGAATGACCTGATCATGCTTGTCGCCTTCGCTCCTATCGTGATGTTCCTGTGCGGCGTGGCCAACGTCGTCGTGCCACCGCGGGTCCTGGTCACCTCCGTGGTGGTCTTCATCGTCGTTCCCCTGGCTGCGGGATGGGCGACGCGGAAGGCGTTGTTGCGGACCCATGGCAGGGAGTGGTTCGAGCGGGATTTCCTGCCGCGGTTCCACCCCGTGACGGTGGTTGCGCTGCTGCTGACGCTCGTGCTGATCTTCGCGTTCCAGGCGGAAAACCTGACGTCGAAGTGGTTCGCGGTCATCCTGCTGGCGGTCCCGATCTCGGTCCAGGTCTACATGAACTCCGGCATCACCTACCTGCTGATGCGGGTGTTCAAGGTGCCGCACAACGTGGCCTCGCCGGGCGCCCTGATCGGCGCGAGCAATTTCTTTGAACTGGCGGTCGCCGTGGCGATCACGCTGTTTGGCCCCGGCTCCGGTGCCGCCCTGGCCTGCGTGGTGGGGGTGCTGGTCGAGGTGCCGGTGATGCTCTCCGTCTGCAACGTCTGTAACCGGACCCGCGGCTGGTATGCGCGGGCTTAGGTATCGTCATCGCAGTGAGGGAGCCAACAAAGCGCCGACTGTGCCCATCGCCAGCGGGGCCGCGACAGCGCCGAGGAAAATCGGTTGCAAGACTTCGCTGTTTTGCTAAATAACGAATATATGGCCAAGGCGTGCGCTTCAGTGGTGGGACGGCATCGGGTGGCGGCGCGGGTGTTCAAGGCGCTGGGGCATCCGGCGCGGCTGATGATGGTGGACGAATTATCGCGGGGCGAGCGGTGCGTGTGCGAGCTGAAGGCGCTGGTGGGATTTGAGATGCCGACGGTGTCGCGGCATCTGGCGGTGTTGCGGGAGGCCGGGGTGGTGGAGGACGAGAAGCGGGGGCAGCAGGTGTTCTACAGGCTGAGGACGCGGTGCGTGGTGCGTCTTTTCGATTGCGTGGCGGACGTGTGTGAGGGGCGGTCGCGCGGGGCGACTGGCGAGGCGGCCATGGCAAGCGCGGGCAGGTCGGGGGGCTGAGGATATGAGGCGAGACCTGAAGGTATTTTTGTGGATGGCCGGGGTGTTCGTCGCGGCGTACTTCATGCCGCTGTCGGAGGGCGGGGCCTTCAGCCGCGCGATTCTGGAAGGATTCCGGTTGCTGCAGTGGTACGTGCGGAACCACACGTTGGCGTGCGTGCTGCCGGCGATGTTCATCGCGGGGGCGATCATCACGTTCTTGTCGCAGGGCTCCGTGATGCGGCATCTCGGGCCGAAATCGAACAAGGTCTTGGCCTACGGGGTGGCTTCGGTCTCGGGGGTCATATTGGCGGTGTGCTCCTGCAGCGTGCTGCCGGTGTTCGCGGGCATATACACCATGGGCGCGGGCCTGGGGCCGGCATCGGCGTTTCTGTACTCGGGCCCGGCGATCAACATCCTGGCAATCTTCCTTACCGCGCGGGTGCTGGGCATTCCGATCGGGGCCGGGCGGGCGGTGGGCGCGGTGTTCTTTGCCGTGATCATCGGGGCGATGATGGCCGTCATCTTCCGCCGGAGCGAGGGGGAGCGCTTTGCGGGGGCCGCCGATCTGGCCGCGCCAGAGGCGCCGAGGCGCCCGCTTTGGAAGACCTCGTGTTTTCTGGCCGCGATGGTGGCCTTCCTGGTCTTCAGCGACTGGTACAACCCCGGCGATGTGGTGGTGCACCGGGCAGACGGCACGAAATTCGCAGCGGTGCAGCTTCAGGAGATGCGCCATGAAGTGGTGTTTCAGCTCAGTGAGCCATGGGGCGGAAAGACCGCGGGCGAAAAGGTCACGCTGCCCAAGGCGTCGATCGCGTCCGTCGAAGAGGCGAAGACATGGGTCATCGCGATCAACCATCAGAAGTGGGTGCTCGCTGGGCTGATGGGCGCATTGGTGTTGCTGATGGTCTGGAGATGGTTTGAGCGCGACGAGCTGAACCTGTGGATGTCCAACACCTGGGATTTCGCGAAAACGCTCGTCCCGCTTCTTTTTGGCGGGGTGTTCGTGGTTGGCGTGGTGGGGGCGCTTTTGCCAGAGGCCTACGTCGCCGGATTCGTGGGCGACAACTCGCTGCGCTCGAACTTGGTGGCCAGCGTGATTGGCGCCTTCTGGTATTTTGCAACGCTGACGGAGATACCGATCTGCGAGGCCCTGCGGCGGCTGGGCATGCACAACGGCCCCCTCATGGCGCTGCTTTTGGCCGGGCCCGCACTCTCGCTGCCCAGCATGCTGGTGATCGGCAAGGTGGTCGGCGCCCGGAAGACCGCCGTATTCGTTTTGCTGGTGGTGGTCATGGCGACCGTCACCGGCACGTGGTTTGGCCACTGCTTTCCACGATAGAAACCCCCAGGAGGATGCGCGATGAAGATACTCGTACTCGGAACCGGATGCATGAAGTGCAAGAAGCTTTACGAGATAGCCGAGGAGGCCGCCCGCCAACTCGGGGGGCCATTCGAGATCGACAAGATAACGGACATCAGACAGATCATGGCGCTGCGGGTCATGATGACCCCGGCGCTCGTGGTCGATGGCGCGGTGAAGATTTCGGGCCGGGTGCCAGACATCGGGGAGATGAAGCGGATCCTCGCCGCCGCTTCTGAGAAAACGACCAGCGTATGAAAGCATCCGCCAAGGCGCTTATTATCGGTGTGGTCGTGGCACTGGCGGCCGCGGCTTTCGTCGCCAAACGCGCGAATCGCGGCACGCCGGTGAAGGGGGCGGCCGCACCGGTTGCGACGGCAAATGCGCCAGCGGAAAGACCCCTTCCTCGGCTCGTCGATCTCGGGGCAGGCAAGTGCATTCCCTGCAAGAAGATGGCGCCCATCCTCGAGCAGTTGAAAAAGGAATATGCGGGCCGGTTGGTAGTGGAGTTCATCGACGTTTGGGAAAATCCGGGCGCGAGTGACAAATACAACATCAACCTGATCCCGACCCAGATCTTCTACGATGTCACCGGGAAGGAGCTGTGGCGTCACGAGGGCTTTTTCGGGCGGGAGGAGATCCTCGCGAAATGGAAGGAGCTGGGGGTGGATCTCGGGGGCACGCCATGAACCTCGCCCCGCTGGGCGAGGACGAGGCCACCATCCGTGATTGTTACCAGCGACGGTTGCCGCCGCTGTTCGACAAGATCAAACCCTGATTCGAGGGAAGAGGGTTGGCATGGAAGCGCTGTTCTCGGGATTGGCAAAAGCGATCGAGGGGGCACCGGCCATTGCCCTGATGGCGGCCGTCGCCTGGGGTGTTTTGAGCATCGTCCTCAGCCCGTGCCATCTCGCCAGCATCCCGCTGATCGTGGGGTTCATCAGCGAGCAGGGCGCCGCAACCACGAGGCGCGCATTCTGGACATCGTCGCTTTTCGCCGTGGGCATCCTGATAACGATCGGCGCCATCGGCGCCATCACTGCGGCGGCAGGGCGAATCCTGGGCGACGTTGGGTCGTGGGCGAATTATTTTGTCGCGCTGATCTTCTTCGCCATGGGACTGCACTTGGTGGGTGCGATGCCCATGCCGTGGTCGGCACCGGGCCAGGTCAACATGAAGGGGAGGGGCTTCTTCGCGGCATTTATTCTGGGGCTGGTCTTCGGCGTTGCGCTGGGGCCCTGCACTTTTGCATACATGGCCCCGATGCTTGGCGTGACGTTCAAGCTGGCTGCCAGTGACGCTGCCTATGGCGCGCTCCTGCTCTTGGCCTATGGCATGGGCCACTGCGCCGTGATCGTGGCGGCCGGCACATCGACCGAACTCGTCGAGCGCTATCTGCGTTGGAACGAACGCTCGAGAGGCGTGTCGGTCGTCAAGATCGTCTGCGGTGTTCTCGTGATCTTGGGTGGGGCGTGGCTCATCTATATTGCCCCATAGCGGGCGGGGGTGCAAGGGCGTCTGGAATCTCGCCTTTTGCGCCAGTTGTTGTATTTTACCGCTGGCGTAAAGCTCAAAGTCCTGATAAAGGCCCCGGTCCCCGAGGAGGGGACAGCATGCAAAACATCCGGAACATTGCGATCGTCGCACACGTCGACCACGGGAAGACCACGCTCGTGGACCAACTCCTGAGGCAGTCGGGGACCTTCCGCGACAACCAACAGGTCGAAGAGCGTGTGATGGACTCCATGGATCTGGAGCGCGAGAAGGGCATCACCATCCGGGCCAAGAACGCGGCGTTCCGGTGGAACGGTTACCACATCAACATCGTGGATACGCCGGGGCACGCGGATTTCGGGGGCGAGGTCGAGCGGGCCATGAGCATGATCGACGGCGTTCTGCTGGTGGTGGACGCGTGGGAGGGGCCCCAGGCGCAGACAAAGTTCGTCCTGCGCAAGGCGTTGCAGGCCGGGGCGAAGCCGATCGTGGTGATCAACAAGATCGATCGCGAGAACGCCGACCCGCACAAGGTCCTTGATGATGTCTTTGAGCTTTTTCTGGAACTGCACGCGACCGATGCGCAGTTGGATTTTCCGATCATCTATGCGTCGGGCCGTGACGGTTATGCGGTGCGCGAGTGGGGCGGGTCGGTGACCGAGGGGGTGCGCACCGCGGGGATGACCGCGCTTTTTGAGACGATCGTCGAAAAGATCCCGTCGCCCCGAGCGGATGACGCGGGGTACTTCCGGATGAGCATCTGCAATTTGGAGTATTCGGATTTCCTGGGGCGCATCTGCTACGGGAAGGTGCTGGCCGGGAAGGTCGCGGCCGGCCAGCAGATCGTCTGCATCCATAAGGACGGGCGGCGGGAGAAGGCGCGTTGCTCGGCGTTGTTTTCGCACGAGGGGCTGAAGAAAGTGGAGGTCGAAGAGGCGGCGGCCGGCGAGATCGTCGGGATAGCGGGATTCGAGGACGCGCTGATCGGCGAGACCATCACCGACTCGGAAGAGCGCGAACCGCTGCCGTTCGCGGAGATCGATCCACCGACGATCCGGATGCAATTCGTTGTGAATGATTCGCCGTTGGCGGGCAGGGAGGGGAGATTCCTGACGGCGCGACACATCCGGGAACGCCTTATACGGGAGTCGCGCAACAACGTTTCCATCGAGGTCGAGGACACGGAGCAGGCGGCGGTCTTCGAGGTGCACGCGCGTGGCGAGATGCAGATCGCGATCCTCGTGGAGCAGATGCGACGGGAGGGCTACGAGGTGATGGTGTCGCGCCCGGAGGTGATTTTTCGGAAGGATGGCGCGGGGGGCCGGCTCGAGCCGATGGAGACCCTCTACGTGGACGTCGGGTCAGAGTTTCTCGGCGCGGTGATGCAGAATCTCGCCGGCCGCAAGGGCGAGGTGGCGAACATGGAGCACCATCCGCATGGCGTGACGGTCGAGGCGGTCATCCCGACCCGGGGGCTGATTGGTTTTGAGACCGATCTATTGAATCTGACGCGGGGCACGGGGGTGATGAGCCACCTGTTCAAGCAGTACGGCCCGTTCAAGGGGGAGATCCCGACTCGGCCGAGCGGCGTGCTGGTGGCCATGGAACCCGGCGTTTCGACGGCGTACGCATTGGATCAGCTCCAGGAACGGGCGCGGATGTTCGTGGGTCCCGGCGAGGAGGTGTACATGGGGATGGTCGTGGGCGAGAACTCGCGACCCGAGGACATGGTGGTGAACGTCTGCAGGGCCAAGCACCTCACGAATATGCGATCGCAGGGCGACGGCAAGGGCATCCAGCTCGAGGCGGCGATCAAGATGAGTCTGGAGCGTGCCCTGGAATACATCGGCCCGGATGAGTTTGTGGAGGCGACGCCGACGTGTTTGCGGCTGCGCAAAAAGATCCTGGATCACACCAGGCGCCGACGTGCCGAGCAACGCCTCGCGGAGGGGTGAACCCATGGCCCGCATGTCGGGCAGCAAGGCGGAACGGAATCGCTGGGCCGAGGCCGTCGGTGCGCGGACGCGCCGCATCTTCAGGGACAATTCGACGCCCGCTGCCGCCTGACACAGGCGGCCCACAAGACTTGTGGGGCGTCTCTGCGAGACGCCTGACGCATGCGAACTTTCACGTTAGATCCCATGCGCCGACCACCCGCCCGACGGCGTGCATCCGGGGCACCACCGGGGGTGAAAATGAGACGTAGGAGCGCGCTTGCGCGCGATTCGCGCATGGGATCGCCTGCGAGCAGGCTCCTACTGCCCGGCATCTGAATTCTCGAGGTACCCTATCAGGTCGCGGTCTTCGGCGAGTTTCCAGGAATCGCCGCCGTCGGGGGACATGAGGAGGCTGCGGCGTCGCCCAAGGTGATCATTGCGGTAGAACCAGAACGTGGACCAGTAGTCATAGGACAGGAAGAGGCGACCTTTGCGATCGATGGTGAGGCGGTGATAGAAGACGCTGTACTCCGAGATCGGGGGGACGATGAGGATCTTGGGAGGTTCCCACGGCTGGCCGGGTCGCTTTCGCTGATAGGCGAGCGTGGCATAACTGCTGAGCGGGAAGGGATCTTTGTTGCGTTGCCACAGGCGGAAGGCGGTGTGGAGGCTGCCATCTGGGCCACAGACCATGCCTATGTAAGTCTGGGAGAGATCGTCGCCGGTTGTGGCGGGCGGGGTCAAGCCGCCGGCGGCATCGTCGGGCCTGAGGGAAGCGGCGTAGGGGAACGGGCGGCCGTGGGTTCCGCCGATGGCGTGGAGCAGGCCGTTCCCGTCGATCGTGAGGCTCGGCGTGTTGTGGATGTCATTCGCAGGCGCGCCATAGCCGATCAGCGAGGGCGGGCCCAACCGATTCGCCTTGCGGTCGAAGGTCGCGACAAAGGCGGGGACGCCCGGGACTTTTGTGGCGGGATCGGTGGCCTCGCCCCAGCAGATGTGGGTGCGGTCCCCGCGGGAGGCCAGCGTGGCGGGGATTCCCGAGTGCATGGCGAGGCCGATGCCCTGCGTGGACACGGCGATTGGCCGGTCGAAGACCATGCCCTTTTCGGTGTCCCTGGCCAGCAGCAGTTCGATATCGTGGACCCTGCGCCAAAACAGTTTCGGGTCTGTGGCGGTCAGGGTGTATCGGACGATGGGCGGAGGACCGTCGGGCATATTGTGGCCAGAGAACTGTTCGATGTCGAAACTGGCCGAACCCCGGCCGGATCTGGGCAGGTCGCAGGCGGCGAAACTCATGCCTCCATCGGCAGAGCGAAGCAGGGCGCGGCGCGATCCGGTGGTGCCAAGCAGATAGAGGTTGTTGGCGCGATCAAATGCGACCTTCGAACCGAGCGGGGAAAAGGACTGTGCGGGTGAGTTCGGGTCGGCGTGGTCCGGACGGGCGGCGATGGGCAGCCTTGTCCAGTCGCGGCCGACCGGCGTGGCCAGTTTGCCGCCGTCGAGGGTGAAGGGGTGGTTCTTCGCGTCGAAGTAGATCTCGGCGTCATGGGGGTAGCCGGGAAGATGCCCGAATTGCTCGTTCTCGTGCTCGAAGGCGCGGAGGGTAATTGGAAGATGCAGCGGTTTCCTCGCGGGGGGTTCGCCCGATCGGATGGTCACGGTGACGTAGGTGGAAACCGAGGAATCATCGGCGGAGGTGGCGCGGACGTGGCAGGTGCGGGATTCGCCCCCCGGCGGTGCCGTGAACGAAAGCGATATATCCGCAGACTTCTTTGGCTCGAGCGCGACGCGGTTTGTCGAGAGCGCGGCGGGCCATGGGCCATCGGGGAACTCGACAGCCAGGTTGATGGCGCGTCCGCGCGTGGCGTTGTTATGCGCGCGGAGTGTGACTTTGCCCTGAGAGGCGGCCGAAGAGTAGACCAGCCTGCGGTAGGGCGTGAGCAACCAATGGTTTTCCGTTGCCGCGAACCAGGAGTCTGGCTGGGGAGTCCAGCAGGCCATGTCGGGGAAGGGGTCGCCATTCTCCCAGCGGGTCACGCCGTCGATTTGTGCGATGGACTCGCCGGCCGGGACGATCAGGCGCCACGGGCCACTGCCGCGCGGAACCGCTGCGGTGATCTGGCCCAGGGCCGTGCCGTTTTGGATAGGGAATGAGGCCAGGGATTTCCCGGAGGCATCGCGCAATTCGGCAGTGCCCCCGGCGCCCCGGTGTTTCAATTCCAGCGCGAATGGTCCGCGGCGAGGCAGGAAACAGATGGAGGCGGGGCGATCCGGGCTGAAGAGAACGATGGGTTCCTCATGGCGCGCGTCTTTGTGGCCCCGGGCCGTTTCGATCAGATAGCGCGGACAATTCGAGCGAAACCCCCATACGGCGGTCTCGCCATAGCGGTCTCCGGACATGGTGATCATGAGGCCATAGATGCCCCGGCGTTCGGCCTTGGCGGACAACCGGACCGTTTGCACGGGACCCATGCCGCTGCCCTTCGGACGACCGTCATCGGGAATCCTCGCTTCGGCGAGGACGCTTCGGTCGGGCCCAAAGAGGATCGCGCGCAGTTCCGACGCGCCGTCGCGTGTGTTCCGGTCGCGCTTCACGACTTCGATCTCGAGGGGCCCTGGCGCGGCGAGGAGGTAGGCGCCCCCGCAACCGCCGAAGAGCGGCGGGGATTCCGGCGGCGAAGGTTCCAGGGCGCGTGCGGTGACGCCGGATGCAATGGCAATCGCGGCGATCAGGGCCGGCGGTACAGCGCTGCGGATCGGCATGCGGCAGTCGTAGCGTCCCCGCGGGCAAAGTCAGTCAAATCTCGGGGACGTTTCGGGTATGTTCAGCCCATCGATGGGAGCGTGACGCGGAAGGTGGTGCCCGTTTCCGGCGTGGATGCGAAATCGACCTTGCCCTTGAGGTACTGCTCGCCGAGGAGCTTCATGCTGTACGTTCCAAGGCCGCGGCCCTCGCCCTTGGTCGAAAACGAACGTCTGAATAGCTGGAGTTGCACATGCTTGGGCATGTGCCCGGAATTATGGACATCGACTTGGGCGCCGCCGTCCGAACTGGTGCAACAGATCATGACGACCCCGTCCCGTGGCGCAGCCTCTATCGCGTTCTTTATCATGTTGACGATGATGCGTCCGGCCAAGGCGCGGTCGGTCTTGACGACAATGGGACTCGGGGGCGCCGAGAACTCCAGCCGTTTGCCGTGGCTGCTGGGATGGTGGCGATAGCCTTCGGCAATCACTCCCACCAGCTCGCCCATGTCCAGGGTCTCCGGACGCACGGTGAGGGTCCCGGATTCGGCCATGATCAATTCGCGCTGGCCCTGGATCTCCTCGATCAACTGGCGGGAAAAGCGATGTATCATCCCGGCGAGTTCCACGATCCTGTTTGGATCGGCGGAGGGCAGGAGTTCGGCAAGGCCAGAGAGTCCGCCGGCCGTGTTGGCGATATCGTGGAAAAACAGGCGCTCGAGCACCTCCTTGCGTTTTTCCGCGGCGATATCGAGCAGGCTGAAAACAACGAAGGCCTCGTCCCCCACGATGATCGGCCGCGACCACACGCGCAGGTCCTGCGCCTGCCCGTTCGGACTGCAGGATATGCGGCATTCTTGGACATCGGGTCGGCGGACCTCAATCGCCCGCAGCATCGCGTGCACGGCACCGCAATAGAGGCAGAACTCGGTGGTGCCACAGCCGCCTGGTGCTTCAATGGCGTGAGCGCATCCGACGACCTCGCCGAGGCGTTTGCCCAGAATGGAGCGCATGTCGTGTTGACCAACCAGCGCCAGCATCGCCTTGTTCGTGTAGATTATCTGGCGCCAGTGGTTCAGCACGACGACGGAGAACGGCACGGCATCGAGCACGGGGGCGAGGGTGGCCTTTGAAATGAACAGATCGTGCTGACGGTGCACCTCAGCATCGCTGGCGCGGAACGCCGGCGCGAACGCAGAGTGCGTCTCGTTCTTATGGCGGTGCATCGTATTATCCTGCGCGGGCGGGTCCCCGCTTTCAAGTACCTTGCGCTCCTCTGCCCGATTACTCTCTTTGACCGACACAGTTAAACCCACCTCTGTTCGGAAGAACAGATTTCCACAATCGTCTTCAGTTGGGCGGGGGAGTCAATCCGGTTTTGGCGGGCGCCGATTTCCTATGTCTGCCTCTGCCGCATTCACGGCACTGGGATGGGCTGGGTGGGAACGAGTGGCAGCGGGCCCATGAGTCCGAAGGGCGAGAGCGGCTCGTCCGGGCGGAGTTTGAGCTCCGTCTTTTTGGATGAGCGCGTTTACGCTGTGATCGCGATGATCGATTGGGTTTCCGTGGGCGCGCGCGTCCGACGTGTCAGTGTCTTAGCGGCCGCCACACTTTTGGCGGTGGGCGTGGCGGTTGGCCTCTGCGCCGCGTATGGATTTCTGATCGAGCCGCACTGGATCAAGGTGCGCAGGATCGAAGTTTCGAGAGAACCGACCTTGCGCGTGATCCACATCAGCGACATCCACTACAAGGGGGAGCGGGAGTATCTCGCGAAGGTGGTGGCGACAATTAATTCGATCGGCGCCGACATTGTCTGTTTCACCGGGGACCTGGTGGAGGATGCCGAGCATTTGAGCGAGGGCCTGGAGATTCTATCGGGGATTCGTAGACCCCTCTATGGGGTGCCGGGCAACCACGATCACTTGGGCTTGAGCCACGGGCAGGCAGTCCGGCAGGCATTTCGGAAGACCGGGGGCGACTGGTTGGTGGAGACGAACGTCGTCGCGATGGTGGGTGCGCTGGAGATCGTGGGAAGCTCTGGCCGGGCGGCGCGGATTCCGCGCGAGGGGAGAAAAGAGGCTCGGAAGCGCCTCCTGCTGACGCACTATCCTGATGCGGTCGGCGGGGTTCCTGCCGGTGCATACGACCTGATGCTTGCAGGGCATACCCACGGGGGTCAGGTGCGGATCCCCCTATGGGACCGTCCGATTCTCAGGCATACCGTGCTGCCATGCGACAAGGGGCTGTTCCGGACGGCCGCCGGACCGCTGCACGTGAGCCCCGGGATCGGAACGTACATGCTGGGGGTGCGCTTCGGTTGTCGGCCGGAGATCACGGTGATAGGCTTTTGATGTGGTGGCTCCGGATTCGCGATCAAGCCGCATCGCGAGACGTGGGGAATCCGCGCCGCCCACGGTTTGAAATCTTTGGGTCAGACCCCATGCCCGGTCGCCCGCCCGACGGCGGGCATCCGGGGCGCCACCGGGGGTGAAAATGAGATGTAGGAGCGCGCTTGCGCGCGATTCGCGCATGGAGTCGCCTGCAAACAGGCTACTCAATTTTCGAGCAAGGCCCGCCGCCGACGCCGGACGGCGCCGCATCAATCACGGGGAAACTCGACGCCCGTTGCCGCCTGACACAGGCGGCCCACAAGACTTGTGGGGCGTCTGGGCGAGACGTCAGACGCGTCCGAAGTTTTAGGTCAGCGCCGCCCCCGGCGCGACGGGGCGGCACTAGCCAGAAACGTCCACGCGCCGGATTATTCAGGGTGAGACTTCTGTGGGAGGGGCCGTTTTGGACTGCGGTGGCATAGCGAAGCGGCGACACCGCTTTTGCCTCCGGCGGAGCCGAAGCCGAAGGTCCCGACTCGCGCTCCGCGCGCTGCCAAAGCGGTAGCGCCGCCCCGATCCGGGGCTCTGCCACCGCAGTCCAAAGCCCTCCCGACCCGGGTCCTGGGTCGCGGCACGAGCCGCGCTCAGGAACCCGCCCGAAGTTTCTGGCTCAGCCCTTGGGTTCGTCGAAGCGGAGGAGGCGGGCGCCGTTGAAAATGACGAAGAAGGCGCTGAACTCGTGGATGAATGCGGCGGCGATGGGGCTGACCCAGCCGGCCGCCGAGGTGATGATGGCGATGCCGATGAAGATCAGGCCGCAGAGGAGGTTCTGGTTGATGAGGTGGAGCGCGCTCCTTGAGATGCGGATCAGTGTGGGAAGCCGATGGAGGTCGTTGTGCATGAGGGCGACGTCGGCGGTCTGGATGGCGAGGTCGCTGCCGAGGGCTCCCATGGCGACGCTGAGGTCGCCGGCGGCGAGGGCGGGGGCGTCGTTGATGCCGTCGCCGACAACGGCAACGCGATGCCCCTCCTGCTTGAGTCTTCGGACGACGGCGAGTTTCTCCTCTGGGAGGGTTTCCGCGATGACCTCGCTGAAGCCCACCTCGTCCGCGATGCGGCGCGCAACATCCTTGTGGTCGCCGGTGACCATGAGGAAGCGGCGCACCCCGAGATCCCCGAGGCGGCGGCCGATGTTGCGTGCCTCGTCGCGGAGATTGTCCCTGAGGCAGATGATGGCGGCCAGGCGGTCGTCGACCGCCACGCCGAGGGCGCTCGTGCCCGCCTCGGCATCGCGATCATCGCCTGCGGCAACACCCTCGGACTGGATCCAGCTCAGTCGGCCGACGCGGATCTTGCGGCGATCCACCTGGGCCTCGATGCCCTGGCCGGCGACTTCGCGCAGCGACTCGGCCTCTGGCAGCGCAAGTTCGCGGCGGCGCGCCTCGTGGGTGATGGCCTTGGCGACCGGATGGCGCGAGTGGCACTCGACCGCCGCGGCGAGGGCGAGGGCCTCGCTTTCTGTGAATGGCGCGGATGGGCGGATGGCCGCCACGCTGAGCTGCCCGTGGGTGAGGGTGCCGGTCTTGTCGAACACGACCGTGTCGATCTGGCTGGCGGTCTCGAAGAAGCGGACGCTCTTGACGAGGATGCCCAGTCGCGAGGCCGTCGCCAGCGCGGCGATCATGGTGGATGGTCCGGCGAGGACGAATGCGCACGGGATGCTGACGATGATCACCGAGATGGCGCGCTGGATTTCGCTGGTGAAGAACAGCACGAAGCCCGCGAGCAATAGCACCATGGGGGTGTAGTAGCTGGCGTATTCCTCCGTGAGGCGGATGATCGGCGCGCGCGATTGCTGCGCCTCCAGGACGATCTGCCCGGCCCGACCTATGAGGGTGGCCTCGCCGGAGCGCTCAACGGCGACATCGATTGAACCGGTGAGATTGGCGGTGCCCGCGAAGACGCGACCGCCCTCCGAGACGTCCACTGGCAAAGACTCGCCGGTGACGCTGGCTTGATCGATCGTGGATGTGCCGCGCACGACCTTGCCGTCCGCGGGCACCGTGTCCCCGGGGCGCACCCGGACGGTATCGCCGGGCCTGAGGGTGGCGGAGTCGACGCGCTCCTCGCCGGAATCCGTAAGGCGCTGCGCGAAGACCCGGGTCAGGCTCAGCAGGTCCCTGACGGCCTGCTGGACTCCGATCATGCTGCGTTCCTCGAGCAATTCTCCCGAGATCAGCACGATGGCCACGATCGAGCCGGTGAAGTATTCGCCCGCGGCGAAGCAGGCCGCCAGTGCGAGCGCGATGAATTGGTCCATGTAGAAACGCGTGGCCTCAAATCCGTGTACGCGCATCGAGGTGATCGCGTCCCAGAGGACCGGCGCGCCAAGCGACAGCATCGCGAGCATCCCGAAGAGCGAGGCAAGCGAATCCTGTTCGGGCCGGAAGAGCCGCAGCAGGCCGCCGGTGAGCAACAGGACGGCGCCAAGTGCCAGGACGACGAGGCGTCGGGCGAGGGCGCTCTGTGCGGTGGAGGCCGGGGGGGCCTCGACATCACTCAGTGACTGGCTCTGGATCATGTGTGGGGGGCTTTATGAGCAGTTGCAGTGGAAGGCCTTTGCCCGCGTTGATGGCGGGCAACCACGTGCGGCGCATGATGTACTCGATGACCTCGAGGTGTCGCCGTATGCGGAAAGCATCGGGGTTTTCTCGCGCGGCATCCCACTGGGCCAGGAAACTGGTGGCCTCGCCGCGCGCCTTCACGATCGTGCGCTGGGCCTGGCCGCTGGCCTCCTGCTTGATCCGGAAGACGCGCGCCTCGATCTCGGGAAGCCGCGCCTGGCGATAGGCGTTCGCCTTCTCCGTCATCGTGCGCGCCTCGACCTGGGCGCTGACCACTTCCTCGAACGACTGGAGGACTTGTCGGGCGGGAATAATCTCACGGATCTCCCACGCCTGAAGCGCGATGCCGAGCTGCAGCCGGTCGATTTTGCCCTGGGCGATCCGTCGGCACTCGTTGCGAAGTTGCTCCTGGCCGCTCGTGAGGGCGTCATCGACCCCCACGGATTGCACGGCCTCCGTCGCCGCATCGCGCAGGATCTTGCGCAGCAGCTCCTTCGTGTCCTTGGCGCCCGCGGTCTTGCGGAGGAACCCTTCCGTATCCTTGGTATTCAGGGCATAGGCCTCGGGATCCGAGATGGTGTAGCGGACCAGGAAGGTCGCGTGGACCAGGTTATCGTCGCCCGTGAGCAGGTAGCCATCGTTGACTGGGTGGAGGGTTTCTTTGACCGGGGGCGACGCTCCGGCCGAAGCATCGGCGGCGGGCGCCGCGGCGTGCGGCGCGGACCATTCCTGCAGCTCGATCTCCTGGACGGTTCGCGTGGGCACGACGATCACGTGATCGATCGGGAAGGGGAGCGCCAACAGCAGGCCGGGCGGATGCACATGTCCGGTCAGGCGGCCAAATCGCAGGACCAGCCCGTTTTCGTTGGGGCTGATGACGCGAATGTTGGAGACGAGGTAGATGACGATCAGGAGCATCAGCGCCCAGCGCAGCACCCCGATCGAGGCCCGAAGCGCCTCCAGCGTTGCGGACGGTGCGGATCGCGTCACCTCTTCTCGATCGGCCATGGTCACTCCGGGCGAGCCGTCGGATTGGCCGGCGCTTGTGTCGGCGCTTGTGTCGGCGTTGGCGCTTGTGCTGGCGTGCGGCCGCCGAGCGGCACGCGCAGCGCGTCGAAGGGAGGTGTGCTCGTGTCGAGGATCAGCGTGGTATTCACGTCGCCGACCTTGCGCAAAGCGTCCAGCCGCCTGAGGAATCCGTAGAGGTCCGGGTCGCGATGGTAGGCATCCGCGACGAGCCGCGCGGACTCGGCTTCCGCCTTGGCGATCGTCTCGGCGGCGGAGCGCTCGGCCTCGGCCACGAGTACGGTCGCCTCCGAATCCGTGCGTGCGCGGATATCGTCCGCCTCTTTCGCGCCGATGGAACGATAGTGCTCCGCGATCTGCGCGCGTTCGGCGCGCATGCGCTCGAAGACGAAACGCGTATTGGACTCTGGCAGCCCGAGGCGGCAGATGCCGACCTGGCGCACGGCGATCCCGAAAGCGGCCAAGGCCCGCTCCGCGACGACGTCGGTCAGGCGTTTTTCAATCTCCTCGAGTTTCACCTCGGCCCGGTTGGTGGAGGCGAGGTTCTGGAAGTCGTATTGCCCCAGCACGGTATTCTTCGCACCGGTGACGACACCGTCGAGTTTCTGCCGCGCATTCTCTTCGCCGCCGACACTCTGGAGGAAGAGCAGGGGATCCTGGATCTGCCAGGCCGCATAGACGAACAAGATCACGTTGCGCTTATCCTGCGTCAGGGCCTCGGCGGGACGGCTCTCAAAGACCATCAGTCGGCGGTCGAAAAGCCGGGCGGACTCCATGGGCCAGGGGTACTTGAAATAGAGGCCCGGTTCCTCGATGACTCGAACGGGGCGGCCGAGGCGGGTCACGACCGCCATCTGGTCCTGCCTGACCTGGAACGAAAGCATGACGAAGGCGAGGATCGTGGCCACGATGGCGGCCACGAGGAATCGGAACAGGAGGTCTCTGGTTTTCATCTTGGGTTCACTTCATCTGAGTCTTGTCCTCCATCAGCGGCAGCATGGAGTATCCAGGGTCGAGCGGCAGGTAGAGGAGCGCGGGTCCTGCGGGCGGCGCATCGGCATCAACGACGATCTTGGGGCGGCCCGGCAGGATTTCTTCGAGGAGGTCGAGCCGATATCGCTCGCGCAAAAACTCTGGCGCGGCCTGAAAGGCGGACGCGATCTCGCGGAATTTGTTGGCCTCGCCCGAGGCCTGGGTCACTCGGGCCTGACCCTTGGATTCGGCCTCGCGCCTCAACTTGTTGGACCTCGCCTCGGCGGCGGGCATGTTGAGCGCGCGATACTTTTGGCCCCCATAGACCATGGCGTGGCGCTGTTCCTCGGCGCTGATGACTTCCTGGTACGCGGGCGCCACGTCCACCGGGGGGTGGATGTCGCGCAGGCCCACGAACAGCACCTCGATGCCGAGGCCGAACCGGTCCGCGTCGGCCTGCAGCGTCGCGCGCATGCGCTCGGCGATCTCCTCGCGCTCGAGGATCATGACGCGGAAGCTTTCGCGGGCCGCGAGGACATGCACCAGTTCGCTGTAGGCGATGTGCGTCAGGGCCTCCGCGTGGCCGCGCGCGTGTAGGAGGTACGCCACGGGATTGGCGATCCGGTAGTGGATGAGGATGCTGACCGTGAGCAATTCCTCACCGTTGCCCGCGAGCATGTTTTTCTCGCCGCGATAATGCCGCTCGTTCCAGAGGATCGGCCCCCCGAGATCCTCATCATAGCCCAGGTGGATCTCCTCGATGCGGCGCGTTGGCACGATGGCGATCGTCTCGAGAGGCCATGGCCAGCCCGTGTGAATGCCGGGCGGGAGAGGCTCGGGCTGGAATCGGCCCATTCGAATCCTCACCCCCTCGCTTTCCGCGGGGATGACCGTCAGGCAACTCGATGCCCACGCCATCATTGTCCCCAGCAACGCGAGGGGCGCGAGCATCCCCCGCAAAAACCTGAAGGCCCAGATCTCGCCGAGTTTGATGCCGTAGGTCGTCTCGATGGCAAGGGCAATCCGCCTCACCGGATTGGCGCGGGTTAACGTCCAATCCAGCAGGGCGCTGCGTCCGAGCGGGCTCGTGCCGCGATTCACCGCGGGCCGGTAGAAGTCCGCCAGGAGGCCCACCGCGGCATCGCAGACGAGCACCAGGGTCGCGAGCGCCACGGCCCTCCCGGTCCAGATGAGTCCATCGATTCCCGAGTAGAGGTATAGGAATAGGGCGGCGGCTCCCAGCAGGTGCACAATGGTCCCCACCCAGTTGAAATGGATGGCGCTGCGAAGCACCGCATCCTGGCATTGCCGGTGCGATGACTGCGCCCATCGTCCCGCAAAGAAGAGGACGAAGGCGGCGACGCCGCTCAAGATTGCGGCCAGCCGGAGGACCTCGGGCCGGTCAGCGGGCAGGGTCACGCGCGCGCCCCAGCGGCAGGCATAAACGGAAGTGACCGCGCCCGCCAAACCCAGCACCAGGAACAAGAAGGGCAGGGAGGCGCAAAATGCCCGGGCGACCTTGCCCTGTGCGGGACCCCGCGCAAAGCTGTCCGGACCACGCAGGAAGGTTAACATGTTTAGCGCGACCGCCGTTCCCCAGAAGAAGGAAACCGCGTGCGCCCACAGGAATGGGAGGCGCATGGATGCCGCCAGCGAAGCCAGGGCCGCGAGGGAGAGCGCCTGCCCGATGGCCAGAACCGCGGTCCCGCGCTGCGGGGCCGTCCACGGTCTGGGGTGACCTTCGGTCCTGTCGCTCTGATCACTCATGGCAGAGATTGCGGGAAAACGTGGAGCCATTTCCCCCGACCGCAAGAGTGCGGGGATGGGGTGTTTCACCTAGCCCGGATATTTCACGGCCTGCCGGCTGTGAAATTCCGGGCTCTGGGAAAACCGCGCCATGAGAGCCATTCATTGGGAAAGGTCAGGCTAAGGCTGGGTTTTTTCGCGGTTGCGGAGTGTGTTTCGCGGACCGGTGGCCCCAGACCCTTCAAAGTCGCGTTCTTCGGAGCGCGGTTTTCCTGGACCCCGCCGCGATATTCCCTGAAACAGAGATTTTGCCAGTCGCCTGAGATAAGGTACAGTCAGTGCGTGGTTGAGCCACATTGATGAAGGAGAACCATATGGAATGCCGCTCTATTTCCCGCCGCCAGTTTCTGATGCGGGCATCCGCCGCCGCGGGCGCCGCCCTGTTGCCGCAGTCGCCGGCTTGGCCGGCCGCCCCCACCAAGGGCACCCACGCCGATGTGGTGACGCTCGGCAAATGTGGCGTGAAAGCGACGCGCCTGGGATTCGGTACCGGTAGCAATGGCGGCCGCGTCCAGCGCGATCTGGGCCAAGACGCGTTCACGGAACTGTTCCATCACGCCTTCGACAAGGGCATCCGCTACGTTGATACCGCCGACAATTACAAGACCCACGGCATGGTGGCCCAGGCGATCAAGGGACTACCTCGCCAGGAACTCTTCATTTTGAGTAAGATGCCCTGGCGCAAGGCGGGCGTCTCGGACAAGCCACTGGCGAGCATCGAGCGGTACCTCAAGGAACTGGGCACCGATTATCTGGACTGCCTCCTGATCCATTGCGCCACGGTGAACGACTGGCATGAGCAGCTCAAGGATCTCATGGCCGCCTTCGACGAGGCCAAGAAGAAGGGAATGATCCGCGCCAAGGGCGTCTCCTGCCACGGCCTGCCGGGCCTCACGCGCGCCACCTTGGTCGATTGGGTCGATGTCCACCTCGTGCGCGTCAACCACAAGGCCCTCCACATGGACGGGGCCACCGATAAGTGGACGGAGCCGGGCGACTATGATGCCTGCATGCGCGAGATCCGCGCCATGCACGACAAGGGCCGCGGCGTCCTTGGCATGAAGATCATCGGCAACGGCGACTTCACCGACCCCGAGGACCGCGAGAAGTCCATCCGACACACCATGGCCTGCGGCTGCGTCGATGCCGTCACCATCGGCTTCAAGAGCAAGCAGGAGATCGACGAGGCCATCGCCCGCATCAACGGCGCGCTCGCGTAGGGCGCGCATGAGACCCCGCGCGCTCGCGTAGCATGTCGGTCCGGCCACGTCCCATCGTCGGACGTGATGCCGCGTCCGGGGCGCATCGAAGAATCATCCACGCTCACCGGATCACGCGATGCGCCCGGAGGCAACTCCGGGTGCCCGGCACGTGCCGGGCAGGGCCACACGTTTGGGGCCGTGTCCGAGTGGGATGGCGCCCTCGCAAACCCGAAAGGAGACGACGGGCACACCGTGGATACCAGACTCTACGTGGGATTGGATATCCGCAACGACCCAAGATCAGCGACGGCGGCCACGGGGCGTACCGTTTGCAGCCGCGACGCGAGGCCGCCGTTCGCTGGAGCGCATAGTTAGGCCGCGTGGTCATCGTCTGTGCTCCGCTGTCTCATGCGTCCGCGCATCTGCCATGCGGTCATGACCCCAGCCACAGCAGCGAACACGAGAATGAGACCAGGGCCCCATTGTCCGCCCAAGATGCAAGCGGTACCAACAGCAAGTGCGATGATGGCGATCGCGGCACCCCAGTGGCTCACTCGGCTACTGAAAGGAGACCATTCAACTCTGGAATGCGCTCCCCGTGCACCAATCGGTCGGCATTGCCCGCAAAGTCAGCGCCCTGGCACGTGCAACCGCCTCGTCGCGTGTTGCGCCATAAACCATGACCCCCGCCAAATCAGTGACTTCCGCGATCCACCGGCCATCCTCTTCCCTCTCGATCTCAATCTTCATTTCTGACCCTCAGAAAACACCTCGCAGCATCGTCGCCCTCACGCAAGCCGCCACTCCGCTAAAGTCTTGCACATCCCTCACCTGCCAACGGAGAGCTCACCGACCGCGCTCCGCGCGGTTAGCTGAAGCGCCTGGTTCGACTTTGTATGGTTCGTCTGGCTCAAGGCGCTTCCCCATGCTGACGACACTGTCAATCTTGAACCCGATGCTTTTGTAGAACTCGATCACCTGCCGATTGCTCGATCGAATCTGCAGGTTAATCTTTGGGCAGCCCGCGGCTCGCAACAACTCTTCAGCGCGCGCCATGATCTGCGAGGCCAGCCCAGTCCGCTGCCGCGCCGGGGAGACCGCTAGGTAATTGATCCATCCGCGATGCCCCTCATATCCTGCCATGCAAGTCGCCACGACCCGCCCGTCGATCTCGCCAACCAGAAACCACTCGGGGTTGACGCGCAACTTGCGCTGAATATCTCGGATGGGATTGTTGTGCGACACAACCAAACCGCAATCCATCCAGAGGCGGATAACCGACTCCTCGTCCTCAACCTGATAGCGACGGACGTTCATCTTGTAGTCGAACGAGTCTGTCGAAAGACTATCTTGAAGTCAGGGCATTTGTTGGCTCGAGGCGGCCGAGGGCTATCTATCGTATGGGATCGATGGATTTCTGCCGGCCAGACGCCTGCGGGCCGGCCAAGGTGTCGGTCGGTTCCATCTTCGTCCCTTTCCGGCGACTTTCTCGAGGTTGTGGACGATGCAGTAGAGCTTCCACTGGATGTTGACCTTGGCCCGGCCGCGCAGCGTGAATCGATCCAGGCCCTTCTGCGCGGCGATGTTGGCGAAGACCGGTTCGACGATCCCCAGCCGCTGCGAGCAGATGCCACGCCCGAGCGGCGTTTCGATCTTGGCCTTCATCGGGTGACTTAGGCCACCCGATCCGCGTCGGTAGAAGATGCGGACCTGCCGGGCCGTGCGTTGCCGGGATCCCTCAGGCACTTTGAGCGCAGGTGGCAGCGGTCGCACGCCCCCTGGGCGGCGCGGTAGCTGGTCGCCATCGCCCCGTCGCGGCCCTTGAAGCGCTCGCCGTTGCGGTGCATCTGCACCCCGGCGGGGCAGATCAGCCGCCCTGAGCTTGTTCCTCTTCCTGATCAGGTCGGACCGCTTGCCGCTCCACTCTTTGGACGCGTTCGACGACATCCTGCAGCCGTCGATGGCGAAGTGCGTCCCGCCCAGCAGCCCCTCCTCCGTGCACACCAGCGGCACCTGCGCGAAGAGGTCCTCGATCCGCCCCGGCCCCATCCCCGAGATAGACGTCGCGATCGTGCTGTGGTTCGGCCGCTGGCCGGCCCCCGCCGACTCCCGAACCGCCAGAGCACGTCGCGGGGCCGCCATTCGGTGGTGCTCCTGGTTCGGTGATTTCACTTAAGGCGATTCGATCTCACGCTCAAGGAGAAGATTGAAGCCGCCTTTCCACGATGCCATCGTGCGCAGGCTGAAGTCTCCGTAAAGTCGGTTGAGCCTCCAGCCTTCGTTGCCCCATAGGTTAATGGCATCGAGAATCTGCTCCTCGTTCTTTTTCCCCGTCACCAACTTCAAGAACTCGATCCGATACTCGTATTTCTTCATCTATTAAACTCGCTTCTCCATTCTGTCTTTTCATCTGCCGACGCATCACAGCGGCATCAGCGCGAACACACCCCAGCCCAGGTATTCACGCGTGTATGTGGCGTAGCGACCGGGTTCCGAGGTCAGTTGGGCGCGAACCGCTTTGGCCAACTCGTCGTCGGGGTTGGCTTCAAGCCATCGGCGCATGGTGAGCCATTTGGCCGCCTCGTATCTGTCCCAGCCGTCTTGGTTAGCCAAAACCATTTCAACGACGTCGTAGCCAAGGTGGCCGAAGGACGCGAGAAGTTCCGGAAGCATGAGAAAGTCGGAGATCGAGTGGGCCAGACATCCTCTGGCAACATCTTCCGTCGGCGGTAACTGCCGCCAGTAGGGCTCGCCGATCAGGATGATCCCTCCGGTGCGCAGGCTCCGCGCCAGAAGCTCGATGGTGCCGGCGACTCCCCCGCCGATCCAGGTGGCACCGATACAGGCTGCCACACTGACCTTCTCGTCAGAGACATAGCCGGCAGCGTCGCCATGGATGAACTTGACTTGATCGGCGACGCCGAGTTCTTCAGCACGGCGTTTTGATTGCTCGGTGAACAACTGGCTCATGTCGATGCCGGTGCCGATGATGCCGTGATCGCGTGCCCAGGTGCACAGCATCTCCCCCGAACCGCTGCCGAGGTCCAGCACTCGGGCACCCGATTCCAGACGCAGCGCCGTGCCGAGAGTGGCGAGCTTTTCGGGTGTGATCGGGTTGTGGATGCGGTGAGCGCTTTCAGTGATGTTGAATATTCGTGGGATGTCCATTGTGAAAAATCTCCTTACGGGTGTGGATAGATTCGGTCACAGCGTAACCGCTGGCGATGAGGGCACCGCCCGTAGAATGTCTCTAAACCAGTAGAGTCAGGCCTGAGCACCCACGTCGGCCTGAAACGGCAGCTCATTTGGCGGTTCCCTCGATCGCCTGGTTGGGGTTGTTCATTCCGACTGTCAGGATCCGCCCTATAAGGGGCGCCAATGCGAAACAGATGACAAGCCAAATCCCCGCACGACCGATCATCATCAGCAATAGTGTGCCTCCAAAAACCTTCGGATCAGGGCTCCCATATACGAAAAGCGCGGCAACTTGCAGGAGCCCGGTCAACGCCGCTTGAACGCAGGTAGCCCGTACGACAATAGACGCCGCATGGAACGGCAGGAAGTCCCCATGCAAACCGAAATCTAGAGAACGGCTTCGCATCGGAACGGCGATGAAGAGGAGTGCGCCAAAAACAAGATGCGACAATGCAAGGAATCCATTCATCCGGAGTTGACCCGGCGGTGCCAATTCCAAAGTAGGGCTTGCAGATTGGGATCCCTGCCCGTCTTGGTCGAGCAGGGCCTTCGCTCGTTCCATGCTCGCCGCCACCCCGTTTTTCTGGTATGCAGCGATGGCCGATAAGCCGAATTGGACGCCGATGAGAATCAACATCACTGCGAGCAGGCGCAGCGCAATGTCTGAGAATTGTGATCGTGTCATGTTCAAGATCCCCAACGTTGCTGCTGAGGAGACCGCCTGATCGGCACCTCTACATCATAATGCCTAGAACCACCCTCCGGCGTCAGCCCGAAGCGAGCGCTTTGTCGGCGGTTACCCTCGACCGCCTGGTTAGGTGTTTTCATTTGGTGCCGTTGACGTCCGTGTCTGGTCGAAAACGCATGTCGATGAGATCGTAGCGTCGGTCCCCCTGCAGTTCGGGTGTCTGGTACAAAAGACCGTCCTCATGGCGGTACAAAACGCGAGTTTCTCGATGGTGTACGTTCTGTGTGGAGGTCACTGACTGTGTGAACATGCTGACGGATAGGCGCGGAGGTTGAATCGCGGAAGGAACGGTCGTGGGATGACGGTGCTGCGTGTAATAGTAATACGTCAATAAACCAGCGACGGAACACGCCAGCACTAGGACAATCATGAGAGGTTTCGTCTTCATAAGGCTTCCGAGTCACACGTAACGTCAGAGTGGAGCGACGGGCGCTTGCGCCCGGTCGCTCCCACGAATTGTTCGGCTTTGGGTCAAGGGGCTGCGGAAATCTTTGTAATGTCCGTCATCCGCCTCTCCTTCTCATCATACTGGCCAATAACGGTAACCTTTTTCCCGACCAAGGGATTTGCGGTGGCTTCGAGTGGACCTGAGAACTGACCGAGAGATAATAGTTGTTCTTTCGTGGCGCCTGGGACGGCGACGTCGAGGTAGTAAAACTCCACAATGGCTCGCGCGCCGCCACCAAGGAGTTGACTCGCGACGCTGCTCAATTCAGCGACCTCTCGTTTGAGCAACTTGCCCGTTTTCGCTTGTGCTACGTTGGCGACTGAGTCCGCTTTTGCGGACTTGTTGCTGCTCGTGGCATCCGCAGCCTGTGCACAGTTCGCGAGTGTGAGCACGAGCGATACGATTAGTGCGACGGTCTCTGTCTTACTCATTGTGCGTCTCCTTTGTTTTGGTTTGGCGATGTCTTTCCCGCCGAGACCTTATGGCCGTGCGTTCCTCCGGAAGGATGCTGCGGCGTTTCGGGATTGGGATTGAAAAGAGTGGTGTGCCCGCGGCTCGATACTGTCGCGGATTGCCCGGTGTGTGCCGGGCAGGGCCGCACGTCTGGGGGCGTGTCCGAGTCGGATCCCGCCCTCTCAAACACGAAAGGAGACGACGAGCACACCATGAAGACTAGACTCTACGTTGGGCTGGATGTCCACAAGGAAACGGTGACCATCGCGGTGGCGGAGGCCGGCGCCCGCGGCGAGGTGCGGGAGGTCTGCACCACGACCAACGACCTCCAGGTGCTGGAGAGGCACCTGAGGCGGATCGCGGCCGCGGCCAGGATCGAGCCGGGGCAGCTCTCCGTGGTCTACGAGGCCGGCCCCTGCGGCTTCGTGATCTGGCGGCGGCTGCGGCAGCTGGGGATCCCCTGCGCGGTGGTGGCGCCCTCGCTGGTCCCGTCGCGCTCCGGGGACCGCGTGAAGACCGACCGGCGCGACGCGGCCAAGCTGGCGCGTCTTCACCGGGCCGGGGACCTGGTGGCGGTGCACGTGCCCGACGCGGGCGACGAGACCATGCGCGACCTCTGCCGGGCCCGCTCCGATGCGGTCCGGGACCAGCGCCGCGCCCGCCAGCAGCTGGGCGCGTTCCTGCTGCGCAACGGATACCGCTACGGCGGAAAGAGCCACTGGACCGCCGCGCACATGCGCTACCTCCGGGAGCTGGACGCAGCCCACCCGGCGCAGAAGGTGATCCTGGAGGAGTACCTCATCGCGGTCGAGGCGGCCGCCGCGCGAGTCGGGCGGACCGAGGCCCAGATGCGCTCGCTGCTGGAATCCTGGGCGCGAAGGCCCCTGGTGGAGGCGCTCATGGCCTTCAGGGGCTTCCAGCTTGTCTCGGCGATGGTGATCGTCGGGGAGATAGGGGATTTCGGCCGATTCCGCCACGCGCGGCAGCTCATGGCCTACCTCGGCCTGACGCCGAGCGAGTACTCCTCGGGCCCGAGCCGCAGCCAGGGCCGCATCACCAAGACCGGCAACGGCCACGCCCGCTGGATGCTGGTGGAATGCGCCCGGCACTACTGGACCCCGCCCAAGGTCAGCAAGCAACTCTCTGTCCGGCAGCAGGGCCAGCCAGAGTCCGTGCGCCGCATCAGCTGGGCCGCGCAGAACCGGCTCCACGCCCGCGCCCGGCACCTCTCGGGCCGGCTGCTCAACCGCAACAAGATCACCGTCGCGCTGGCGCGCGAACTCTGCGCCTTCATCTGGGACGCGCTGCGCGCCATCGCCCCGGCCCCCGGCACGCCAAGCGACGAGAACCCCGCGGGCCTGCCCGCCACCGCGGAGGCCTACGACCGGCGATACCGCGGCCGGCCCTCGCGGCCACCTGAGAAGTATTCTCCAAGAAGCCAACGCGGAGGAACCGATCGGCACATAGAACCACAGACCAGGTGCACGGCGGCGGGGCGCGTCGCCCCCGGCTGATGGCCAACCCCCGACGACGTTAAGAGACAGGCGACGGAGCGATCCGGCGCCCGATACTCGCGCCTAGACTGGGGATAGGGCCGAGGTGGACAGAGAAGCTGACGGATAGGCCACGGCGAGAGCCGCGGCAACCCACGGATATCAGCATTCCCATCAGCGGGCTGGACAAGCACCGCCCAGCCGGCGGCGGCCGCCCCTCCACCGGACACCTCTAACTAAGAATAACTCACACCAATGAGCGCGGGACTCACTTACCCACTTGACATCCGCACGTCTATATCAGCGACCGGAGCTTTTGCGCAGGTTCGCTGCAGCCGCTGGTTCGAGATTCCTCGGTGCAGCTCAGACCGTCGCGGCCAGTTTCTTGGTCTCCGCATCAACGGTTCGGATGATTTGGTGGATCGAATCAACCTCGCGCTCCTCGAAATACGACTCGCCACACTGTCGGCACACCCAGGCGGGCACGGCGTCCAAACTCAAATGCACGCCGTCGCGATCGACATGGAATGGAGCGAACGAACGCTCCATCCGGCCCTGACAGTGCACGCACTTCATTTCGTCTTCCTCTGCTTGTAGTCGTCAGCCCACTCTGCGGGGTCCGGCAGGTACGCCGTTATCACCGCCAGAAACTCATCCTGCGGAGAGCATACCACGTGAATCGGTCGTCCGCCAGTTCCTCCGCCCAACATCAGGGCGCTGTGACCCCTCGCATCGTCCGGATAATCCTCGATGATATCCCCCTAATCGATCACGGCGCGGACCTCCGCCGTGCTGATCATCCGCTCCGGACGGGACATCTGTCGAACCGCGTGGGGCAGGAAAAGCAGCTTTGTCGCCGCGCGCCGCCTCACAAGCACCAGAAACTCTCTCGCCCCGTCCACATCGACAGTCTATTTTCGGCCAGCCGGAAACGCAATTCGGATTGTCGAACGCCGCGCATCACCGACCCGAGCTTTGCGAGGGTTCGAGTGAGGCTGGGCGAGATCAAGGAAGTCTGGGTCGGCCAGGACCCACGGCGCGACCTCCACCGGGCCGCCGTCATGGAATACCTCAAGTGGCGCGACCACCAACGCGGACTCAAGAGGCTGATCAAATGCCGGTACCAACAGCTCGGCCTCGGCCAAATCCAGGGCAAGGCCGTCTTCAGCCGCACGGGGCGCGCGGAGTTCCTGGACCGCCTCGCCGACCCGGAGCACCGGATCCTCTTCGAAAGGCTTTACCGCCAGTTCGACCAGGCCTGGACCCTCTGGCTGGAGACAGGACACCAGGTGCGCCGCCTGGGCCGTCCGTTCCGCGAAACCAGCGAGTTCCAGAAGATCCCCGGCATCGCCACCGTCGGCTCTCACGTTTTCGCCGCGATCGTCGAGGACCCCAACCGTTTCGAGAAAATCTCCCGGCTCTGGCGCTTCTGCCGGCTGGGCGTCACCGACCGCACCAGCGACAACAAGCCCCTCGGCTACCGCCGCATCGACCGCGCCGGCCACGGCGAGCTCAAGAACGTCAGCTACACCGCCTGGCGCACCGCCTGCAAGAGCACCACCGGCGACAACGAGGTCAAGCGCTTCTACCACGCCAGTCTCGCGCGCACCGGCAGCGTGCGCCACGCCCGGCTCAACACCCAGCGAAAGATCATCGAGGTCATGTGGACTATCTGGCGCAAGAACCGGACCTACGACCCCGAACTCTTCTTCCCGCAAGCGACGCCGACAATGATGCCGAGGGGCGTTGCGGGCTGAGGGGGCAAAGGGGCCATGAGGATCGCCCGATGCTCCCCGGCCCGGGAAAAGGGGCCGGGACACCCGACCAGCGCATTCGATCTGCCGCAACGGGCGGTGAACAACCACCGCGCTTCGGCGAGATCCGATCGTTTAGTGAGTGGTGCCCGGCCCCCGGCTTCCCGCCGTTCCCCATGATGACCTTGGACCCCGGTTTCCCGGGAGCCCCGTGAACCTGCATGGAACGCGATCAGTCATCACAGCTGGGGAAACTCTCTCGGCTCGACTCTGCCCCGCCCCACTAACTCTGTCCTCCTAAGGCAAACTCGTCGGTCTGGGCCAACCCTGCCGGATCAAAATCGCGATCCTCGGCGGGCGCGCCAAAGGTGTGATTTTTCTCCTTGATTAAGAACCTGCATGCGCTGGTTCTCTAAAGCTCAAGGATGTATCGGAGCGCCCTGCGAATTCGCTGGAGCGAGTCATCGGGAATCGTCCCTATCGGACCGTCCAACTCGTGGTCCTGTACTGTCTGTAGACCCTGGACGTTGGCATAGCTCTTCTGTCGCAGGAAGGGTCTGGACGGTAGCTCCACCTCGTACTCAGATTCTCTGTACGCGGTCGTGATAGGAACACATAAAGTCAGGGCGCGAGGTGCGTCGGGATCCGCCCGAGACACGACAACCACCATCCGGACCTTGCCGCCAATACCCAGATCGATCCTGTAGACCTGCCCGGGCCTAGTCGTCATAGATAACGTCCATGGCCGCTTGCCGCAGGCGAGCAGGCAACACAATGTCGGCATTCTCTGGAACCTCGACGCGGAAAGGCAGACCGCGTCGCAGCCGGACTTGGCTCAAGAACATCCGAATCGCCTCAGTCGTGTTTATGCCCAGGGCGTCAAAGACTGCCTCGGCGTCTTTCTTAAGGCGGGACTCGACCCGCGCCCTCACCATGGTTTCCTTCATGGCCACAATGTAGCTCTATTGTGCTACGGGTCAAGTTCTTCAATCAGCGAACGAGTCTGTCGAAAAACCATCTTGGAGTCAGGCCTTTGTTGGGTCGATGAGATAAATGGCCGCCATCGCCCGGAACAATGGGGGGTTTGTCCGGCCCGCGGCGTGTTCGCCGTCCAGCGGCATCCTCGGTCAACTCCATCTTCTGCCCTTTCCGGCCACTTTCTCGAGGTTGTGGACCATGCAGTAGAGCTTCCACTGGACGTTGACCTTGGCGCGGCCGCGCAGCGTGAATCGGTCCAGCCCCTTCTGCGCGGCGATGTTGGCGAAGACCGGCTCGACGATCCCCAGCCGCCGGGAGTAGATCTTCCGTCCCTCTGGCGTGTCGATCTTGGCCCTCATCGCGTGGGTGAGCCCGCCGGATCCTTGCCGGTAGAAGATCCGGACCTGCCGGGCCGTCCGTTGCCCGGGATGCCTCAAACACTTTGAGCGCAGGTGGCATCGGTCGCACGCCCCCTGCGCCGCCCGATAGCTCGTCG
>JAKQKQ010000171.1 GCA_029560585.1 Verrucomicrobiota bacterium | reverse complement strand
AAACATGCTTTCCGGCATGAGCACGAAGGTGATCAGCAGAGCGTCCACATCGGGTTGCTCCATCAGGCAGCGGGCAATGTGGCTGGTGGCCTTCTTCGATCCGTGCTGCTCAATGGCGGACCAGGTGTCGATGGGGTTGCGCACCGGCGCCCACACCGGCATGACTTCGCGAAGCTTCCTGAGCGTGTCCGGCTGCAGCGCGGGCAGATCGATGCCGCATTCCTCGACGGCGTCCGTCGCGGCGACGCAGCCCATGCCCGTGATGGACAGCGCGCCCATTCGGTTTCCGCGCGGCAGCGGGAGCTTTTCAAACGCCGCGAGAGCGTCAAAGAAGGCCTCGGAATTTTGCGTCCGCACCAGGCCCGTTCTGCGGCAGACCGCGTCAAAGACCGCGTCCGATCCGGCGAGAGACCCGGTGTGCGATGCCACAGCGGCCGCCCCGGCTTCGCTGCGCCCTGCTTTCATTACCACCACGGGCTTTGTTTTGCAGGCCGCGGCCGCGGCGCGGATGAATCGTTTTCCCTCCACCACGCCTTCCAAATACATGCCGACGGTGCGGGTTGCCGAATCCCCGGTCAGGTACTCCAGCAGATCGCTTTCGTTAATGTCTCCCTTGTTGCCGATGCAGGCCACCTTGGCCAGACCGAAGGGCTTGGTGTCCGCAATCCAGCGGGCCCATCCGGACGAAAAGACGCCGGATTGGCCGATGATGGAAACGCCGCCCTTCCTGATCGGATCGAGCCCGACAATAGAGGTGGACATGCCGACAGACGGGTTGAGGGTGCCGATGCTGTTGGGTCCCATGATCCGGATACCGGCCCTGCGGGCCATTTCGATGATGGCTTTTTGTTCTCTGGCCCCCTCCTCTCCCGCGTCCGAATAGCCGCCTGTGCTCAGAATGATGTTGGTGACGCCTTTGGCGGCGCAGTCCTCCAGGGCGTCGGGCACGGCCGTTTTGGGAATCACGACCATCGCGGTCTCGACCGGTCCCGGCGCGTCGCTCACTCGGGCATAGGAGGGGAGCCCCAGGATTTCTTTGACGGTCGGGTTAATGGGATAGAGGACTCCTTTGAAACCGGCCTTTTGCAGGTTCCGCAAAATGATGTTGCCGCCTTTGCCCGGGCTGCGCGAGGCGCCGATCACGGCCATCGATGAGGGCTGGAAAAACGGCGCGACGGTAGCCGGGCTGGGCCGCTTGCGGGACGGGGCGGGAGAGGCGCCGTCCAGCCGCACCAGAGCGTCAACGGCCACGGCGCTTCTCCCGCCCCAGCCC
>JAKQKQ010000154.1 GCA_029560585.1 Verrucomicrobiota bacterium | reverse complement strand
CTGATGGTAGAGGGGACGTCCAATGGTGTGCGGCGCGCGACAATGCACGGCATCTCAAAGAGATGCCCTACAAAATTTGTAGGCCGCCTGTGCCAGGCGGCTCGGCTCAGAGGTTTTGAGACACGCTCGCCTCGCGGGCCGGGACGGCCAAGGAATCGCGCGACCCGTGGGACGCGGACGCCGGGGCCGGCGTCCCTCCCTGCATGGCCTCCCGCCAGAAGCTAGGCCTTGGCCCTGCGCGCCACGGCGATCTCGTAGGCGCGGGCGAGCGAACGCTGGAGTTCTTCAACGCGGAGCGGTTTGGTGAGGTAATCGTCCATGCCGGCGGCCAGGCAGGCCTCGCGGTCGCCCTGCATGGCGTCGGCGGTGGTGGCGATGATGTGGGGGCCGGCGGAGCCAAGGCGGCGGCGGATTTCACGGGTGGCCTCGAAGCCATCCATGATCGGCATGCGGACATCCATGAGGATGACCTCGTAATGCTTGCGCTCGAGCGCCTTGAGGCACTCGGCGCCATTGTTCGCAATATCGGCCACGTAGCCCATCTCCTTGAGCAGCGAGTGCGCTATCTCCTGGTTGATGAGGGCATCTTCCGTGATGAGGATGCTCATGGGGCGGCGCTCGGCGAGGCCGGCCTCGATGTGGGTCTCCGCGCCGGGCGCCGCCGAGGCGGGCGGCCTGCCGGCGACCGCATGGCGGACGGCCTCGAGGAGGTGGCTGCGGGCCAGCGGGCGGTAGATGATCGCCGCGAAGAGGGTGTCGTCATCGGGCTGCCCGGTGTCCGTGGAATCGGTGAGCAGCAGCATGGGCAACGAAGCGCCATTGGGCTCTTGCCGGATGGCGCGGGCGAGGGCGCGGGCGTCGAGCTCGGGGGGTTCGTGGGCGATGAAGATGACATCGATGGGCTGGCCGGAGCGGATGACGCTGAGTGCCTCCGGGGCGTGGGCCGCAGCCTGGGTGCGCACGCTCCATGCGGAGGCGTGACCCACGATCGCGTCGCGGCAGCGGACATCGCGCTGCACCACCAGCAATTGGCGACCGGCGATGGCGGAGCGCTCGCCGCTCACGTGGCGCTGGACGGCGCGGGAGCCCTTGATCGCCTCAATGATGAAATCCAGGGCCGAGCCGCCCTCGGTCAGGCGGTTGACCCGCAATTCGCCGCCCATCAGCTCCGCGATGTGCTTGGAGATGGCGAGCCCCAGCCCAAGACCCCCGTAGCTCCGCATCGCGGTGATGTCGGCCCGGCTGTAGGAGTGGAACAGTCCCTCTATCTCCTCCTGCCGGAATGGAAAGTCCCAGCCCCGGATCGAGAAGGTGACGCGGTGCCGCCCGTCGGCGCAAGGCGCGCCAGCGACGCGGACCAGGAGCCGGCCACCGTCGATGACGGTGAGGGCGCCGCCGACGAGAGTGGAGATGGCATGCCCGACGCGTTTCTCGTCGGCCACCAGCGTCGATGGGGTCGAATCCTCCATCTCATAGGCGAGATCCACGTGGCGCTCGGTGGCCTTGGGCGCCATGCTGGCGAGGGCATCATCCAGGCACCGCTGGACCTCGAACTCGGTGTTTTGAAGAACGAGCTGGCCGGACTCGATCAGCGAGAAGTCGAGGATCTGGTCGATGATCCGCATGAGGGCATCGCCGGAGGAGTAGGCGGTCTCGGCGAGCCGGCGGATCTCCGGCTCAAGCTTGTGATTCAGCATGAGGCTAGAGGCGCCGAGGATGGCGTTCATCGGTGTCCGTATCTCATGGCTCATGTTGCGGAAGAACTGCGATTTGGCCTGGGTGGCGGAGGCGACGGCCGCGAGCGCGTCGGCGATCTCCTTGTTCTTGCGCGCGATCTCGGCCTCGTGTTCCTTGCGCTCGGTGATGTCCTGGAAGGCGAACACCATGCCGACCGGATGGTCCTTCTCGAGCATCCGCGAGGCGATGAACTCGACGGGGAATTCCTTGCCGTCCTTCCGCCGGAAGGGCTGGTCCTCCAGATAGCGGCCCGTCGGCGGCGCGGCGGGGCGGTCCGGCGCGGGCGGCCGAACCAGATCCCAGAAATTCCTGCCCAGCACCTCGGCGGCATCACAGCCGAGCATCTTGGCGCCGGCGCGGTTGATGAAGGTGCATGCGCCGGAGGCGTCGGTGCCGCAGATGCCCTCGCCCGCGGATTCGAGAATGAGCGAGCGGCTCTCGGCGAGGTGGCGGATCTCTCGGGTCATCCGATTGAGCGCGAGGTAAACCACGATGCCGACAAACGCCATGCCGGCGAGGGTGATCAGGGCGCTCCGCAGGAGGATGTTGTTCAAGGCGGCGGAGTAAGGCGCCATCCGCGTCGCCACTTCAAGCATGCCGATGACGTTGCCCTGCTCGTCGCGAATGGGGTCGAACGCGCCGAGATAGCGTTCCCCCAGGTCGAGGGGAACATACTGACCGCGGAAGCCCTTTTCCCCCTTGAGAACGGCGGCCGTCGCCTCCTTGCTATCGGCCCTCGTGCCTATGGCGCGATTCCCACCCGGGAGCGGAAACGCCGTGGCGATTCGGTTCTCTCCCTGATAGATCGTCGCGATGCCGCTGACCAGGGCCGTGATCTCATCGACGACATCGTTATTGGCGTTCAGCGCGGTCTGTCCCGCAAAGAGCTTGCCGTCCTGGACGCGGAAGGTCTCACCGTGGCGCTTGAGGATATTCCAGGCGACGCGCATGCGGTCTTCCTGCTCTTCTTGGATGCGCTTGTAGAACGAGTTCCTGACCTCGAAATAGACGGCGCTGATGAGCACGCCGCCCATAAGGGCGACCAGCCCCAGCGTGTAGAGCGTGACAATGTGTTTTCTCTGCATGGCGTTTGACCTTTCAGAATCTCATGGTTTGGCGGCGGTCTTCTTTGCCGGCTGGGCGCCGTAAAAGGCGCGGAACATATCCCCCGCCACGGTGCCCGCCGTCGAGCCGCCGTGCAGGTCCTGGTCAAAGTCGCCCTCGACCATCACGGCGAAGGCGTATTCCGGGTTGTCGGCGGGCAGATAGCCGCCGAACCAGGCGATCTGGCGCGGCTTGGTCTTGCTTCCGACCTGCGCGGTGCCGGTCTTGCCGGCGACACGTATGCCGGGCACCTGGGCCTGCCTGGCGGTGCCCTGTTCCGTGACCGAGACCATGGCGTCGCGGAGCGGGGCGAGCATCTCGGCATTGACGTTGGCGCGATGGATGACCTCGACCGGAAATTCCTTCACGACGCGCCCTCGCTCATCGACGATGGCCGAGACGACACGCGGCCGATAGAGCAGACCGCCGTTGGCGATGGCGCCCATCCAGTTGGCCATCTGGATGGGGGTGACGAGGACGTCGCCCTGGCCGATGGAGGCGTTGGCGACGTCGCCCTGGCCCATGGTGCGCTGGTGGGTTTTGAGGACAAACTCGGGCGTGGGGAAGAGGCCTGGGTGCTCGTCGGGGAGCAAGATGCCCGTGGGGCGACCGACGCCGAGGTCGAACGCCGTGCGGATGAGGTTGTCGCGGCCGGCGCGCAGGCCGGTGTCCATGAAGTACGAGTTGAACGAGAGGGTGAGCGCCTCGTGGAAAGACACGGCGCGGTTCTCTCGGGGCAGTCGGAACTCGATGTTGCCGACCCTGTAGCAGCCGTTGGCGTTGACGGTGCGATTGGGGTCGAAGGTGCCCGCCTGCATGGCGGCGACGGTTGTGACCGTCTTGAAAGCGGAACCGGGCGGGTTCGGCTGGCGGTGGCAGCGCGGCAGGAGGGGATTGAGCCGGGAGGTGACGAACGACTGCCAGAGTTCCGGGGCGACCACGGGCACGAAGTCGTTCGGATCGAACAGCGGCCACGAGGCCAGCGCGGCGGTGTCGCCGCTATCGACGCGGAGCACGACGATGGCGCCGCGGCGACTGGTGGAGAGAGCGCGCTCGGCCTCGCGCTGGAGGCGGGCATTGATCGTCGTCAGGAGGGTGGCGCCGAAACCGGCGTCCTCAACGACGGCCGCCTTCTGGCAAAAACCGTCGGGCGTGGTCGCGAGGGTGAACTTCCCGGGCTTGCCGGTGAGGGCCTCGTTGAAGACCAGTTCGAGCCCCGCGGCGCCAGCATAATCATCATAGATGACCTCCTGCGCGACGTAGCGCCCCCAATTGCGTCCCTGGGTGCGCTTGAGGTAGCCGACGGTGTGCGCGGCAAGCGTGCCCTCGGGATAGACGCGGCGCGGGTATTCCTGGAGGGCGAATCCCAGTTCGGCGAGAGGGCTGCGGGGGAATGCCTCGACCTGTTCGGCGGTGAGCTGGTCGTAGGCCTGGATCGGATGATACCGCTGGAACTGGTAGCGCGCACGCAGCTCGGTGGGGTTGATCGCGAGGTCGGAGACGCCGAGCCACTTCACGGCGGCGTTCAGGCGCTCCGTGGCCCACGCGACGGCCTCGTCGGCGGTGGGGGCGATGTCCATGCCGGGCCATGGCAGCACCAGCGCGGTGAACTGCTCGGTGGTCGCCAGCAGCGTGCCGTCGGCGCTGGAGATATTCCCGCGGAGGCCGGGCATGCGGTACTCGGCGAAGCGCGGGATCACGTCGCTGGAATAATCATCCGGGTTGGGGATATCGGCCGTCCCAACGTCGTCCATCGAGGCGGCGAACAGATTGCCAAACCAGTCGGACCAATCGCCACTCTCGCGGACCTGCGTGGCGACCTCGGCGCTCGGGTGCTTGGCGGCCTCGAGCTGGCTCTGGCGCAGGTAGGCGAAGAAATGGCCTGGGCTCGGATTGAGATGCGCCAGGCCCTTGACCACGCCGGTCCTGCGATCGACCTCGACCTTGGTGAGGGTGTCCTTGGGCACTGGGAAGGGCCCGCCGCGCGGTTCTTCCTCCTCTGAGAGGACGCGACCCATGACGGCGCCCCACAGCGGGATCGCGGAATTGGCGGCGGAGACCTTGTCGCCTATGGGGATAGACTTGTCGAATCCGACCCAGACGCCGCCGACGAGATCGGTGGTGTAGCCAGCGAACCACGCATCCCGGTATCCGGCGGAGTAGCCGGGCATTCCTACGACCGGCACCGGGAAGGACTGGTTGACGGTGAGGCTTCGGCCGATGCCCTCGCGGGTTACGGTCTGGAGCGTGAGGGTCGTCTGCTGCGCGACGACTGGATCGAGCACCTGCTTGGCCGCGACCTGATCGCGGGAGAACAGGACGGCGCCATGGGTATTCACGATCTTTCGGATCGTGTGGAGTTTGCGCTGCTGGCCGCCGTCGGCGAGAATCTGATACATCGAGATGGTCTCCCACAGGGTGAATGGGCTCATGTTCCAGACGGCGTCGGCGCGGTTCGTGGCGGGTTCACCCACCCCGGCCGAGGCGAACCAGTGGCTCAGCCGATCGGCGCCCAGCTGGAGGCCGACGCGGGTGGCGCTGGCCTGGTTGCCCAGCGCCAGCGCATCCTGGATCGTGAGGAACCGCGCCTTCAGGTCTCGGTCCGGGTCCCCCAGAGAGGCATCCTCCTGCCTGAGCGCGGCCGCATCGCTGATGAATGTGGCGTTGATCATCGAGGCCGGGTGAAGGCCAAGGTCCTGAAAACCGAGCGCGTAGATGATCGGCTGGAGCACGGAGCCGTTTTCGCGCCGGGCCATGGTGACGTGCTCAAACTGGTTCTTCTGAAAATCGCGGCCACCGATGAGGACTCGCACCTCGCCGGTCTTGACCTCGGCAATGAGGGCGGCCCCCTCGATGGGTTCGGCGGGAGCATTGGCGAGGAGCAGGCGTTCCTGCACCTGGGGCTGGGACTCGATCCGCTTGAGCCCGACGCCCAACTCGGTCTCGGCGGCCTCCTGGAGGCCCTTGTCAAACGTGGTGTAGACACGCAGGCCCTGGGGCGCCTCGTCCTCGTCCAGGCCAAGGACCTCGTTGAGCTCGCGGGTGACGACGGCCGTAAAGTAATTGGCGCGGAGAGACGGTTTGGCGGGCTGGACGACGATCTTCTGGGCGCGTGCCTCGATGAGCTGCTGTTGGGTGATGAAACCAAGGGAGGCCATCTTATCGAGGGCGACATTGCGCCGGAATCGCGCGGTGATGAAATCCCTCCTCGGCGACCAGCGGTTGGGGGCCTTGATGATGCCCGCGAGCATGGCGCACTCGCCTGCGGTCAGGTCTTTGGCGGGCTTGCCAAAGTAACCCTGGGCCGCGGCCTCCACCCCGAAGTAGCCTTTCCCGAAGTAGATGCGGTTCAGGTAGAAATCGAGGATCGTCTCCTTGTCGTAGGCCTTCTCGACGCGCAGGGCCAACATGGCCTCGAGGATCTTGCGATCGATGGACTTCTCGAAGGTGCCGATGAGGTGCTTGGAAAGCTGCTGCGTGAGGGTGCTGCCGCCCTGGGCGAAGCGCATCTGCCGGATATTGGTCAGCATCGCGCGGCTCAGGCCCTGCAGGTCCAGGCCGTGGTGCTGGTAGAAACGCTCGTCCTCGATGGCGATGACGGCCTTCCGCATCATGTCGGGGATGTCGCCGTGCCCGAGCACGACGCGATTCTCGACGAATATGCGGCCCAGCTCTTCGTCGTTGCGGTCGAAGAAGAGGTTTGTCTCGGTATAGTTCTTCAGCTCTTCGAGGTTGATGGCATCGGCGCGGCGCTTGTAGTCCCAGAAAGGTCTCCAAAGCACGGCGACCATGATGGCGGTCAGCGCGACGGCGGACCCTGCACCGATGAGGAGCCAGCGGCGGATGCGCGCCTTCCAGGGCCTATCCGGCGTTGGCTGGATCACGGGTTGCGGGGGCGGGGGCGGGGGTGGCGCCTCCTGGGGTTCAGCTTGAGGTTGCGGGGGTGGCTCCGGCACGCCTGGCGCCGTCAGCGCGAACAGCGGCGAGGCGGGCGGGGTGGTAGGCGGCGGCGGGATGGGTGGTGGCGTGTGCGCGGGCGTCTGCTGCGGCACCCAGGCCTTCGGGTGCAAGGGAGGCAGGGGGGCCATTGGTTCGGTCGGCCTCCGCGGCTGGGGTTTGAAGGGATCGAGCGCCATGTTCTCCTGCTATCGTCGGAAAAAGGGTAGGCCGCGTCTCGGCTTTCGTGCCGGTTGCTGCGGGGGCGCGGCGGGCGGGGCATTGGTCACGGTTTCAACTGGAGCGACGGCCTGCGCCACGGGGACGTTGGTTTCCACGGGCACCGCCCTCGCGACCGGAACTGCGACCGGAACTGCGGCGGGGGCCGCTGCCGGGAGGGCCGCTGCCGCGAGCGGTTCGGCGCGCGGCGGCTGCGCCGCCGGGGCCACTGGCGGCGATGGCGCGGCGGCGGCCCCCAGGGCCGAGGGTTCTGGCGCCTGCGGCGCCGGAGCGACGGCGGGTGGCATGGGCTGGGATTCCGGTGCCTGCGGCGGCTGGGGTTCGGTTGCGGCACTCTGGGGTGAGCCCTGGACCGGGATGGCTGGCAATGCGGCGGGGGCGGGCTCCGGGTCTTGGACCACGGTGACGGCGGCCTTGGGCGTTGAGCCGAATTGCCATGCCAGATTCCCGAGCAGCCCGCACCGCCAGAGTTGTTTGAGCCCCTCGAGGCGCAGCGAGTCATTCTTGGTGTAGCGCAGGAAGGTGCCGCGCTCGTAGATCATGGCGAGCAGGTCGCTCTCCATGCCGATGTCATCGGCGAGCGCGATGCCGCGGCGCGCGGCGCGATCGGCGGACTGGAGCAGCGACTGGAGGATGGGCTCGTTGGCCAGGGTCCATCGCTGCGTCGCAACATCGAGCTCGCCGCCGAGCCGTATGTACTTCTGTTCGAGGAGCGCCGTCTCGCAGTAGCCGTTGACCCACATCATGCATCGGGCCGCGTCGCTGAGCTCATCCACCGGCGCCTTCGGGATGGCGGCCTTGGGCGGCTGATAGGCGGCGCCGGGCCGGAAACCCACGCGCCGCAATCCCGCGGGCCCGGAATCGGGGCGCTGGATCTTTTCCAGTTTCCCGCGCATGTCCTCCCACTCCTCCTTGGCCCGCCGGACCATCAGCGAAAATGCGGCGAAACGCGGATCGAACACCAGCACGCCGCTGAAGCGATTCGCGTAACGGCGCAGGCCGTCGGCGAGATCCTCCGCCCGGGCGAGGTGCGCCGGCATGAGCTGCGGCAGCCAGAGCGTCGCGCGATCAAAAACGGGGAATTCCCCATCCGCCCCAAGCGCGGCATAGAGGGAGCGGAAATTCATGGGGTTCTCGACCAAGAAAGCACTGCTTCGCCACGTGGCAAAGAGCGCGTCGCGCGCGTACTGGCGCTGTTCTGGGGATGCGTCGGATCTGGGGGCGAACGCCTGGCGGGCGAGCACCTGCGCCCCCTCCATCCGGGCATCGATCCCATAGAGCCATTCGGCCTGCTCGGAAAGAACGAGGGCGCTGCGCAATTCCCCCTTGTCGAAGCCGGGCCGGTACATCGCGTCGATGATCTTCTTGCGGATTTCATTGACAGCCCCGTCCCACGCCTTGATGTCCGGATTGGTCCCGCGCTCCTTCCACTGCGCGAGCGCCCTTGCGCCCGCGTCGGCCTTCGCGAGGAGCAGTCGGGCCGCATATACCTTGCCCGAGCGAAAGGCGTCGCCGCCAAATTCAAAACTCTGGCGCACCTCGGCCCAGATGGGCCGCTCGCTGGCCGGGAGGCTCTCTTCGGCGGGCCAGCCCTTCGACAAGTCCGCAAGACGGTTGAACTCCCCCTCGCATTCGGCGGCGAGGGCATTGAAAATCTCGGGGCGATAGCGGGGTTCGACGTCGAGCCTGGGATCGGGCGGCAGCTCTCGGTCGAGGGCGATGCGCGCGGCCTCCATCAGGTCCTGTGCGACAAGGGCCTTCAGGTTGAGACCGGAGGCGATGTTGTCGGCGTTGAGGAGGCGGCCATCCTCGGTGGCAATGATGCGCTGGTTGACGGCGATGATCACCCTGCGCAGGCCGGCCGCTGCCGCCGCCCGGAGGCAGGCGGGCAGATCATCGACGGGGCCGAGCGAGTTATCAGGATTGAGGCCCGCCACGACCGCCAGGTCGGCCGGATACGCCACGCCTCCCGCGCCGGCCATGAGACCAATGGCGAGGGCACAGGCCGTCTCGGGCCCCAGCCGCTCCGGCGCCTCCATGACGTCGAACATCGCCCCGCGCCACGTTTGCTGCCAGGCCATGGCCGCGGCGAGCGCCGAGGACCATAGCTGGGGCCCCGCGCCGGCGGCCGCTCCGGCGGCGGACCCGAGGAACCGAAACTGGAGCATCTCGAGGTTCGATCGCGCGGCACCTTCCGGATTCCACAGGATGCGCGCGATCGCCACGGCGGGTTTGTTCTCCGGGCCGCGCCCGAGGATAACCGGCATCCGCAGCTCGAACAACGAGGGTGAGCGCCTCAGCTCGGGAGACTCGGCGACCGCGCGCCCCACGAGACAAGCCATGGCCACGGCGAGCGCCATCCCCGCGGTGACGCACGACCTCCGATGACGCTGATTGCCCAATCGCATCGTGAAACTTATAAGTTAGCCGCAGCTTCTCAGGAATTCCAGTTGGACTCAATACAAGGACGAGAACGCCCGAGCCCTGGTCGCAATTCTCAATTCCGGCTTCATTCGATGATCGTCACCCGGTGGCCGACCTCGGCAATGTGGAAGAACGTCCTCGCATATTCGGGCGGCAGTCGGATGCATCCGTGTGAGGCCGGGAACCCAGGCACGTAGCCCGCGTGGAGCCCAAAATTCCCGCAGCTCAGGCGCATGAAATAGGGCATGGGGACCCGGTAGATGGTGGAGATCCAGTGCCTGTATTTATTCGTGATGACGTACTCGCCTTTCGGTGTCCGATAGCCGGATCGGCCCGTCGAGACCGGGCTCGTGAGTTTGATCTTGCCATCCTGCCAGAGGCGGGCGGTCTGCTCGGAAAGATTGATCTCGATGTAGACGCCCTTCTCGCGGCCCCCGGGTTCTTTGCCCAAGAGCACCTGCATGATTGCCGTGTGCCCCTCCTCGGCCGCAAAATTGATGGGATAATGCTTGTTCCGCTTTGTGGCGACATCTGGCTTGGCGCCGGCCGCGAGGAGGATCCGGGCGGTTTCGGTGTCGCCCTGTCCGGCGGCGATCATCAGGGGCGTCACGCCTGAGTCGTGCTGGAGGAAATAGCGGATTTTCTCCGACGCGAGCAGCGCGAGAAAGGCTTGCGAGGGCGGCTCGGCGAGCGTGGCGTTGGGATCGGCCTTGTGATCGAGGAGCAGTTTTGCGGCCTGGGCCTCGCGGCATGCGACCGCGACGGCGAGCGGCGTTTGCCCCTCGCGACCGGAGCGCGACGGGTTGGCGCCGGCAGCGAGGAGTTTCTCGACCAGCCGCAGATCGCCGGAACGGAGCGCGATGGACAGGGCCGGTTCCCCCCCGGGCCCAGTCCGATTGGGGTCGGCCTTGGCCTTCAGCAACAGGTCGATGAGGGTGGTGGAGCGCTGATTGATGGCCTGGACGAGCCACGGGGAAGGAGCGGCACCCGCGGCGAGCAGGGTGCGCGCCAGGCGCGCGTCGTTCCTTTCGAGTGCGACCTGCATCGGGGTTTTGCCTCCGGCACCGCGGGTGTCTGGATCGACGCCGTGGTCGAGCACGAGCGAAACGAGTTCATGGTCCCCGCGATCCACGGCGATCGCCAGCAGTCGGCCAGCGCTCTTGGATATTGCGCCCGTTTTATAGAGCAGCGCGACCAGGGTGTTGTCGCCGCCGAGGACGGCGGCGTCGAGAGGCGCGCGACCCCGGGCATCGGTGGCGCTCGGATCGGCCCCATGGCGGAGCAGCAGAGCGACCATTGAGGCGTTGGTGGCGCAGACCGCAGTGGTCAGGGACGGCACGCCGCCGGGGGCCGGGATGTTGGGATTGGCGCGCGCGCCCAAGAGCGTGACCGCCATGGGCTCGTCGTTGCGAGAGACTGCCAGCGGCAGTGCGGCCCATCCGTCTGCGGCCCTGATGTCGGGTGCCGCGCCCGCCCGGAGGAGCGCATCCGCCAAGCGCGAATCGCCGAGGCGCACGGCATGGACAAGTGCGGGTTCCCCGGGGCGGATCGTTGCGCTGCCAGACGCCCCCTTCTCCAGCAAGAGCGCCACCAGTTCGGGCGACGGCAGGCGCAACGCATACGACAGGGGCGTTGAGCCCGAACCGTCCGCCACATTCACGTCGGCGCCGGACCGTATGAGCAGCGAGACGGTCGCCAAGCGATTGCTCTGGGTGGCAGCGATAAGGGCCGTCCTGCCCGAAGCATCGCGGGCCGAGACAGGCACACCGGCGACCAGAAGCCGCCCGATGATATCGGCGTTCCCCGCCTCCGCGGCCGCGATCATCGATGCGGGTTCCGGGGCGATGCCAGCCCTCTTCAGCCGCTGACGGGCCTGGTCGGCCGGCGTGCCGCACCCCGCGATGGCCATGGCCAGCGCCAGGGCGACGGCCGTCGCGCCATCCGGGCCACTCCGCGCTGTGCCAACACGTCTCATTGATCAAGTGCCCGGCGGCGGGTGCGTTGGCCCCCAAGGCCACCCTCGCCCACCGAACTGCGCCAAAATGTAATTCGATCCGGGTCACCTGTCACCACCCCAAAATGCAGGCTGGGCTGCGCGTCATCCCTTCTGGTAAAAACCAGCCGCAACAGGAGGGCGTTGCCAGTGGAAGAGGAAAACAAGCGCGAGGGGGCATCGGTGCGCGCGATCGAAGCAAAGATCCGCGAGGCCTGGGACAAGGGCCACCTCGTGATCCTCTGGCGCGATCCCGTCAATCTGGTCAGCTACATCCGCCTGGCCCTTCACCTGACTTTCGGTTGGCCCGCGGCCGAGGTCGATCGGCACGTTGCCGAAATGTTGCAGGCGGGGCGCTCCGTGCTCGCGCATGACACGCGCGAGCGGGTCGAGCACTACCTCTACGAACTGCGGCGGTTTGGGCTCTCGACCACGATCGAGAGGATCCGATGACGCTGTCCCTCGTCGAGGTCGGGCGCGAGGCGTCGGGCGGCGAACCGCGCTACGAGATCATGCTGCACCCTTTCTTCCAGCCCTTCATCGGCCTGCTCCGGGAGCACCATCAGACCTGTTCCCCGACCAACCCGCGACCCGACCTTGCTCCCGCGCCAGACGGGGAAACGACGGATGCGCTCCGCAGAGACGAGGAGGCCCACTTTCGGCGACGGGCCGCGTGGTTCTTGCGCCTCCGGTGGCGGACGGACGAAGCCGGCAGGATGCGGATCTCTCTGCCCATGGACGACGTGGTCTCGCTGCTCCGCACCCTCAACGATGTGAGGCTTTACTGCTGGGACCGCATGCACCGCCCCGATCCCCTGCCACAGCTCGATCACTTCAGCCTCCAACTGGAGGGCTTCCCGAAAGTCGGCAAGTCCCTCCTCTGCGCGCTGGAGCTGTGCAGCGTCATCCAGAACGAGGTGGCGCGCCGCGTCGGCGGCATCGAATCCAACGGCGAGTGAGCGCGCCAAGAGGCGGACACCACGGGCCCTCCCGATGGAACTCGATGTTCGACTCCGAAGACGCTCCCGGCTATGTTAGGCCCATGCCCGCGAGAACACGGCCCCCCACCATCCAGACCCGCCGACAATTCATCCGGACCGCAGCCGCGGCGGCGACGATCGCCTTGCCGCGGTCGGCCGGCGCCCGCGTGCCGGGGGCCAATGACGAGATCCGCGTGGCCCTCGTGGGCTGCGGCGGCAGGGGCGGGGCGCACATCGCCGGCTACGGGGGCCAAAAGGGCGTTCGGATCGCGGCCGTCTGCGATCCGGATCGCGTGCGGCTCAAGGCGGCCGCGGACTCCATCGAGGCGAAATTCGGGTATCGGCCCACTGAGGTGGTGGATGTCCGGAGGCTGATGGAGCTGAAGGACATCGACGCCTTCTCCGTGGCCACGATGCAGTACTGGCATTCGCTGCCAACGATCTGGGCGTGCGAGACGGGCCGCGATGTCTATGTCGAGAAACCGCTCGCGCACTTCATCTGGGAAGGACGTCAGATGGTGAACGCGGCCCGGAAACACAATCGGCTCGTTCAGGTGGGCACGCAGGCCCGCTCGCGCGACACCGACCGGCAGGCCCTCGAGTTCATCCGATCGGGCCAGCTCGGGAAGATCAAACACATCGTCTGTTGCGCCAACAAGCCGCGCAAATCGATCGGCAGGCGCACCGAGCCGCTGCCGATCCCGGACTCCGTGGACTATGAGCTGTGGTGCGGGCCCGCGCGCAAGGAGCCGATCTATCGCGACAAGCTGCAGTATGACTGCAGCTTCATCTGGAACACGGGCGATGGGGAGTCCTGCAACCAGGGCGTCCACGAACTCGATGTGGCGCGGTGGGTCCTCGGCGAGACCGGGCTGCCGCGCAGGATGATGAGCATCGGGGGGCGCTTCGTGTTTGACGATGTCGGCGAAGTGCCCAACACGCAGATCGCATACTACGACTACTCAGTCCCGGTCATCTACGAAGTTCACAATCTGCTTGCGTCGAAGACGGCGAAGGAACCGCCGGACTATCGCGGCGTCCGCACCGATACGGTGGTCCATTGCGAGGGCGGGCGCGTGCTGATGCACGCGGGCCGCGTCATGGACAACGACGGGAAGGAGATCAAGAAGTTCACCGGCGGCGACCGGCACTTCGAGAACTTCATCGGGGCGATGCGCAGCGGCAGGCGGGAGGACCTCCACGCCGACGTGCTCGAGGGCCACATCTCCACCTGCATCTGCCATGCCGGGAATATTTCCTATCGGCTCGGGCGCAAGGCCGGTGCCGCCGAGATGCGCGCGCAGATCGGTGAGCTGCCCTTGTTTCAGGAGACGCTCGACCGTTATCTCGCGCACCTCGACGCCCACGGCGTGAAACCAGGCGAATCGCTTCTCGGCCCCTGGCTGGAATGGGACGGCGCGAACGAGCGCTTCATTGACAACGCGAAAGCGAACGAGCTGGTCCGCGGCTTCTATCGCAAGCCGTTCGAGGTACCGGAGGTGAAGGCATAGATCCCGCGGCGCCCAATCCCGCTCGACGATCCCCACGCGCATCAACTAGGCTCTCCGCATGATCGCTGAGCCTCATGCCCGGATCTGCGCCAACCCCAGAGCCCTTCATCGGGGCGTCGCGCCCGGCCGCGGGGCCAGGAGAATCCCGACCCTTTTGAAAGGCGCCACGCTGGCGGGCACCGCCTTGCTGGCGATACCGCTCGCCACGCTTGACGCGGCCGAACCAACCCCGCCCGAGGGATTCCAGGCGCTCTTCAATGGCAAAGATCTCACCGGCTGGCATGGGCTCAATCCCCATCAGATCTATCGATTGCAGGAGGAGAAGAAGGAGACCGCTCGGAAGGCCATGCTCGAGGAGTTCCCGAAGCATTGGCGCGTCGAGAATGGCGAACTCGTCAATGGCGGCACCGGTCCCTACGCCACCACCGACGAGGATTTCGGCGATATCGAACTGCTGGTGGATTACCGGACGGTGCCGGGCGCCGATAGCGGGATCTACCTGCGCGGCACGCCACAGGTGCAGATCTGGGACATCAACCAGCCGGATGACCCCAAGAAGCCGGACCGCCACCCCAGGCTCGGTTCCGGCGGACTATTCAACAACACGCCGAAGACCCCCGGCCGCGATCCCATCGTGGTGGCGGACAAGCCTTTCGACCAGTGGAATACCTTCCGCATCCGGCAGATCGGAGCGCTGACGTGGGTGTGGCTCAACGACAAGCTCGTGGTGAACGGCGCCGCGATGGAAAACTACCCCGACAAGACGAAGCCACTGCCGGGGAAAGGCCCCATCATGTTGCAGACGCACGGCGGAGAGATCCGGTGGCGCAATATCTTCGTGCGAAAGATCCATGCGGACGAAGCCAGGCGATTCTTGGCCGAAGCGAACCTGAAAAAATAGGGTCTGCCACGCCATCTCTGGATCGCGAGGAACTTTGCCTGCCCCCGGCTCTAGCCTGCATATTTCACGCCTTCGCGTGGAATATGCAGGCTCAACGGAAAACCGCGCTCCGGCGAATGGCCCTCTTGGAGTGTCGTGGCCATTGGGTCGCGAAACACACTTTGCGTCTGCGAAAAAGCAACGGATCTTTCATATCGGTTCCCGGAAATCGTTTTCATGGCGCGGTTTTCCCAGAGCCCGGAATTTCACGGCCTGACGGCTGTGAAATATCCGGGCTAGGGTCACCTCCTGGCCGCCATGTTGGAATGTCACCGGCGGCGACATAGCTCACGCCACCGGCACATTCGGAGACGGGGATAACATCTTGTCGGCTCGCTGCTCCTTGCGGAATCGGCTCATCGTGAGCCCGGTCACGCGCTTGAAAAGACGCTTGGCATGCGCCTCGCTCTGATAGCCACACGCGTCGCAGAGCATCGTGATGGGGCGATCCGTGCCAGACAGGAAGCGCTTCATCTTCTCCACCCTCGCCAGTTGGATCTCCTCCGTGATGGAGTGATCCAAGTGCTTCCTGAAGAGGAGTTCCGCCATGCGCCTCGACACGCGCATGTGGTGGGCGATGTCGGGGACGCCGATCGAGCGCGCGGCGTTCAACCGGATGAAGTCCAGGCCCCGGCCCACCCGACCATCCGACACTCGCGAGCCCAGCTGGCTCGACTCCCGTTCCACAACCTGCCTCGCGCCATAGAGGAGGTACTGCGGGGAGCGCCGCCTGCGAAACATCAGATCCTCCAGCAGCTGCGCCGCGCGGTACCCGCACATCTCGAAATCCGGCTCCACGCTGGAGAGCGGCGGCGTCGTGTTGTCGCAGAGAAGCTCGTCGTTATCGCACCCCAGAACCGCGAGATCGCAGGGTACGCCGATCTTTGCCAGCTGACAGAGTTGCAGGATCTGGCGGGCCTGACGATCGTTTGAGACAAACACTGCCGTCCATTTCTCTAGAGACCGCAGCCAGCAGATGAGCGCGTCCTGTTCCCGGTGCCAATTCCCGGATCTGTGGCCGCCCCGCCCCCGGGGGGTGTAGATCGAACAGGCGAACCCGTGTTCGCGCAACCGCTCCTCAAAAAGCCCCCCGCGCTTCACCGACCATTCGCTCATCCTGTCATCGACGATGTAGGCGAAGTTGCTGAATCCCTTCTTGACCAGATAGTCGGCAGCCGCGTCAGTGACCGCCCTGGCGTCACAGGTGATGTAGGAAGCTCTTTTGAGTCCCGTGTAGCGCGGCAGTTGCGCATCGATGACGACGGTGGGGATGCGCAGATCAATGAGGCCCCCCGGCTCGTCCGGCATTCGCTTCACGATCATGCCGTGGGCTCGCCACCTGCGGATATCCGCGATGTTCGGGGCGTCATCCACGCGGTCGATGAGCTGCACGTCCCATGGCGTGTGCAACCGGACGTAGTGCAGGATCCCCGCCAATTTGTCGCGGTTGGACTTGGCGACCGTCGAGATCTGAACCAACACGCGGGGGGCGGCCTTGAGCAGCTTCCTCACTGATCCAGAGCATGCCGATGCCACGCCCGGCGGCCAAGCGCATTGCGCAAAAGAGCATGCCGATTTTGCGCACCCGTGTATTTCGCCGAAACCAGGGGGAGTGCACATTGGGTACAGCTTCAGCGAAAGGAGAAACGATAGATCATGAAGACCATCGCCTCGTCCGTCACATGGGCATTGCTGATCGCACCGCTCCTCTCGATGGGGGCGAAGGACACCGCGGAACCCATGATCGACTACACCCACGATCGTGTCCAGACGACCCTGAAGCCCGGCATGAAGCGGGTAGGAACACTCAAGCCGCGATGCGCCAGGGAAGTCGGACGGTCCAACCTGGCGATCGGCTGCGAGATGCTGGATCGTGACTATGGGAACTTCGAGAATTTCAAGGCCTATATCGGGCCGCTGGGGATAAAGCGCGTCCGGCTCCAGGCCGGCTGGGCGAAAACGGAAAAGGTCAATGGCACTTATGACTTTGCCTGGCTGGACAGGCAGGTGGACTATCTGATCGCCCAGGGGATGGATGTCCTGATGGAGACATCGTATGGGAACCCGCTGTATCCCGGCGGCGGCGGGGCCTCGCTGAGCGACGGGCTTCCGAGCGGGGACGTGGCCCTGGCCGCGTGGGATTCTTGGATCGCGGCGCTCGCCGGCCACTACAAGGGCCGGGTGCGAGACTGGTCAACATGGAACGAGCCGAACAACTGCAAAACGAACACGCCGGAGGTGGTCGCCGACAACAACATCCGGACCGCCGAGATCATCAAGAGGCACATCCCGGAAGCGCGGATCGCCGGGCTGGTGCTCTCCAGCCCGAGCGTGAAGTTTGCCGAGCCCTACATGAAGATCCTCAAAGACAGGGACAAGACCGGGCTCTTCGAATGGATAATCTATCACGACTACTCGCTCAACCCGGACAGCGTGTATCCGAAAGTCGAAGAATTTCAGAAGGTGATCCACCGGTACGCGCCCGGCATAAGAATCTGGCAGGGCGAATCGGGGGCGACATCCAGCCCACATTATTCGGCCCCGATCTCGTCGGCGGATTGGAACAGCGAGCTGACGCAGTGCAAATGGGACGCGCGTCGGATGATCGGCGACGTCGGCCACGGCATCGAGTCGCTCCTGTTCACCTTCTACGATCCCGCGTACGACCACCCCGAGCGCTATACCAAGTTCGTCGATCCCCTGTGGATTCGCACCCGCGAGGACCGCTTCATGAAACGCATGGGGCTGATCAAGTGCAACGAGGACGGCAGGGTGCTGAAGGTCAAACCGGCGTACAACACCGTCCAGAACATCGCCTCGGTCTTCGACGCCTCCATGGAGCCGGTCGTCGGATTCTCGTGCGACATCCAATGCGCGAGACAGGTCGCGGCCTATCTGTTCAAGAAAAAGGGGGGCGGCGCGAGTCTCCTCGCCTTCTGGGATTGCTCCTCGCATCCCGACAATGGAAACGAGACAACACCGGCGCAGTTCCTTCTGCCCGGGATCACCTTTGAAGACCCCGTCTGGGTCGATGTCGTCACCGGAGCGATCTATGAGCTGCCCAAAGATCGAATCACCATCGAACAAAGCAAGACCCTGTTGAAGGACATACCGCTGTACGATGCGCCCGTGTTTATCACTGATAGAAAAGTCGTGATGCCCGCGCCGAAATGAGGGGGCGATCGCGATTCCCGATGTGACTCAACGAGGAGACAGACGGACGAAAATGGATTCACCCTTCGAGAATAGAGTGGCCCTGGTCACCGGGGCGGGACAGGGAATCGGGCGAGCGATCGCCAGGGCGCTGGCCGCGCGCGGCGCAAAAGTCGCCGTGAACGATGTGGAGCGCGGCCGTGCCGATCGCGTCGTGGCCGAGATCGCCACCGCGGGCGGTGTGGCGGTTGCCACCGTGGCCGACGTTTCGAGCCGGAGCGAAGTCGAAGCCATGATGGCCGAGATCCTGCGACGGCTTGGGCGCCTGGACATCCTGGTCAACGGCGCCCGCGTCGAACCACCCCGCCCCGAGGGGCTCTCGTGCGACGAGTGGTGGGATCGCCTGATGGCCGTGGACCTCAAGGGGGCCTATCTCTGTTCCACGGCCGCGTGGGAACCGATGCGACGACAGGGGTATGGTCGGGTCATCAACATATCCTCGGTCGTGGCCCTGCTGGGCAAGGTCGAGGACGACTGGATCGCCTACAGCTGCGCCAAGGCGGGCTTGCTGGGCCTCACACGCTCACTGGCGCGGCGCGGCATGCGCCTGGGTATCACGGCCAATGCCGTCGCGCCGGACTACATCGAAACCGAAGTCATGGAGTCCCGCTGGGGACGCGAAAAGATGGACGCGATGGCCGCCAGCGTACCGATCGGGCGAGCGGGCCGACCGGAGGAGGTGGCCGATGCCGTGCTGTTTCTTGCACAGGCCGAATTCATCACTGGCGAAACCATAAACGTCAACGGGGGCCGCTTTGTCCTTCCGTAGAAGATGGCAGAATCAGAAACCAGAGCCGATCTCCGGCGGCAGATTAGAGATGAGACCCGTCATGCCAATGCGACCGATCCCTGGAATGAAAACCTTCTGCATCGTTGGTCTGGCATGGGTCACAAACGCGCTGGCCGGACAGGTTGTGCCCTCCGAAGAAGGACCGCCGCGCTGGTTTGGTTTCAACACCTACGCCCCGAATGCAGAAACCCTTCGCCGTTTCGCCCAGGCCGGGGTGAACACGATTGTGTGCTTCCCGTCCAATGTGCTGGGCATGACAGGCGTGCCTTACAACAACGCCTATCCGCCCATCTGGCTCGGACCGGGCAAGTACGACTTCGAGTGCCTGGACCGGCAAGTGGCCGACAAACTGGCCGTGAATCCCAAGGCGAAGTTCATTTTCTTCCTCGACCTGAACACGCCCACTTGGTGGTGCCGACTCGAGAAGAGTCCCGACAGCTTCAACGAACTGGGCCGGGTGGCGGCCAGCGAGGTGTGGCGGCGCGACACGCGTGAGTATCTGCAGGCCGTATTGCGGCATCTCGAATCCAAGCATCGGGATGTCATCATCGCCTATTTCCTCGCCTGCGGCTCGACCATCGAGTGGCTGGATCGTAGCTCGGGCGAGGAAAGTCGGACTCGCCGCGAGGCTTGGCGGCGGTGGATGATCCAGCGCGGCGAGCCCGATCCCATTGATATTCCGCCAGCCTCGGTGCGCGACCACGTTTCGCACGGGCCGTTTCGCGATCCGGTCGGCGACGCCCTGGGCGTCAGTTACTGGAAATTCTCGCACGCCCTCATCGCCGACACGATCCTATATTTCGCGGCCAGCACGCAGGAAGTGATCAGGCATCGCGTGCCGCTGGGCCTGTGCTACGGCTACATCATGGAGCTGACCGGCAGCCAGCTTTACAATGGGCATCTGGACTTTGACCGCGTGTATGCCTCATCTGACTTGGATTGGTTCATTTCGCCCGGCTCGTATCACGACCGGCAGATCGGCGGGGCCAGTGGTTTCATGGTTCCGATCAGCTCGATCCAGCATCACGGCAAAGGCTTCTTGATGAGCATGGACCATCGAACACCGTCGGCCCGGAGCGTGTCGCTCTTGGGCCGCGCCGTCCCCGGCCACGAGAGCGGTTTTGCCGATGAAGCGGCCTGCATCGCCGGCCTGCGTCGCGAGTTCTCACTCCGTCTGATCAGCGGGATTTCGACCTATTGGTTTGATCTGTTTGGGCACTGGTTCGAGGGGCAAGCGATCTTCGATTCGATTGCCCAGATGCGCGAACTGTGGGAACGCCTGGCCCGACCCCGCGAAGAATCAACGGCTCAAGTGGCCGTTCTGGTGGACGCCGAGAGCATGTACTATCTCGACGCCAAGGCCAAATTCTACGGCGATCTTCTTTCCAGGCAGCGATACGGGTTGTACCGCATGGGCACGCCCTACGATCTCTATTCGTTCGCCGACCTGCCCACATTGGATTTGTCGCGTTACCGGCTGGTCGTGTTGCCGAATCTGTTTGTGGTTGACGCCAAGCGACGATCGCTATTGCGGGAAAAAGTCTGCACCGGCGGAAAGACCGTGCTCTGGGGCTACTCACCCGGGATCATCGCCGACGGCAGGTACGATCCCAGTCAGGTCGAGAGACTGACCGGCATTCCCTGGGAGGCCAAGGAACTCACCACGCGTCAAATGGACGGCTGGCGCTCCGTGTATTCACCCAAGCCGAACGTGCCGGCGAGCACCCTGCGGCGGCTCGCCCGCGAGGCGGGCGCCCACATCTACTGGGAGAACGAGGAACCCTTGTATGCCAACCGCCGGCTGATTGCCCTGCACACGATCGAGGGTGGTTGCCGGACGGTCGTGTTGCCAAAAAAATGCCGGCGCGTCACCGAACTGTTCAGCGGACGCGTGGTGGCCGAGAACGCCAGCCGTTTCGAGGACATGCTTACGGCCCCGTGCACAACGCTGTACGAGGTGACAGAATAACAATGAAAGCCCCTCGCACCGTTGGCCCCATCATTGGTCTGCCGTGGATCACAATCACGCCGAGCGGGCGGGAAGCGAGAAAGACATCATGAGAATCACAGCGATCAAGAAATGGCTCGTGGACGCGTATCGCACGAATCTGGCCTTCGTGAAAGTCGAGACCGATGAGGGCCTCCATGGCTACGGCGAAGCGTCCATCGGGCTCCACGAGAATGCCGTCATGGGCATGGTCGATGATCTCACGCCCTCGCTCCTGGGCCGCAGCCCACTGGACATCGAAGCGCTGTGCCACGATCTCTACCGAGACTCCTACTGGCGCATTGGGCCGGTCCTGACCAGTGCCCTGGCCGGCGTGGAGATGGCCTGCTGGGACATCAAGGGCAAGATGTTGGGGCAGCCGGTCTGGCAACTGCTGGGCGGACAGTGCCGCGACCGGGTGCGCTGCTACGCCAATGCGTGGTTCGTGCCCGCAAAGACGCCGGAGGAATTCGCCGACAAGGCCCGGGAGGCCGTCGCCCGCGGATGGAAAGCGCTCAAATGGGATCCCTTCGGCAGCCTCTATCGCGACATCACGCGCAACGAGTTGCTGGGATCGATCCGCTGCGTGGCTGCCGTTCGGGAGGCGGTGGGCGACTCGGTGGACCTGATGATCGAGGGCCACGGGCGGTTCAACGTGGAGAGCGCGCTGCGCATCGCGGAGGCCCTGAGACCTTTCGGGATCCTGTGGTTCGAGGAACCTCTCTTCCCCGAACTGCTGGAGGAACTGGCCGGCCTGCGGCGCCGCATTCCGGTGCCGATCGCGGCCGGGGAACGCATCTACCACCGCTATCAGGCCCGCGACTACCTGGCCCGCGGATGCGGCGACTTTATTCAACCCGACATCAGCCGCGTCGGCATCCGGGAGCTCCGGCTGATCGCCGGCTGGGCCGACGCGGCTGGCGTGGGCTTCTGTCCGCACAACCCGATGGGTCCCATCACCAATATCGCCACGCTCCACATCGCCGCGTGCACCCCCAACTTCTTCCTCCTGGAAACGATGGCCAACGACGTGCCATGGCGCAAGGAGATCAGCGACGAGGAGATTCGCGTGGAGGACGGCCAGATGCTGATCCCCACGCGCCCGGGGCTGGGCATCGAATTGAATGAGACCGAACTGGAAAAACACCCGCCGAAACCGCACCGCCTGCGGCACTACCGGGGCGATCTGACCGCGATCCGTCCGCCCGATGCCCGGGAGTGGTTCATCCGATAACCCCAACATGGACGCGGTCTCGTCGCATCGGTAGGGAGGTCCGGCACACATGGCCCGTTTCGGTTGGCTGGACTACGGTGTTTTCGTGGCCTATCTGCTGGTCTCGCTGGGGATTGGCGTGGCATTCACGCGGGGGCAGCGGACGATCAAGGAATATTTCCTCGCCGGCCGTTCCATGGGATCGGTCGTGGTCGCGATCACCGTGATCGCCAGTCTCTTTTCCGGCATCAGTTATCTTGGCACGCCCAGCGAGGTCTATGTGCATGGCGTCGGATACTGGCTGATCGTCCTGGGGACATTCATCACCACGCCGGTGATGACGACCATCTTCATGCCCTTCTTCTACCGCGCGAAGTACTACAGCGCGTATCAGTACATGGAGGAGAGGTTTTCGGTCGGCCTGCGAACGCTGTCTTCCGTGCTGTTCATCAGCCGCGTGACCCTGTGGCTCTCGGTTGCCACCTACGCCCCGGCACTGGCGCTGGAGCATGTCACCGGCATGCCGCTCTGGCTTTCGATCCTGGTCACCGGCGGTTTGACCACGCTTTACACCACGCTGGGTGGGATGAGGGCCGTGGTCTGGTGTGATGTCATGCAGTTCGTCGTTCTCTGCGGCGGCCAGCTGGTGATACTGGCGGTGGCCCTGGCCGATATCCCTGGCGGCATGGGCGGCGTGGTGGATCTGGCCCGCGAGGCGGGTCGGCTCGACTTGAGCTTCAGCCTCGATCCGGCCATTCGGGTGACGGTGTGGTCGATCCTGATCGGTGGCACCTGCCACAACCTGGTGCTGTTGGGGACCGATCAGGTTTCGATCCAGCGCTACATGACCGCCACCAGCTTGAAGACGGCGCGCCGCTCGATGTGGATCAAGCTGGTGATTTCCCTGCCGGCCCTGTCGCTGTTTTACCTTACCGGCCTGGTCCTGTTCGCCTTCTATCACCATGGCGGCACCGATCCCCTGGCGGCCGGCCAGATCGACAAAGCCGACCAGATCCTGCCCTTTTTCGTGGTCAACGAGTTGCCCCGGGGACTTCCCGGCATCCTGATCGCCGGGGTTTTCGCCGCGACGATGTCCACCATCTCGTCCGGGATCAACTCGCTGACCACGGTCACCCTTGTCGACGTCTATCAGCGGCTCTGGAAACCCGATGCGGGCCCCGAACACCAACTCCGCCTGGCGCACCGGCTCACCCTGGCCTATGGACTGTTGATCGTGGCGCTGGCTTTTGCCGCCGGGCGATTCGGTTCGTTGATCGAGGCCCCCGTGAAACTCTTCGGCCTCATCGGCGGCCCGCTCCTGGGACTGTTCCTCCTGGGAATGCTCTCCCGCCGGGCGAACGCCCCCGGGGCGGTTCTCGGCTGGCTGGCCGGTGCGCTGGCGACCTGCTCCGCCGCCATGTTCACGAACACATCGTTCCTGTGGTATCCGATTCTGGGAAGCGTGACAGCGTTCGTGATCGGCTGGGCCACCAGCCTCTTCTGGCCGCCCAAGGGTGACACCTCGCTGATCGGGCTCACATGGCACACGCGGTACGAATGCGATGAGCAAAACTAAATGAAACGTGGCAACACGAAGCATTCTTTCAGCATGAAGACCGAATTTCTGAACTTACCTCTGTTGCTGACGACCGTCCTATTTGCGAGTTCCTGCCTGGCGGCCGATCGCGAGTCACGTGAGGCTCTGGCGTCGCCCGACTGGGTCAATGACGCGCTGGTCGTCGCCATGCCCGCGGCCGCGGTTGGCGGCTGCCAGGCGGGCATCTACACGCCGGCTGAAAACGGCGTGCGGCCGTGGCGCCACGCGATCATTCGATGGCTGACCAGCCGGAGTGTCCGTGGCAACGGCGCCGTACTCGTGCGCCAGGAGGCTTTGGAAGGCGGCGACGGTCTCTCGGCGATCGTCGATCCCCGGGCCAATTACCTCTTTGAAGTCCTGGTCCATCTGCCCGGCAAAGGGGGAGGCTTTGGCACGCCTCAGGACACCGGCGTCGAGATCTTGGCCAGCGTGCTGGATGCCAATGACCGCGTCCTGGCCGAGGCGCCGGTGCCGCTGGTTTCCGGCGACTGGGCACCCGGCCGGGTAGAGTTTGGAAGTGGGGCGGCGCGCGAGGTGCGGTGTGTGGTTCATGCCAGATCGCCCAAGCAACTGCCATGCCTCTATTTCGCCGAAGGTTTCCGCCTGACCCGCAAGGACCGCGCCTGGTGGAATCCGCAAAACCTCTTCGACGCTTCGCGCACCGCCGCGCGTCTCGCCGACGAACGGGAGACGCTCATCAAGACACTCGATCCCGATGTGGTCGGCGGCCACAATGGGGTTTACTTAAACTGGGACGGATTCTTCACGCGTCGTGGGATCGCCGCGGGCGGCGGACATTGGGAACAAGAGTACAATCACCTGGCGGCCGACGATCCCGTGGTCGGTCAATTCCGCGATCGAGGCATGGCGAGAAACCTGGACGGCGAGAGCCTCCGTGGCTACGCCAACCGGCTCTGGCCCGGATATAACATGTGCCACAACTCGCCCGCGTGGCATTCATATTACAAAGAGCAATTCACCCGAATCGCTCCGGAAGTGCAGTTCCTCTCTCAGGACAACATCTGCACGCCCTCGTTCCTCTGCCCGGGAAAGGGCTGCTTCTGCCAGGATTGCCGCGATGGCTTCCGTGACTGGCTCCGGCAACGCTGGAGCCCCGCACAAAGCCGCGCGGCGGGCATCGGCGATCCGGCTTCGCTGGACGTGCTCGCGTATTTCAAGAGGGCACAAGCGACGATTGCAAAAGGGGGCGACGCGGTGTTGGCCGATCCCGTGCTCCGGGCATACGTTCAGTTCAGCTATGCGTCCCAGGCCGATCGCTGGCGGGATGCCGTGACCGCCGCCCAGAAAGCGGCTGGCCACCCGATCGCCGTCTGTGGCAATCAGTGGGGAGCGGGCGGGGCGAGGCCCTATTCCGTCGCACTCTCGCGGATTGGCGACGCGGTTTTCACGGAAGCCGAAGCGGATTGCCGGATGCCGCAGATGCGGGCGGAAGCCGCCCTGGCAACCAAGCTCGGACTGGCCGCCGGCGACTACCGCCGGCCCGTGTTCCTTTGTCTCTCGTCGCTGTTCCATGCTCCCCAAGCCGCCCGCTGCCGGCTCCGCACAGTGGCCGGGCAAGCCTGGGCCGACGGTGGCCGGCCCATGCCGTGGGCCACCGCCTCGGGAGCAAGCGGCTGGTTCTACGACGCGGAGGCCCGATTGTGCCGGTTCGTCCAACAAAACCGGGCCCTGTTTGCCCGCTGCGACCGCGTGGCCAATGTCGGACTGGTTTATTCACTGCCGACCCACGCCTGGCGCCAGTTCCCGGCGTTCGGCCTCTCATCCCGCCAGCACCAGAGATGGTTCACCGCCTGCGCGCGACTTCTGGAGGAGACCCATGTGCCTTACGAGGTCAACTGCTGGTGGCACCCGTTGCTGGGCGATGACCTCGTGTCGCTACAGCGGCTCCAGAGGTACCAGGTCCTGGTGTTACCCGGGGTCGATTGCCTTACCGATGCGCAGCAGGAAGCCATCCGAGCATTTCAGGCGCGTGGCGGGCGAGTCATCCACGTGGCCTGCCCAAACTCGTGCAACGCCGATGCGGTGCCACGTCCCGACGGCCAGCCACCGATAAGACGGGGCGAACGATCCTTCGAGATCGCCCCGGATCTCCTGACCCGGTATGCCCAAGCCGGCGAGAAGGCTCCCGCGACAAACGCGCCTGAAACGCAGGCGACCGCCAATGAACTGCGCACCACGCTCGCGCGTGCCGTGGCCGAGGACAGAATCCTAGAGACAGACGCGCCGGCGAACGTTTGGGCCAACCTCTGGCTGAACGAGACCCGGCAGGTGCTCTCGCTGCACCTAGTGAATGGCAGCATCGACCAGGAGGCCGACCTGTTTCGGCCCATCCAGGAAAGTCGTTGGCGCGTTCGATTGCCGGCCGGCCTTTCGGTGGACCGGGCCGTCAGCATCACGCCCGACGAGGCCGAGCCGAGTCAGACCAGGCCGCTGCCGGTCGAGATCTCCAATGGCTGGGCCACGGTCGTTGTCCCCCGCATCGAATCCTACACGGTGGTCGCTCTTTATGCGGGAGAGACGTTGGCGGAGGCGAACGATGCCGCCAACGCGCGGCGCGATCTATGGCGAGCCCGCGTAACCCGCGATGCCAATGCCAGCGCAACCCTTGGCGCCAAACCCGTGTCCACCTGTGACTGACTCCTCCCTGCCAACGCCCCTGCGCGGCATAGTTCCGCCGATGATCACTCCCTTGCTGGACCGTGACACGCTCGACGTTGAAGGGCTCGAGCGGCTCGTCGAACATCTCGTGGCGGGTGGCGTCCACGGACTGTTCGTGCTCGGCACCACCGGTGAGGCCACCTGCCTGAGCTATCGCCTCCGTCGCGACGTGATCCGGCGCACCTGCGAACAGGTTCATGGACGCCTTCCCGTGCTGGTGGGTGTCACGGATACTTCCGTCACCGAGACGCTCGACCTCGCCCGATCCGCCGCAGAGGCCGGCGCCAGCGCCGTTGTGCTGGCCCCACCGTACTACTTCCCAATGAACCAGTCGGAGCTGATCCGGTATGTTCGCCGCCTGGCCGAAGAACTCCCCTTGCCGCTGATGCTCTACAACATTCCGGCTTTGACCAAAGTGAGCTACGAGCCGGAGACGATTCGCCAGCTGCTCGACATGCCGGGGATCGTCGGCCTCAAGGATAGCTCGCGACAGATGGACTGCTTTCTTGCCTTTCGCCAGGTCACGCGTCAACGGCCGGACTGGTCCCTGTTGATCGGATTCGAGCACATGCTGGCCGATGCGATCCGCGCCGGCGGCGATGGCGGCGTCTGCGCGGGCGCGAACCTGTCGCCACACCTTCTGGTGGCACTCTACGAGGCTGCCGTCGCGAACGACCATGAGCGTCTCGAGAAAATCCATGGAAGCCTGACCTGCCAGCGGCGGATCTACGCCGTCGGCCGTGGCGCCACGGCCTCAATCCAGGGCATCAAGTGTGCTCTCGCACTCCGCGGGATCTGCCAGGACCGCATGTCCGAGCCGTTTGAGGGACTCTCGGACGGAGAACGCGCCAACGTGAAAGCGATTCTCCAGGAGATGGACGAGCGAACTCGATCGTCGACCGGCATGTCCTGATTTGCCTGCGCCATGAAGGCCTCCCGATCGAGATTGCCTTCCGCCGGGCGCGGGCGTACCGACAGTCTGGTTCGGAAAGGAGTTCGGCCATGCTCATCGACATCCACGTCCACACCTGCCGCCCGCGGCACCCCAAGGTGACCCGTCCCAACGGCACGGCGTACCCCGACCCCAAGACGCTGATCGCCATGATGGACGGCGCCGGCATCGCGAAGGCCGCCGTCATGACGACCGTCAGCCCGGAAATGCGATACACGAGCGTGTCGCCGGAGGAGACGATCGAGATCTGCGCGCAGCACCCGGATCGCCTGATCCCGTTCTGCAACGTGGACCCGCGATGGCTCACGAACGACACGCGCGCGAACTTCCGCCCCCTGCTCGCCGCCTACAAAGAACTCGGATGCAGGGGCGTGGGCGAATACGTCCCGAACCTCTGGCTCGACGATCCGCTGAATATGAATTTTTTCGCGCAGGTCGAGGAGTCCGGCCTGCCCCTGACCTTCCATCTCGCGCCCAAAATTGGCGGTTACTATGGCTGCGTGGACGAGCCAGGCCTCCCCCGCCTCGAGCGGGTCCTCAAGGCGTTCCCGCGGCTGGTCCTGCTCGGCCACTCGCAATCATTCTGGGCGGAGATCAGCGCCGCCCCCGACGAGAAAACCCGCGCCGGCTATCCGCAAGGGAAGGTCACGCCCGGCCGCGTGGTCGAACTCATGCGCCAGTATCCCAACCTGCACGGCGATCTCTCCGCCGGCAGCGGCTACAACGCGATCACCCGCGACCCCGAGTTTGGCTATCGCTTCATGGAGGAATTCCAGGACCGCCTCTACTTCGGCACCGATATCGCCAACGTCCCCCAGAAACTCCCCATCGTGGACTACTTCAAGAAACTCGAGGAAGACCAGCTCGTCTGCACCGCGGCCCTCGAGAAGATCTCCTGGCACAACGCGAGCCGACTCCTGAGGCTGGAGTGATCCGGGGCACCCCTCGTCAATCCGCACAACGACCCTCCGGTCACTCGCGGTTTCCAACCACGAAGGAACACGAATGAACACGAATAGTCGTGGTTGGACATTGGTGTTCATTCGTGTCCATTCGTGGTTGGACCCCAGCCGCACCCCCTCAAAAGACCCCGTCCACGTCCCATATCCGATGTCACTTTTATCGATTAACCGGGGCCTATCCGCTTGCGCCCAGAGGCCGGGGGGTGCCAAAATGTTCTGAGGGTAGAACGATGAATCGAGTTATCGGAAGAATGGTAGTCGTGCGGGATCATATCGTGGCCTTGGGATTCGGCCTCTGCACATTTTTCGGCGGCCTAACCGCGGGCCACATTGCAGAGGGCGGGGTCATCATCATCGACCCCGGCAATCCTGAAACCAACGGCGGATACCGCGGGGTACAGATAGCGCCGCGCGCGCAAGGGGACGCGATCTTTTGGTTCCGCTACGAGAACAGCGCAGGCCCCAGCTACCACAGGCTCGGTTGCCTGGATGAGGCGGGCTTTGATGACGATTTCTACAACAGCTCGAACGCGCTCAGCGGGTTCGTGGTCCTGACAAATGGGTCCGTGGCGGTGGCGGACGACGCCACCGGGCTCCGGCGCCTCACCCCGGAAGGCCCGGACGACCCCGGCTACACGCCACCGCACTTGGCCGACGGGCCCTTCTCGGTGCGCGCGCTCGCCGGCTATCTGGACGGCCGATTACTCGTGTCGGGCGCGGAACAGGCCCTGGACGGGCAGAGCAACACCATCCTGATCCCGAACACGTTCCGGATCGAGACCAATGGCGTCATCGACACTTCCTATACCCCAGAGCCCCTGCAGGAAAACGTTTGGGCCCGGCAGATCCACATACGCCGCAACAGCCGGGTCCTGGCATCGATAGAGGGGCCTCTGTTCCCCGGCCCGGAATTGGTGGCGCTGCGACCGGGGGGCGTGCGAGACACCTCGTTCCAAATGGAAAACACGCTGAGACACACGATCGTCGTCTCGCGGATTATCGAGCGCGCCGACAGCCGCCTGCTCATCGCGGGACAGGACCTGAGCACGACAGGCGCGGTCGTCGTCTGCGTCCACACAAACGGCAACCTGTATCTGTCATTCGGAAATGGCGGCATCCTGCGGCCGGGGAGCCCGCGCGTCCTGGACATCGCCCTCGCCGCCAACGACGGATTCTATGCCGTGCTGGATGAACCTCGGCCCTCGAACAACGTGCACCGGTTCTCCGCCACTGGCACACCGGACCCGTCATTCGCCGTGACGCTGAACGACAACGCGCTCTGCGTGGGCGTCGGCGAAACCAATAGCGTCTGGATCGGCGGCTACTTCACGCGGGTCGACAACGTGTCCCATCCCTATGCGGCCAAGCTGAATCTCAGCGGACGGCTGTTCCCCCCGACGCGCGCCGAGGGGCTCGCCGCCACTGCCGTCACCGCATGGAAAGCCAACCTGCGCTGGGATGCATCGCCCCGGGCCACACAGTACTTCCTGGAGCGGAGCACGAACGGCATCGACGGGTGGATCCCCGTCCACACGATCGCCAGCGACGGCACCCGCGGACCGGTGGAGGAACCCGGCCATATCATTTTCCCCCCATATCCTTATACCATCGACGGGAGAAGAGAGTTCTCGGTCGTGGACGCACCGCTCATCGGCCTCGATGAGGTATTCTATCGGGTCGGCGTCTCCAATCAGACCGGGCCCGGGCCTTTCTCTGAGCCGGTCCGCGTGGTTGTCCCGCAGTACACCGCCACCTGGGAAATCGATCCGGGATTCTCGGCTCAGACCGGAGGAGACGGGAGCATTTTCTGTCTCTCGCTCATGGAGAACGGCGGTGTGGTCGCCGGGGGAAATTTTGGGATCTTCGGCGATCTGACCACCAATTCGCTGGGCAGTCCCGTCTTTGCATCTTCGGCCTGTTCGAATCTGGCACGCGTCCTACCAAATGGTGCGCGGGATTCGAGCTTCATGCCTCCGATCTGGAATTCCGGCGAGGTGCATTCGGTGCTGTCATGCACCGGAGAGCAGATTCTGGCGGGCGGCACGTTCTCGGCCACGTCTCGGCAGACAAATGCGGTGGGCACCGGAGTGACCGCCTATCATTTCGCCCTGCTCGAGACCAACGGCGTCGTGAGCCCGGATACGCTGCCTCCATTCCAATCGCTCGCGCCGGGGGTCAACGCCATGGCGCGCCAGCAAGATGGGAAGATCGTCGTGGCCGGCGGCTTCCCGCAGCCCAACGTCACCGGCCCAGGCGGAGAAGCGCTCATCCCCGCGGGCGTCGCGCGCATGGAGTGGACGGTTAGCACAAATATCGTGATCTCCTTCCCGCCGCACGGCCCTGCCACCACGACAATCACGGTCATCGCGGGCTGGACGTTCGATACCACTTTCTCCGGCGGCTGCGGGGTGAGCGGTGTCGTGAACGCCGCCGCACTCGAGGCCGACGGGGACGTGCTCATCGGTGGAGTTTTTGATTCGGTGCACGGCCAGTCGTGCTCCAACCTCGCGCGGCTTCATCCCGACGGATCACTGGACACGACATTCGCCGGATCGGCCGATGGATCGGTCAACGCGCTGGTCGCCCTTCCCGATGGCGCCATCCTGGTCGGTGGCGCATTCGCGCGCGTGGGAGATCAGCCGGCTCCGGCGCTGGCCCGGTTGCTCACCGATGGCTCGCGCGACGCCGCGTTCGCCTCCCCGCCCGAAACGAACGCCATCGTGCACGTCATCCTTCCGGAACCCGACGGGGGCATGTTCGTTGGCGGCAACTTTCAGCAATGGGCGGGCAACGCGAGGGGTTGCCTCATTCGGCTGCAGGCCGATGGATCTGAGGATGCCGCTTTCGACGTGGGCACCGGCGTCTCCGCCGGAGAGGTCCGGGCGCTCGCGAAGGACGGATCGGGACACCTTCTGGTGGCGGGCGATTTTGCCAGTTTCAACGGCATCGCCCGCAACGACCTCGTGCGCCTGGCCGCGAATCCGCTGTCTGGGCCGCCGTGCGCGCCAGAGGAGTTCTTCGTGGGCCCATGGCGTGGCCCCTCCCTGACCTCGCATTTGCGGGGAGATTGGTCCCCGGTCGAACTCGGCATCGGGCCCCGCGGTTACGTCATCCAGGGCAGCGCCGACGGCATCGGTGGATGGGTGACCGTCGTGCTCGCGGAGGGCGATGTGAGGTATGCCGAAATCTTGTCGGAGGACTGCTGGCCTTCGTTTTTCCGCATCGCCGCGTTCAATGCCCGCGGCGTTTCAGAGTGGTCACCTGCCATCCCCGTTCCGGCATCCCTGTTCGAGCAATGGAAGTGCATGTGGGGAGTCGATGGCGAATGGGGGCCCGACGGCGAGCCCCTGGCACTCCACTACGCCCTCGGCGCCACCCCGTTTGAAAGGAATGTCGGCCGCTTGCCGCACCTCGACTTCGACAACGGCCAGATGGAATTCTCCTTCCCGATGGTGCGCAGGGAGGTGAACTACATCGTCGAATCCTCGACGAACCTCGTCGATTGGACCCAGGTCTTCTCGTCAAACGGATCCGGCAACCCCGAGGAAACCGTCATCGCCATCGGCACGCCCGCGGAACCCTCCAAATTCTGGCGCCTGCGGACCCTCGTCCCCGACTGCCCCCCCGGTCTCCCGGATTTCTTCGGACCGAGATAGTCGGTCCCACTGCTTTTCGTAGTCCCAGGGGCAGTTCGCGCCGCGGCCGCGCTGGTTATCGCCCATCCACTCCAGCGCCGCGCGGATGTGTGCCACGCTCGCCTCGCCCAGCGGACTGCACAGATCGATGTGCGCCATGCCGGCCGAGAATGCCTCGAAGACATACATCACCACCGCCGGGGCCGCCTCCTTGAAGCCGATGTGCTCGGCCTTCCGGAAGTCCATTCGGTAGAGCCAATCCACTGCGCCCAGGCCAACCTTCAGGTACTCCTCGTTGCCCGTCTCCACGTAGAGCAGGAACGCGAGCGAGCCGAAGATGCCCGACGAGCACCACCATTCGCCATCGAACTTGCTCCAGAGCCCATCGGTGATCCCGCCGCTCGGCCGAACGTAGTTGTCCATGACGAGCTTCGCGTACGCCGTCACCGAATCCAAGTATCGCCGGCGATCGGCCGGATTCTCGCAACGCACCGCCGTCGCCAGCACGCCCATCGCGATGCTCGCGCAGTCGGCGACATACCACTCGCCCTTCGTCTCCCCCGGCTTGCGGCCGTAATGCATCCAATAGGCGCCTTTCGGGGTCATGCCCCCGGCCCGCGACCACGCGGTCGATCAGCACACTCGTCACCAGGACCCAGGGCAGCAATATCGCCAAGCTTCCGTGCGGTCTCATGGGGCTCCTTTGTCGGATCTCTCGAGCATCCGCTCCAGACACGGCAGATTCAACATCAGATATACCGGCCGATGCCATCATCCAGGGCTTTGGGTTCGCTCGACCGAAGCCGTTGGAGTCCAGGCTTCAGCCAGTTTCGTGCCCGATTCAGCCTAAAGGCTGTGGGCGATCTCGTCCTCGCCAATGAATTCGAGCTGGGCGCCCGCGCGGCGATTGAGCCAAAGGCGCCCCTTGGGGAAGGGCACCCTGAACCCTCCTTTCCTTCGCCCAGAAGTCATTTTCATGGCCCGGATCTCCCAGCACCAGCGTCATCGACAACGCAACATGCTGCCATCTAGTCACATCCTGTGTTCCGACCCCAAGGCAGCCCCCTGAAACTAAACTACTGGACTCCCTGTCCTATCAAAAAGCAGTTTTAATACTGTTCTTTTAGTATGCATCCTCGCCAATTTTAATTGACAACAGCGCGTTCATGGGCAGTCTTTGTTTCAGCGAATTGAAACGTTCCATATGCGTGAAATGACCGTGCGACCGGGGAGACGTTAACTTTTTCAATGCAAGGGGGCCATCATGCTCGGAACGCGAAATGTCGAGGTGCCGTCACGGGTGGAGACGGCCGAGATCCCAGATCTTTCCGAACGATTGAATGGCCATGGCCCGGTTTGCCCGCCTGGGGAGGTGCGCACGGCCGCGGTGCCCCCGCCGACGCCGAATAGGCATACCGAAACCCGTTCAGTGAGCGGGAACGGTTCGGCGGTGGGCACCGCGCGCGATGCGGTGCGAATCCTGATCGTCGATGAAGACAGGAATGAATCGGCGAGTCTCCACATGGCGCTTTCGCAACGCCTCGCGATGGACCTCGTGGGGGTCGCGCGGGACGGCGCGGAATGCCTGAACCTGACGCGTCGGCACAAGCCCGACGTGGTCTTGCTCAAGGACACCGTGCAGGTGGTGGATTGCCTCAAGGTCGCCGAAACCATTTCCAACGAGATGCCCGAGGTCGCGGTGATCCTGATGACGACCGGATGGATCCGGGTGGACACCCACTGGAGAGACCTCCTGCACGCGGGGGTCGCGGGCTTCGTCGCGTACCCCGCTCCTCTGGACAGCCTTCTCGAACAAATCAACCACGTGATCGACCACCAGCACACCCTGCGGTCACATATCGCGTCAAAATCGGTAGCGGCTCCGGCGCCGGCGGTCGTTGTCAGTCAGCGCAAGGTCGTGGTCTGCGCGGGCCCGAGGGGCGGCTGTGGCCGTAGCCTGCTGGCCTGCAACCTCGCCGTCTCCCTGGCAACGCGCGACCAATCCGTCTGCCTCGTGGACCTCAACAGCGACGGCGGCGACATCGCCTCCCTGCTGGACATCCGCCCCCACTACAGCGTCGGCGACCTCGCCCTGGCCGCCGGGGACATCGAGCGGGAGATGATCGGCAGCGTCCTGGTCCGACACGCCACGGGGGTCAACGTCATCCCGGCGCCCCGCTCCGGCACGCTCCAGAACGATTCCCTAACGCCGCATTTCATCCAGCGGCTCCTGAATTTCACCCGCGAGCAGCACGAGTTCACCATCGTCGACACCCCGCCCGGCCTCACCGGCTCCGTACGCTCCATGCTCGACATGACCGACGCGGTCGTGGTCATCATCGGATTCGACCTCATACGCCTCCAGCAGGGTGCCGCATTCATCGAAGAATTGACCCAGGACGGGGCGGACCCCGCCCACATCCTCACCGTCCTTGTCAGCGAGAGCGAGCAGCCCCTCATCCAGTTGGCCGACGCAGAGCGCATCCTCAACACCCCGATCGCCTGCGTGCTGCCCTTCGATCCCGCCATGGCCATCGAGTCCGTGAACAAGGGCGTCCCCTTCGTCATGACCGCCCCCAACAAGCCGCTGTCCAAGGCCGTGCGCGCCCTCGCCGAACGCCTCCTCGGCGCTCAACATTCGTCGTCCGCCATCCCTTGGTGGAAACGGGTCCTCGGACTGGGCCCGGACGAGGAAGCGGCGTAGCATCACCTGACAGACCGTTGAAAAAACTCGCCCGTCACACCGTCGGCTTGGGCTCGGGAGGGACCCTTCGAAAAGCGGCGGAGGACCGCAGCCTTCGCCCGGCCGCGCCCAAGCTGCTTCCGGCGATATGAAGTGATTCTGGAATGGTCAGCAGGCCCGTTTCTCGGCGTTGAAACCGTTTATAACATCGCGTCTCCCAGCCCGGATCAACATCGAAGTGCTCGACCCTCAGACCCACGTTGGGCCGGCCGTCGGCCGAAGCAAGACGGCCGGCGCAGACGGCACGATGCCCAGGTCTGGTATTCCGCCAGACACCTGATTCACTCCGCTCATGAGCGCGCGCTTGCCCATGGTGCGAATGGCCGCCCTCGCCGCCACGCTGGCCGGTCACAGTCTTCTCGCCGCAGACAACAATCCAAGGACCTCGGCGAACGCCAACGAGACGCCCGCACTGGCGGCCCAGCCTTTGGCGAACGACGGCGTCGTTGGCGGATTCGTGGCCCGGGGCCAGCGGGTGTTTACGTGCGCACATAGTTTCCACGTTTTCGTCTATCGCCTGTTGGATGAGATGGCCAAAGCCGCGGGTATCTCGGGCCACGAATCCGTCGGCCTGTCGCGAATCGGCGGCTCGCGCGTCATCCAGCATTGGGACGTTTCTGAGGAAAAGAATGAGGCCAGGGCCGCCCTCCGCGCAGGGAGGGTGGACGCGCTGACCCTGTCGCCAATCTGGCTGCCCGATGAGGGAATCGAGAATTTCGTCAGGCTGGGCCTCGAGCACAACCCGGACATCCGGATCACGGTGCAGGAATTCTGGCTGCCAAACGACGAATACGTGCCGGTCTATCCGCTGCAGACCAAAAAGAAGGTGGACCACGACGCCACGGACATCGCGGAACTGCGCAAACAGAATGCGCTGTATTGCCGCGACATGGAAGAATTCGTCCGCGATCTGAACAGGCGGCTGGGCAAGGACGCGGTGCTCATCGTGCCGGTCGGTCAGGCCTCGATCGCGCTCCGGGAGAAAATCGTCGCGGGACAGGCGCCGGGGCTGAAGGCGCAGTGGGATCTGTTCCGCGATTGCTGGGGCCATCCCAAGGCGCCCTTGCAGGTGCTGGCGGGCTACTGCCATTTTTCGGTGATCTATCGCCGCAGCCCCGTGGGGCTGCCGGTGCCCAAGGACCTGGCAACCATCCGTGATGCGACCGAGAGGGAGAAGCTGAACCTCCTGCTGCAAGAGGTGGCTTGGAACACCGTCATCCGGCATCCGCTCAGTGGCGTCAGACTGGAATCGCGACCAGAGTGACGAGAGGTGTCCGTTGAAAGAGCCGCGCGCAACGTTGCCATATCCGGCGGGATTGGGCCACGCATGGCCTCATGGTCCACATCACGCAACCGAAGATCGCGTGGAAGCGATTCGTCGGCGCCATTGATACTCTCCTGGAGGTCAAGGCCGGGCCGGGGAACACCGCGCTCGTGGTCCCCGGCAACGGCAACGGCAAATCCAGTTTCCCAGCGAAATCGGTGCGCCCGCCATAGCCGACGTGGGCGGCACGGGGAGCGTCTCGATCATCGTTCAGGGTTCCGACGGCTGCATCTACTGCGTGCAGTAGCGTCCTTCAGGCCGGGGACGGTGCGCCATGTGCCAGGTTTTTCGATCGGGGGCCGGGCGCGCGAACGGTCAGGACGGCGATCCTCAGGGATTCAGATCGCACTCCACCCTGTAGAACCGGCGCGGAACGCCGCCGCCGGGCGCATCTTGCACGATATTCGTGGCGCCGTCGCCGAACAGGTTGGTGACGGTGCCACCCCAGTTCGTGGTGGCCAGATTATCGCTGTAGGCGACGCGATAAAATGCGGCATCGATCGTCGGGAAGCTCATCGCGAACGACGCGACGTTTGTCCGCCACGCCCCCAGGATGCGGGGCAGTTCGTACACAGCGGCGGTCACGAGACCCGTGGCGGCGACACCGGTGTTGTCCAGCACCACGAAACGCAGCCCGTACTCGCCAGCACCGTCGTACCGATGCGTCGTCAATGTCCCATTCGTTGCGCTCCCGTCACCGAAGTCCACGCCGAATGTGCAGCTTGACCCGGGCAGAAATCCATAATCGACGAGGCCCATCCCCAAATCCTGCCCCACAAAGACCCGGGGCACCGTGGTGACACCGCGGGCAAATGCCAGGTTCGGGTTGCCGTTGGTGACCGTATTGAACAGTCCATCCCGACCCGAGACATGGGCCGAGATGCACTCCGCATGATTGACCGATGTCGTGAGCGCGCCTCCGAAATACAGTTCGTACCCCCACGCCGCAGACAGATCCTGCGGGACGGTGTAGTTGGTCATGGGCTGGAAGATGGTCCAGATCTGGGTGAGGTCATCGCCCAGTTGATGATTCTGGATCGTCAGCACCCCCGCATTGGCATTGAAGTCGGTTATCGGACCCCAGGTCAATGTCGGCTTCGTGTTCGTCATGGACAGACCCGTGGGCGACAGCGCCTGCGGGACCTGCGTCACGTCTTGGCCCATGAGCGGCACGGAGTAGGTCTGCCGGAAGCCGTTGGTGAAGTCGTACAGCCGGATGGTGTAGATCCCATTCGTGAACCGCGACAGGTCACTCGCGGTGCGCGTCGCCACCTCGAAGTAGCAGCCGGTCCCCCACTCCACCTCCATGGGATAAGTCATGTTGTCCGGCGTGGTGATCGAAGCGCCGACCAGATTGGATCCGCTCCCGTCGACCATGACCCGGTGCGCCGAGGTGCCATCGTAACCCACCGTCGTGCCGCGGATCAGGTTGATCCTCTCAAAACCCGGCAAGTCATTGCTCACCAGGCACCACTTGGGGGCCAGCTCCCAATAGTTGCGATTTCTCTCTTGCTGCTCCTGCCATTCCACCGGTTCGGGGGTGGACGCGCGGACCACGATGCCGTTGGTGAAACTGTGCGCCCAGACCGTGCCCTGGCCGCGGGGGGTCCATGGCGTCTGCTCCTGACTGTAGACCACCTGCAACCCGGGCATGAAGTTCACGTCGGAGGCGCTGGCGTTGGTGAGCCACAGGATGTTGGTGAAGGTATAGAGACCGGACAGCGCCTGCGCATTCTGAGAAAAGTAATAGGGCAACCCCATCGCGTCGCTGGCGTAGAAGCTCGAGGACGGCCACATGTTGGTGAGCCACTGGACGGCGACGCCGGACGATTCGGTATCGTTAACGTCCAACTGCAGCGAAAGCCACCCATACCCGCTCAGCGCACCAGGCGCCACGTTTGCTGTGATGATGAATGCCTGGGTCACCGATTGCCCCGCGGGCACGCGCGTCGGGAAAGCCGCACGCTGAACCTGAATCTTGGGCTTCGCCCATGCGTTGCTGCAGATCAGATCGATGTTCGGCCACCAGTAGGTCTCATTGGTCATGGGGACCGCAGCGCGAAACACGAAGCTCGTGGCCGAGGCATTCCATTGCTGATAGAATGGCTCTTCAAAGTCCGCCACCGACACCCCGAGGCCGAGAGGAATGGCGCACGAGATGACCAGGTCACTGATCTGCACCGGCGGATTGGTCACCGAGTTCTCGAGCCTCGTTTCGAGGAAGATCGCCCGGGTGACGGGATAGGTCACATTGGTATCCAGCACATCGAAACTGGTGTAGCCTTCGTAGCCTTCCGCCGAACGAAAACTGAAGAGCGGCGTCTCCGCCCAGGCCACAGCGGCGCAGAACCACAGCGAAAGCGCCCCGACCAAGCGGCACGCCTTGCCAAAAACCGGCAAAGTTAGAGGCGTTGCATTAAGGAAACGTTTCATCTCTTTCTCCTCATGTGCGCGAATCGTTGGCCATTACCGACAAAAACGGCACGCGGCGCGCATGGCCACGTCCCATGTTGGCCCACGAAAGGCTGTCGACCTCCGCAGATCCGTGATGATGACCGCAGTCTGCCGGGGCTCGGCGATCGGGTCAAGTCGTTCTGATTCCGGGCGTCACGACCAACTCTCTATTCCCGACACGCTGCGACCCTCGCGTCCACAAATGACACTCAGTGGGCTTCGAAAGCGCACGTTACGGCGCTTGAGGCTGGGTGCGGAGCACGGGGGGCAGCCAGGTCTTGAGGGTCACGGCCAGCTCGTCGAGCTGACGCGTCACGGGATGGTAATCGGGCGGATCGCCCATCGTCGGGCAGAGGAAGCCGCCCTCGGAGTGTTCGTTCCAGGCGTACATGATCACCGTATTGGCCTCGCATTTCGCCGGGTTTGCCGCCACGTAGTCGAACGCGCCGAAGAGGTGCGCCGTCAGTTCGCCGGGAGCGGGCTCTGTCCAATCCCACATGGGAAACGCGCCGCCCTTCTTGTAGCGGGGCACGCCGTTGGCCCCAGACATGGTCGGCGGGATGACCTTCAGGTCCGGTCGTTTGAAAGTGCCGAAGAGCGTATTGCTCTTGATGAAGCCCCACAACGTGCCGTATCGCAAGTTGGTTCCCGCGTAGCGTTGGTGATAGAGCGTCACACAATCGAGCAGTCCCTTGTCGTACAGCGACTCCCATTCTTTCGATTGCGGGTTGATCATGCCGGCGACATATGGGTTTCCAACGCGGGCTTGCATCAGCCGCCCCCGAAGCTCCCGCAGGCAGCGTTCCACGCGCGGTCCGGGAGCGGGAGTCCGTCGGACGCCCTCACCGAGAAATTCCGGCTGATAGAGGTAGATCAGCGGCCGGTCGCGAAGCACGCGTTGATAGGCGGGTAGTTTGGCAAGGGCGGCGATATCCGCGAGGTAATTGTCCGCCCAGGCTTTTGCGATCTCTTCCTCGGTGTGTCGCACGCGCGGCGGTTCGTAGTATGCGACCTTGGCGACGGCCGGGCAGTTGACGATCACGCAGAAATGAAGTCGGTCCCGCCGGGGGCTCGCCAGATAGGCGTCCAGCGCGTCGCGAAGGCATCGCCGCTCGCCGGGTGCAGGGTGCGCCTCGTAACCGAACGCCCAGTAGTCGATCCCGGCTGACGCCGCAAACTCGATCTCTTGCTCCATCGCCTGCTGGTAGACATCCTGCGAGTAGGCGGGATTGAACGCCAGCGGTGCCTCGGGGTTGCCGGTGCGGCGGACGAAAAACGGTGCGCGCCAATGGTACTGCTCCGGTTTGAGGAATCCGAACTCTTGCTTCTGCGTCGTATAAGGGTGGCCGGTATACATGTCCCAGCGGATCACGCCGAGGAGAGGCCGCTGTCGCTCCCCCCGCAAGTCCCCGCGGCTCGCGTGGGACATGTCGTCCCCCCTGATGCCGCCTGTCTCACGTTCGCCCTTTTCACATGCGCGCGACACGCGTTCGCCCAAGACCGCCACGGCGGTCACCGCGACTAAAGAGGCAACCGATACTGTTCGCTTCATTGTCAATTCCCGTTCTCCAGGGTCGTCGCGTGCCGCCCCGTTATCATGCGACAATAAGCGCCCGTGAGAATGCCGCAGCGAAACTCGACCCTCAAAAAGCGCCACTCGCGACCGCGTGCGAAAGAACCGTGGTCCCACCCAGAAGCAAGAGGGTTTCCCACCCCTCCCGTCTCATTCGCTGAGAGGGACCACCTGCCCCTTGAACTTCAGGCGCAAGGTGGTCCCCGCCGCCGGGACGAGCGATCGGTACGGCCCGACATCTTCGGGACGGAATCCCGCAAGGACGATCCACGAGCCTTGGCCATCGGTGATGCGCGCGGGCAGGGCCTTCGCCTGCCGCCTCACCCGCTCGGGGCACAATCGGGATGGCGCGAAACAGACCGCACCCTCATTCACGCGACCCCGCACTGCCGCGAGCGTCGGCTCGGAGATGGTCACGCCACACAGGAAAATCGTGCCGACGGAGCGCAGCAAGTCCGGCCCGGCGAGGTGGTCGTAGACCGCCGTCGGCGGCGCGGGGATCATCGCGGGCGATTGGTAGCGCGGATAGACGCTGCTGTTGGCGTTGACCGCGCGCGGGTCGGTCTTCCCGGCGGTCAGCAGACTGAACACCTGCATCCACTCCCCGGTCTCCGGCGTGGGCGGCAAGTCCTCGGCGCCGTAGAGTGTCTTCCAATAATAGCAGGACGCCTGGCCCCAATCGCTGTCGGGGAAGCGGATGATGGCGACCTCGGGCTCGTAGTCGCGATAGTCGTAGCCGCGCGGATGGGCGGGCAGGTACTCGCGGATGTGCGCCTGCAGCGCCGCCCCGTAATCGGTGGACTCATAAGTGTTCCCACGCACGCGAAACAGCCCGTGGACGAACTCCGTATAGATGTTGTCCACCCCCACCGCATGGGCCAGCCGCAAGGCCGCCACATAGTTCTTCAACGGATGACCGGGAAAGTGATCCCACGCCCAGAAATCGGGAGTGAACCACAGCTCGGCGTTGTACTGCCGCGCGGCCCCCAGCGCGAGGGCCAGCACCACGGGATAGATATCCTCCTTGAGCAATTTCGGGCACAGCGTGACCCCGGCCTGTGCCAGGGGATGCCACAGCGCCGGAAACACGCTCTCGACGATCATCCGGGTCCCATGCTGGCGGTGGTAGGCTCGCACTTGCCGCGCCGCGGCAACGAAGGTGTCGTGGGCCGCGGGCAGCGTCATGCCCGTGGTCTCCACCAGATAGGGCTTGCGGTGGACGTCGTCCGGCAAGCGGGCGTATTTATTGCGGCAAAGCTGCATGTGTTCGCCCTCGTCATAGACGACGCCCTCGAACAATCCCGTCGCCGTCGCCGCATCAAGGGCCGCGGGTTCGATATCCCAGCGGTGGCAGCCCCCCGGCGCATCGAAGCGGTTGCGCCCCGATGGATCTGGGGCGTTTGCCACCCAATTGGCATGTTCGTTGTTGAGCGCGAAATGCAGTCCGGTTGCCTTACAAAATGCCAGAAGTTCGGCCAACTCGCCGTTGTCGAGCTGCGCCGGATTCAGGTGAACCTGCAGAAAGTTCACGCCCTGGTCGCGGATGCCGAGCATCAGCGCCGGACTATCCTTCCAGTTCAGGTCGATGCCGCGCAGCGGCCCGCCTTTCGCGATTGGGGTCAACGTGTCAAAAACGTCCATGACCCCTGTCTGCCCTGGCGCGAGCACGGCCAGCGCGGCGTGACGCCTCTGGGTCGGCACTCCTGGCAGCGAGGCATCGAAACGGTACAGTCCCCGGGCGAGACCCGGCACGCGGAACTCCGCATGCCCCACCGCGCCATCCCACGAGACAGCCGATTCTTGGCGGAATACTTCGGCCCCGGCCCAGTTCTCTACCCTGACCTGAATCCGCGCCTCGTGCATGGGCTCTGCGGCCCACACGTTGACCCGGACCGCCCGACCCTGCCCTTCGACGCCACGCTCGGCCCCAAAATCACAGCTCAACCCCGCCGCCAGCGGTTGCACGGGAGTTTCTTCGGGGCCATCGATGGCAAGCCGCGTCCACGAAACGGAGTCCAACGGCGACTTCGCGACCCGCACCGGTGCGCCATTCGCGCGCCAACCGGGGCCGCTCATCACTCGCGCCAGTTCGCCTTCCGCGCCCCAAGCACGGAGATCGAGGGCAATGAGAGGGTCATCCGCCGGTGTGAAATCATAGCGGAGCGTGAAGTATCCGTCGTCACCGCGCTCGAGTTTGCTGCGACGCCATTCGCCGGTTCCCGGTTCGATGCGCCATCCCGCCACCTCGCCGATGTCTGACTCCGTTGCGCCCTGTAGCCTGATGGCCGCAAATTCGACCTGCCCCGCCGGTTTCTCCAGGACATTCTTGCGGTCGATGCGGATGCCGACCGAGGCGATCTGCGTGAAGTCGCACCCGGCCTGATCGCCGCTCTGTTGCCGATGTGCGAGCGTGGGCTCCTTGCCCAATTCGATGACATGCTCGACCGCGGCGCCACCGTGACCCAGCAGCAGGTCCCGCCGTTTTCTCTCCGGGCAGTAGAATCCCGAGGTATGGCCCCGCGCATCGACGACCTCGACATAGAGCCATTCATCCGCGCGGGCACCCCGTGTCTTAAAGCTCAGCCGCGTGAAGTGCCCCGGCGCAGCCAGCCATCGGCGCATCCACACCCAGCAGTTAGCCGGGCGCGGCGTGTCGGAGCCCGCAGTCACCAAAAGCGTGTTGGTGCCCTGGACCAGCAGCCGCGTGATGTCGTAGGTCTCTGCATCCCATGGCGTGTCGCCCACGCTGATTGCATGCCCATTGATGGCGAGCCGGTAACGATCATCGGAATCCAACCGCACCAGCGCCTTGCGGGCCGTCCCCCCCAACTCAAAGCCGCGGGCAAAGATTGTATTTTGACCCGGCGCCGGGGCCGCGGAAGCGCCAATCCACTGCGGCATCGGCGTCGGTGCTCCAGGCACCACCGTCCCCGACCCCGACAAACAGAGCACCCCAAACACCCTCGATCGAAATCTGTTTGCGACTATCCTGCGGGCGAACGCATTCGCCAGGGACTTCCCCGGCACAATCGGCCGCAGCCGAATTCTCCGGAACATGGACAGACCGTGTCGGACGCCCCATCTCGGGTCAAGGGAATCTCCGCCCGCATGAGCGTAACACCACAGACCCAGCGCCGTGACAGGAACCCACGGGCGCCCGTGGTCCCGCCGCTGGCATCCCGTTGAAAGACGTCAGCGATTCCCCCTGATGGCGCGCGGGGCCCGATTCCGCCGGGAGGGCCCGCGGCCTCGCGGGCCGGGTTGGCCCGGGCGTTGCGCGGCTGGTGAATCGCGGACGCCGGGGACGGCGTCCCTCCCATACCCGGCGCGGCTGTTGTGTGGGTTTTTCAACGGGCCGCTACCCCCGCGTCGGACGCCAGCGCGGATATTTTTTTCTCAGCAAGCTCGCGAATCGCTCAAAAACGCCCTCGGTCGCGGCCGCGTAAGGGGGCAGCAGGCGCAGCGGAAACGCGGGGTCGTTCACCCGGCAGAACATCTTGTCGAAGGCGCCGTCCATGTGCACATCCGGGCCAACGAGCTTCTTCAATTCGGCGACGAGCTCGCCAGCCTCGCGGCTCGTTTCGGCAAGGGCGGCCTCATCGCGGCGACAGCCGGCCTCGAAATAGGCCCGGGCCAGGGCGAGGTTGGTATTTGCCACGGAGATCAGCAGACCGCATTCGCCCAGCACCGACGCATCGGCGAACCCGACCTCCGTGACAAAGTGCCGAAGCTGGGGCGCTTCCGACAACAGCCCGCTCAGCCGTTGCACATCCGTCGTGCTGTTCTTGGTCGCGATAAGGTTCGGGTGCCGGTCCGCCAGCCAGCGGTATTCGGCGGGCGCGATGAGGCGCTGCGCCCGCGGGAGGTTGTAGTGGAGGAACTCGCAGTCTGGAAACCGGCCGCACGTCTCATCGAAGAAAACATCCAGCTCGGAATCCCGCAGCGCGCCCCAGCTCGGCAGTGACAGCTGAAAGACCCGCGCACCCATCCCCCTCGCGCGCTCGATCCGCTCGATGATGGTCCCAAGCGAAAGGCTAATGACGCCAACCATCCCCTTTACGTCACGCGTGCGGGTCTCCTCCAGAAAGACGCGCGTGATCTCGTCGAACTGCCGGTCGCTCACCGCGTAGCCCTCGCCGGCCGTGCCAAAAATGTAGAGGTCCTGGATGCCCTCCGAAATCAGACGGCGCACCTGGCGCCGGAAGATTTCCTCGGCAAAGGTGTAGTCCTCGTTCCACGGCACGCAGCAAGTGGCTAGGATGCATTGGCGGTAGCGCTTCATGCTCATGCGGGGGGCGATGGATCGGCAAACGCCCGAACACTCGCGCCCTCTTCCGTCGGATTCGCCGTCCAAACCCTCTATCTACCCTTGCCACACGGGAATGCCGAGTACAAGCAGGAGGTTAGGGTTCGCAGAGCGATCTACGTTCCCCTCGATCCCTCACGGCGATGATTTTCTCGTTGCCCTGCGCCCATCGCATCAACACGCTCTGATGCGGCCGATGAAAACTTCGACCCAGCGGAAATTCGGTTGGGTGATCGCCCTGACCCTCCTCACGGCCGCGCCCCATGTCGGCGCCGCTTCAGATTGGCCAACGTATCGCGCCGATGGCTCTCGCAGCGGATACACGGCAGATGCCCTGCCGGCCGATCTTTCGCCGCGCTGGACCTACAGGCCCCGCCACGCGCCGCAGCCGGCATGGCCCGGGCGAGATACGCGCATGCCGTTTGACCGCGCATTCCATGCGGTGATCGCGGGCGACACGCTGCTGTTCGGGAGTTCTGCCGACGGCAAGGTGATGGCTCTAAACGCCGCGACGGGCGAAGAGCTCTGGTCCTTCCTGGCCGCCGGCCCCGTCAGGTTCGCGCCCGCCATTTATCGCGATCGCGCTTTCGTCGTCAGCGATGACGGCTTCCTCTACTGCCTTGCGACGCGAGACGGAAAAATGCTTTGGAGAATCCGCGGGGGCGACGGCGCCAGCATGGTGCTGGGCAACGGGCGACTGATTTCGCGCTGGCCGGCCCGCGGCGGCCCGGTCATAGCGGACGGCATCGTCTACTGGGCCGCCGGAATCTGGCCGAGCGAGGGCGTTTTCATCCATGCCGTTGACGCGGCAGACGGGCGGGTGATCTGGCGCAACACCACCGCGGCGGGCATGCTGATGCCCCAGCCGCATCCGGGCGCCGTGGCCCAGAGCGGCGTATCGGCACAGGGCGACCTGGTTGTCGTCGGCGATCGCCTGCTGGTGCCAACGGGGCGGGGAGTGCCAGCGGCCTTTAGCCGCGCCGATGGGAAGTTCCTATTCTTCCACCTTCAGACGTTCGGGAAGGTCGGGGGTTCCGGGATCGTGGCCACCGACTCGCAGTTCTTCAATGGCGCATGCGCGTTCGATCTCGCGACCGGCAAACAGGCCTGCCTCACGGGTTCCAACGCGATGGTCATGGCGGTCGCGCCCGACTCGCTGCTCCTTGCCACGACGAATGAGATCGCCGCCATCGACCGCGCAAACCCATGGCGCGAGCGAAAGGTCGCGGACCCCAAGACGAAAAAGATGATCGGCCAAAGGGTCCTCAACACACCAATCTGGCGCATGGCGAACCCAATCAGCCCGCCATCCTGCCTGATCGTCGCGGGCGACAAGGCCGTCGTGGGTGGCGGGGGCGGGATAGCCGTCGCCGATATCCCCTCGCGCCAGATCCTTCTCACAAAGAAGACCGACGGCGAAGCGGTCGGGCTGGCGGCGTCAAACGGGCGCCTCTTCGTCAGCACCGCAACCGGCGCAATCCAGTGCTTTGATGGCAGCCACGCGGCCGCGCCCAAGAACATCTCACCGCCGCCCGCAACACCCGCCACCCCCGCCGCGGCAGACGCAGCTGCCGACGAGATCATCCAAAAAACAGGGATCACCGAGGGTTACTGTCTTGACGCCGCATGCGGCGATGGCTCCCTGGCGATCGCGCTCGCAAAGAAGACGAGGCTCCACATCTGCGCGATGAACCCCGATCCCGGGGAGGTCGCCGCCATTCAAAGAAGGCTCGATGCCGCCGGCCTGCTCGGGACCCGGATCACGACCCACTTGGCCGTGCCGCCCTGCCAGAATCTGCCCAGCTATTTTGCGAACCTCGTCGTCGCGGGCCGCTCGGTCGACGGGGCTGCCGACGTCGTCTCCTCGGAACTCATCAACCGGGTGCTGCGGCCGTTTGGCGGCAAGTCGTGCATCGGAAAGCCGGGCCTGATGCAAACTGCGACGCGCGGGGATCTGGCGGGCGCCGGGGCCTGGACCCACCAGTACTGCGATGCGGCAAACACGTGTTGCTCGAGTGATTCGCTCCTGCGGGGGCCGCTTGGCATCTGCTGGTTCAACGACCTCGAGTTCACCATGCCGAGCCGTCATGGGCGCGGTCCCGCCCCGCTCTTTTACAGGGGCCTGCTGTTCATCGAGGGCCTGAATGCGCTGCGATGCGTCGACGCGTACAACGGCAGGCCCCTGTGGGAGTATCCGCTGCCCGAGATCTTGCAGCCTTATGATGGCGAGCACCTGATGGGGGTCTCTGGCACCGGCAGCAACATCTGCGTCGGGGAACGCGGCCTGTTTATCCGGACGGAAAAACAGTGCCTCCGGCTCGACCCTGAAACCGGAAAGCTCCTCGGCAGGCTATCGGCGCCGCCCCACCCGGATGGGCGACCCGGCGAGTGGGGCATGATCGCGTGCGCGGGCGACACGATCATAGGCAGCCTTGCAGACACGGGCCACGTCGTGACGTATCGCTACCGCCCCGGCGACATGCAAGAGCAGTGGACCGAGTCCAGCCTCTTGTTCGCCATCGACGCGGTAACGGGCGAGGTGAAATGGACCTGGCGGCCACAAAACTCGATCCGGCACAATGCGATCGCCATCGGCGGCGGGCGCGCGTACGTCATCGATCGGCCGATCGCCCTCGCCGACCGCACGAAGGAAAAGAAACGGTCCGTGCCAGATCCCGGTTTCGTCCACCCCGATGGGCGGCTGATTGCCCTCGACCTCGCAACGGGGCGTGTCGCGTGGGAATCCACAGAGGAGATATTCGGGACGCTGCTGGCCCTGAGCGAGGAATACAAGACGCTCCTGATGTGTTTCCAGGATTCCAAATTCAAGCTGGTGTCCGAAATCGGCGGCCGGATGGCCGCATTCGATATCGCCACCGGCCAACGTCGCTGGGACATCAAGGCATCCTACAGCACGCGGCCCGTGCTTCACGGCCGGACGGTCCTATTCCAATCACGCGGTTGGGACATCGTGACCGGCCAGGCCCAGGGCCTTGCCTTTCCAAGATCCTACGGCTGCGGGATACCGAGCGCCTCGCGCCACCTCATGGCGTTTCGTTCGGCCACCCTCGGTTACGTGGACCTGGAGCAACCCCAGAATACCCGGAGCTTTGGCGGCATTCGCCCAGGTTGCTGGATCAACGCGGTCCCTGCCGGAGGACTCCTGCTCATGCCCGACGCCACCGATCGCTGCACGTGCAGCTACCTGATAAAGACATCCATCGCCCTGCAGCCGATGTCCGAATGACGCGGATCCCGGGGACCGCCCACGCCCCGTGCGCGCCATGTCCTCTGCGGTGAGATGCCCCGCAGCATTGGATTCCTCAGCCTGCATTCGGCGCCTACGCTTGACACCCTCGCGGCGCCGGAGGATAAGCTCGCCGACATCAGACGCGAGCGGACAACGGATTCCTGCCGCGCCCGCCACGGGACGGAGCCGTCAATCGCGCATCCCACCACGCGGCGCAGATTCCTCACGGCGGCGGTGCTGGCCGGCGGCAACCTGCTGGTGCGTGGCACCGATCCCTCTGCGGCCGGTCGGCGAATCCCCTCCGAGCGGCAGTTGTTGCGCGACGAGAAGACCGGCGCGGACGTCTGGCAGATCACCGCCGCGACGGCGATGCATCACCATTTCTATTTCACGAATCCCTCGTGGCCAGATGACGGGCGCGAGCTGTACTTCATCAGCTACCGCACCGGCCACCCCAACATTTTTGCCGCCGCAGAGACCGACGGCACCATCACCCAACTGACGGCCCGGACCGACACCAATCCATTCTCGCCCGCCGCCACGCGCGACGGCCGCAAGATCTACTTCTCCGCAAGAGACTGCGTAGTCGAGCTGGATCGCGAGACGCTTCGCGAGCGCGTGGTGGCGAAATTTGATGGCGCGAGGCTCGGTAACTGCTCGCTCAACCCCGCCGGCTCGCGCCTGGCCCTAGGCGTCCGATTCAAGGGATCGTGCCGGCTCGCGCTCGTCGAGCCCGCGTCGGGCCAAGCGCACTTCCTAGTCGAAAAGGCCGAGGTCGGCCACGTGCAGTTCTGCCCGGCCGACGACAGCATCCTCGAATACTCCGGCACCCCCGGCGCGCGCATCTGGACAATCCGCTCCGACGGCACCGAGGACCGGAATCTCTACGCGCAAAGGCCCGGCGAGTGGATCGTCCATGAGAGTTGGCTTGGCGACGGGAGCGAGATCATCTTCACGCACTGGCCGCACGCACTGCGAGCCATCAGCCGGGACGGGTCGCGCGCGCGCACCATCGCGGCGTTCAATGCGTGGCACGCCTGTGGGGACCGCGCCGGCGACAGGATTGTGGCCGATACGAACCATCCCGACATCGGGCTACAGCTGGTCGGTGCGCGCACCGGGCAGCGGCGCGCGCTATGCTGGCCGCGCGCCACCAACCGCGGCACGCAGTGGGCGCTCTCCGTCCCCGCCCAGGGAGCCGGCATCGATACCAGCATCATTCGCGGCGACCGGCCCGAACTGGATCGCCCGCCCCAACCCGACGACCCCTCATCCATCTACGGCCCGCAATGGAGCCATCCCCACCCATCATTTTCGCCCGACGGCCGCCGCGTCGTCTTTACCAGCGACCGAGATGGCTGGAGCCAGGTCTATGTCGTGACAGATCGGCCTCTGGCGTCGGATGACGGATAATGCGGCTGGCCGATGGGCGCATCCGTTTCTACAGCAAACCGATTCCCACCTCCGGTGGCGCCCGCAGCTTCGGACATCGCAGGCAGGCTCGGCAGACAGGATCAAAAGGCCATCGAGAGCCTGACCGAAGCTATGTGTGAGTTGTAGTTCTCACGGAAAAACTGCCCCTCGTAGTCGAGAAGCAGCCTGACTGAGTCGGTGATGCCGACCATCACGCCGGCACCCACGCACATGTAGTCCTCCTGGAAACCTGCGGTGGGCGCCGAGGTGCGGAAACCGGGACCGGTGCTGACGCCGTTGCCGGTGTAGATCGTCACGGGCGAATGCTCCAGGGCGACGGTCACGTCTTCGCTGTCGTCGAGATTCTCCCGCTCCCAGCCGATGCGGACCTGCGGGACCACCGCCCCGAGGGGGGTGTTGAAGTGATAGGAGGCCTGCCAGCCCAGGCGGGTCACCAGGGATTCGTAGGTTTGCGCGTCCACCACGAGGTTGGCCTCGCCGCCTTCCGTCTCCGTGTAGCCCTCCAGTTCGCCGTTGAGGTACTCGACGGCCACGAAAGGTCCGGTCACCAGCCTGTCGAAGACGAAGTTGTAGCCCATGTTGAACTCGACACTGTGGTTGTAGCTCTCCGGATCCCCGTACGCCGTTCCCTCATAGCCCGTCTCGCGCCGGATGTCGTGATCGAAGAGAGCGAAGTTGTAGAGGAGATCGGCATAGAAGCTGCCCTGGACGAACGACACGTAGGGCGAGATCGTGTGACCGCACAGATCCGCGTCGCCCACCCCGCCGCTGATGTGGGTCTGGTTCTCCAGGTAGGCCGAGCCCAGACCAAAGACGAGATGGTCGGTGGCGCGGAACTCGATGCCGACGGTGGCCCCGAAGGTGTCGGAATCAAATCCCTCCAGATCGCCCTGCTGGTCGGTCTCGATGTTGCGAAAATCACCGGCGGCGAAAACGCTCCAGCGGTCCGAATTCAGCGGCGCGGTATCGGGCTGCACGACGGCCTTATTGTCGACCACCACCTTGCTGTCCTGCACCGCCTTGGGGTCAAAGTCCCTGGTCCCCGCCATGTTCTGGGCTGCCGCAGCGATGTTCCATGTGAGCCCCACCGGTTCCCGGCCGGCGTTGGCGCGCAGCCGATAGAGCCGTCCGTTCAGGTCGCGGGTCGCCGTCTTGGCCATGCCCACGGCCAGCTCCCGCTGCGCCATCGCCATCGGTAGCCCGCGTGTTATCGCCGAATCGATCGCCCGGAGGTCGACCAGGATCGCTACAAAATCCAGAAATACCGGGGTGGCCGATCCCAGGGTGATGTTGTCAAAACCAATCTGGTTCACGGTGCCACCGAAATCGACCGACTGCGCGATCCCGTTGAACTGGACGCCGAGCGCAAACAGGGGACTGAAGTTCCCAGTCGGATCGCCGCCATCGGATGCGGTGATGGGCAACAGCAGGCTCGTGAGGAGAGTGCCCGTTCCGTTCGGGCCGGAATAGACGTTGACGTAGCCGGGGTTATTGACAGCGCTGTAATAGAACGAGAATCCGGTGTCGAAGCCAGCCGGCACGTTCATGATCGCCGTCCCCGTCAGGAAGAACGCGATGGTGCTCGGCGAGGGCTCGCCACCAAAGTTTCCAGTCCCGCCCGCATCGCTATCAATGATCGCAAGAGCGTCCGAACTGAAACTGATATTGTAGTCCGGTCCAGGACCCGAGCCGCTGCCGCCAAACCCGCCGTTGTAGTACTCTCCGATGGACTCCAAGTCCTTTAGTCCTTCAAATGTCAGTACCGTGACCTGGCCACTGGCGGCATTGCTCAGCGCCACCACACCCGCCACCCACGACAAAACTCTGATCTTGCTCATATGCCACGAATCCAAATCGACTATTTCGATTTCTTACGCGAATCAAATCGGGTCTATGTAGATAATAGGAACTACCGTCAACAAAAAAAGTCCGTTTTTGGGGCACCCATCGAATTCCGTCGCCTGTCTTGAGACAGTCTCGGTCGTGTATTCAGCATTCATCCGGCTAATCGGACGACGCTCGCACGCAAGGCTGCTCAGGTGCGGCGTTTTACACGAACCGTCTGCAAACATCAGGCCTGCCCCAGACACCGAAATCGCCGCACTTGGGGTCGGACCACTGGAGTTCACGTATTCCCAACGGTTTGCGATCTGGGCACATCGGCACCCTCTGCGGCTAACCCCTCCGGCCACGTGCCCTTTCGAACCAGGACACCATACAAATCAAAGCCACTGCCACCCGGTCCACCGGAGCCCCAGGCCATCCCGTTTAGAACGCCTAGTATTTCTTCACGATATAGGCGAGCCAGTCCTTCTCAAATTGCGCGGCATCCACACCGAAGATGTTTCGGATGACATCATCGAGGGAGGTGCCCGACTTCAGGGAGTCCACGAAACGAACAAAATTCTCCTGGTTCTTAGACATCATGAAGTCCACCAGACTAAAACACAGTCTGCGCCCATCCATATCGGTGTGAGGCCAACTCGCCGTGTCTCGAATGGCCTGAAAAGTTCGCTGTCCGCCCTGGCTGATGATGGTTTTGACACGTCGCCGCGCCCGCTCCGCGTCCTGGTGCTCTCGCGCCAGGACATCACAAGTGTACATCACAAACCCCATTTCGACCCAGGCGGGGAGACGCGTGTCTTTCGCGTACCCGCTCAAAAGCAGGCCCGATAGATAGAAGTACAAATCGCCGGATTCGTCCGACTCTCGACCCGGCGTGGCGTTGGCAACGTATCCCCTGATCCCCGGAGCAAAGCGCGTGCCCTGAGATCCCGCCAACGCACCACTCGATCCGCGCATCTTGTACCAATAATCCGTGTACTCCTGCCTGTTCTTGAACAACAGGACAACGTATTTTCCCTTCCATGGCTTTGTTTCGGCGTCGATCGGAAACAGGCCACCGACCTTCTTGTCGAGTTTCTTGTACACCGCCTCGCCATCCTTCAACACGGCCCGTATTTCCGATGCCGGGGCGTCGCTGTGAACCATGAAGTGCTCGGATTCCTCGGTCACCAGCTTGACGCTGAGTTTTTGCACAATTTCATCCTTGAGCTTGCGGGCGGTCTCTATCGCTTGTGCGTCGGTGATCTGCGCCGAGTTCTCCTGCCCCAGCGCCCCCGCCCCACACAGTGTGAACATCGCCACCGCCGTCCCGACACGCACACCCCCCCACGTCGCCTTCACTTTCCTTCCATGCAACGCTTGAGCCATGGCACGCACCTCCCTTATCGGGCCATCCACCCGAATATCTGGCGCATACGCTTTGGGCCCCCACCAGTCAAGCACCTTGACATGCCCAAGCGGCCAAGTGGACGCAAGTGCGTGGCGCAATGGCAGTGTGGAACCGCGGATGGCAGGGATGACGCGGGGCGCATTCTCGTCGCTTTCCTGACATCCCCGGTGGCGACATCGCTCCGAAGACTGACCCTGACGCCCCAAGGCACGCCTGTTCGCACCCAGAACTGAATGCCGAACGAAGGAAACGCGCGACTTGCCTCGCGTCCGGGATCAGTCCTTCGACTCGCGCTGCGTTTCGACGCGATAGCTGGCGCCATCCGATTCGATGCGGACGTTTCCGTGAAGCCCGGTGACGTAGACCTTTGAACCGACGGCGGCATACACCCGCCGTGCGGTGCAGCCCTTGCCCCATCGGCCGAAGATGCTGGCGACGGTGACCTCGGGTCGTGCCGCTTCCGCGAACTCGGGCGCGGAGTGCAGGCCGTGGCCGGGTGCGATGAGCGCATGGCATTTCAGTTTCTCCCGCGGCACGCTCGGCAGCAGGTGCTCTACCTGGTCCTGCAGCTCGATGTCGCCGCCGAGGAGGAAAACGATTCTGCCATGGGTGATGCGCAGGATGAGCGCGTTGGCGTTGAGCTGATAGTGGGCCGCCGGGTCATTCTTCGGGCGCTTTTCCGGGTGCAGCTCGGCAAAGAACTCTTTAGGCGGTGCGAGCACCTCGACATCAAGGCAATCATCCAGCGCAAGCTTGTCGCCGGCATGGACCGCCCGATACGCGCCCTCCCGCCGCTGAAATCCCTCGCGCAAATTCTCGTACATCCCCAGCTCGGACTGGTAATCGGGGGTGCTGCTGCCGCCGAACTTGTAGCCAGAATCGATCAACCTTCGGATCCCCACGTTGTCCACCAACCAGACGAGGCCGCCGAAGTGGTCGAGATGGGCGTGGCTGATGATCACGCCATCGAGTTCCTTGATGCCCCGTTCCTTCAGGAAAGGCGCGATGAGATCGCGGCCGGAATTGTGGTTGCCGGTCCAGCTGCCGTCCTTCTCCCGGTAGCCGGAGCCCGTATCGTAAAGCCACGTCTTCCCACCGGGCGTCTGGAGCACCAGCGCGAGACCCGCGCCGCGCCCGATGTCCGGAATCTCAAGGCAGGTGAGCGTGAACTTTCCCGCATCCGACCCGAGCGCCGTAGCGGCGACCGTCACGGCGAGCGCCGACGCGATCGGTTTCAACAGGGCGGGAAACCGCCACCCATCGTCCCACTTGACATGCATGGACACTCCGTAACAAACGACCCACCGGAGGTCGAGTGAGAATGCCGATCCCCCGGGCCGACGACGGCATCTGCCCATGCACCGTGGTGCACCATGCCGGGCGCGAGGCGCCCCGCAGCCAGACGCGCCGGCGTTTGGCCGCCAGAGTCTCAGCATTCGATCGCGTTCACGGCGAGGCCGCCGCGCGAGGTTTCCTTGTACTTCGTGCTCATGTCGGCGCCGGTCTGACGCATGGTGGCGATCACCCTGTCGAGAGAGACCCGGTGGGTGCCGTCCCCGCGCAACGCGAGCCGGGCCGCGTTGATCGCTTTCACCGAGCCCATCGCATTGCGCTCGATGCACGGCACCTGCACCAGGCCGCCGATCGGGTCGCAGGTCAACCCCAGATTGTGTTCCATGCCGATCTCGGCCGCGTTCTCGGCCTGCGGCACGGTGCCGCCCAGTGCCTCCGCGAGAGCCCCGGCCGCCATCGAACACGCGACGCCTACCTCGCCCTGGCAGCCGACTTCGGCGCCCGAGATCGAGGCGTTCCTCTTATAGAGCAGGCCGAACGCGGCGGCCGTGAGCAGAAAGCGGGCGATGCGGTCATCATCGGCGCCGCCATGGACGCGCGCGAAATAATGGAGCACGGCTGGGACGATGCCCGCGGCACCGTTGGTGGGGGCGGTCACGACCCGTCCCCCGGCGGCATTCTCCTCGGCGACCGCCATGGCCCACAGGCTCACCCAGTCCAATGTCGTCAGCGGATCGCTGAGCGCGGCCTCCGGCCGCTCGGTCAATTCGCGAAATAAATGGGGGGCACGGCGGGCGAGTTTCAATCCTCCGGGGAGCGTGCCCTCGCTGCGGCAACCGCGCTCGACGCACGCCTGCATCGCCCGCCATACGCCGAGCAAGCGGGCGCGGGTCTCGGCCTCCGGTCGCCAGCTGGCCTCGTTGCGCAGCGTCATCTCACTGACGCTCAACCCCGATTCCCTCGCCATGCGGAGCAAGTCGTCGCCCGTGGCATAGGGGAACGGCAGGGCGCGCGACGAAGGCGCGGTCCGATCATCTTCCCCCTTCCCCCCGGCGACGACAAACCCTCCGCCGACGCTGTAATAGGTTCTGGCGAGCAGTTCGGTCCCCTTGCCATCGAGCGCGACGAAGCGCATGCCGTTCGGGTGCGCCGGGAGCGAGCCGGTCCGGTGAAAGGAGAGATCGTGCCGTTCGTCGAACGCGATTTCCCGTCCGTCGGGGAGGTGGAGCCTCTGCGTCGCGCGGATCCGCTCGATCCGCGCGGGCACCGCGTCAATATCCACGCTCTCCGGCAGTTCGCCAGCGAGGCCGAGCAGCACCGCCCTGTCGGTGCCATGGCCTTTGCCAGCGAGTGCGAGCGAACCGTAGAGATGCGCCTCGATCCGCGCCAGGGCGGTTACTCCGGCCAACTGTTCCGAAAAACGCCGCGCCGCGCGCATCGGGCCGACCGTGTGCGAACTGCTGGGCCCGATACCGATCGTGAACAGATCCAGGGCGCTGATATCCGCTGCCATCCGATGGCCTTCAGCATGCCCTCGCCGCCGAACACGTCGAGCCTCATCGGATGCGGCGGCCCATCCCTCCGCTCGCGCGCGGCATCATATCGGGCACCATCGTTTCCGCAGTTTCTCACCCTTCCATGGAGCGGGGTCGGCCGATCCCTTCGATGCGCGCGGATGATGGACTTCTGCCCATTGACGGTGTTTCCTTTCCGTGGATCGGGACACCACCGACAGAATCGCATGCACCATCCACTCCTTACGCCCCTGGCGGTCACATGCCTGGGTTTTGCAAACAACATCTTTGCCGTGGGAATGGCCAAACCGCTATTCGGCGCGGCACCTCCGCCGACGAAGGCGGAGAGGCGCACCGTTTCCATAGCGGACTTCGGCGCGGTGCCCGACGGCGAACTCCAGACCGGCAAGATCCAGGCGGCGATCGATGACCGTTTTCTCCACGGCGGAGGAGAGGTGCAGATCCCGGCGGGCAAATTCCGCACGGGCGGCCTCCGGCTCCGATCGGGAGTGACGCTGCGTCTTCTGCGAGGCGCGGTGCTGTGCGGCAGCCGGAATCCGGAGGATTACGCAGAATACCTCGTCGACAAGATCGAGCCGCTGGACCCCGCGCGGATAACCACCGCGCTCTGGCGGCCGGCGAGCGATCCCGACCGGAACAACGATTTCATGCGGACGGTGGGAAGCCGCTGGAACAACGCGCTCATCCGGGCCATTGACGCCGAGAACATATCAATCATCGGCGACGAGGGCTCGGTCATCGATGGCAGCGACTGCTATGACGAAACGGGGGAGGAACATTACCGGGGCCCGCATTGCATCGGCATGCACAACTGCCGGGGCATCACCCTGCGGGGCTATACCGTGAAGAACAGCGCGAACTGGGCGCATGCCATCTTTTTCAGCCAGGGCATCACCGCGGAGAATATCACCGTGCTCGCCGGTCACTACGGCATTCACCTGTCCGCCTGCTACAATATCAAGATAGACCGCTGCCACTTCTACACCGGCGACGACTGCGTCGGCGGCCCTGCGCGGGTGGCGGCAGACAGGATTGTCTGCCCCACGGCCCGGGGCTCCCAACACCGCGGGAATGTTCGTAGTGGTGCCTTTAGGCACTCCGCGATCCACCAGAAGTTTCCACATGAATGATGCGGCGCGTTCTCGATCCGGGCTCTGGAAAAAACGCGTCATTTTGCCCCGCACGTTGCCGAGCCACCTCTTGCGGCACGGCACCGGATCATTCCGACTTCCCAGAAGCCGATTGTCCGGTGAGCCTCTTGATCAACTCGACCTCGCGTGGATCATGCGGTGTCCCGTCCGGCCGCAAGATGTCGTGGAACCAGACTTTCGGTTCCGGCGCATCCTTCTGGCTCCCCCACGGGTAGATGAAGTTCCCCTTGCCCACGACGAGGCCGAAGCTGATGGCCCCGACGCGCTCTCGTTTCAGCAGGGGTAATATCGCCTCAAACGTGGAGCCCTTGGGGCGGGCCATATACTCCGTGCACACGATGGGGCGCTCGAATGACCTCAGCAATTTGATGAATGCCTCGACATCCTTGGGCTTGCCATACGAGTGGAATGTCATGACGTCACAGTTCTCCCCGAGGAAACAGACGATGTCGAGGGAGGTCCTCGGCCCAGCGGGCAATCCCCAGATGGGGGCGGTCAGCGGCTGGGCGGGGTCCTCCGCGCGGGCCCATTCAAAGACCTTGCGCAACAGGGGCAGGCTCCTCGCGCCCTTCGTTGGATTCTCCGGCTCATTGTACAGGCACCACATCAGGACGCGCTCGTCCCGGCCGAACGCCCCCATCACGTCCCTGACGTATCTCTCGAGGCGGCCCCACTTCGCGGGATCGTTCACGTCGGCGGCCCCTGGGCTCTGCACCCAGCCCGAGTTGTGAACCCCCGGCACCGGATCGGGCTGCTTCCCAAGTCGGGGTTCTCCCGCGAACCCGTAGCACCCATTCGTGAAGAATGTGACGATCGCGCGCATGTGGCGCCGCTGACAGATATCGAGAAATGCGCCGAGGCGCCTCTTGAGGCCGGCGGGATCGGCCTCCCACACGAGGTCGCGCAAGAAGACGCGCGCCGTATTGAATCCGAGAGCCTCGGCCCAGCCAAGCTCCCGATCGATCGTCTTCGGGTCGAAGGATTCCTCTTGCCACATCTCGATCTGATTGATCGCGCTGGACGTGACGTAATTGCATCCGACCGGCCACGGTTGGCCGACGTACCACCGACTGGCCCTCGTCATGGACCATCGACCGGGCGATTCTCCATCAGCGGCCTCGCTCGTCGTGGAGGGTCGCCCCGCATCTCCTCCAGGTGAGATGCTGGACCCCTTCGCCGGGGTGAGGCCGAAGGCGCGTCCGGCCGCGCCGAGCAAAGTCGCCCCACCCAGCAGCGCCATCCCGCGGCCGAAAAATTCCCGTCGGACCAGCGTCAGTTCCCCCTCTGTCGCCTGCCCAAGAATTGCCCCACCAGGTCTTTCACAGATGCTCGGCGGCGACTGGACTTCGGCCGCGCCACTGCTACACTTAGACATGGGCGGCCGGGTTCAGGCTGGGGTCATCGTCCGGAAGGAGCCGTCGAAAGCGAATTTCTCGATCCGCCGCTAGAAACCAAAGGGAGAAGGAAAGACACCATGAAGAAGACTCTGCTCGTTGCAGCGCTGGCGATGGCCCTCGCTCCAATCGGCTCGGCAATCACCTGCAACTGGTCAAACAGCCTCGGCGATAACAACTTTGGCAGCTTCAGCAATTGGTTCCCTGTCCCCACCACTTTTCAGGGGAACGCTTTCAACGTCAATCTCGCGGGCGCCAACAGGGCGGTGATCTCCACCACCCTCCATTCGTCAGTGAAGTTCTCCGGCGGCGTTCGCACTGGCACCCAGGCCGGGAAGATGGGCGAACTGCTGGTCTCTGAAGGCACAAATACTTTCGGCGATGTCCTTTATGTGGGCCAGGTATTCGGATCAACGGGCCTCTTCACCCTGACCGGCGGCCTCGTCGAGTTCCCCAGTAACTTCACAACGATCGCGGAGAGCACGAATATGGTGGGCACCTTCGCCATGAGCGGCGGCACATTCCGCGGCGACCGCCTGACCGCCGCGACCTCGCCTGGTGCCACGGGAACGGTGATCATCACCGGCGGCGAGTTTATCCTCGCCGAGACCGACCCCAGCCCTGCTGGTACCAGCGGTTATCTCAGGATGGGCGAAGGGAACGCACAGATCCACATCGGGGGCACCGCCCAAGTGACGGTCGAATTCTTGCTTCTTGGGCGGACCAACAATGGCCCCCCCAACTGGGGTATCATGACGATGAGCAACGGCGTCCTAAACATCATCGGTAACCCCAACACTAATGCTCCCCCCATCAATTTCTGCCCCGGCCGCACGGTGGACTTCGAGGGCGGTGTCTGGAACGTGTTCAGCAACGTAACCACCGTCATCCAGCAGGCAATCTCAGCAGGCCTCATCTACCACTCGGCCGGCAACGACCGGATCCGGGTCACCTACAACTCCACGAACGACACGACCGTGGTGAAGATCCAGCAGCCCACCGCGCTGGAATCGTGGCGCTTCCAGTACTTCGGTACGACCGAGGACACCGGCAATGCCGCCAACACCGCCGACCCCGAACAGGACGGCATCCCGAACCTCATCGAGTTCGCCTTCGGCTTGCACCCCCTCCAGTGCAACGCCGGGCAGCTCCCGAAATGCACCGTCAGCGGTGGCAACCTGACCATCGAATTCCCCGAACCGAACGGCGTCAGCGGCATCACCTACGGGGCAGAGTCCTCCACCAACCTGATCAATTGGGCCGCCGTCACCAACTCCGGGACCGGCACGACCAATACCTTCACGGTCTTCGTCGGCTCCCAGCCCAAAGGATTCCTCCGCCTCCTCGCAATCGAGCAGTAGCAGCGACCCCCAGACGCCGTGCCTTCCTTTGGGAGGGACGCCGGCCCCGGCGGCCGCGTCCCGCCGTCGGACTGGGTCGGGCTGGGGTCAGTTCTTGAAACTTGAAAATCGGCGCGGCTTCCATTCTCCTTCAGTATGGCGAGAGCCATCCGGGTCGTCCTCTTGGACGCGGTATATCACGTCATGGCCCGGGGCGAAGGGCGGTGCGGAGATCGCATCGCATGGCAATCGCAGGAAATTGGATGGGGATCGGATGGTCGGGCAGCCCGGGACTTCGCGTGCCGTCACCAGGCCGGGGAGAAGCGCGCCATGAATCCGGTCGATCCACCGGCGCGATTGGACCGAAAACCCGCCGCAGAACCCGATGCGTTCAGACGGCGACTTTCAAGGTTCAAGAGTTGACCCCTCGAGCTGGCGATGTGACTCCGGATACGGAACAAGGATTCGCGTCTATTGGTGGTGAACACCACGCGGTGAACCACGAACACGAAGGTCCCTCCCCATTCCTGTAAATTTGTGTCTATTTTTTCTGCTTCCGCAGCGCCTCGAGGTCGATGACCTTCATGCCTGAGCCTGCGGATCCCTTGGGCGCGACATCGGAGATTCCCTTGATAAACGCCTCCGGGCCACCCGGCACGTAGCCGGTCTTCTTCAGCACCTTCCCCGCGCTATCGACGATCAGCACCGTGGGGAATCCCTCGACCCCATACTTGCTCGCCAGCGCCTCGTTCTTCGCCTTTTCCTCGGCCTTCTGCGGCTTGCTGCGCGGAAAATCCAGTTTCAACAAGATGAGTCGGGAGTCCGCATAATCGCGGAATTCGCGCGTCGAGAAGACCTCGCGATCCAGTTTGATGCACCAGCCGCACCAATCGGAGCCGGTGAAGTCAATCAGGACCGGCCGCCCCTTGCTGGCCGATGCCTTCAACGCCACGTCATAATCGGTCAACCACTCACCGTGGGCCGCTCCCACGGCAAGGCACCACAACACCATCAGCCGCAATGCATGTCTCATCATCGCCCTCCTATGATCCAAACCTTAGCCCGAATGCCCCTTCAGTCGAGCCACCATCATCAACGTGAACCACGAAGAAAACGAAGGCCACGAAGCCGGATTCAAGGGATCGTCAACCTTCGTTCGCTTCGTGTCCTTCGTGGTTGGATCCAAGCCTTGAAACCTGATACTCATCGCCCTGCCTTAACTCAACCATTTCATCCGATACGAATTCTGGATCCAGCGGTCGGCCTCTGGCGCGCCCCTGACCCTCATGGCCGCGGCGTCCCATTCGATGGGCCGACCCAGGCGCAATGATAAAATGCCCGGCAGATACGCCTCGCATACGCGCGCCCCGATCTCGAAGCCGTTGTAGGTGGCCGGTCCACCCTTGCACGCCTGGAACCACTCCTGTATGTGGTTGTCATTGGTTAGGCGCGGCACGCTGAGCGGCAACGTCTTGACAGCGTCGTGATCCAACACGCCTCGCCACCGCTCGTCGCCCTCGAGTTTCATGATGCCGGAGACACCCCAGCCGTCGGTATAAAGCTGGCCGCGCCGTCCGATAAAAAGGCAACCGGTGGTCGGCAGCGTGCCGCGGCATTGCTTGACGGAGTCAGTGATCTCTTCGGGCGGGTACTTGCCGCCGTCGCCCCACCAGACTGTGACGGGCGCCAGCCCCTCGCGCGCCGGAAATTCGAACTGGAAGCAGCCGCGCGAGACATAGGTTTCCTTGACCGGTTCGGGAAGCTCGGCGGTGACGCGGACGGGTGGACCGAGCTTCAGCGCGCGGACTGGCAACTGGAAAGTGTGGCAGCCCTGGCCCGACAGCATGCCGTTGCAGAAATCGAGCCAGTTCTGCGCCTTAATACAACCCGGCATATAGGCACCCGCCTTGAACGGCCGCCATAGCACAGGCCCCAGCCAGAAATCCCAGTTCAATCCATCGGGGACCGGGTCTTCGCCCGACGGACGATCCTGACTAGGCGGAAATTTGCCGCAGTAGTCCGACCAGAGATAGACTTGCTCGATCTGGCCGAGCACGCCCGCCCGGATGACCTCCGCGGAACGGCGGAACGACTTGCTGCTCGTGCCCTGGGTGCCCAGTTGCGTGGCAACTTTGCACCGCGGCGCCAGATCCATCAGTTCCCGGGCCTCGGTGATGGTGCGCACCAGCGGCTTCTCGCAATAGACGTGCTTGCCCGCCTTCATCACACGAACGGAAATCGGCGCATGCCAGCGCGACCCGATCGCGATGACCACGGCATCGAGCGTTTTCTCCTCGTCGAGCATCTTGCGGTAGTCCTCGTAGATCCTGACCTTGGCCATCACCTCGTCCGCGCCATCTGTCACACCGGCCATGGCCTTTCGCATCGGGTCGAACTGCCGTTTATCCACGTCGCACATCGCCACCAGATTTTCGCCCTGGCGCAGGATCTCCGTGATCAGCGCGCGGCAACGCCCTCCTGTCCCGATGGCGGCGATGTTGAGCCGCTTGCTCGGGGCCGCATCTCCTAATAACCGCGAAGGCAGGATCAACGGGGCGGCGATCAACCCCGTACCCGCGAGAGCGGCACGCTTGAGGAATGCCCGACGGCCGGGCCTGTCGAACGATTGGGAATATTTCATGACGCACCAGGGATAGGTTTTGATGCCGGCCGCCTCAAAAGCGGCGCTGGGCATGAATGTCTCAAAAAGGCCCAGCAAAAACAAGGCACCGATACAGATTCGTCCTGCCTGACTCGAAAATCCGGGGCGTGGGAGCCTGCTTGCAGGCGATCCCATGCGCGAATCGCGCGCAAGCGCGCTCCTGCGTCCGGTTTTCTTCCCTGGTGGTGCCCCGCCGCACGGGGCATGGGATGATCGGGGCGGCGCCACCGCCTTGCCTGTGTGGGACCAACGGCCAAAGCGGTGCGTTTGCGCGCCGCACTCCAAAAACTCCTGCCCCTCGCGTTTTGGAGTGCGGCGGCGACGCCGCCGCTTTCCGCGGCCGGCGGAGCCGGCGTTCCGCCCGATACCAAAACGGCCCGCCCCGCGCGCGCCGGGGGCGGCGCTGACTCGAAAATTCAGGGCGTGGGAGCCTGCTCGCAGGCGATCCCACGCGCAAATCGCGCGCAAGCGCGCTCCTACGCTCGGTTTTCCGCGCCGGTGGAATGGTGCCGATCACCTGCGGCGATTGGGCGCCGACCTTCTGGCGGTGCGGGCCAAACGCTCACGCATTCGGCTGCGTTATTCCCCGAGGATCTGGAGATCGTGGATGGACCACCAGTTAAAGTCGTGGGAACCGGTCTGTTGGATCTTCACGTAGCGGGCGCGTGTGGGAAGGCAGCGCGCGGTGGTGAGGGCCTTGGTGCCCTTGCCGGCGCCGACGGGCCCGACCCAACTCTGGCCGTCGAGCGAGGTCTCGATGCGATATTCGCGGGGATAATCGTTGCCGGACTTGGCGGCGTCCATGACGACCGCGTGGATGACGTGCTCGGCACCGAGGTCCACCATGAACCAGTCGTCGGGGCGCATGGGGCCGCCGGTGCCCCAGCGTTTTTCGCTGTTGCCACCGATGGCGTTCTCGGGGGGACTGCCGCCGCCGGAGCGCGAGGCGGAGAGCGTCCAGCCCGTTCGGTCGAGCGGTGTGGCGGCGCGGTGGTCGGGCAGGCCGTTCACGCGCAGTTCGTTGATCGACCAGAAGAGTCCGGCCTGGCCGGTCTGCACGATCTTTATGAAGCGTCCGTACGTTGGGGGGATGGCGATGGTGAAGGCTTTCTTGCCGGGATCGCCGCCCGTGGCGACCGGTTTTCCCCAGGACTTGCCATCGAGGGAGAAATAGATCTCATATCCGCGCGGTTGATCGGCGCCCGTGGGGCCGGCGTCGAGGAAGAGTTCGCGGAGTTCGGTCTCGTAGCCGAGGTCAATCATGAACCACTCGCCGCCGGCCATGTGTTTGCCGGTGGTCCAGCGGGTCTTGTCCGAGCCGTCGATGGCGTTGCGTTCCGAGCCATGCCCGAGGCTGGCGGTCAGGACCATGCCACCGCCGGCGAGGCCATCGGTGATGGCGAGGGCGGCGACGAAGGCCTCCGTGCGGGCGTCGGGATCGTTGAAGTACGGCTTCACGAACTCGAGCGCGTCGGGGTGGGCGAGCTTCCCGAGGCCCGCGATGAGGGCGCACTTCTCCTGCTTTCCCTTCGCGAGATCGAGCGCCTCGCGGTAGAGATCGAGCGTCTCTCTCATGGGGCGTTGGCTCGGCATGGCGAGCATGCGCGCGTAGCCGCGCAACGCCAGGACGCGGTTCCCCTCGTCGGCGTCGTTGCGGCTGGCATCGCGCAGCGCAAGGATGGGGGCGGCGTCGGGCCATGAGTCGGCGAGGGCCTTGATGGCGGCGCGCCGGATTGAGGCGTTGGCGTCGCCGAGCGCCGAGATGAGGGAGGGCTGACCGGTCGGGTCCCCTATCTTGCCGAGCGCGGTAAGGAGTCCGCCGCGAGCGTTGTCGCTGGGGTGACCCGCGAGTGCGGTCAAGATGGCAGCGGTCTTCAACTGGGCGGTGTCGGCCTGTTGGGCCGTCGCGACGATGATCGCCTGGATCTGGTCGATGGCGGCCGCGTCCGGGGCATCGACGAGCAGGGCCACGAGCGCCCCGAGGTCGGCGGGTTGCGCGAGTTGGCCGAGGGCTTTGCGGGCTTCGCGCGCCAGCGCGGCGTCGCTGTCACGCGCGGCCGCGATGAGTGCCGGGAAAGCCACGCGCGCCTTGCGCGTGCCGAGCGCCTTGGCGTACTCCGACCTGGCGCTTCCCTTCGCCGTCTGCATGCGCGCGATGAGGGCCTCATCGATGCCGGGGCCGTTCATCGAGGCGAGCGTCTCGCGCGCGGCATCGCGCTCCGCGCGATCGCGGGCTTCATCCGAGGCGACGGCGACGACCCGCTCGACGGTGCTGGCATCGCCGAGGCGCCCGATCGCGCGCAAGGCCGCGAGGCGGACGCTGCCGTCCTGGGCGGCGAGCAGCGACATCACCGCGGGAAGCGCAGAGCGCTCGCCGCGTTTCGCGAGCGCATCGATGGCGAGGTTTTGGCTGACGGGTTGAAGGGTGGGCAATGCGTCGGCAGTCGCCTGGGCGATGGCCTGGCCGGGAAGATCGGTGACCAGTCGGGCGGCGGCCCGTGCCCGTTCGACGTTATCGCCCCTGAGGGATTTGACCGCGTCGGTGGCTCCGGATTCTCCCTTCAACATCGTGGCGCCGTAGAAGGCGGCCGCGCGGATATGGGCGGCTACGGTCTCGTCCGCCGAGAGCCGCGCATAGGCCTGTGTCGCGGAGGCCCGATCGCCGCTCGAGCGGGCGGTCTCCGCGATTTCGAGCAGCGCGCGATCGATGGCGGCGTTGACCGCGGGTGGGCGGTTACCGGCGCGGACTTTGGTCAACGCGCTCTCCGCCGCGCTGCCGCCGATGTGACCGAGGGCTTCGGCGGCGGCGACGGCGATGGCCGTGTCATCCCCCCCGCCGAGAAGGCTGGCGAGGGCGGGGATTGCGTCGGCGACGCGGCGTGCACCGAGCAGTCCCACGATCCCGACGCGGTTGGGTCCGGATGCGCGGGGCAGCGCCGCGATCAGGGCGCTGTCGGCGGCGGGTCCGCGGATGCCGGTGAGCGCGTGGCGGGCCCAGTCGGCCATGGCACCGTCGGTGAGCAGTGGGGCGAGGGTGGGCACGACATGTTCGGTCCCGATCAGGGCGAGGTGGCGGCATGCGAGGGCGCGGGCGTCGGGCGTGGCGCGGGGGTTGGCGGCAATAGTGGCCAGGCCGTCGGCGAGGGCGGTCCGCTGCGCGGCGGCGCCGGGGGCGAGCGTATCGCTGACCAGGCGCTCGAGTTGATCGGGGAGGCCGGGACCTTGATCGAGCGTATAATAGGAGGAAAGGTCGCGGAGCATGTTCTGGAGGCCGGCGGCGATGCCGGTCGAACGCGAGCGATCGATTTCTTCCCGGCTGAGGTTCGTGCTCGGTTTCGCGTCGGCCGCGAGATCGCCGAGGGCGTACTGGATTCCGTCGAGATAGCACCGGAGAATGGGGGCATTCCAAAAGACCTCGTGGCGATGGCCGAGCGAGAAGTAGAAGACGCGCCCTTTTCCATATTCATGAATCCAGGCGACGGCGAAGTCCTTATCCTGTCGTTTGATGCCCTGCTTGGACATGTCGATGGCGCCCACGTCGAGGCTCAGCAGGACGCGCAATTTCTCGCGCGAATACGGTGCGCGAAATTGGTAGATCTCGTCGGCAACATCGAACGGCTGGCCATTGAACGCGGCGAGCAGCGGATGGCCCGGATCATCGAGTTTGACGCGGACGTTCTCGCTCCATGGGTGGCCATCGAAGTAGCCACCGATCAGCTCGCCGTACTCGGCCCAATCGGAGAGGCAATCCGTGGCGGCGTGGATTCCGACGAGGCCTTTGCCATTGCGGACGAAGTCGAGGAATCGCTGGCGTGCGCGGCCGTCGCGGGCATCGGCATCCGACTTCTGCGCGGCATCCATGCCCCGCACATCGAGCGGGAGCAGCGGCAGGCGCAGCGTCGTGTTATCCATCGCGATGGCGTCGAAGGCATCGAATTCGGGGCGTTCCAAAATGGAGAGGTCCTCGACGACAGTGGCATCGAATGCGCCGGTCTTGCGTCCCATGATCTCGAGGGCCTTCGCGGCAAAAGGGATCGACGAATGGGGAAAGCCCTCGCATTGCGTAACGATCAGCAGTTTGCGCGGGCGTGTCGGCTTGGCCGTCGGCCTGGCGGGTGAGGCGCTCTCCATGCGCGCGATCTCATCGGCCGTGGGCGGCTTGAGTTCCGCGGCGGGGAGGTTGGCGAAGAGGGGCAGCGTGAGAACGATGGGCAGGATGCCCGTGCGTGCGGCGATCATGATGGGATACCCTTTCACATCGGGCGATGTCAGATGGTGAGCGCCCAGGGCGCGCGCAAGGGTCGCTCCAGGAGGCGGTCGGCGGTCGGGTCATTGGTGAAGCGCGATGTGGCGGGGTCCCAGGCGAGCGAGCGTCTGAGGCGATAGGCGATCCCGGCGAGGCTGCAGACGGTCAGCGTGCTGGCGCCAATGTCGGCGGTGCAGATGCAGGGGCGCCGCGTGCGGATGCCCTCGAGCCAGTTGGCCATGTGGTCCCGGCTCTCGTAGAGCCTGATGTCGCGGGGTCCCCACTTCATCTTTAGGAGATCGGCGGGCTCGGTGGTTAAAGAACTGCGGCTAACGGCGACGGTGCCGCGCTCGCCGACGAATTCGATGGAGGCCTGGCCGCTGGCGCCGCCATGCGTCATGGGCGTGCCGTCGGCATAGATGAAGGTCAGCAGCGGGTGCTCGCCCTGGTCGGGAGGGATGATCTGGACGGGGCCGCTGCCGTCCATGCCGAGTCCCCACTGGGCGATGTCGAAATGGTGGGCGCCGAAGTCGTAGAGGCCACCATTGCAATAGTCGCGATAACGCCGCCAGTTCGGAAAGACCGCATAGTTGTCGAGGGGACAGATCTCGGCGTTGTATGGCCGGTAGGGCGAAGGTCCGAGCCAGAGGTTCCAGTCGAGCGTGGCGGGGGTCGGCTGGGCGGGAAGGTGGCACGCCGTGGCCGGGCCGCCGACATTGACGTGGACGACCTTCAGCTTGCCGATGGCGCCGTTGCGCACCAGCTCGCACGCGAACCGGAATTTGACGTCGGAGCGCTGTTGGCTGCCGACCTGGAAGACCCGGTCATAGCGTCGCGCGGCGGCGGCGACCGCCTGGGCCTCCGCGATGGTCAATGCCAGCGGTTTCTCGCAGTACACGTCCTTGCCCGCCTTCATGGCCTCCACCGACACGATGGCGTGCCAGTGGGTTGGCGTGGCCACGACGACCGCGTCGAGGTCGGGCCGCGCGATCAACTCCCGAAAATCGCGATAGGTCGGGCAGCCGGCGTAGTCGGCCCCGAACCGGCCACTGTAGGTCTCTTTCACGCGCCGGGCGCAGCGCTCAAGACGTTCGCTCTCGACATCGCACAACGCCGCGACCTGCACCTCCGTGCGACCGAGCAGATTGTTGAGATGACCCCACATCATCTTGCCCATGCCGATCATCCCGATGGCCAGACGATCGGACGGAACCGGTTGCCCCGGCGCGCCCAGGGCGGACGAAGGGATGATCGCAGGCGCGGCCAAGGCGCCCGCGGTGCCGACCGCAAAGCCGCGGATGAACGTGCGGCGCGATAGCTTCGATTCGGCCATGACGATTCCGTAGCGGACGGCCATCCCAAGGTCGAGATGGAACGATACAGAAACTACAGAGCGAAGCCCTTTCGCGCCCTTCGCGCTCTTCGTGGTTGGGTTGTGGGGATGGAACCACGAATGGACACGAATCCACGAGCCACCTCGAAACTTGAAACCTGAGACTTGAAACGCGATTCGTTATTTCGGCCGGGGATGCCTGTCCCATTCGAATCGTCGCTTCTCATCGAATGCCGGGTTCGGCTGGGGAAACTCCGCCTTCACTTCCGCCTGCCATTGTTTCAGCAACCCATGGAGCTCGTTCGCCTTCTCGGGGAAGACCCCCGACAGGTCAGTCGTCTCGCCGATGTCGGTCGTAAGTTGATAGAGCTCGAGGTCTCCCGAGACCAAGTTCTGCACAAGTTTCCATGCCTCCTTCCGGATAGCTGCGGCGGGGACATGATGGTGGTAGACCGGATAGTGCCAATAGAGCGCCCGGTCCGGGGCGCCTTGGCCGTTGAGCATCTCGGGTAGAATCGACTTCCCATCCAGCACCTGGCCTTCCGGTTTTTTCGCGTCCGCCAGTTCCAGAAACGTCGGATAGAAATCCACGCTGGTCACGGGCGTCTGGCAGAGGTTTCCCGGCTTGATGCGACCGGGCCAGTTCATGATCAGGGGCTCGCGGATGCCGCCCTCATAGAGCATGCCCTTCTCTCCCCGCAGCGGCGCGTTCGAGGTCGCGATATAGGCCAGCGGTTTACCGCGATAGATCCCCTGTCTGGAGGGCACCGCCACCGGCATCTTCGCCTCCTGGACCCCGGGATAGCGGTCGTTGCTGATCTGCCCTCCGTTGTCAGAAAAGAAGACCACCAGCGTGTTATCCCGCAGCCCCAGGGCATCCAGTTTATCCACCACGCGCCCCACGCTATGATCCAATTGCTCTATCATCGCCGCATAGATCGCGTGGCAGGGATATCCCGCGACGGCGGACTTCTTCAGGAACTTGTCGATCCGCACCTGTTCGGCATCGAATTGCACATGCACGTCCCAATGCGACAGAAACAGGAAAAATGGCCTCGCCTTGTTGCGGTCGATGAAATCAATGCCGAAGTCGGCCAACCGCTCGGCCATGATCTTATCGGCGGAATCGTTCCGCGGCGGATCGAATCGCACGTTGTAATAGCCCTGGGCGACGTTCGCCTCATCAAAACCCTGCCTGGAGGGATGGTGATCCTTCTGATAGCCGAGATGCCATTTCCCAAAGAACGCCGTCGCATAGCCCGCCGCCTTCAGCGCCTCGGCGATCGTCACGACCTCGGTGGGCAGATACTGCGTCCGATTGCTGGGAACCGTGACTTTCTCATACGGCCTCCAATGGCCCGGGATCCATTCAAAGACACCGACTCGTGCCGGATACTGACCCGACATGATGCTCGCGCGCGTCGGGGAACAGACGGGGGCGGCCGCATAGGCATCGGTGAAGCGAATCCCTTCCTCGGCCAGGCGGGTCAGGTTCGGCGCCTCGTTGAACCGGTTGCCATACATGGGCAGATCGGCCCAGCCCAAATCGTCCGCCAGAATAAAGACGATGTTCGGGCGCGTGGGCGTCGAGACCGGAGTGGCGCCAACCGAGAGAACAGCCGGCGCCGCAAGCAGCGCCGCGGCGAGAATCCGTTTGGCGGTCATGGCCCCATGCTGCGGCCTCCGCCCCCAATTCTCAACCCCCCGCACGCGAGAACACCGAGGCCACGAGTCCAACCCTGTTAACCACGAATGGGCACGAATGAACACGAATCTGTGTGCGCTCGCTTTTTGGCGAGGGCTCTCCTGATCTCCTGAGTTCCGGATTCAGGATGCGAAACACCGGGTCTCGAAAGCCGGGTTTGTGCGGGCTTGAATGTGGAACTCAGAAAGGCAGGAAGGACTCCGCGGTCCATATCCGCGGCTGCGCTGAAACCACCGAAATCAGTGGGCTGACTCGAAAAGAGGGTGTATCGATCGGCAGCGAAGGGCTTGCGCCCTTCGGCGGCGGCCGAGCGGGGGCCGAAGCCGGAATGTTCGTAAAATCGCCTCTGGCGATCGGCTTCGCCACTGATTTTCCTCCCCGGTGGTGCCCGCCGCGCGGGCATCATGTCTGACTCGAAAATTCAGACATCGAATCGTGGGAGCCTGCTTGCAGGCGATTCGAATCGCGCGCAAGCGCGCTCCTACACCCCATTTTCTGCCCCACAAGAGGGTCACATCTCGACATTCTCGCCCCACAAGAGGGTCACATCTCGACATTCGACATTCTGAAAAATGTGACCGGTCAGAATCGAAACACGCGACCGCGGCGCGATCCGATCTCTTGGATGTTTCGATGTGACCCATGATGCAGAATGTTCATGCGAGACCCCGGTCGCTGCCCGGTCTCCGGGTCTGGCGATGCCTGCGCGTCTTGGCGCACCCTACCCGATTCTTGCGGAATTCCAGATGACTGCACATGATCGACCGCGTGCCCGACATGGAGCCTGCGATTCCCGACGCCGGCAAGACCCCAGCGCTGCCAACCACCCCTCACGCCAACTGGAGCGACTCTTTTTCCATCGGCCCGGCTCCAGACTGGGTGTCCGAGCGAGAGATCCCCTGGGATTTCCCTCAAGATTCCGACAGCCACGTCGACATCCTCCTCTCCGATACCGTGCACGCCCCGGACCGAGCGGTCACCTTCACCCGGAATGTCGAACGGCTCAATACCGCCGATGCCGTCCAAAATCTCTCCCATGTTGTCATCGATTTCGATCCGGAGAAAGAAGCGCTGATCGTCCACGACGTGCGCCTCTGGCGCCAAGGGGTCTCTCGGAGCTACGTGGACCCCGGGCGTTTCCTGTTCCGCCAGCGCGAGGACGCGCTCGAGTCCCAAATCATCCACGGAAGGGTATCCGCGGTCCTGATCCTCGATGACGTCAGGTCCGGCGACGCCCTGGATGTCTCCTTTTCCAGAAGAACGCACAACCGGCTGCCCGGCGAAAAATCGGAGATAGCCTTCGCCGTGGACCGGCCACTCCGGACCGCCGCGTGGTATGTCACGGTGCGCATTCCCAAGGGGCCGTTGCCTTATTTCAAGACAATCGGCGAGAATGCGACCCCATACGAGGCGTCGGAGTCCGAGGGCGAGTTCGTCTTCGTTTGGTCCGGCTCGCGCCACGAGAAACTCCAGTCCGAGGATGGCGTCCCCCCCTGGCAGCCCGTCCTCCCGATCGCCAACCTGTCCGCCTACTCGGACTGGGCGGAGGTCGCCCGACTGCTCGACGAGAATTGGACTGCAGTCGCCCCGGACCCTGTGAGCGCCGATGAGGTGGACCCGGCGGGGTTGGGAGAGGATCTGCCGGGGAGGATCCTCAGGCTCCTGAGATTCGTCCAGGACGACATCCGCTACATGGCCATGACCACAGGACTGGGCGGCATCCTGCCGACCTCGCCCCGCGAGGTCATCAGGCGCCGTTACGGCGACTGCAAGGACAAGTCACTCCTCCTATGCGTGTTGCTGCGGTCTCTCGGGGTGGAGGCCCAACCCGTGCTGGTCAGCAGCCAGTATCGCCACGGGGTGGCCGAATTCCTGCCGGGCCTGTCGTGTTTCAATCACGCCATCGTCACCTACGTGCTCGACGGCAACCGATTCTTCGCCGATGCCACCGCCCTGGGCGCCGGTGGCGATGCCTTCAGCCAGTGCCTGCCCGACTACGGGCTCGGGCTGTGTGTCTCCGGGGAGGCACGGGATCTCATGCCGATCCCCCACGCGGCCGCGGCCGGGTCGCGGTGGCACCTGCGGGAGAATTTCTACATCGACCCGCTTTCAACGCGAAACCACATGGACATGTGCCTCGAGGCGACCGGCTCGGAGGCCGATCTACTCCGGGCGACCTTGCTCCGCATCGGCCGGGACCAGTTTGCCGAAAGTGAGGCGCGGGAGCTGCAGAGTTTCTTCAGGGAGGTCGAGAGGGACCCAAAGACCCCGCTGCGGGTGGAGGATGATCGGGACCATAACCACGTCATGGTGGAGGGCCGATTCCTGTGCTCCGGTGTGTCAACGGACAGGGAGAACAACCTGAAGGTATTCCGCTACTGCGCCCGCTGGCTCAACAGGTTCCTGGCGTGCCCCCCGACCACCCCGCCGCGCCGACACCCCTTTCAGATTAGGTTTCCGCTGGCCTTCACCCACGAGGTCGTGATCCACGGCCCCGTCCTGCCTTGGGACAACCAGGACATGTTGGTGGACTGCGACTGGTTTCGTCTCCAATCGCACGTCAAGAGCGCCAGGGACAGGTTCGTTTCGCTGGCCTTCTGTTACCAGGCCAAGCAGGGCGTGGTGGCGGCCAACAGCGCACGCAAGTTCATCGATTACTTCGACCGACTCGTCGGCTTGAGCAGTTGCCTGGCCCTGTTCCGGATGGTGAGAAGCCCGATCAGCTTTGCGGGGCCCTTCCGTGGCCGCCCTCCGGTCCTCGGCCCGAGAGCACCGCAGGGCCGCCAAAGCTTCGCGACAGACAAGGCCTTCCACAAATTCCGATCGGGCGCCGTCCCGACACGTGCCAAACCCGAAGGGCGGGGGATCGCCGCGTGGGAGGAGCTGCGGAAACAGGCGGAGGCCGAGGGCAACACCAACTTCGTGCACATGTGTGAGGCGATGATCCGCAGCTACAGATCGACGAAATGAACCCGCGCCCGGACGCCATCCAGTAGATTCCCTCTTCTGACGGACCTGGGGTCATCTGAACACTCCACACAAGAGTCCACACAAGAGTCCACACAAGAGCTCCACACAAGAGGGTCACCACACAAGAGGGTCATCACCACACAAGAGGGTCACATCTCGACATTCGACATTCTGCAAAATGGGGCCAGCCAGAATCGAAACGAGCGACCGCGGCGCGAGCCGATCTGTTGAACGTTTCGATGTGGCCCCTGCTGCGGCATGTTCTTCCACAAGGACCGCATTTTGCGCTTCTTTGTGACTCCGAAAACGAACAGATTGTTTTCAGCAGAGGCACATCGTGACACGGGTTAACCTTGTTACTCCCGCCGATCAAACCGAACAAAGAGAGCCATCGCGATGAAGAGCCATATTCACCTTTACACCCGCGGCCATGCGCTGATGATGGGAATGCAAATCGCATTCTGTGCCGCAGGGTTCATCTTGTGCGGGTCCGTTCTGCCGGCGCAGGACACGTTCGTGCTGAAAGGCGACAGCTTCCGGCACTACATCGATGATTTCAATCAGCACGACAACGAACTCTACACCCAGCATTTCCCAAACTCGCAGGCGTGGGAATTCCTGAGGGCGAACATTCCATTGTTGGACTGCCCGGACAAGGAGTTGGAGGAGATCTACTATTTCCGGTGGTGGACGTTCCGGAAACACATCAAGCAGACACCGGATGGCTGGGTGATCACGGAGTTCCTCCCGAAGGTCGGGTGGGCAGGCAAACACAATACGATCAATTGTCCAACCGGTCATCACCTTCACGAAGGGCGATGGCTCGCGGATCCCAAATTCCTCGATGATTACGCGGTATTCTGGTTCCGCAAGGGCGGCAGTGTCCGCAGCTACAGTTTCTGGGCCGCCGATTCAATCTGGGCGCGCACGCTCGTCACCGGCGATGAGCGGCTCGCCAAAGAACTGTTGCCCGACCTGATTCGGAATTTTGAAGCCTGGGAAACCGACCACCGCGACGCGAATGGGCTTTTCTGGCAGGTGGACGATCGCGACGGCATGGAGGTCTCGATCAGTGGGGGGCTGCATCCCAAGCATCAGGGTTACCGCGCAACGATCAACAGCTACATGTTTGGCGATGCGCTCGCGATCGCGCAGATCGCGGAACGCGCAGGCCAGGCGGATGTCGCTGCCCGGTTCCGCGCGAAGGCGGCCGAGATCAAGCAGCTCGTGCAGGACAAGCTCTGGGACCCCGACGCCAAGTTCTTCAAAGTGCTGCCGCGAGGTGAAGGCACGAAGTTGTCCGATGTCCGCGAGCTTCACGGCTACACCCCGTGGTATTTCAACCTGCCGGACCCCGACAAATCGGTCGCGTGGAGACAGATCATGGACCCGCAGGGGTTCTACGCGCCATTCGGTCCCACAACGGCAGAACAGCGCCACCCAAGATATTCCGTCTCGTACGAAGGCCACGAGTGCCAATGGAACGGCCCGAGCTGGCCATTCGCGACCGCCATCACGCTGACAGGATTGGCAAACCTCCTGAACCACTGCGACCAGACAATAGTCACGAAGCAAGACTACCTCGCCCTGCTGAAGATCTACACAAAGTCACATCATCTGAAGCAACCGGATGGCCGTGTCGTGCCGTGGATCGACGAAAACCTCAACCCGGCCACCGGCGATTGGATCTCGCGGACACGGCTGAAGACCTCGAAGAACGGCACGTGGGATTCCCGCAAAGGCGGCGAGGAACGGGGCAAGGATTACAATCACTCCACCTTCTGCGACCTCGTAATCAGCGGTCTGATCGGCCTTCGACCGCGCTCCGACGACACGGTCGAGGTCAACCCTCTAGTGCCGGAAGCCGCGTGGGATTACTTCTGCCTCGACCGGATCCGTTATCACGGGCACTGGCTGACCATCCTCTTTGACAAGAGCGGCCAGCGCTACGGCAAAGGCAAGGGCCTCCACATTTTCAGCGACGGAAAGGAAATAGCGGCGGTGGCGAATCTCTCACGGGTGACCGGACAGCTATCGGCAGCGCCTGCGGTCACCGCTCCAGAGACATCGGCTGGCTGGAAGAAATTCGAGGGCAATCCTGTCATGGGTGGGCAATACGGGACCTGTTTTGACATCTCCGTGCTGCACGAGAACGACAAGTACCGCATGTGGCTGTCCTGGCGGCCCGAAAAGTCCGTGGCCCTGGTGGAGAGCAATGATGGGGTGCACTGGAGCGGCCCGCCGCAGATTGTGCTGGGCCCGAGACCAGAAAACGGCTGGGAGAGCACCATCAACCGGCCCGTGGTGCTGAAGCGTCCGGATGGCTATCACATGTGGTACACTGGTCAGGCGAAGGATCATTCCTGGATCGGCTATGCCACGAGCCCCGACGGCATCAACTGGAAGCGCATGAGCGACAAGCCGGTGCTATCGCCGCAGATAGCGTGGGAGAACGCCGCCGTCATGTGTCCTCATGTGATCTGGGATGAGTCGGCAAACCTGTACCGAATGTGGTATTCGGGCGGCGAACAGTATGAACCCAACGCCATCGGGTACGCGACGAGCAAGGATGGACTGAACTGGATGAAGCACGCGGCGAATCCTGTCTTTACTGGAGATCCGGCGATTGAATGGGAGAAGGAACGCGTGACGGCCTGCCAGGTCGAAAAACGCGGTGACTACCACCTGATGTTCTACATCGGCTTCCGCGACATCCATCACGCACAGATCGGCGTCGCCCGCAGCAAAGATGGCATCACCGACTGGCAGCGTCATCCGTCCAATCCGATCGTGCGGCCGGGGTTCGAAAAATGGGATCATGACGCCTGCTACAAGCCCTGCGCCATCTTCGACGGACAGAAATGGCTGCTTTGGTACAACGGCCGGAATCGGAGGGTCGAACAGATCGGCGTGGTCTTTCACGAGGGCGAGGATCTGGGGTTCGATCATTAGCAGACCGTTGATCAAGATCATCGGACGCCCCAGAACCCGTGCCACCTGCCATGCAATGCGTTGCCATTTTAATGCAACCTGTGGTCCGACCCCGAGGCAAACACTCTACTCGTGGCGGCGCCACCCGCCTTCACGGCTCGGCTTGCCACACAAGGGGGTCACATCTCGACATTCTGCAAAATGGGGCCGGCCAGAGTCGAAACACGCGACCGCGGCGCGAGTCGGTCTGTCGGATGTTTCGACGTGACCCCTGATGCGTGGGTCGCGTCATGGCGCGCTGCCATGGGTGCCGCTGTGATCGATCAGGGAAACCGGGAACGGCTCTCGGTTCCTGGCTTCCTGAGTTCCAGATAGCAAGACCGCGAGGATTCGCGTGCCGCCATCGGGCCGGGGAGACGCGCGCCGTGAATCCGGTCGATCCACCGGCGCGATTGGACCGAAAACCCGCCGCAGAACGCGATGCGTTCAGATGGCGATTTTTCAAGTTTCCAGGGCTGACCCCCCGAGCTGAGCACCCCCCGAGCTGACATCAACGGCGTCGCGTCCGCCGCAGCGCCCATGCGCCGATCAGCAAACCGATGGCGGCGAAAATGGGGTGGGGCTCGGGGATCGCCAGCACCGAGAGCCAGCCCTCGCTGTAAAGTCGGGTGGTATCCCAGGTCAACCCCCCCTCGAGGCTCGGCAGGGATATCGAAACGAAGGTGTTGCTCGATGAACCAAACTGTAACAGGCGAAAAGCGTCGCCCGCGGCCGGATCGAACAGATCAATCAGCAACACCTCCATCGTGCCACCAAAAGCGAGGTTGCCATCGACGATCAGCTGGTCGTACTCGCTGCCGGCGATCAAGCCCCCGAGTTCCAGCGTCAGCACGTTGTTCGATCCAAGCAGGACGTCGCCCTCAAAGGAAATCGCCGCCGGGCTATTGCCCGGGCTGAGACCACCGAGGAATTCTACGGTTCCCCCACCCCGGAAATCCGCCGAGCCTGTCACAAGGCCGGAGAAGCGCGCGCGGGCATTCGGATCGATCCAGAACTCTGAACCCGGATTGCTGTCCAAGTAGGCGAGTTCCGCGATAGATGCCCCCTCGACACGAACCGTGCCGCCAGTCATGGTCAGTCCACCCGTGACCTGCCCACCTCCATCGACAAACCTCAGTACCCCGCGGTCGTAAAGGATCACGGTCCCGTCGATCGCCGCGCCCCCGGCCAGCTCCACCACCGCCGTGCCCAGTGCGCCGTAGTAAGGGTTGACGTACTGGTTGGGATTGGCGCCCACCTCCAGGTACGCCCCGGATTCGCCCATCGGCCCCATCGGGTCATACGGCCGGAACAGCGTCCCCTCCCCCTCCACCCGGATGCGAGCCTGATCGTCG
>JAKQKQ010000140.1 GCA_029560585.1 Verrucomicrobiota bacterium | reverse complement strand
AGCCGAAGGGGTTGGGCTCGCCGCGGTAGTCGAAGCCGGTCCAGTAGAAGAGGCCGGCGAGGTAGGGCCGCTCGGCGTAGTATTTCCAGCCGCGCTCGGCGTTGCCGCCGGAGGTGCCGTTTTTCACCGGCGCACTGTGGGCGAGCGCGAGGTCGTCGAAATAGACGCCGCGTGTGCCCTGTGTGGTCGTCTCCTCGGTGCCGACGCCGGGCTGGTGGGGAAACTTGGCGTGCTGCTCGTCGGTGTTGCCGTGGTCGATGTAGTTATAACCCATCACGTCGATCACGGTGGAGATGCCCTGGCCCCAGCCGCCGCTGACGGCGGCGGTGATGCGGCGCGTGGGGTCGAGCTGGCGCGCGTGCGTCTGCATGGTGGCGGCGATGCGCGCGCCCTTTTCGTTGCCCTCGATGGCCCACTCTTCATTGCCGACGGACCAGAGGATGACGGACGGGTGGTTGCGGTCGCGGCGGATCATGCGCGAGAGCGCGTCGAGGTGCAGCGGGTTGGAGCCCATGAGGCGCGTCTCGTCGATGACGAGCATGCCGAGGCGGTCGCAGGCCTCGAGGAACTCGGGCGTGGGCGGATTATGCGAGCAACGGTAGGCGTTGCTGCCCATGGCGAGGAGCTGGCGGACGCGGAAATCCTGCAAGCCGTCGGGCAGGGCGACGCCGACGCCGGCGTGGTCCTGGTGGTTGTTGGTGCCCTTGAGGAGGACGTGTTTGTTGTTGAGGAAAAATCCGCGGTCGGGATCGAAGCGCAGAGTGCGGATGCCGAAGCGCGTCTCGTGGCGGTCGACGATGGTCTGGCCGGTGCGCACGAGGGTGACGAGCGTGTGCAGGGCGGGATCTTCGAGGGACCACAGGCGCGGGGCCTTCACGTCGAGGCGGGTGTCGATGTCGCAGGAGGTCTGCGGGGCGAGGGTGCGGGTGGCGCTGGTGGTGGTGGCGAGCACCTGGCCGTCGGGCGCGAGGATTTGCTGCTCGACGATGAAGGAGGCGGGCTCGCGCCCGGAATTTTCGATGGTGGCGGTGGCGGCGATCTCCGCGGAGGCATCGCGCACCTCGGTGCGCACGAAGGTGCCGTCGGGCGCCACGTGCACGGGCGAGGTTTTTTCGAGCCAGGTGTGGCGGTAGATGCCGGCGCCCTCGTAGAACCAGCCTTCCTCCATGGAGACGTCCACGCGCACGGCGACGACGTTTTCGCCGCCGAAGTTGGCATAGTCGGTGATGTCGTAGCCGAAGCCGAGGTAGCCGCTCGGCTCCTCACCAAGGTAGAATCCGTTTACCCACACTCGGGAGGCGCGGAAGACGCCGTCGAAGACCAGGCGCAGGCGGCGGCCCTGATCGGCGGCGGGCAGGGTAAAGGTTTTCCGATACCAGCCCACGCTCGTCTCGGGGAAACGCGGCCCGAAGGCCTTGTAGCCGTGGCTGTGCCCGGCCTGTCCGGAGAACGGCATCTCCACGCCCCAGTCGTGCGGGAGGTCGAGCTGGCGCCAGCCGCGGTCGTCGAAGTTCGCGGCGGCGGCACCGTCGCCGAAGCCGGTTTTTGTGAGATAAGAGAAGTAGCCGGTGGCGTGGTTGAAATCTTTTGCCGGGTCGCTTGGGTGGCCAAACGCGAAGCGCCAGCCGGTGTCGAATGGCAGGCGCTCGCGGACGTTGGCGGCGGGTTGGGCGGAGAGCGGCAGCAGGCACAGGAGCCAGCCGAGTAGTAGGGTGATTCGGCGAGGTAGGGTCATCCCCGCGAGCGTTGAAAAACATGCCGCCAAGGCGAACTTCAAAAACACTGCGGCGAAATTTCAGCTTCGCGCATCGCGGGTCGTGGCGTTACGGATAGGTTTTCCCCATGCTTGAGACGACACTCAACCCGACCGTTCCCGCCCTCATCTTCCCGGCGATCTCCCTGCTGTTTCTCGCCTACACCAACCGCTTTCTCGGCCTCACGGCAGTCGCGCGCTCCATCCTGCGCGAGCACCTGTCGGCCCCGCAGCCGCACTGGGAGGTGCAGCTCATCAACATCCGCCGGCGCCTGCATCTGATCCGGCAGATGCAGATGCTGGGTCTGGTCTCAATCATCCTGGCGGCACTGTCGATGGGGGCGATTGTGCACGACTATCCGAGATGGGGGCAGGCGATCTTCGTGTGTTCGCTGGCGGCCTTCATCGGCTCGCTGGCGATGTGCGTGCACGAGATCAAACTCTCGATCGCGGCGATTGAGGTGGAGTTTAAGCGCGCCAAGGTCCCCGGCGTTTGAGCCGCCCGCGGCGCGCCGAGCCCCCGGGCCATCCACGAATCTGCACGAATGGCCACGAATCGGAGGGATCCGTCGTCGGGCGGGTGGGGTGGCACGCGCGCGAATGGATTGCGCTCCGTGTCCGTAATCAGGACAGTCTCCTAAAACTGCCTGAGTCAGGGCGCCCGGCGTTCCTGAACTGGGTCGTTTCACACTCCGCATGTCGCTGCTCATTCAAGAAGTCCCCACTGCAGATGCCCCGCTGGAGCTGTTGCTGCAGGCCGATCCTTCGGAGGACAAGATTCGCTCGTATCTTCCCGGCTCGAAG
>JAKQKQ010000123.1 GCA_029560585.1 Verrucomicrobiota bacterium | reverse complement strand
TGAAGAATGTTGTTTCCATGGCCTGAACCTCGTTCGGCCGGCCCGCGTGAGTCCATCCGTTTTGGCGCACCAAATTTGTCGGCCATTTGTCGCGGGATAACTCCGTTGGCGCGAAAGTTGATGGCACGATGGGGGGTGATGCCCCCTTATTGAGTGGCCGGGGGACGGCCCTCGTTTATCGGCGTTTTACGGCCTTCGAGTTATCGGATGGCCGATAACTGAAGACTTTGTAAGTGGCCCGTTTAGGCAGAATGGGGCCGTGGGGAGGGGTGGGGATGGGGGATCAGTCCTCGACGATCCGCTCGATGAGATCGTCGAAGAGTCCCTGCTCGGCGGGCCGTAGCGCCGCCTGCTCGGACCGGAAGAAATCGGCCTTGGTCTTCCCCTGGCCGCGGCCCTTCTTCGTGTGGCAGTCGTAGGCGTAGTCGGGGATCGGCTCCCGGCCAGCCGCTTGGAGATCGGCCTCAAGCTCCTCGGCGCTCGCGCCGATCCCCCGGTCGTACACGAGGTTTTGCAGGTGGTCGGCGTCGCGGCTCTTCTTGGCCAGGCAGAGCAGGATTACGGCCTTGGAGATGAAGATCCGCCCCCGTGCCTTCTTGGCCGGGACGTTGCGGTTGATCTCGACGTAGCCATCGTGGAGCGCCTTGACCTCGGCGGTGATGATCCCCCAGCAGTCCTCCGCGCTTATGGTGAGCAGCCGCCGCCAGACGTAGGGGCCGAATCCGCTGGCGAATAGCTCGTGCGCCCAGTAGCCCGCCAGGCGCGCGTCGCCCCTGCGGATCGCCTTCTGCATCGCCGAGCTGACCTCGCCGAAATCGTAGCCCTTGATCGTGCGCAGTCTCATCTCCGGCATCTCAAAGAGGGTGGGCTGTTCCATGCCCCTTGCCATCGTTCACGGAAACTTGGTTGTCCATCCGTTTTTGTTGGGGACCACGGACAGACACGGATGCACGCGGATCTGGGGTTTTCGCATCAGTGTTCATCGGTGTTCATCTGTGGTTGGTCCAATGTAGGTTGGGCGGGTTTCGGGAGTCCAAGGTTCCGGGGGGTGCAATGGGGGTGCGGCATTCGATCGATCACGCATCCAGGGAAACCGGGTGGCGGCAGAAATTCCTTAATCTGATCGTTCGCGCGTGCCATGCTGCAGGCCATGACCGCGACCTCCCCCGCTTCTTGCGCCAAAGGCATCGATCCCGAGCGGCTCCGCGTCTTCGCCGACTTGTGCGCGAAGCACATCGACGGCGACGAGAAGAGCGAGGCGCAGATCTTCCTGGAGCACCTCTTCTAGGCGTTTGGCCACGGCGGCACCAAGGAGGCCGGGGCGACGCTGGAGGAGCGCGTCATCAAATCCTCGGGCGGCACGTCCTTCGCGGACCTCGTCTGGAAGCCGGTCGTGCTCATCGAAATGAAGAAGCGTGCCGAGCCCCTCCAGAAGCACTGCCGCCAAGCCTTCGACTAATGGGCGCGGCTGGTGCCTGACCGCCCACGGTACGTCGTCCTCTGCAACTTCGACGAGCTCTGGATCTACGACTTTGAGACCGACCTGGACACGCCGAAAGACAAGCTGCCGTTAGCCGACCTGCCCCGCCGGTGGGGTCCGCTGGCGTTCCTAGCCGGAAAGAAGCCATCGTTCGAAAGCGACCGGGAGGCGGTCACGCGCGATGCCGCCGACAAGCTCGCGAAGCTGTTCTCGCGGTTGGTGCACCGCGGCGTCGAGCGCTATCAGATTCCAAAGCCACCGGCGCGAATGGGCTGTCCCGAAGGCCGATTCGCCCTTACCCGAAATCAACGACGGGAAGATGTGAAAGGCCGAATCGGCGGGGACACAGGTCTCATGCAGATACCAGAACATGGGGGCCGGGACATCGGTGGTCCATGTTGGGAGATCAGGGGAGAATAGTCTGGGCGATCTTCCCGATGGCGCGGCCCGCATCGGTCCCTGGCGCCCCGAGCCTGTGGGCCGCCGCCACGGTCAGGAGATCGCCCAGGATCCGCGCGGCCGCGGCACGGCGGAGGCCGCCCTCTGCCATGGCCTCCACAATCTGTTCCGAATGGCCCCGCAGGAATCGTGCGCCGTCTGTCCTGCCGGTCGCCAAGAATCCAGCGCTGAGCAGGGCGTGAAGGTACTTTCCCCAGCGTTCGCGGAGGGTTTTTTGGCCATTGAGGATCCTAACATAACGGCGTATGGCGGGCACCAGAGATGCGACGGCCCCATCCTTCCGTGGCCCCACGGCGATGGCCTCCAGCCACCGGTCGCCGTCGTCCTCCTGCCCGTACCACTCCCGGATCTCCGGCCAGGACCGGACCCGGAAGGCGGGTGAGTCGGCGGAGTCCACACTGACGTAGTGGCGGCCGCTCCGCCCAGCCAGCACGGCCCAATGGTCGATGTCCTCGACCCCGACGATGATCGGCATGCCGGCGGTCAGGGCGCGGTCGATCTCTTGCCGCAGTTCGCCGAAGCACGCGGTCTGCACTCTCTGAGGATGGAAGCCGAAGGACCGGGCCAGCCGCGCGATGCCGTCGATCCCCTCCCAGAAGGGGCGCTTCCAGAGCGGGCGTCTACGCTGGATATCGCCGAAGGCCACCGGATGGCCCAGGAGCAACATGGCGTGCTGGAGCGAGAGGACCGCGCACGTCATCCATCGGTCCGGCGGCATCCGCCACGGCCGGCGCGACTGGATGTTGCTGAAGCCGAATTCGGCGGCGCCGATCCCGATGGGGGAGAACCTGGCACGCCTTGGGCGAGGGGCCGGAGGTTTTGGGCCATGTGTGCTCAGCGGGAGATGACGGCTCGGGCGAGCGTCGGGGGCCAGGGGACGTCGGCGGATTTTTGCTTGGTATGGGGTCATGGTTGGCAGCGTCCTGATTTGAATCTGTGCGCCGACATGCGGAGGATTCAAACGGGTGAATCAATTCGGGACGCCGATGTCACTGGCGGCCACGGCCTGCGCGGGTTTCCTCATCGGAAACTGCCGGGATTGGCCAAGCCTCGCCGCCGGGATGGAATCGGCAAAACACGTGCGTCTCGCACCAGACCTGATTGTTCATGCTGTAGACAGAATACTCCACGCGCTCAACGTGGGCGGGCCGCCCCTTCAGTCGGGGAGGCCAATCGCTCGTTCGCAACACGTCGCCCGCATGGACTGGTGGGAATGATGTTGTCGCCTGAAAATACAAAAGGAGCGCTTCGGGTGCTTCATTATCGTAGATTCGGAGCGTGTATTTGGCCGGGAGAAAAACGTGGTGGCTCGGTTCTTGTTCGCACAGGCCAGCATTCATAATGGGGTTCATACGACATCACACTTTCCTCGGCATGCGATTCCAGTCGGGTTTTTACTTCTATTCTTTTTCGCAGATCAATTATTGGCTTCCGCCGGGACGTCGGTCGAAGGGATCCTGCGCCTCCGGCGCAATGGTCCCGCGCGCGCGCCGCGACTCAACCCGGATGCGGGCGACGATGCCCGGGCGGGTGGCGGACTCGCGGGGGCGCCTTTCCCGGCCTCCGCGCCGTCCACGTGCAGATACCGCAGCAGTTCCAGCCTCCCATCAAAATGTTCCACGATCGCCGTGCGGCTCTCGACCCAATCGCCCGAATTGTAATAGGTGAACCCGCCGATCTCGCTTTCGTCGGCGGTGTGGATGTGCCCACAGAGCACGCCGTCCACATCGTACCGTCTGGCGTATCGCACCACCTCCCGCTCGAAATCCCCGATGAAGCTCACCACGTTCTTGACCTGGCGTTTGACGTAGGCGCTGAGCGACCAATACGGCCATCCGAACAGTCGACGTGCTACGTCGACAACGCGGTTCAACTCCATCAGCGTCTTGTAACCCACGTCCCCCAGGTGCGCCAACCAGCCCATTCCTTGGACCACCGCGTCCAGCTCGTGTCCATGCATGACGAGTATTCGACGGCCGTCCGCGGTGTGGTGGATGGCGTTTTTTTGGATCGCGATGTTGCCGAATGTGCCAAGGAAGTGATTCACGAACTCGTCGTGGTTCCCAGGTATGTAAATCAGCCGAGTTCCCTTGCGCGCCTTGCGGAGCAGTTTTTGGACGACGTCGTTGTGTTCTTGGGGCCAATAGATGCCGCGGCGCAGGGCCCACACGTCGATGATGTCGCCCACTAGGTACAGCGTCTCGAACTCGTTCTCTTTGAGAAAACCAAGAAGGGAAGAGGCGTCGCTGCCCCTCGTGCCGAGGTGCACGTCCGATATGAAACCTGTTCTATACCGTATCACTTTGCGTCCCTCGTCGGCATCCGCACCGCCTTCGCGGGCCTAGCATCTCGCTATTCACAACTAATACGCATCCGGTGGCTATTCGGTGACCGCAATGTCACAATTGTGTTACAGTCTCGGCCATGGTACCCTGCGCGGAGGAGGGCATGCCGGCAGGCGATGAGCGACCTCCTGCGGCGCATTACGTGGGCAAGGGGCAGTCGCTTTGGCCTTATGGCGGCACGGCTTTCGTCTGGGCTGATCATAAGGGGTTGATGTTGAGAGGCCCGTGAGACGCAGTGCTGGTGGATGGCCCGTGGCGCCGGCCAGGTTCGGCGAAGTGTCGTGGCGGTCATTCCAGCCAGACGTGAACCACTTGAGCGCCTTCCACGAAGCGGAGGATGTCGCCGGGAGCATAGTCGCGGGCGCGGGCCTCTGACGCCAGAGAGCTCAGGTCCACGGCCCTGTGGTCCAGCCTTCTCCGCAGGGCCGTGGGCATCAGATTCGGCAACCGGTCCGTCAAGCGTGCGGTAAAGTCGAGGTTGACGGTAGGATCATCGCCACTGGTGACGGAGATGTGTAGGACCGACGATTTCATCTTGTGCGCTGTGCTTGGTGGAATATCGGCTCACCATTTGTCGGATGGGCGACGCGACCGAAACAAATAGGTGAAATCTCGGGCCGTTCGGGTCAGTGATGGTGCGGCTCCCGCAGTGTGCCGGTGGCCATCACGGGCGCGGTCGAATTGGGGTGGCGCGCCGTTCAGGATCACGAGTCCTTCCAAGTGGGGGGCGCCGTTAAGAACACGCCGGAGGTCAGCCACGCCAAGGAAATGGTCCCGAACTTCGCAGCGGGAGGTCGGCGCCTGATGAACAGGATCGCCGAACGCGAAGCGAAGCGGTTCTCCCCGGAAGAGTGCGGTGGGGTCGGCTGCGAGTTTTCTGCGTTGTCACATTCCCGAAACAGAATCGTAACAAATCGATGCGATTCATTACGAAAAAGATGGAAGAACAAGACGACAATGAGTTCTTGCAGCGGTTATGGTTCGCGCCACGTGAACGCGGCGGGGGACGGCCGGTGTTATGTCTGACACGGTACTGATCATTGAGGACGAACCGGATGTCCTCGCCCTGCTCGTCCATCACATCGAGCGAGCGGGCTACAGAACGGCCACCGCGCGCGATGGCGCGGTCGGCTTGGGCATGGTGCGCGACAGGCTGCCGGCGCTGGTGATGCTCGACCTGATGCTCCCGGGCATGGAAGGCACCGCCGTCTGCCAAAAGATCAAGGGCGATTCGCGGACGGCGCACATTCCGGTGCTGATGCTGACGGCGCGGGCCGACGAGGTGGACCGAATCCTCGGGCTCGAGCTGGGCGCCGACGATTATGTCACCAAGCCGTTCAGCCCTCGGGAAGTCGTGCTTCGGGTCAAGAAGCTGCTCCAGCCGAATCGCGGTGGGATGGAGAGCGCGGAGGTCTTGAGGCGTGGCGACATTGTCTTGGACAGAGTCCGCCACGTCGCCACTGCGAATGGGAGGCCCCTGGATCTGACGGCCACCGAGTTCAACCTATTGGCCATTCTGCTTGAACGTCGCGGGCGCGTGCAATCGCGCGAGGTGCTGCTTCGGGATGTCTGGGCGTACGAGGCCGACGTTGACACCCGAACGGTGGACACGCATGTGCGGCGACTGCGCGCGAAGCTGGGTGAATCGGCGGACGTCGTGGAGACCGTGCGCGGCGTTGGTTACCGGTGTCCCAACGCGTGAAGTTCACCCTCCAGAGGCGGTCATTCGCGGCCTTGGCCGCCCTGCTGGCGGCGCTGATCGTAGGCATCAGCTTGACCCTGAACGTGGTTCTGCCGCCGTATCTCCGGCAGCGCATCGAAACGGACCTTACCCGTCAGGCTGTGCTGGTGAGGGCCGCGCTGGCCGCGGTGCCCAGCGAACAGCTCAACGGGGTCGTTCATCGATTGCGCGAGGAGACCGGCCTGCGCGTCACCGTAATCGCCGCCGACGGCACCGTTGTGGCGGAGTCGAACAAGAGGCCGGATGAACTGGCGCATATCGAGAACCACCTGTTCCGGCCCGAGGTTCAGGAGGCTTTGCGGCTCGGCGTAGGGCGGGCGCAGCGCCTCAGTGACACGGTGGGGGTGCGGCTCGCTTACGTCGCGGTCCGGGCCCCGATGGGCTTCGTGCGCGTGGCGGAGCCACTGGACGAAATAGCGGCAACGACGTGGCGCGTCCGTCACACAGTCGCCATCGCGTGCCTGGTTGCCGGCCTCGCGGCCATCCCCGTGAGCTACTGGTTGACGAGGCGCGTGACCGAGCCGATCTCGCGGATGCGAGATGTGGCCGGCGATTTCGCCCGCGGCGATTTCTCGCGCCGGGCGCCCCGCGGCCTAACCGGCGAGTTGGGTGAGTTGGCCACGGCCCTCGATAACATGGCCACCCAGCTCGAAGGGCGCCTGCGCGAGCTTGGCGAAGAAAAGGCCGGGCTGGCCGCGGTTTTGGCCAGCATGTCGGAGGGGGTATTGGTCGTTGATTCCGGCGGGAAGATCCGACTGATGAACAATGCGATGCGCGAGCAGTTCCACCTGAACGAGGACGCGGTCGGCAAGACGCCTTTCGAGGCGCTGCGGCACTTCGAGTGGGAGAAACTGATGGCCGACCCCGGGAGCGGGGAGATGACCTTCGGCGCGCCCGTGAACCGCACGTTTCTGGTCAACGCCGCCGCCCTGTGCGACTACGGTGGCACGGTCGTTGTGCTGCACGATATCACGAGGTTGAAACAGCTTGAGAACTTGCGTAAGGAATTCGTCGCGAATGTCAGCCACGAGCTGCGGACGCCGCTTTCGGTGATACGCGGCTATATCGAGACTTTGCTGGATGAGCCGCCGCCCGAACCCGATATCGCGCGCCGTTTCCAGCAGACGATCCAGAAGAACGTGAGGCAGCTCGAGGCGCTGATCGAGGACCTGCTGAGCATATCGGCGCTGGAGTCACAGCAGGCCCGGTTGGAGTCTGGGCTGGTGCGGCTGGACGATGTCGCGGAGACGGTCGTCGAGGAACTCGGCCGAGAAGCGCGCGCGAAGGCCATGACGGTGACGCTGGAGATGCCTACCGAGTTGCCGGCCGCGCGTGGAGACCGCAGACGCCTTCACCAGGTGCTGATCAACCTGTTGGCCAACGCGATCAAGTACACGCAGGCGGGCGGGCACGTGATCCTCTCCGCCCGCGCGGACGGCAATGAGATCGAGTGCTGTGTCGCCGACGATGGCCCTGGAATCGGCGCTGAGGATCTCGAGCGCATCTTCGAGCGATTCTACCGCGTGGGCAAGGCGCGCAGCCGGGAATTGGGAGGGACCGGCCTGGGGCTATCGATCGTCAAACACATCGTCCAGGCGCACGGTGGTCGGGTCTGGGCGGAGAGTGTCGTCGGGGCCGGAAGCCGATTCTATTTTACATTGCCCACTGCTGTTTAGGGGGCGAGGCCAGGATCGGATCGGCGCTGACGGCGCGATTCGGGGGGTTCACTCGCGAGAAAAGTAACAGTTCTGTTGCGTTGGCGCCACGCGTTCGTTGCGGGAGCCTTGTAGCTTCACGATGGCGACAAACGGAAGGATACGCTGGAGGCCGGGCCATGGTGGGACGAATTCTCGTAGCCGAGGACGATCAGGATGTGAGGGATCTTTTGGTTTTCACACTCCGAAAGGCGGACTATCAGACCATGACCGCAGAGGGGGGTGCGCTATGTTTACGGAAGGCAATAGACGAAGCACCCGACTTGGTCCTTCTGGATATCATGTTACCGGACATGCCGGGCACCGAGGTTTGCAGGCGACTGCGAGGCGACGGGGCGACAGCGACCATGCCGGTGGTCATCTTGTCGGCCAAGGCCGAGGAAGCGGACAGGATACTGGGCCTCGAGCTGGGGGCCGATGATTACGTGACAAAACCCTTCAGCCCGCGGGAACTCGTGGTGCGCATCGGAAAGGTCTTGGAGCGGACCCGGGGACGGACTCTGAGGCCAGACATTCTGAAGGTGGGCGAGATCACGCTCGACCGCTCATCCTATCAAGTGACTGTCCGCGGGAGAGAACTCCGGCTGACGCGCACCGAATTCAGGCTCCTGGGACTGCTGATGGATCGGTGCAACCGGGTGCAAACGCGGGAGCGTCTCCTGGCCGAGGTGTGGAACTATCAGGCGTCCGTGGACACCCGCACGGTTGATAGCCACGTCCAGAGGTTGCGGGGAAAGCTCGGTGAATCGGGGGCGTGCATCGAGACGATCCGCGGTTTTGGCTACAGGCTGACAGTCCCGGGAGCGTGATGAGACGAATGTGGATCGAGTCCATGAGGCGCCCGTTGCCGTTTTCGTCCGGTCGGGGTGGGAAAGGCCCAGATCGCGGCGTTGGGCGCGCGGGCCGATTCGATTCCCGCCGGGGGCCGACCGACAGGGGATAAGCTGTTTCCGGCACCGGAGTGGAGACCATGCGATGACCCCCCAAGACCTGCTGCTCAATGCGCTCGACGACCGACACGATGATTATCGCAGGCGGCACTCGCGCTGCAGGAGGGAGATCACAGAGACGGGGGTGCACGACCTGCGGGTGGCCACACGTCGCCTGCTGGCTCTGATCGATCTGTTGCGAGCACTGGATCCGCGACCGCGGCTGCAAAAATTGCGGGAGGCGCTGAAGGCCCAACTCGACGAACTTGGAGATGTGCGCGACGTTCAGGTCATACTCGCGGAGATTGAGGAAAGGAAGGGGATCCTGCCGGCGCTCGGACCATTGGAAGAATACTTGCAGGGTCGTGAGAGACGTTTGCTCAAGACAGCGGCTCGCAGAGTGCGCCACTTCAAGGTCGGCGAGGTTTCTCGGCGGATCGCGAACACCTTGGCTGCGATGGGAGCCCGGGGCTTTGGCCCGGGATTGGCAGCGCGGCTCTTCGCCGCCATGGACGACGTTTTCGAGAGGGTGTCCCGGCGCCAGGCGCGCGTCGACCCGGCGGCGCCCGCGTCGATTCACCGCGTTCGGGTGGCATTCAAGCGATTCCGCTACATGGTCGAGATCATCCACCCCATCCTGCCGGGCTACCCCGGCACGCACTTTGATGCCATGCATGAATATCAGGCGTCGATGGGCCACATCGGGGACGTCGGGCTTCTGCTGAGCGCGCTGGAGGAATTTGCGGCCGATCACGGCGCGTACGATCCGCAGCCGATGATCTCGCTCTATGAGCGGCGACAGGCTGAACTAATCGCGGCCTACGTCGGGAACATGCACCAGCTCGCGGCTTTTTGGCGATCCGGGCCGGAGTCCAGTTTTCCGTGGGAGGTGGGAGGGGGCTATTGAGACCTGTATAGATCAGTTGCTGCTTTACCAAGTTCAGCCTGTATCCAGAACGATCCCGAGGCGGGGGCCTCCGGCGCATCCCCCGAAGTGCGGCGGTGGCACGCATCGAGAACTCCAATCCGCGCTTGGCGCAGAAGTTGGCCAAGTCGTGGTATTTGAGGGGGCCCCAAATGTTGCTCGGCGGCTTGCGTTCCGGCGCGCAAGCCGGAAGGCGGTGGACATCGAGTCGGCCAATGGTTGGGCGAGGTGATAGTGTAAGAGGTCCATCCCCTTATCGCTTCGGGCGGTGTTTGAGGAACCAGCGAGATACGTGTGCTCCCGCAAGGATCGCGATCAGGACAAAAGAAACGGTGCCGAGCTTCCGAAGGAGCCCCATCAACTGCTCCAGTTGTCCATGGAAAGCGGATCCCAGGAAGACATACACGGCGGCGTAAAGGACCGAGGCGAGAGCATCCACGAGGACGAAGCGCGAAGCGCCGACCTCCATCGCGCCGGCATGGAGGGGCACGACCGAGCCGAACGGCAGGAATTTTGCGGCCGTGAGCATCCGGGCGCCGTGCAAGAGCGTGCCGGTGAGCGTCGCCTGTTGAAGCCTGCCCCGCACGGCATGCAGGTGGGGGAACATTCGGAGAACGCGGGAACTGCCGCGGTGTCCCAGGTGAAACCAAATCGCGTCTGCCGCCAAACATCCGGCCGCGGGCCAGCAGACGGCAGTGATCAGACCGCACTTTCCGCTGGACGCCAGTGCCCCCGCCGCCAGGAGGAACGGCTCCGCGGGAAACGGCAAGCCGCTCTCCTCCGCGAAAGCGACGAGGAACAGGAACAGCCCGCCGTATGAGATGAGAAACTGCGTTGCTTCGCTCATCTCCTCCTCCCCTGTCGCGGCTCTGCCGCCGACTTCCTTCGACTCATCCCTCCACCTTTTTTTGGATTCAGCCATGGCGGATCCGACGGGACGAAGGAGCGTTTCTTGAGCTTGACCTCGCACGCGAGGACCCGGCCCTGGTGCTTGATGTCCAGCTCGATTTCAGACGTGGAGCAGAATGCACCGTAGTGGGCCGCTATGATTTCATACGCCCGTTGGTTCAGGACGGTCTTGCCGGCGGGCGCGCTGCTCAAGCGAGCGGCGTACACCACGGGAGCCCCGACCACCGTCAGGTCGCCGGCAATCTGCACAAAGCGAATATCCCCATAGTCGATGCCGATCCCCAACCCGGTTTCCGCCAAAACGGTGCAAAATGAACGGCGGTGCTGTCTGTATCTCTTCGCGAAAGCGATGTGCGCCTCGTGGGCCGCCGAGATGGCCCGATATCCCGCATCCTCACCACTAAAGAACTCTGGGAAACAAGCCAGCAGCCCATCGCCAGTGAACTTGTCCACGATGCCGAACCTGTCACAGATCAAGTTCCTAAGTTCTTCACAGAGGCCCGCCATGAACTCCGCAAAGAGGTCCGCGCTGCGGGCGTTGAGCATCAGCTCTGCCGACCGGCGAATGTCGATCGACATGATGAAGGAGGCGCACGCGGATTTCGAGGCAAGGAAGCGATCCCGCAACGCGCGGTCGGAGAACAATGCCTCGTGCGCCCGCGGAGAAACCTTGTCGAGGACGAGCCGGCCCCGCTCCATCACGATTTTCATCCGGGAGAGTGTTTCCTCCGCGGTCTCGCTGCGGCTGCCGCGCATCGCATCGAGTATCGCAAGCACGTCATCGCAAACGCGTTTCTGTTCAGACTGCTCTTTCTTCATGTGATGAGTTTCAATTTTTTGCAGCACACATGGCGGTGCACCCATGTTCCTCGGCGCGTCTTAGCTGGGAGTTTTCTGTTCGCGGATCTTGAACCAATTGATGTAGAGCGACGGCAGGGAGATCAGGGTCAGCACGGTCGCCACCGCCAGCCCGCCCATGATGGCGTAGGCCATGGGGCCCCAAAAAACGGTTGGCGCGATCGGCGCCATGCCCAGGATGGCCGCCACCGCGGTCAACATGATTGGGCGGAAGCGCAGCACCGTGGCCTCGACGACGGCATCCCAATCCGAGCGCCCCGCCTCTCTTTCCACATCGATCTGATGGACCAGGATGACCGAGTTGCGAACGATCATCCCGATGAGCGCCACGACCCCGAGCAACGCGACGAACCCCATCGGCTTCTGCGTGGCCAGCAGGGCCAGGACGACGCCGATGACGCCCAGCGGAGCAACGCTGCAGACCAGGAACAGGTGGCTGAATCTCTGCATCTGGATCATCAGGACCGTCATCATGAGGATGATCATGACCGGGAAGACCGCCACGACGGATGCCTGCCCCTTGGTGCTTTCCTCAACGCTGCCGCCCTCGACGATCTTGTAGCCGGCCGGCAGTTGCCGCTTCAGCTCGGAGACTCTTTCCGAGAGGCGCGCCACGGCGGTCGCTGGCATAACGCCATCTTTGACCTCGGCCTGGACCGTCAGGGTTGGCTGCCGGTCCCGGCGCCAGATCAGGGGCAAATCCTGTTCGTAGTCGACGCTCGCCAGTTCCGTCAACGGCGCCGACTGTCCGTTCGGAAGTGGGATCTTCAGGGCGCGGATGGTCTCCAGCGACATGCGTTCGGCCCCCTGGGCCCGCACCACGACGTCGATCAGATAGATGCTGTCGCGCACCTTCGTCGCGGGGATGCCCGAAACGACGGCGTTGATCGCCTGGGCGACAGTTGCCGAGGTGAGACCCAGTTGCCTCGCCTCATCCTGGTTGACGCGGATCCTGAGCTTTCGGATCGGATCCATCCAGTTGAAGTTCACGTTCCGCAGGTCGGAGCTTGCCCCAATGATACGCGCCACCTTGTCGGCGATTTCACGCACCTTATGCGGATCGGGGCCGCTGACCCGGTATTGAACCGGCCAGCCCACCGGCGGCCCCAGCTCGAGCGGAAAAACCCGCCCGACCGCCTCCGGGAACTCTTGCTGGAGCGCGGCCTCCAGGCGTTTCCTGACCTGCTCCCGCGCCTCCAGGCTCTTGGTGACGATCACGGTCTGCGTGAAGAAATCGTTCTGCAGCTGCACGTCGAGCGGCAGGTAGAACCGGATCGCCCCGCGCCCCACGTAGGAACTCCAATGAACGATGTTGGCGTCGCCACGGAGGACTTCGTCCAGTTTCTGCGATGCCCTATCCGTTGCGTAGATAGAGGCGTCGTGCCTTAGCCGCAGATCAACAATCAGCTCCGGCCGGTCCGACGAGGGAAAGAACTGGCTCGGCACAAACGGAGCCAGCCCCAACGACACGCAGAAGATGAGGGCCGTCAACGCCAGCGTCATCTTGGAGTGACCCATGGTGAAGAGCAGCACGCGCCGGAACAGGGTCATGACCGACCCGCGCTCTTCGCGCTTACCCTTGTGTTTGGGCGACAGGATCATCGTGCCGATCAGCGGCGAGAATATCACCGCCACAAACCACGAGACGAGAAGGGCGAGAACGACGACCGCGAAGAGCGAGAAGGTGTACTCGCCGGCGGAACTTTTCGCGAAGCCGATCGGCACGAAGCCGAGCATCGTGACCAGGGTGCCGGTGAGCATCGGGAACGCCGTGGAGGTGTACGCGAATGTCGCCGCCCGCACCGTATCCCAGCCCTCCTCCAGCTTGGAGACCATGCTCTCGATGGTGATCATGGCGTCGTCGACGAGCAGCCCAAGCGCGATGATCAGCGCCCCCAGCGAGATGCGCTGCAGGTCGATCCCGAATGCCTGCAGGGTGACAAACACAATGGCCAGCACCAGCGGGATCGAGGTCGCCACGACCATTCCGGCGCGCAGGCCCAGGCTGACGAAACTGATGGCAAGGACGATCGCGATCGCCTCCCACAGCGACTTCGTGAACTCGTGGACCGCTTGGTGAACCACTTTGGGTTGATTGGAGACCAGGGAAGTTTCGATGCCGACGGGCAGGTCCGCTTTGAATTCCTCGATCGCCTCATCCAGATCCTTCTCCAAGGCGAGGATGTCGCCGCCGGCGCGCATCGAGAGCGCCACGCCGATGGCGTCCTTGCCGTTGACGCGGAAGATCGGCTGGGGCGGGTCGGCGTAGCCGCGCGTGATCGTCGCAATATCGCCCAAGCGCAGCATCTTGCCGCCGAAGGAGAAATTGACCTGCCGCAAGTCCTTCTCCGATTCAAATCGGCCGGTCACATCCACGAGCACGGCCTCATTCTTCGTCTGGATCACGCCGGAGGGGACCACGGCGTTCTGGCTTACGAGCGCCTGGACCAGCTCCATGCGGTCCATGCCGAGTTCGGCCAGGCGGTGAGTCGAGAATTCGATATAGATGCGCTCGTCCTGGGTGCCCAAGAATTCGGCTTTGGCGACATCTTTGACTCGCAGCAGGCGCGAGCGCGCCTCCTCCGCGTAATCGCGCAATTCCCTGTGGCTGAAGCCGTCCGCGGTGAAGCCGTAGATGATCCCGTAGGTGTCGCCGAATTCGTCATTGAAGAACGGTCCCACGACCCCTTGCGGGAGCGTCTGCCGGATATCGCCGACTTTCTTTCGGACCTGGTACCAGAGGTCCGGAACATCCTGCTTGGGGGTGGACTCGAGCAGGTAGACAAAAACGGTCGACTGCCCGGCGATCGTGTAGCTCTTCAAATAGTAGAGATTGGGGGTGTCCTGCAGCTTCTTTTCGATGCGGTCGGTCACCTGCTGCACCGTTTCTTCCTGGGTCGCGCCCGGCCATAGGGTCTGGACCACCATCGTCTTGACGGTGAATTCCGGGTCCTCATTGCGCCCCAAATGCCGGTAGGCCGACACCCCGGCCACGACGCTCATCAGCATGAAGTAGATGGCGAGCGACTTGTGGCGAATTGCCCACTCGGACAGATTGATGCCATTCATAATTGGCCTCCCAGCAGTTTGACGGTTTGACCTTCATGGAGCGTCTGCACCCCGGCTGTGACAACCGTTTCGCCGGATTTCAGCCCTCCCTTCACGATGACAGAGTCCGGCGCATAGCGCGCAACGGCGATCTCGCGCCGATGGACGCGCCGATCGTTCGGGTCGACCACCCAGACGGCGGGCTTGTCATCGAACATCGTCAGCGTCGAGGAGGGGATCTCGATCAGCGACTCGGCCTTCAATTGCACGCGTCCGACGACCGTTGCCCCCAGCAACATTCCCGATGGCGGATCGACGAGCTCGACCTTGACCTGATAGTTTCTTGTGACCGGATCGGCCTGCGGGGATATTTCCCGGATCCTTCCGGCCGCCCGGATGCTTTGATTGTCCGCGAGCCAAACCTCAACTTGCTCGCCCAACGACAGGCCGTCGCGAATGGCCTGGGCGGGCATGTTGAAAACGGCATCCCTGCCGCATTGCTGCGCCACCTTGAGGATCATCTGGCCGGCCTGCACGACCTCGCCCGGTTCGGCCCCCTTTTGCGTGATCACGCCGGCCGCCTCGGATTTCAGTTCCGTGAAGCCGAGTTGTTCTTCGGCGGATTTCAGTTGGGCCGCCGCCGCATCCATCCGTGCACTTGCCGTCTTCAGATCACGCGAGGCGAGATCGTATTCATTGGGGGATATCACACGATCCGTGAGCAATTGCTTCTGACGTCTGTCAAAAGCTTCGGATTGCTCAAGAGCGGCTCGTGCCGCGGCAAGGTCGGCCCGGGCGGCGTTCCGGGCGTTTCGTTCGACTTCGGCATCCAGTAGCGCCACCGTCTGCCCGGCCCGGACCATGTCGCCGACATCCAGGCTCCTTTTTATCAGCCTCCCGGAAATCCGGAAGGCGAGATTGACCTCGTCACGTGCGCGCAGATGGCCGGTCACAACAATGGGATCTCCGATCTCATGTTCTTCGACGATGACTGAGCGGACCGGGCGCACCACAGGCGCCGGTTCCTCTTTCTTTGAGCATGCGCCCAGTGGCAGGACCGCCAAGGCCATGGGGATGGCGAGGCGTCCGAGACCGGACGGCGGCGGGCAAATGGAATTCAATGTTTTCATCATCATCTCCAGCTTTCGATTTGTGCATGCAGATTCCCGTGACGGGCGAGTTGGCAAGGGTTTTGAGGATTCATAAAGCTACTCATCTTTCCAGAGAGACATCCCCGCACCCGGCTTCGCTGCCTCGGGATAGGAGGTTTAAAATCGCGTCCTTGCTGACCGTGCCGACCAGGCGGCCGCGCAACTCCCCCGCGAGGAAGAGCAGGAGAGTCGGAATGTGCTGCACCGCGAAACACAGGCCGAGGCAGGGGTTGTCGTCGGCATTGACTTTCACGACCTCGATCTTACCGGCACATGCCCGCGCGACCTCCAGCAGCACGGGGTCAATGACTCGGCAGGGTTTGCTCCACGGTGCCCAGAACGCGACAAGGAGGGCTTTCGGGGATCGCAGGACCTGGGAATCGAAATCCGCCTCGCCAAGGAACCGCAAACTCGTGTTCGTGTGCATCGTTTTCATGTCTTCAACTCACCTCCGTTGCTATCACACGTTTCTTTCGCAGGTGGCATGCCAATGCTGATGAATCATCGTAATGCACTGTCGTACAGTATCTTGTGTGAGCAGCGACTTCAGCGAAAAGGTTCGATAAATCGTACAGAACGAACGATCGTACCCGTTTGGGTGGACAGATCGTCCTCCCGGTGACACTTTCTTTGAGATGGAGCCATCGAGCGATAGCCGTTTTGATCCCAACTATGCGGTGCAGATGCTTCTCGATGCCGCACAGGAGCTGTCGCTGGAAAACCTGCTGAAGAAGTTGGTCACCCGAGCCGTGGCTCGTCCCGACGTTGCGTTCGCCCAGGTCTGGATGGTCGATAAAGCAGAGGGGTGCCTGCACTTGGCCGTGGCAGGCGGCGGCGCTCCTCCCCAGCCGAGAGAGTCTTCAAATCCTATCCCCGTAGGGACGGGTATCCTCGGCCAGGTCGCGGCGACGGGACAACGGATCACGCGGCGCAGATCCGACGCAGATTGGCAACGTCTCGCCGACCCTGCATGGCTGGAACGAGAGCGAATCGAGGCGTTTGCCGCTTTGCCCATCGTATTCAAAGATGAGATTCTCGGGGTCATCGGCGGTTTTCTGCGCCACGAGATGCTGGCGGAATCACTCCCCTACGGGGAGATGTTTGGAACCTACCTGGGCGCTGCCGTGGCGAATGCGCGCGCCTTTGAAGAGATCCGGCGCCTGAAGACCCAGCTCGAACAACACAACGCCTACCTCGAGGAGGAAGTCCTGGAAGCCCGGGCGTTCGGCGACCTGATTGGTCAAAGCGCTGCATTGCGCCAGATCGTCAGCCAGATAGACCTCGTGGCGCCCACGGACGCTTCCGTGCTGATCCTGGGCGAAACCGGCACCGGCAAGGAACTGGTCGCGCGCGAAATCCACCGTCGCAGCGCCCGCAAGGACAGGCCGCTGGTTCGGGTCAATTGCGCCTCCATCCCGAAGGAGCTTTTCGAAAGCGAATTCTTCGGGCACGTCCGCGGCTCGTTCACGGGTGCCATCAAAGACCGTGCCGGCCGTTTCGAGACCGCCGAAGGCGGCACGCTTTTTCTCGACGAGATCGGGGAAGTGCCCCTGGACATGCAGGGAAAGCTCCTGCGCGTGTTGCAGGAGAAGCGATACGAGCGCGTGGGCGACGATCGCACGCGGGCGGCAGATGTCCGCATCGTCGCCGCGACAAATCGCGACCTGAAACAGGAGGTGGCCGCCGGTCATTTCCGCGAAGACCTCTTCTACCGGCTGCACGTATTTCCGATCCAGGTCGTTCCGCTGAGGGAGCGAAAGGACGACATTCCGCTGCTGGCGCAGCATTTTGTTGAACTTTCAGTGAAGGATTTGAAATGTACAAAACCCCGCCTAACGAGAGCGGGCGTAGTCAGACTCCAAAGCTACGACTGGCCGGGCAATGTCCGGGAGTTGCGCAACGTCATCGAGCGCGCCGTCATCTTGGCTCGCGGCGCAACTCTGGAGTTTGACCTGCCGATTCAAACTGCCGCGGTGCCTCCGCCGGTATCGAAGTCCCGCCCTGAAACACGAGCTGCCGGCGCCGATAAACCGGAGTTTCTCACCGAGGCCGAATTGCATCTCCGCGAGCGCGAGAACCTCCTGCGCATTCTCCAGAAAACCAATTGGAAGATCAAGGGCCCCCAAGGCGCGGCCGAACTTCTCGGAGTGAAACCCACGACCCTGCTCTCGCGCATAGAGAAATGGGGGCTGAGGAAGCCACCGGCCCCTTGACGGCGAAGGTGCGCGTTCGAGCTTTCGTCCGGCCTGCCTGCCCTCGCTGCGGAGGCAACCTTGTTGGACCTGTGCCGCTACGTTTCCCGGCGGTTCTGGGTCGCATTCATTGAACAGCATTAGATCCGGTGGCGGGCCCATGAGCTGGGCGGCCGGATATGACTGCCCGAAGCTGGTGCTGGCGGCAATCCGAGCACTTTGTTGCAAAATCGACACCATTCCAACGCATCAGAGACACATTGGTGAAGTAGTCTCGTTGACAGTGAAAGGGTCATTCTTCGGGCAGTATGGTGCGCGAGTCGTGCGCGATCCCCATCCGGGGAATGCGGCCGGTTCGTGGCGCCTGGTCTTTCTCGGCCCGGTCATGCTCTTGGCCAGTGCGTGCGCTGGCGCCGATGCCGACGCGCTTGGCCTTCTGCGCGAGACGATGGACAAACGGGTCGAGATCTATCAGGCGATCTCACGGGAGAGACGCGAGTGGCGCGAGAACCGGGAAGTGCTTGTGGGCCGGATTCAGCTGATCGAGGAGGAGGCCGCGCAGTTGGAAAAGAAGATCACCGAAGATCTAAGCGCCGCGCAGGAATTGGAGAATCAGCTCGAGCCCGTGCTGGCCGAGACAAAGGCGCTGGATGCCGCCTCCGCTTTTCTCTTGGAGCAGGTGCGCCTCCTTGAGGACGATCTGGGCAGGCGGTTGCTCAAGTCGCTGCCGGATCCACTGAAGGAGAAACTGGCGCCGTTGATCCAGCGGATTCCGGCGGATCCGGCAAACACCCAGTTGGCGATGGCTGAGCGCTACCAGAACGCGATCGGGATCCTGAACGAGGTCAATAAGTTCAACGGCCAAGTGAACGTCGTGAGCGAGATCCGATCCATGGCCGGGGGCGGGGCCAAGCAGGTGAAGACATTGTATCTGGGCATTGGTCAGGCGTACTGCGTGAGCCCCAAGGGGGATCTGGCGGCCGTCGGGGAACCCGGGGATGGCGGATGGACGTGGCGCGATGCCCCGGTGAGCGCGGCTGCGATAAAGCGCGCCATCGGCATGCTTGATTCAAAACACGGGGGGGCCGAGTTCGTGCCCCTTCCGGTCAAACTGGAGGCGCGGTGATCATGAGAGCTATGCTGTCGGCCGTCTTGTTGGCCGCCTTGGGCGCAGGGCGTGGCTTGGCCCAGGACGTCATAGCCGACATCGCCCAGTCCGCAGACCGGGACCTGAAGGCAGCGATGACGGAACTCACCTCCGCGCGCGGGAAGATCGACGCCGAGAAACTCCCGTTGGCCCAGCGCCTCTCTCGCGCCGAGGCGACCCTCCTGGATGCCAAGAAGCGGTCGGAGGAGGCGGCGAGATCCCGCGACACGAAGAATCTCGACCTGACCAACGCGCGCGCGCTGCTCAAGGTCAAGCAACAGGAGGCGGCCTATGTTCGAAGCCTGCTGGAGGAGTACTTCAGGAATTTCGAGCAGTCCGTCACGGTGGCCGAGGCGCCCCTGTATCGGGCGAGTCTCCAGCGGGCCATCCAAGCGCCGGAGAACATCAACGTCGCGCCGGTCGATAGGTTAAAGTCGCAACTGGATTTTGTGCGCACGACCGTAGATCGGGTCTTCCGCGCAAGGGGCGGAGTGTCGTTTGAGGGGCAGGCCGTGGACATGTCGGGCAACGTAAAAAAGGGGAAGTTTGTGGTCGTCGGACCGGTGGCGGTGTTTGGGGCCACCGACGGATCCGCGGCGGGCGTCGTGACCAAGCGCAAGCCATCCAATGAGCCGGCCGTGGTACCGTTGCCCAAGTCGGACATGACCCAGGCGATCCAGAAACTGACGGCCGAAGGGGCGGGGCTTCTGCCGGTGGATCCGACCTTGGGCGGCGCGTTGAATCGGCTGCTCCACGACAACAGCGTGACCTACTATTTTAAGAAGGGGGGGCCCATCATGTGGCCGATCCTGCTCTGTTTCATCGCGGCGCTGGCGGTGGTCGTCGAGCGATTGCTCTTCCTCCAGTCGGAGAGGCACCGGCGGAACCCGAGGATCGTCGCCACGTTCTTTGAGGAGGTGGCGAAGGGCGCGACGGAAGCCGCGCTGCGCATCGCCCAGGACTCGAAGGATTTCATCGCGCGCGCCCTCGGGTATGCGATCGAACACCGGGATGTGTCGTACGAGGAGGCCCTCCACAAGGCTATCTCCACCGAGATGCAGCGCTACCAGCGCGGGACCGTGGTGCTGGATACCGTCATTACGGCGGCCCCCCTGCTCGGGCTGCTGGGGACCGTGACCGGAATGATGGCGTCCTTCGGGTTGCTGGGCGAGAACGAGTTGGGGGCGCCAACGGCCATCACGGGGGGTATCGCGGAGGCCCTGATTGCGACAGCCTGTGGCCTCGGCGTGGCGATCCTATGTCTGTTCCCATACAACTATGTGAACCGCTGCTGCGAGATCGCGCGGCATGAGCTTGAGGACGCGGGCGCGCGCCTGTCGCTATTGCTAAAAAGAATCGGTGACGGCCGGGACGCGCGGCCGGAGGTGGCGTCTTTTGCCGGGAAGTGACGGTGAGAGGCAAGGACGACGCGGGAGCGGCACATGGCGGGCGGAGGAGGCGGAGGCAGGACACCGGGGGGACAAAGGAAGGCGCGGATCGAGATCGTGCCCCTGATCGATATCATGTTTTTCCTCCTGGCCACTTTCGTGATGGTGTCGCTCTCGATGGTGAAGAACGAGGGCGTGGCGGTTGCGCTGGCCGGCGCCAGCACTTCCGCTGCAAAGGACCAGAGCGCGGAATCAGTCACGCTGAGCGTCACGAAAGACGGTGAGGTCTATTACAACCAGGATAAGATCACAATGGCGCAACTCCCTTTTCGGTTGCAGGCCTTGAAAGCCTCCAGCCCTGACCCCCGCATCGTCATCAACGCGGATGCCAAGGCGAACTACCAGGACGTTGTGGGCGTCCTGGATGAGACTCGCAAGATTGGCATCCCAAAAGTTGGACTATCGACCAAGAGCAAATGAAAAAGCACCAATTCTTCGCGATGGTAACCTGCGGCTGCGTGCTGATGGGCGCGTGGCTCGCCGGAGGGCTGCTATTCCCCAAGTCCAAGTTATTCCCGAAGAAGGAGCGGGAGCGTGTGGTGGAGGCCGACCTGGTTTCGCCCGTCGAGAAGAAGCAGGAACCCGAGGAGGTGGACCAGGAGCAGATAAAGCAGGCCCCGCCTGTGGCGATGCCGGAGCGCATCGTCGTGGCCGCGCCGCAGAGCGCGTCGGTCCCCGCGGGTCCCGAACTGGCGCCGATGAGCCTCGGCGATCTTGAGAGCGCGCTGAATCCCGGCGGCGGTGCGGGGTTGGCCGTGGGCGGCGGGCGCATCGGCGGCGGGCGCGGATTCGGTGGAGGCGGCGGAGTCGAGGATGGAGCATTTTCCCTGAATGACATCGACGAGCGCCCGAAAGTCGTGAACCAGGTCAGGCCCAGTTATCCGGTCGATCTGAAGCGACAAAAGATCGATGGCAGGGTGATCGTGGCGTTCACGGTCGACCGGGAAGGCCGGGTGATTCAACCGAGAGCCGAAGAGGCCACGCATCCTTCGTTCGCCCAGGCCGCCCTCGATGCCGTGCGGCAGTGGCGGTTCGAGCCGGGGGTGCGCGGCGGGAGGAAGGTCGCCACGAAACTTCGTGTGCCCATCGCATTCCGGCCGCCGGCGTGAGGTTCCGCGTGAATAGGGTTCCGATCAGAGGCGTGGCGCTGGCGCTGTGCGCGATCGCCGCGATGGACGCCCGCGGCACCGCGGTGCCACTGCGGCCCGTACCCGTGCCGCCCAGGCCCGCGCTCGCCCTGGCCCGTGATCCGTCATTTCAGAAGGCATTTCTCGGCACCTACGGGTCCCGGTCGGACGTGGAACCGTTTGTCGCGACGGAGGAGAAGACCAAGCTGGACGAGATCCTGAATCTCATGGGGACCGACCTCAGGGCCGCGGGCCGCTCCCTCATCGAATTCATCACGCCTCAGTGCAGCGCAAAGTTCGATTTCCTGCTGGGGAATATTTACTTCCAGGTCGGCGACCTCGATCGGGCCGGAGCGCGATTCTACCAAGCCATTAAAAAATTCCCCAACTACCTATTGGCGCACCGGAATCTTGGGCTCATCCACTCGGCCAAAGGGCGCCATGACCTTGCGATCGAGTCGCTCTCGAAGGTGGTGGAGCTGGGCGGGGCGGATGCGGCGGTCTACGGAGCGCTTGGGCAGTCGCATTTGGCGAAGGCGAACTTCGGATCGGCCGAAGCGGCCTTTCGATCGGCATCCATGCTGGAGCCAGGCTCGTTCGAGTACCGGATCGGCATGGTGCGCGCGCAGTACGACGGGCGGAAGTTCTCGGATGTGGTGGTGCTGCTGGACGAATTGCTTCGGAAGATGCCGGAGAAGGCGGAGTTTTGGATGATCCAGGCCAACGCATACATCGAGATGAAACAGCCGATGCGTGCCGCACAGGACCTCGAGATCGTGGAGGGTATCGGCAAGGGCACCGTCGACGGCGCGGTACTGATGGGGAACATCTACGTCAACGAGGGGCTCGTGGACATGGCGACCGTGGCCTTTGAACGGGCCATCGACCGGGACCCGGCAAAGGCCGTGGGACCCGCCACAAGGGCCGTCGAGCTGCTTGCGGGGCGCAAGGAGACGGACGCAGCGCGCAGACTGGTTGACCTTATCCGGACAAAAGGCAAGTCGGCCATCGCGCCCGAGGAATCCGTCCGGCTCCAGAAGGTCGATGCGCGGCTCGCCCTCGCGGACGGGGCGAGCGATGAAGCCGCGAGGATTCTGGAAGGGGTGATCGCGACCGATCCGATGGACGGCGAGGCCCTGATGTTGCTCGGCCAACACTACGCCAAGAAGAAGGAGATAGAAAAAGCCATGCTGCTGTTTGAGAGGGCCGGCGGCATCGAATCCTTGGAGGCTGAGGCGAAACTGCGGCACGCGCAACTGCTCGTGGGTCAGCAGCGATATGCCGACGCCATCGGCCTATTGAAACGGGCCGCCGAACTGAAACCGAACGATGGTCTCGCCAAATACATCGATCAGGTGGAACGCGCCGCAAAGGCCGCGCGCTGACCGCATGAGGTGGGTCGTCCTTGCCGCGGCTATCTCGGTCGCGGCCATTGCCCGTGGCATCGAGTGCGCCGGCAATGGCGACGCGATGGTGCATGGAGACGCGAGGGCACCCGTGGCGGAATGGCTGCAGCTTCCGCCCGATCGGTTGGCGATCGCCCTGGGTCCCGAAGGGCTGTCGAATGTGGTGGGACGCGCCGTTGCGGGCGACTCCAAGGCCCAGGCTCTCGTGGGACGGTGCGCGTTGGCGGGTGTTGGTGCCCCAGTGGACCGGGCCGCGGCGCTGGTTTGGTTCCAGAAATCAGCGGATGCCGACGAGCCGGAAGGTCAGGTCTTGCTGGGCCAATGCTTCTACTATGGCACCTGTGGCACGCAGGATCTGCAAAGGGCGGCGCACTGGTTCAGGTGCGCCGCCGACGGCGGAAACCCGCGGGCGCAGGAGTACATGGGCCTCTTGTCGATGCGGGGCGCGATCTCTGGGCAGCCGGACCCGCGTGCGGCCGCCAGGTGGTTTGGGCTCGCCGCGGCGGCGGGCCTGCCGGCCAGCATACACAACCTCGCGCACCTGTACGCGCAAGGGCTGGGCGTCGCCAGGGATCCCGCGAGGGCGCTAGACCTGTATCGGCAGGCCGCGGCGAAGGGATATGCGCCCTCCCAGTACAATCTCGGCCGCATGCGCGCCGAGGGTATCGGCGGTCCGAAAGACCTGAGGGAGACCTTCCGCTGGTATCGGGAGGCGGCACGGCAAAGCTTTGTGCCGGCCCAGTACAATCTAGGCGTCATGTACGAAAACGGCATCGGGGTGCCGGCGAATCCCCGCGAGGCCGCCCGATACTACCGCGCGGCGGCAGAACTCGGCGATCCGAAGGCGCAGTACAATCTCGGCGTCCTCCTGATCATGGGCGATGGAGTCCGCCCCAATCCAACGGAAGGAGGGCGCTGGCTTCGACTGGCCGCCGCACAGGGCGATTCCTACGCCGCACGGGCCCTGAAGGATACCGGGGTTGAAGTCCAGGCGGGCCCGATTGCAGCCACGCAGAAGTAAATCGCGCTCGGCCGCGGTGTGGATCCCCGACCCATCACCGGAAACCCGGACCGACGCAGTCTGGGATTCGTGTTACAGACATGTAACAGGAGGCAAACACGCCGACGACTTATATATGCCGTCGAACCGTAACGCGATTATGACAGTCCCGGTCTTGACTGCCAAAGAGTCATAAGGCATCAGGGGAATGACGCACTCAGAGGAGACTTATGAATAAAGTACTTGCCATATGTCATTGCGGCGCGATCTGCGCAGTCATCGGCACCGGTGCTGCCGGGGCGGATGGCTCGGCGAAGGAGTCCCCCGCCCCAGCTGCCGCAGTCGCCGCAACCGCGGGGGGGAACACCGCCACCAACGTGGCCGCGGCCACTGGGACGACCAACGGCAGTCCCGGCCCCGCCGGGGAGGACTGGATGAACTTCGGCGTCCAGGACTCGATCGCGCAGGACGCGCAGAAGAAGAAACCGCACTCGCTCAAGGGACAGTATTTTCGGCTCGACGTGGGCTACGGAGAGACGATGCCGATCGAATTCGCGCCCGACAACGGCATCTTCGTCAAGGAGGGAAAGAATAGCAGCGTGTTCCTGTCGAAAGACGACTTCAAGGGCACCCGGCCCGAACTCAAGACCGAGGGCGGCGTGCGGGTCAGCGCCGCGGCCGGATACAATTTCACGGAATATGCGGGCATCGAGTTGGAGGTATCCGCCCTATACTCGCGTTTGACGGCGGTCGACGTGCCGGGCGGAGGTGGGCACGGGGCCTCGTCGGAGCTGACCGGTGGAAGCCTTTGGCAGATCCCGGTGCTGGCGAACTTTGTCTTACAGTACCCGAACCGTCTCAACATCACACCATTCGTGGGTATCGGCGGAGGCCTCGTGTTCATGTACACATCGATTGAGCCGGAGTCGGCCCAGGCCTTCGGGCTGACGGACGGGATCGATCCGGACGGCCAACCGATCCCGAAAGACGATAGGGCGAGCGGCACGGTGGTCGTGCCCGCGTGGCAGTGGTTTGGGGGAGTCCGGTGGGAGATCAGCAAGGATATAGGCATCCAGGGCATGTACAAGTACATGGCCACGAGCGATTTCTCCTATAATGGAGAACTGGACGGGGTCCAGTTCGACGGCGCGCAGAGCCACACCTATTCGGGGGGAATCAACTTCCGCTTCTAGGGCAAAAGTTGCCGACGAGTTACTGGGAAGACATACGGCCGTAACAATGGGTATATAGGGTATCGGCATAGCTTGAGACGTATTGGGTTCTTGAGGAACAGAAACAGGGAAAATGGAGGCGAGAAGAATGAAAAAGGTAAGTGCAATCATCCTGGTATTGGCCGGCCTCGGCGGATTATCCGATAGCATGGCGTCACAACTGGGGCGGGACAACGGGTTTGTCAGGATCGATCTGGCCGGAGGCGAGCGCAGGCTCGTCAGCGTGCCGCTGGTACGGCCCGTGGAGTTTGAGGGCGTGACGAGCGGCGGCGGTTCAAATTACGTGTCGCAGACAGGCGCCTTTACCGCGGGGCAGTTCAACGACGCCGCCGGAGACAACAAGTACGAACTGGAGATCACGTCGGGCAGGCACATCGGCTTGGTACTGGCGGTGGTGAGCAACAGCGCGAACTCGGTGTTCCTGACCGGAGAGCTGCCGGCGTCGGTCCAGATTGGCACGACCTTTGTGGTGCGCAAGAGCTGGACTCCCGGAAGCCTGTTCGGGACGAATCTCACCGAAGTGACGGGAAACGGCCTGAAGGCGGGATCCACTTTCCTGGCGTCGACCCAGATCGGGCTGTTTGACGCGGCCGCGAATGCCTTCACCACGGAGGTGTTCTTCCGGAGCACGGTCGGGCAGTGGCGCCTGGTCAATTCTCAGAACACCGTGACGAACCTCTACGACATTCGGCTGGGGCCCCGGAACGCGTTCTTCATCACTGAGGGGGGCGGCGCCGGGGCGGCGTCGGTCCTGGTGAGCGGCGAGGTGCGAAAGAGCCGGACGCTCGCGCCGGTCGGGAGCGCGATTTCAAACACTAAGGCCATGTTGGCGAATCCGAACGTGTTTCCGATGACGCTGAACTCCTCGGGAATGTACAACGCCTTCGGGGAGAGCTCGTCATCCAACAGCGTCCAGGAGGCGACCGTATTTACGACGGCCGATGAGGTCACGCGGTTCTTCGGCTCGAACAACTCGGCCACAAATTACTACCACCGCAGCACCCAGCACCAGTGGTTGCGGTCCGGGACCACCTCGGGGGATTTGGGGTCCACGCCGATCGGCGCGGGCGAGGGGCTGATCTTCAAACGAAGCCCTGCGGGTTCCGCCTATATCGCGGTCGATCCCCAGGTGATCAAGTGAGCGAATTCAGGGGCACGATAAACCAAGAAAAGGAAGGGAATTAAATGAAGAAGATAGTCGCAACGGGATTTCTGGCCTTGGTGCCGATCATCGGCGCGCTGGCTCAATCCGCCGATGGGTTCTATTCCGCTGGCAATGACCTGGGGTTCACGAACGTCTTGAACTCGTCGGGGCTGTCGTTGGCGGACAACAGCCTCGTGATGTACGGGAATTTTGGCGGAACCTATACGGACACGCAGTTGTCAGACTTCGGGCTCGGGGGTCTGACGCCGACGGAACTGGCCTCGATGAACGCGGCATTCCAGCCGCTGTTTACGTGGCAGATTGGTGATGGGACGGGTGACGCCGCGGGGACGTTCGATGTGTCCTTCAGCACGAATAATGCGTCCGCATTCAGCGGTGAGCGGATGTACATGCTCGTCTACAACGTCACCGACCAGGGGTCGATCGACTCCGCGACGGAGTTCGGCCTGCTGCGCAACGACGGCGACAATGGGTCCGGTGGGTTGTTCCCGGTCACGGGGGTGACACCGGTCACATCCGGTGGCTTTGTTGATGCGTCACTCATGACGGGATTGGTGGGCAACTTCATCAGTGGGGGATTTGAGATGACTGCCGTCGTGATACCCGAGCCCGGGACATGGGCGCTGGTGGTGTTTGGTCTCGGCATCGTGGTGGCGGGGCGGCGCGGGATCCGCAGGCGCAGGTGACCGGGCCACGGCCCAGGAGGAGCTTTTCGGTTAGGAGAACTGTTGCAAGAGGGAGAAACGAAAATGAGAAATGGATTCTTGAAATTTGCCGGTATAGCGGTGGCGCTCGGGGCGGCGACGATGTGTGTGCGGGCGCAGTTTAGCGTCAGCCAGTACACGAACGGTGTGCCCCAGACGACGAACGGCGTGACGTTTGTCCTCGTGACGCAGTCCGGCCAGGCTGCGACGAGGATCACGAACGACACGCGCTGGACGGCGAACAACGTATATGTTCTGGACAAGCTGACGTTCGTCGAGGACGGGGCGAAGCTCACGATCGAGCCGGGAACGATCGTTCGCGGCGAGGTCGCCACGAAGTCGGGCACCAGCGTCAACGACCCGGCGGATCCCGGCACGCTGGTCATATGCAGGGGCGCGAAGATCATCGCCAACGGCACCTACGAATCTCCGATCGTCTTCACATCGATCGACGACTACAACGTGCCAGGGGGGTTGGCGACAGTACCCCCGGTGATGAACGGCTCCACCTTCGTGCGCAGGGGTTATGGTCCCCTGGACATGGTGGGATTCACGAATTATGGCGACAACGGCTTCACATACGACGAGCAGTGGGGCGGTGTGATTGTGCTGGGCAAGACTCGGATCTCACAGAACAACATCACCGGCGTGGACACGCCCCTGGTATCGACCAACACGAAGCAATCGGGTGTCGGCACGGACTACATCGAGGGCTTCCAGACCTTCACGCCCGAGGGCATTTATGGAGGCACGGACGACGAGGATGACAGCGGCGTGATGAGGTTTCTCTCGATCCGCTACGCGGGCTTCGTGCTGTCGCCCAATAACGAGATCAACGGCCTGTCACTCGGCGCGGTGGGTCGCAACACGGCGCTGGAGTTCGTCGAGATCTTCAATAATAAGGACGATGGGATCGAGTGGTTCGGGGGCACGGTGAACTCGAAGTACATGGCCGTCCAGTATCAGGGCGATGATTGTTTTGACATGGATGAGGGCTACCGGGGCAAGGGCCAGTTCTGGTTCGGGATCATGGACGATACCGGGGAGTACAACGCGGGTGGTGTCCAGGACAGCTCGCAGGCGTCGGGGCGCTACAGCGCGGGCGATGAGCCCGGAAACCAGCTCATGGAGATGGACGGCGGCGAGAACGTGACGAAGAGCGACACGGCGGAAGGCGCGGTCTCCCGGCCGTTCTCTATCCCGACGGAGTACAACATGACCCTGATCGGACGGGGCGTCAGGTCGTGGGGCAATCCTGCAGAGCGCGACAACATGGTGCGGTTCCGGGCGAACTGCGGCGGCCACATCCGGAACACCATCGTGACGGACTGCGCGACGAACATCGCGGGCATGCTCCGTATCGATGGCGCCCTTTCGGCAGACGTTGCGGGGGCGAACACGAACTTCCAGACGATCGACCGGTATGTGTACACCCGCACGCTGGGCGACGAGTGGGGATTCAACCCCGCGATCTACAGCGCGCCGACGCAGCCGGACCTGACGATCAAGAATGTCCGTTTCTACAACTCGGCGACCGAGAGCACGAATCAGGTGATCGCGTCGGCCAACAGGGCAACGATCGCCGCGAACCTTTTCAGCGTATCCAGCAGCAACAGTTACGCCGTGGCCCCGCTCCTGAACGGGATCGGGCGCCTTTCGGAGGGCAAGCTGGACCCGAGGCTGCAGGCGGCGTCTCTGGCGCGCACCGCGCCGAGCGCGTCAAATGACGGGTTCTTCAACCCGGTCGGTTTCCAGGGCGCGTTTTTGGACAACAACTGGCTCCGTGGTTGGTCGGTGATGGAGGCGCTGGGTGTCTTCACGAACGCGGCCAACCTGGATGACGGGCCGGCGGTGAAGATCGCATTCGCGGGCAGCGATCCGACGGTCAGTTTTCCGACCGTGAACGGCGTGGTCTATACCGTGGACAAGTCGGTGGACCTGAAGCACTACACGCCGCTCGCAGTGGTTACGGGCAACGGTCTAACCGCCGTGGTCACCAACATCGGCGCCGGGATCAGCACCCAGTCATTCTATCGGGTGATCGCCCACTGATGATGCAGGGGCGTTAGACGAGGGATATGAGGGGGGTAATCCGATGCGATTGCCCCCCTCTTGCTTTATGGCTATGAAAACATGGACTTTGGTGGCTGGTCTGGCTGCGATTCTCGGATCCGGTGCATGCCGGGCTTCAGAGGGGGCGGGCGCATTCGAGGAGGCGCAGGCGCTTTTCCCGCTATTGACGAGCGATGTGGACGTCGAGGCCAGAACGTTGCTCGCTTTCGCCGATGGTGCCTGCCATGCCGGTTGCCCGGATCTGGCCGTCGGTGCGATCCGCAGGATACGGGATTGGCGTCGCGGCGTCGGGGCGGCGCGGGTGGCGGATGCGATGATGCGGACAGGCAGGGTGCGCGACGCCCAGTCTCTGCTCGAGGAGGCGGGGCGCTGCGCGAACGACTATCCTAATAGTTGGCAGGCGGGCCTGATCCACGCGAGGCGCGCGGCTGTGCTCGTGCAGTTGGATCGGACCGAGGAGGCCCGCGCCCTGGTGGAACTTTTGCCCAACGACGATGTGGCCCTGGGAAGGATGCTATTCGCCCTGGGGCTGAGCCGGGTCGGCAAGGTCGTGGAGGCGGAAGCGCTGTTGGGTGAACCCGCCTTGGCGGGCACCGGTCCCCCGGCTGAGGCGCAGGCTTCCGCCTACGCGGAACTCGCGCGCCATGCGGACGATCCGTCGAGGCAGGCCATGTTCTGGAGGAGGGCGATCCGGGCGTCGATCGAGAACTGTGACGTCAGTGAGCCGGGCGCCCTTTTGCGGGAGGCCCTCAATTGCCCTGCCGCGGCGGCGGTTCTGAGGGAAAAGGCGCCGAACTGGCTGGCGGTCGCCGAAGGGAGAGCCCGCTCACTTTCGCCGATGCTGGAATGCAAGGCTGTCATGATAGCTCGCCTGTCCGTCTGCCGATCGGTGCTGGGGGATCCGGGGGTCGCGCGCGGCCTGCTGGAAGAGGCGGCATCGGGGATCGAATCGCTGCAGCGGTTTGAGCGGCCGATGGCACTAAGTGCTGTCGCCAAGGGACGGTATCTCGTGGGGGATGGCCAGCGAGCCGAGACGCTCTGGCTCGACGCCGCGCGACAGGCGGCCGGACATCAGACCGCGCGCCTCCGGGCGAGTGGGTTGATCGCGGTGTTGCTGGATCGGATCAGCGCGGGGTCGGGGCGATCGGGGGCAATCTCCGGGTTGGTCGCTCGGGTGGCTGAGGATCACGGGAGGGACGAGGCCGTCGCGAACGCCATGCCGTAGATGGCACGAGAATGTGTTGCAGGCACGTTGCTCCAACGTGACGCGGTCGTAACGCAGATAGGATAAGTCTATCGCAATGCGATATGCGGTGCACGGGGCGTGTGGCGCCCGTACCTTGGACTCTGCGGCGTCCGCCCGTCTCGTCGCCCTGGCGGTGATGTTCTTCGGGGGAGCGCTGCGCGGCCAGGAAGCCGGGACAGTGGGCGGTGTCCGTGGCATCGTGATCGACGCGGAAGGGGGTGTGCCCGTCCCGGGTGCGCGCGTGGTTCTTTCGACAACGGGTCAGGCGGCCGCGACCGATTCGGCCGGCCGGTTTGTGTTCGATAACGTCAGGCCGGGAATCCATGAGATCATATGCTCCAAGGGAGGATTTGAACGAGGGGGCGTCCGGGATGTCGCCGTGGTGGCCGGCTCATTTCGCGAGGTCGAGGTCCGGCTGAATCCCCAGGTCATCGAGATGGAGGAACTGGTGGTGACGGATGAGGTGGTCGGTCGTGAGACCGAGCAGCAACTGCTCCTGCAGCGGTCCGAGTCATCGGCGCTATTCGAGGCCATCGGCAAGGAGGCCTTTTCCCGACAGGGTCTCAGCACGGCTGCCGCGGCCCTCAAGAAGGTGACAGGCACGTCCGTGCAGGATGACCGCTACGTGGTCATTCGCGGCCTGAGCGACCGCTATGTCACCACCCTTTTGAACGGGGCGCCCATCCCCAGCTCAGATCCGGAGAAACGCGCCGTCAACGTGGACATATTCCCAACCGAGGTCATCGACAACATCAGGGTGACCAAGGCCTACCAGCCTAACCTCCCCGGAGATTCTAGCGGGGGGAACGTTGATATAGGCACCCTATCTCTACCCGATAAGTTTGTTTTCAAACTGGGCGGCGGCATCAAGTACAACAGCCGCGCCACATTCAACGACAAGTTCCTGACATATAAGGGTGGCGGTGTTCCCGGTTTTGGCTTTGACCACGACAGGTCGTTGCCGGATGAGGCCGATCTGGCGCTGACCGGACCGCCCGGCTCGCTGGCCCCCGATTCGGCGACCGCAGACAAATGGGACCGGGCCACGCGGGCATTCGAGCCGGTGCTCGGCGCCAGCGAGGAGGCGCCGCCACTGAGCCACAATTACTCCGGGCTCCTCGGCGACACCGTTGATTTCTTGGGGCGCCCGCTCGGGATGCTCTTCGGCGCGTCATACGAGAGGGAATACAACTTTTTCGATGACGGATTCGCGGGGCGCTGGGCGATCAACGACCTCGACGGCGGAAGGACCCTGAGACCCAGGAATGCGGTCGGCGACATCCCGAACCTTTCCGACGTGGCCAGGGGCACCGAGAAACTCCTGATGAGCGGGCTGTTCAACCTCGCTTTCAAACCGTCGGATGACAACAGCATCGGGCTCACCCTGCTTTTCACGCAGTCCGCCAAGGATACGACACAGATAAAGATCACGCCACCGGCGGAAGATCTGCGCGGGAGGCTGGACGACACGATCTACGACCTGGACCACCGCTACGAGGAGCAGGTCTTGGTCTACTCGGAGAGGTCACTGTACTCGGTTCAACTGCATGGCGACCATAGTTTCGATGGTTTGAACGAGACGGAGATCCGGTGGCGCGCATCGCGGAATCATTCCAGGCAATACGAGCCCGACGGGCGGCGATTCCGGTCGGTCATCGATGCCTCGGGCGCGTATACCCCCGGAACGAGCGGGCAGAGTTCGGACCCTTCCATCCTTCGGCAGTGGCTCGACTACCGGGACGACAGCTACCATTTTTCGATGGACGTCTCGATCCCGTTCACGTCCGAGGGAACGAGCGGGCCGCGTCTTGATCTGGGGATCTACTACGACACGACCACTCGCGACTTTATCAACGACGTGTACGCGTATTTCCCGGGGCTTGGCGCCAACAGGGCCGGGACCACGCGCTATCAGCCGACAGGGGACGAGAGCTGGGCCGAGGTGTTCTATGATCTGCCCGAGACTATCGGAAGGGTCCATCCGGGCGAAGTGTCGCTCCCCCCAAACCTGCTGAACCGGGCAATGTACTGGTACATTTATAACTATGACGATCCCTTCGCGGAGTACGACGCGGACCAAAAAATCACGGCCGCGTACGCGATGGTGACGGCCAAGTTCGGACCGGCGGTCGAGGTCATCGCCGGGGCGCGGATCGAGGCCACGGACATCGAGGCGATCAGCCGGGCGCCCGATGACAGGTTCGGGCCGGGTTCATTTTTTCCGAGTCGGGCTGGGGAGATTAAGCAGACCGACGTGCTTCCGGCCGCGCTCGTCAACGTCGATGTCGCAGCGAAGATGAAGGTGCGACTGGCGGCGAGCCAGACGGTGGCGAGGCCGACCTTCCGGGAACTGGCTCCCGCATTCGAGCGCGATCTGATCGAGGGCACGCTTTTCCGGGGAAACCCGGATCTGGAGATGTCCGCGATCGATAACTTCGACATCCGGTGGGAGTGGTTTCCCAAGCAGGGCGACGTGGTGAGCGCCGGCCTCTTCTACAAGCGGATCAGGAATCCGATAGAATTCTCTGGCGATCCGACATCCGATTTCTATGAGAATTCGCCGGAGGCGCGCGTCTATGGCGTCGAGATCGAGGCGCGGAAGCGGTTCGATGATCTGGCGCGTGTGCTCGGGGGGTGGGATTGGCTGAAGCATGTCGAGGTGGGCCTCAATGCCGCATACATCGAGTCGATCGTCGAGAAGCAGGAGCGGATCTTGGAGGAGGCCCGCAATGCTGGTTTGATACCGCCGGCCCCGACGCGGACACTGCAGGGGCAGCCGACGTACACCGCGAACGCGAGCATCGCTTACGACGACGAAGCAAGCGGCACCTTCGCGGGCCTCTTCTTCGGCATTGCCGGCCCGTTCCTGTACCGGGCATCGGCGTCCGCCTTTGCCGTCGATGTCTACGAGCAGCCTGCGCCCCAGCTGGACCTCACGCTGAGCCAGAGGCTGTCGGACCACTGGAAGGTAACCCTCAGGGCGAAGAATCTGTTGGACTCCGAGAGGAGGCGAACGATCCCGTATGGCGGGACTGAATACATCTACAGCAGCAATTACGAGGGCAGGGACTTTTCCCTGGGCCTGGGTTTCACGTGGTGAGGATCGAAGGGACCTATGGTATGAGAACATATCGGTGGCTTGGGGCATTGGTCATATGGGCATGCCTGGCGCCGTGCGGGATGCGGGCGCAACAGTCGGCCCCCGCGCTCAAGGACGCGCGGGCCACGCTGGAGAAATGGCTGGAGACCCAGAAGTCGATCTCAAGAGAGAAAGCCGACTGGGATCTGGCACGACAGATCCTCGGGGATCGGATCAAGATTTTGGAGCGTGAGATCCAGGGGCTGGAGGGACACGTTTCCGAAGCGAGAGGGGACGGACGGGGAGGGGCAGAGAGCGCAGAGCTTGCGGCCGAGCGCGCCCGGCTTGGGGATGTGGCGACGTTGCTCGAACGGCGACTGGCCGCCTTGGAAGAGCGGGTCAGTTCTCACCTGCCGCCTCTTTTGCCGGATGTTCTGAGGCAGAGGATCGAGCCCATGATGCGAGGGTCGACCGGGGATGCGCGCGGCACTTTGCCGTCGCTGGCGGCGCGATGGCAAAATCTGATCACGATCCTCGACGAGGTGGCCCAGTTCAATGGGAAGGCCACGGTGGTGAACGAGCGACGCGCGGCATCAGATGGGAAGGCGGTCGATGTACAAACGCTCTACCTCGGCCTCGGCCAGGCATTCTATGCTAACGCAGCGGCCGGGATCGCGGGTCGCGGGGTACCAGGGGAGAGCGGATGGCAGTGGGAAGAGATCCCTGGCGCGGCGAAGCATATCGCGAACGCCATCCATGTTGTGGCGACGGGAAGGGCGGCGGCACCGGTAACCCTGCCGATCACGATCAAATGACGCGCGCGAAAGGGGGACGGAAACCATGAAGGTGCCCAAGAGACTGAATGCGGTACTGGCGCTGGCGATGTGCGGGTGGGCGGCACGTGGTCAAGATGCGCTGCAAGCCGTGGCGAATCAGGCGCAGGCAGATTCGGAAGACGCACTCCACGAACTCGCGGCGGTGCGCGAGAAGATAAACTCGGAACGGGCTCCGTTGGTCAAGAGGCTAAGCGAGCTCGAACAGAAGGCGCTCGTGGCCCAGCGAGAGCGCAACGCGGCGATACGCGGCCGGGAGGGAACGGCACTCGAAGCGGAGAATCTGCGTGGCGCGATCGAAACGCTGAATCGAGAGTCGAGGGCCGTCGCGGATGTGCTTGGGACTTTTGTCCGCGATTTTGAAATGCGCGCACGCGTCGGAGAGACCGAGGCGCTTCGGCAGGTGACGGAGGCGGCTCGGGCTGCAGCAAGCGATCCGGGAGCCACCCTGGCGCAACGGTTCGACGACCAAATCAAGGTGGTGGAGGCGGCGGTTGATCGCATCGGGCGATTGGCGGGCGGCGAGGTCCTCAAGGGTCAGGCGATCGCGCCCGGCGGCGAACTCAAGCGTGGTTCGTTTGCCGTCGTGGGGCCGATGGCGCTGTTTGTTTCTGAAGACGGTGCGGTGGCTGGTCTCGTGGGAAGCGGCGGTGGTCCAACCCCCGTCAAGATCCGCGGTGGCTTGGGCGGGACGATGCTCCGGCGGGCCCGGGAGCTCGTGACCACTGGGCGGGGGGAATTGCCCATAGCGCCGGCGACTGGCATGCCCGGCACCTTGCGGATGCCCGGAGAGATCCTTGCCAGGGGAGGTCCACTTACGATTCCGGTCCTGTTGCTTGGGCTTGTTTCACTCTCTGTCGGTGCCGGAAGCGGTCTTCGATGGCGATGGATGCGCCCATGGAGCGCCGCCCAGATCGAGGGGGCATTCCGGGAGGTCAACCAGCGCGGGGTGCATGCGGGATCGGTATACGCTCGGCGGATGGGTGGTCCCGTGGGTGAGATGTTCGATGCCGCCCTCTGCCACATCGAACAACCGAAGCGATTCGTGGAGGCGATTATGGCGGAGAGGGTGTTGGCAACGAGGACGAGATTGAATCGTCTCCTGCCCGTCATCGGGCTGTGCGGTTCCGCCGCCCCTCTGCTCGGCTTGCTGGGTACGATCATGGGGATGATCGGGGCGTTCCGTGCGAGTGCCTGCGCGGATGTCTGCGACACTAGGGCACTGTCGGCGGGCATTTCAGATGCTCTGTTGGTCACCGAACTCGGCTTGATCGTGGCGATTTCATCACTGCTCCTGCACGCGCTCTTGACCAGACGGGCGGCGAGTCTCGTCCAAAACATGGAAATGGCGGCATCGGTGTTCCTCAACCGGCTGCCCGACCGCGAAGAACATGGGGCGATGGGGCACGATGTGCGCCCCGCGGGGGAGGAGGCGTGGCATGCGCAAGTCTCCGTCGCTTGAAATGCCGACTGGCGGCGATGCATCTGTGACGACGGCTTCACTCATTGTTGGCGCCTGTTTCGCGGGGATCTGTTATCTCCTGGGCATGGCCATGGACCGCATGGGGCCCGCAAGACACGTGGGGCCAGTGCCCACGCCGACAATCTCATGGGATGCGCCGAGCGACCAGCGGGCGGGAAAGCGTGATGATCGGGGGTCGTTGGCGCAGGCGATGGCGCGGGTCGACGGTGCCCTGGAGACTGTTCACACGGGAGGGGTGGACTCTGCCAATCAAATCGGAATGGCGAAGACAGATGTGGATTCTGGCGGACCCGATGCTCCAGAAATGGCCTCCTTCGCGGAACCCGAGCGGGCGCCGCGGTTGATCAACGCGGTCAAGCCCGACTACCCAAGCGAACTGCGTCAACAGGAGATGGCCGGCCGAGTGCTCGTCGCGTTCGTCGTGACGCGCGAGGGACGAGTGACAGACGTGCGCGTGGAGCAATCGGCCAACCCGGCGTTCGACGCATCGGCGGTCGCTGCGGTGCGGCAGTGGCGCTTTGAACCGGCGCGCAAGGGGGGGGGTGCAATCGCTAGCCGGATGCGGATCCCAATAGCATTCAGACCATGAGGGAGGAAAGTATGCGGTTCCACTGTGCCCGTGCGAGATCTGCGGCGTTGACGCTGGCTCTGCTGGCGGGGTTGATCGGGCCGTGCCGATCGCAGCCTGCGCCAATAATGACGCCGTATCTTGGCTCCGACGAGTTCAAGAGGCACTTCCTCGCCGGTGAAGGGACCCGTGCCGAGCTCGAGCCGCGCCTTGCAACGGCCGAGGAGAAACAGCGGATGAGGGAGATCTCGGACTTGATCGCGACCAATCCTCGGCAGGCCGTCGGTGCGCTCGAGGAATACGTCAGGGATGGGACCAACGCGCTGTTCGATCTTACGCTCGGCAACCTGTATTTTCAGGGCGGCGATATCGATCGGGCCGCGGCAAGATTTTTTCAGGCCACCAAGAAGTCGCCGAACTTTCTGCGGGCCCACAAGAATCTGGGGATCGCCCTGTTTCAGAAGGGAAGGAACGCCGAGGCGATCAAGTCGCTCACCCGAGCGGTGGAACTGGGCGGCGCGGATGGCACGGTGCTGGGTATTCTGGGATTGGCCTATCTGAACGCCGAGCGGTGGCTTTCGGCGGAGTCCGCGTACCGCAGCGCGCTGTTGCTTCAACCTGACGTGCCAGACTGGAAGTTAGGTCTGGCCCGTGCGCTTTTCCCTCAACAGAAATTCGGCGAGGTCGCGGCCCTGATGGAAGAGATGATCGCCGAGGCCCCCGATCAGACCGAATACTGGATGCTTCAGGCCCGCGCGTTCATCGGCTCGAACCAACCCATGAAGGCCGCGGAGAACTTCGAGATGCTGATCCGATTGAACAAGGTCACCCCCGAGGTGCTGGGTTTGCTAAGCGACATCTACGTGGGCGAGAAACTCTATGGGCTGGCGGCGCGCGTATACGTGCTGGGGATCGACGTGGCGCCGGAGAACGGTCTTTCGATGGCGGTCCGAGGGGCGGAGACCCTTGCCGGACGGGGAGCGCTGTCGGCCACCAAGGAGGTCGTTGCCACCTTGCGCGCCGCCGGGTCGGATGGCCTCGTGGCGGAGGACAGGATGCGGTTGCTGAAGGCGGAGGTGCGGGTGACGGTGGCGGAGGGCAAGGATGACGGGGCGGCCCAGACACTTCATCAGATCGTTGAAATGAATCCCCTCGACGGCGAAGCGCTATTATCACTTGCCCGATACCATCGGAGCAAGGGCGAGCTCGATGAGGCGATCTTCATGTGCGAGCGGGCCGAGGGCATCCCGGCTTTCGAGGCCGATGCGAGGGTCCGGCACGCCCAAGTGTTGGTGGATCAGGGCAAGCTTGAGGGAGCGGTGCCCCTCTTGAAGCGCGCGCAGGAGATAATGCCGCGGTCCGACGTGGGCCAACTCCTCGTTGAGGTCGAGCGCGCCATACGTAGCGGGTCCTAAGAGGGAATCCAACCTCGCCCAAAGAATCGTCTCCAGCGTTACGTGCCGCCCTGCAGGGTGGCCGATGGTACCCCGGCCCCGGCATTACGACACTTTTTGGCCGAGAGGGACACCCGTCCACGGTAGACTTTCGATCGGGCATGGCCATGCCATGATGCGCTGGGGATGTTGTCCGCCTTCAATTCGATGCCATTTCATCACCGTTTCTCTGCTAAGGAACCGCGGTATTGATGCGCAGAAGTTTCCCTGGGCGTCTTGCGCGTGGGGCGCGGCGCGGTTCTATTGGGGCCGATGTTTGGAGCAACGCAGGTCGATGAAGACTTCCCAGTTGAGCCTTGGTGTGTGATCCAAGGGCGCGGACCACGTTGATCGGCGTACTTGGGGGGACTACCGGTCGTGAGCATTTCAATATTGCAGATGAAGCGCGAGTCCGAGTTCGACAATAGTCCCGGATATCGCGTGGTGGTTCCCGCAGTGCCCCGCTGGACGTGCCGGCGATCGCTGGAGAGGTGGGGCTGGATCGTCGGCGTTGGATTGGTGCTGGGCGGGGTGTGGTGGGCGTCCGACTGGAGCGTGACACACCGGGGGTCCACACGCGACGTGCAAGACGCGGTCGAGCGGGCACAAGCGTTGTCGAAGGCTGGGGATTGTGGGCGGGCGATCGAGATGTATTCGGGCGCGATAGGCATGAAGCCCGGCGATCCCGCGGCACACCTGGGACGAGGCTGGTGCCGATTGACATTGCAGGATTTTGTTGGCGCGATCGAGGATGCCCGGAGGGCCCGAGAACTCGGGGCCCCCGATGGTGAGGTCCGGGTGCTGATCGCGCGGGCAAAGACCGGCCTCGGTTCATACCGAGAGGCGCTCGCCGAATTCGACGCCGCCCTTGCGGCAGGCGTGGGCCGTCAGGAGGTCCTGTTATTACGCGGGGCGATTCAGAGCGAGCTGGGCAACCTGGACTCGGCATGCGGGGATTTCGACGAACTGATCCGGTTGAATCCGCTCCAGGCCATGGCATTTCTGTTGCGCGGCCAGACCCGTCTCTGCCAGGGGCGTTTCGACCTTGCTCTAGCGGATTATGACGCCTTGCCGAAGGGCGCGCGCGAGTTGTCGGCGGCTCAGTTGGGCAGGGGCGTGGCGCTACTCGGACTCCGGCGGTGGGAGGATGCGTTGGCGCAATTTGACCGTGCGTTGAAGAGTCATAGGGCACAAGCGGGAGCATGGCGGGGCAAGGCGGTCGCGCTCGAAGCGCTCGGACGGGATGACGATGCAGCTGATGCGTGGAGGGAAGCGGGCGAGCGACCACCGGAGGGCCTCCAGTTGGCCATGAAGATCAGGGGACCGCAGGCCGCGGATGTAGCCTTCTTCTTGCGCCAGGCCGATCCGTCGGCCGTGGGTGCGGCAGCCAGGGAAAAGGCGTCGTCGCGCGCCGCGGCGGCTCGCTGAGCGTGCGCCGCCGCAGGATCGGTGTCCCCGGATGCGCCGGCTGGGACATCCGAAGGCGATGCCAGCGGTGGTCAGGAGGGACCGAGCAGTGGGCGGCGAATCATCGGATGGCTATTGGACGAGGGCAGGAACAAAGACATTCACGTCCTGGAATGAACTGCCGGCAGCGCTTACAGGCCGATGGGGGGCGACAGCACCGGGTGCATGGATGGGGATTACGAGTTCCTTGTGAGACTCTGGCGGGAGGGGAAGTTGCCCCCCTGCGTCTTGAGGATGGCACCAGATGGGTCGATCGAGGATGCGAGCAGCCGTTGTGCGGCTCCATTCTTTGTATACTGATTTTGTATACTGCTCTCAGAAAATGGGAGCATTGAGGAGCATTTGGGAGCTTGGCGCGAGGCGCGTTTCAGAGGGAGGAGCACAGGAGAGCACTCGGGATAATTTGGGTGAAACAAGTGGTAAGTACTTAAAAGCCAACTGCTCTACCACTGAGCTACCGACCCGCGAGGCTTCTCTCTATAGCGTGCCACCGCCGCGCCGCAAGGGCAAGATCAAGGGTTGCCCGGTGGCTGGGCGGGGGTTGTGATCCATCGGATGAGTCGATAGGCTGCGCGCAGGTGGCCTAGTGGACACCGGAAATGGAAAAGGGGACATGCCATGAAAAGACAGATGGCCGTGACGGTGGACCCGACCGCAAAACTGACCACATCTTCCTACATCAGCATCAAGCGGCTGAATGAGTTGCTGGCGGCGGGATGGGTCGTCGCTCGACGCGACAAGGGCGATGGCAGGCTCATCGGTTACACGCTGGAGACTTCGGATGACACCGCCCCCGCCGATTTAACTCCCGAGATTTGACGGCAGATGAGCCGCCGCTGTCCGGCACCTGGCGGTAATGCCTCATAATCGGTGCTTAAGTGATCGGCCTAACGATCTCGCGCGCCCTACCGGCGGACGGGGCGAAACCCGCCATAGTAGTAGCCGTAGTCCGGAAGATTGCTGTCCCTGCGTGCGACGCGGCAGAAATAACCGTAGGAGTCCCAGCTGCCGCCGCGCAAGACGCGGTTCGGACCCGAGGCGGGACCGGAAGGATCCGAGGGCGGCGAACTGGCGTAGTAGCTCGCGGAGTACCAGTCCCAGCACCATTCCCAGACGTTGCCGGCCATGTCAAAGAGGCCGTACCCGTTCGCCGCGAATGTGGCGACCGGTGAGGTGAATGGACGCACCCCGTCATTGTACGTCGGGTGATTGCCCCGCGTCGGGCTCACATCGGGGGCGTAAAAACTGGAGCTATTGTAGTTCGCCCGGCTGTGCGTGATCGTCTCCTCGTCGCTCCAGGGAAACCGGTGCCCATTGGTCCCGCCGCGCGCGGCCTTCTCCCACTCCGCTTCGGTCGGCAGCCGGTAGCCGTTCGCGCCCCAGTCGCATTCTGGCGCCATCGAGCCGGTCCTGTATGTCGCCCCGCTCACGGTGTAGGAGGGGGTCAAGTTCTCCTTCTCGCTGCGCGCGTTGCACCACTTCACCGCCGCGTACCACGTGATCGCCTGGACCGGGTGGTCCGGCGCCTTTCCGTCGCCCGCGGGGAGATCGGTGTAGCCGTGCGTGGAAGCCCAGCTTGCCACATCGTCCCACTGCGCCTTTGTCACCTCGGTCGCCTGTATGTAAAACGCACCCACCGACACCGTGTGCACGGGGACCTCGGACGAGCCACCTTCGGAGAAATTATCCCCCATCTGGAAATCCCCCGCCGGGATCACGACAAAGCCCGGCGGCGCGGATCCCAGGCGGGCGCGCCAGAAACGGCGCGCGGCGCCCGGCCGTGCCATTAGGTTGGTGGACCACCCCTGCGACGGGAGCGCAACGCTCGCCCAGAGTTGCCAGTTGGTCAGGTTGTCGGAAACCTCGATCTGGTGCGACAGTCCGACGCCCCCGTCCAAGGTCAAGCGGATACCACCACTCGTCGGACTGGATGCGCCTAGCACGGGTACCGTGGGGATCGCCGCGACGCGGAAACCGAGGGTGTTAAACTCGGCCGAGGGCTCGCCGCTGCGCTGGGACGACGTCTGGAGGTTGTCCTCGCCGCCGCCCCATTCGCCGCCGCGCAGCCCGCGATCCGTGCCCAGGACTGTCTCGTTCCACTCCCAGACATTGCCCCCCTGGTCGAAAGTGCCGCAATAGCTCTTGGCCAACCTGTAGGAACCGACATTCGTCAGGTAGTTCGTGCCATCGCAGAAGGTGGGGTTTCCCGTCTTCGCAAAGCCGTCGTTCAAGGAATCGTCCGGCGAATCGTCGTCGCGGAAAAAATTGGCGCTGTTGGAGTCGGTGCCGTTGGGCGGGCGGCTATTGGGAATCGCGTTGCTCCGCGTCGGATACATCCAGTAGTTGGTTGTCTCGGCGGCGGCCGGATCGAAATATGCCGCCTTGTACCATTCGTTTTCGCTCGGGATCACCCAGGTCGCGTCGGATGAGCGGGGGCTGACGGTGGTGGTCGAACCCTCGACTGAGATCGCATAGCTACCGGTCTCGGTGGTGCCGGCGATCTGGTTTGTGCCGGTTGGTTGTCCGTTCTCCAGCCAGTTCACGAACCGCACCGCGTCGTGGAACGAAACGAAGACGACGGGCATGTTCTCGTAGCCGGACTTTGCCGAGTACGTGTAGCTGCCGCTCGAGCCGGAGCGGTCGATCCCCCCGCAGGCATCGGAGGACATGTTCGTGGTGTAGAGCCCGTAGGTGTCGGTTTTCGCCACCGCGTTGAGGAACGCGACGTACTCGGCGTTGCACACCTCAAACTTGCCAATGCAGTACGTGTGGTCGACTGAACCAATCCCCGGCACCGAGTTTGTATTCAGCGGGTCGGGGGCATTGCCCGGATCACCCACCAGCACCACATCGATCGTCACCGCACCAGACAGGTGCGGCATCAGGCACACCGCGACAAAGCCCAGCAACGTCTTGCGCATGATCCCTCTTCGAAGACGACGGGCAGTCTCATCCTTCCCCCCTGTGGAGTCCAGCGAAATACCCACACCGATCCAACGGCCGAAGTCCGCTCCGCCACGCCACCTGTCGCCGGAGACCGATGCGGGTTTCCGTGCGCAGATTCTGACTCAAAAATTGCGAATCTTGTAGGCCGTCTCTGTGAGACGGCAGCGGCGGATAGGGTGGTGTCTGACACAGACGCCCCACAACCCGATTTTCCGGCCCGGTGGTGCCCCGCCGCGTGGGGCACGGGATCTGGCTTGAGAATTCGTCGGCCCGAAAAGCGGTGCGGGCGCATGGCATCAGCGCCGCTTCACATGCGGCTTGACACGGAGTGGCGGTGCTTATAACTCCTCCGGACTCGCGTGCCGGGCGCAGGCGAGTGTATAGTAAAAGCTAACAGTTGAAGGAGCGAACGATGGCCGCACCGGAGTTTCACTACGAGGATCCGTTCCCGCTGGGGAAGGATGAGACAGAATACCGCCTGCTGACGCGGCATGGGTTGAGCGTTGAACGTTTCGCGGGGCAGGAGGTCCTGAGTATCGAGCCCCGGGTGCTGTCGGATTTGGCGCACGCGGCGATGAGGGACGTTTCGTTTCATCTGAGGACGGCGCACCTCAAGCAGGTGGCTGCGATACTGGAGGATCCGGAGGCGAGCGAGAACGACCGTTTCGTGGCGCTGGCGTTGTTGCGCAACGCGGAGATCTCGGCGCGGGGGCTCCTGCCCTTTTGCCAGGACACGGGGACGGCGACGGTGATCGCGAAGAAGGGCCAGCGGGTGTGGACAGGGGCCAATGACGCGGAGCAGCTCTCGCACGGCATCTATCGGGTCTACACGGAGGAGAACCTCCGCTATTCGCACGTGGTGCCTCTTACGATGTACGAGGAGAAAAACACCGGGACAAATCTGCCCGCGCAGATCGACATCTACGCGACCGAGGGGATGACGTACAAGTTCCTGTTTGTCGCGAAGGGCGGCGGGTCGGCGAGCAAGACGTACCTCTATCAGGAGACCAAGGCGGTGCTGAACCCCGAGGCCTTGGAGAAATTCCTGGTGGCCAAGATGGCGACCCTCGGCACGGCGGGGTGCCCGCCTTATCACCTGGCGTTCGTCGTGGGAGGCACCTCGGCCGAGGCCTGCCTGAAAACGGTGAAACTGGCGTCGACGAAGTACCTGGATCATCTCCCGACGACGGGCAATGCGCACGGGCGCGCATTCCGCGATCTGGAGTTGGAGGCGAAGCTGCAGAAGGCGTCGGAGAAACTGGGCTTTGGGGCGCAATTTGGCGGGAAGTACTACGCGCTGGACGTGCGGGTGATCCGGCTGCCGCGGCACGGGGCGATCTGTCCGATCGGGCTAGGGGTCTCCTGTTCGGCGGACCGCAACATCAAGGCGAAGATCGACCGCGACGGGGTCTGGGTCGAGCAGCTCGAGATGAATCCGGGGCGCCTCATCCCAGAGCGCTACCGCAAACAGAGCTTCGGCGACCCGGTGAAGATCGACCTGAATCGCCCGATGAAAGAGATCCGCGCGCAGCTCACCAAGTATCCCGTGACGACGCGGCTGGCGCTGACCGGTCCGATGATCGTGGCGCGCGACATCGCGCACGCGAAGCTCCAGGAGCGGCTCGATGCAGGGGGCGATCTCCCGCAGTATTTCAAAGACCATCCGGTGTACTACGCCGGTCCGGCGAAGACCCCGAAGGGCATGCCCTCCGGCTCGTTTGGGCCGACGACGTCGCGCCGGATGGATCCCTACGTGGACACGTTCCAGAAGCGGGGTGGCTCTATGGTGATGATCGCGAAGGGCAACCGCGGTCAGGAGGTCGTGGACGCGTGCAAGAGCAACGGGGGTTTCTACCTTGGCTCCATCGGCGGGCCGGCGGCGCTGCTTGCCCAGGAGAATATCAGAAAGATCGAACTGGTGGAGTTCCCCGAGCTGGGCATGGAGGCGATCTACAAGATCGACGTTGAGGATTTCCCCGCATTCATCCTGATCGATGACAAGGGCAACGATTTTTTCAAGGACGCCGGGAAGTGTCCCGTGTGCCCGGGCTGACGCGTCCGAGACCGGTGGCCAGCGCTGAGCCGCAGGCGGTGTGGGGCGTCTCTGTGAGGCGCCAAGCGCGTGCGAAGCTTCAGGTCAGCGCCGGCCAGAGCCGTCCACGCGCCGGATAATTCATGATGAAACTTCTGGGGGCGGGGCCGTTTTGAACTGCGGTGGCAGAGTCCGGCGGTTGCCGGACTCTGCCACCGCAGTCCAAAGCCCTCCCGGCCCGGATCCTGGGTCGGGGCACGAGTCGCGCCCGCGAACAGCGCCCGAAGTTTCTGGCTATGGGCGCCAGGAACCGCGGGTCTTCTTGGCGGCGTTGGGGTTGGGCTCGGGCATTTGGGCGCCGACATCCCGGCGCCAGCGATCCAGTCTCTCGCGCAGGTCGCGGACCTTGGCGGGCATGTTCGGTGCCAAGTCGGTGGCCTCGGAGGGATCGTCGTTCAAATTATAGAGTTCGGTGCGCCCGTCCTCGAAGTATTCGAGGAGTTTCCACGGTCCGGAGCGGATGGCGCCGACGGGTGAAGTGGTGGCGTAGTAGTGGGGGTAGTGAAAGAAGAGCGCGTCGCGCTCGAGTTGGGATGCGGGATCACGGAGCAGGGGCACGAGGCTGAGGCCGTCGGTGGCGGCAGGGGAAGGGGCGCCGGACAATTCTGCGAACGTGGGGAAGAAGTCCATGCAGATCACGGGAGTCGCGCACGTGGAGCCCGCGGGTGTGATCCCCGGGAGCCGGGCGATGAGGGGAACGCGGATGCCGCCCTCGTACAGCGAGCCCTTGCCCGAGCGCAGGGGCGCATTGTCGGTCACCTGCACCTTGTGGAACCTGCCATTGTAGCCGCCGTTGTCGGATGTGAAGATCACGAGCGTCCGTTTTTCCATCCCTCGTTCGCGGATGCGGGTGAGGATGCGTCCGACGTTTTCGTCGAGGCAGGCGACCATGGCGGCGTAGTCGGCGTTCGCGTGCCTCAGGCCGGGCCGGATCTTCGTTCTGCAGTACTTGACAAAGTCGGTTTTGCCCTCGATCGGGGTGTGGGGATTGTGGAAGCAGAGGTTGAGGTAGAAGGGACGGTCGCCCGCGGTGTCGATGCACTCCAGCGCCTTGTCGGTCAATCTGTCGGTAAGGTAGTCGCCGGGTTTCCCGAGGCCGAGGCCGGGGACGTAGCGGAGATCGCCGAAGGTATTGGTCCCGGTGAACGGCCAGAAGTAGGTATTTGGCGCGCCCCATTGGGTGCCTCCGATGTTGACATCGAAACCCTGCGCCTCTGGGTAGTGCGCGCTGTCGCCGAGGTGCCACTTGCCCACGTGGAACGTCAGGTAGCCTTTGCCCTTGAGCGCCTCGGCGATGGTTGTCTCTTCCAGCGGAAGGTCGTGGATGGTGGCAGGGGGAAGGAGGGGTAGCTTCGCCTTGGCGGCCCGGGCCTCTCGTTCGACCGACCCCTCGCGCCAGATCGTCATGTGGAGGCGGGCCGCGTGCTTGCCAGACATGATCGCGGCGCGCGTTGGGGAACAGACGCACATCGCGTACGCCTGGGTGAATCGGATGCCCTGGCGCGCGAGACCGTCGATGTTCGGTGTCTCGTGGAGGTCGGAACCGTAGCAGGCCAGGTCGCTCCAGCCGAGATCATCGGCCAAGAGGAACACGAAGTTGGGGGGCGCTTCGCCCGCAGGGGCGCCCAGGGGGTTGGCTAGAGTCAGGAGAACCGCGAGGCCCGCTGGGTGCATGCGCGCGCGCATGCGTCAAGTCTGGGGCCGAGCAAGCGTGAAGGCAAGAACCCCATCCCCGCCATGGTGACGGTTCGCCTGCGCCCGTCGCCGCGCCACCGATCGGTCATCGCCGGTGATCGGTTGCGGCGGGGGACGGCGATGGTGGCGCCACCTCTCCGCGGACATACCTTCCCACTTGCGCCAGCGTCTCCACATCGACGTGGCGGAGCCTGCCGTCGCGGCCGGGGCCAACATCGAGCGAGAAAATATTCCCGTTTCGCTTGGCCTCGACGTAATCGCGATAGATGACGTCGGCGGGTAGGCATATCCGATCATTTTCCGGGAGCGAATAGAACCAGTTGGCACCGCGCTTGATGCTCTTGGTGGGAAGTATGGGATAGGTGAACTCCGCAAGGCGATAGAGGGCGCCCTCGGTCCCGGACTTCTTGGCGATGCCGTTCGCATCGGCGTCATTCAGGGGCCCGGCCTTGCCGCGTTCGCGGAGCTGGATATCGGCGCCGGTCTGATCGCCGCTGTTGAAGCCGCAGAAACAGCCGGGTTGGATCGATTTCACGAGTGCGGTGGTGTCGGCGTGGCTCAATCCGCCGTCGCCGACCGCGTGGTCAAACCAGATGAACTCTATCGGCCCGTAGCGCGTGAGCAGCTCGCGGAGCTGGGCGGCTTTCATCTTCGGGTTTCGGCCATTGCGGAAGTATCCGGAACCCCCTCGGTCCTGATGCTCGCCCCCGTCCTCCCAGTCGAATTCTCCCTCGGAGAAATAGAGGGCCAGCTTCAGGCCGTGGCGCTCGCAGGCCTCTCGCACCTTGGCCAGTACGTCGGCGTGCAGCGGGCTTTTTGTCACCTTGCGATCGGTGGTGGCGGTGTCCCAGAGACAGAAGCCGTCATGGTGTTTCGTGAGGAAGAGGACGTAGCCCATGCCGGCGCCCTTGGCGGCACGGCACCAGTCGTCGGGATCAAAGCCGGTGGGGTTGAAGAAGCCGACGTCCTTCACCCCCCAGGTCCACTCGTATCCGCTGAATGTGCTGAAGCTCCAACAGACGAACATCCCGAAGCCCAGGGCCTGCAGTTCTTTTGCTCGGACGGCCATGTCGGGGGCCGGGGATGTTTGTTGGGCCTCGGTGCATGCGGAGCAAAACAGCGCGGCCGACAGCAGTGCGGCGGTATGATTTCTCATGATGGTTCAACCTTGCGAACAAATTGGGCCGTGGGCAGGGCTCTCGTCCACTGATAAATTCATATTGGGCACGCGCAGTTCTTCCACCTGGACTTTTGCCCGCAATTCTCGGGTCAGGTTTCGAGCAGCGCTTCGATCTCTTGGGGCGATGCCGTTCCGGTGGTGCCGAGCTTGTGAACCACTACCGACGCGGCGGCCATGGCGATCTCGATGGCGTGCCGCATCGATGCGCCGGCGGCGAGTGCGGCGGCGAGATTGGCCGTCACGGAATCGCCGGCGCCGACGATGTCGATGGGTCCGCGAACGGCCAGCGCGGGGGCGTGCTCGGCGGCGCCATCGGGCGAGGCGGCGACGATGCCGTGTTCGGACAACGTGACGAAGACGGGCTGCCGGTTGCGGCGGGCCAAGTGGGTCGCCATTTCTGTCGCCGCGGACACGTCTGCCGGGGCATGCGCGCCGGAGAGTGCGGCGAGTTCTGCGGCGTTCATCTTAAATGCAAGCGGCGGGTAATCGCCGAGCCCGCGGCGGGAATCCGCCAGCACCAACAGGGATGGGCGCTTGCGAAGCGCATCGAGGGCGGCATCGCGCACCGCGCTCGTGACCACGCCGGTTTCGGTAACATCTACCTGATCCATGAGGATGAGCGCGTCGATCTCGGGCGCGAGGCGACCGATATGATTGATGAGCTGGCGCTGCAGAGGGGCGGGCGTGGGGGTCCAGTTCTTGGAGTCGAGACGCTCCAATTCTCGGGGCGCCTTGCCGGGTTCGATCAGGAGGGGTTTGCAGTAGGTGAACGTGCGGCGCTCGGGCGTGGTGACGAATGCGTCGAGACGGGCACCCGGAAGCTTGGCCAGCGCGCATCGCAGCTCGTAGCCCTCGCCATCGTCCCCGCAGAAGCCGACCGGGTACAATTCGCCAACGCCAAGCGAGGCGAGGTTGTTCAGCACCGTGCCCGCCGCACCGGGCTGTGGGCGGACGCGCACCACGTTGCGCACGGGCAGGCCCGTCTCGATGGATGTCTCGGCGCGCGCCGGATCGATCTCGAGATAGCGGTCGAGGCAAAAATCACCCGCCACGGCGATGCGCAGCCGCATGCACCGCGCGGCAATCTCACGAAATCCGGACAGATCCATGCCGAAAGAATCACTATACGGCCTTGGCGCAGGACGAAAAGGGGAATGCCGGTGCAGGATGCAGCTGGCAGCTGGCGCAAGAGACCTTGGCCGTCAAACGCCCATTCGGTCGGCTGCGGGAACTTTCGAGTCAGCGCCGCCCCCGGCGCGCGGCGGGGCCGTTTTGGACTGCGGTGGCAGAGCGAAGCGACGACACCGCTTTTGCCTCCGGCGGAGCCGAAGCCGATGGGCTCGGCTCGCGCTTTGCGCGCTGCCAAAGCGGTGGCGCCGTCCGGCGGTTGCCGGACTCTGCCACCGCAGTCCGAAACCCTCCCGGCCCGAATCCTGGGTCGGGGCACGAGCCGCGCCCGCGAACAGCGCCCGAAGTTTCTGGCTAGATCCCATGCCCTGGACGCCCGCCCGCCGGCGGACATCCGGGGCGCCACCGGGGGTGAAAATGCGACGCGGGAACGCACTTGCGCGCGATTCGCGCATGAAATCGCCTGCAAGCAGGCTCATGCTGTCCGGCAACTGAATTTCCTATTCGTTCTTCAGTTGCCGGAGGAGCGATGCGACCTCTTTGATAACAGCATCGGACGCCTCGGGGGAGAAATGGGTGGTCTTCACCTCATAGCCGCCCTCGGGATAGGCCCGTGCGGGGACGAGATAACCGGCGGCGCCGTTGCAATGCGTGATGATTATGGTGCGGGGGAAGGGCGACAGGTCTTTGATGGCACGCCCGATCTCGTTGAACACCTCCCCGCCGAGCCCGACCAGGGCCACGTCGCCCACTCTGGCCGCGGTGATGGCGAATGGGAGGGGGGGAGAATTGGTCTGCCCCGGATTTTGCGGATCGGCTTTCGCGGGGAGCTGTATGGTCTTTAGCAAGGATGCGACGGGACCATTTGGGCTGAAATCCCGGATGCCCTCGGAGGTGTGGATCGCCTCTTCTCCGAGGAAGGTGCCGAGCAGGACGGGTTCGGGAATCCAATTGTCTGCGGTCTTGATCTCGGGCAAGACGCGGAACCACGGGTCGATGTCGCCGGAGGCCCCGGCGAATGCGGGCCCGACAATGCCGTTGCCAAGGTATTTTTCGACGAACTGTTCCGCGAGGCCGAGCACATCGCCGCTGACGACAAGATTCTTGCCGCCGAGGGATGTGCCGTGTGTCGCGTAGGCGAACAGCGTTGCGGCTATTTGATCCGTATCCCTTTCACGGACCTGAAGGACCTGCACATCGTGGTCGGTGATGCCGGGGGGGTTGCGGCCGAGCCGGATCAAGGGTTGCCCGTTCTTGTCGGTCGCGCGCTCCCGCCGATTCACACCGACGGGAGATGCGCCAACGCCAATCCCAATTCGGGCGGGGCGCAGTCCGTCGATGGCGTCCTTGGTCACCTTGACCAGCCGATCCTTGAGTGTCTTCGTGTAGTCGACGTTGTTGGGGTGGAATTTGCCCGCCGCAAGGACCGGGATTGGGGCGGCATGCGTGTGGATGGCGGCGAGCATGAGCTGCGCTGGCTGCAGGCCACAAGCGTCGACGATCGCATTGCGGAGGGGCTCCGCCGTCTCGTTGTAAAAGCCGAGAATGTCCACGGAGACGAGGGCGAGGCGACGGCCATCGTGCTCGAACACCGTGGCGCGGGCCGACAGTGGATCGTGCACACCCGTGGAAAGGTTGGTCCGGCTTGCGTAGCCCCCCAGCATGCAGGGTCGCGCGGGCGTGATGTCCGCCTTGGCGACCCCGACACGCAGGCCCTCTGTTTGCCCGGTGGAGAGAATTGGGATCGCGAGGGAGCAGAAAAGGAGGAGGGCCCGTCTGGATCGGATCGGGATCATGCGGGCACCATATCGTTCCCCCGCGGTGGTGCAAGGTGGATCGGCTCAGTGTTGGGATCGCCGGTGCGTGGCGCCAGACTGCGTCGCCCGAAAATCCCCAACCGGGGCGGGACAACAGTCTTATCTGCTGACATCCGCCGAGAAACATCGCCGCAGGCAGGATTGCCTGCGCCACGGCGGGGACGTGCGTGGCTCAAGCATCCGATCGTGTCGGCCCTCGACTGCGGGAGGATGCCGTCTATTCTAATGAACATGGCCCAGCCCGAAGATACCGAGTTCGAGATTGCGCCGGTGGACAAGACGTCGCTGACGGACGACGAGCACATCGAGAGCATCGTGCCGTTGCCGCCGCCGGCGCACCTGATCCGGTTCTTTCCGATCAAGGGAACGGGGGCGGAGCATTTGATCGCGGGGACGCGGGGCCGAATCCGGGATATCTTGCACGGAAGATCCGATCGGCTCTTGGTGGTGATTGGGCCGTGTTCCATCCACGATCCCGCGGCGGCGCTCGCGTACGCGGGCAAGCTGGCCTGCGCGAGGGGACAGTTCGCGGTGGATCTCGAAATCGTGATGCGCGTGTACTTCGAGAAGCCGCGGACGACCGTGGGCTGGAAGGGTCTGATCAACGATCCCTATCTCAACGGCAGTTTCCGGATCAGCGAGGGCCTCCGGATAGCGCGCGACCTGCTGGTCCGCATCAACGAGACGGGCGTGCCGACCGGCTGCGAGTTTTTGGACACGATTTCGCCGCAGTACGTGGGCGACCTAGTGTCATGGGGATCGATCGGTGCGCGCACCACCGAGTCGCAGGTTCATCGGGAACTGGCTTCCGGTATCTCGGCGCCGATTGGGTTCAAGAATGGGACCGACGGAAACGTCAAGATTGCGCTGGATGCGATCTTGGCGGCCCGGCAGCGCCACCATTTTCTTTCGGTCCACAAGATCGGCCAGGTGGCGATTGTCGCCACGCGCGGCAACGATGATTGCCATATCATCCTTCGCGGGGGCTCGCGCCCGAACTACGATGCCGAGAGCGTGCGCAAGGCGTGCGCCGATCTGGAGAAGGCCGGGCTCACCCCGCGGCTCATGATTGATTTCTCGCACGCCAACAGCAGGAAAGACTTCAGGCGCCAGTTGGACGTGTGCCGCGACGTGGCGGGGCAGATCGCGGGCGGCTCGCGGGCCATCTTCGGGGTCATGATAGAGTCGCACCTGGTCGAGGGGCGACAGGACCTTACACCCGGAACGCAGCCGACTTTCGGCCAGAGCATCACGGATGCGTGCCTTGGCTGGGACGATTCGTTCGGTGCGCTCGAGACCCTCGCCGAGGCGGTGCGGCGTCGCAGAGACGTGTGACGGGACCGGGCGCGCGGATTGGGCCGTGGCCCGATTGATGACCCAGGCCTTCGGCGGCTGACGTTTTTGGGTCCGCGTGAGGTCGTATGGGCTACGTGCCGGGGTCGGCCTTGGCGCCCCAGGGTTCGATCAGGCGGAGGCCCTTGGATTCAAGGGCCCGATAGCAGTCGGGGAGATCGAATTTCTCTAGGGCGCCGGGCACGAGGGCCGACAGCGGCCAGGCATAGTCCTCGGTCATGGCGATTTCGCCATAGGAGGCCGGTGCGTTCTTGAGGGTGACGCGCGCCACGCGGGGGGACAGGAGGGCCGCGAACGTGGCGGGGATCGCACCCCGGCCGCGGGCGACCAGGTGCACGTCGGCGTGGCCGATGGTGCCCAGCCAATCGATGACGCGCAGGACGTCCAGGGTGCGCTGGCCCGGGAAGGGGTGGTCGAGCATGAGCGAGTAGCCCGCGTAGAAATAGTCATTGCCGTAGCGGTCATAGAACGTGTCGATGCCGCAGGTATTGGGCTGGGATTCGCCCGTGCCGCGAAGGTCGCACGCGTATAGGGTGGCCTCGGGCTCGGCGGTGATGAGATCGCGGATGAGGGGTTCGGAACGGAGTTCCGCGTCGCTTGAAACGTGGGAGATGTATAGCAGGGCGCGGCGCTGGTCGGGCGGGGGGAAGGACTCGAGCCGTTCATCCGCGAGACGGTAGACAATGGCTTCGATGCCCGGCTCGGTGCAGACCGCGTACGGTGTGGCGTGGCGTCTCGGGTAACCGCGCGAAGGCAGCGGGCGCAGGACGCGCGCGCCGGGATCGCCTTTGGCCTGGGGCATTTTGAGCAGCGCCCTCACGGTGGTCGCGAGGGTCTGGGCGTCGGTCTGCGCGGGACGCTCGCCCGCGAGGGCCTTGGCCTTGTCGCGGGTGAAAGAGAACACGGTGCGCCCGCCCAGTTCGACGACCTGTCCGGTCTTGGTACACTGGAGAGCCTCGTCTTTCTCGATGGTCAACTCGGGTTCCGACTGGGCATCCGAGATGCCCGTGGCGCCGTTGAACCACCGGTACATGGCCTCGCGGCCGTCCTTCGCATAGCCATGCGGGCCCGGCCCGACGTACAGCCCGATCCGGTCCTCGTGGCCGAGCAGACGATAGAGTTGGCGCAGGCGGGCATGCGCCTCGCGCGCGCCTCGCACGTCGAAGAAGTCTTTCTCTTGCGCGACGATGAGGACGGGTTTCGGGGCGAGGGCGGCAAGGAAATCGGCGTGGTCGAGTCCGAGGGCGATCGCTCGAGGCGGATATTGCTCGGCATCCGCCGGGAGCTCGTTTTCGAAATTGCGGCGGAACGTTGTGACGAAGCAGCTCGGCGCGCCCATGGTCCAGCGCTGTTCCACGCCGCAGAGCCACGTGGTCATCGTGCCACCGCCGGAGTTTCCGGTGATGCCGACGTGGCGCGGATCGACCTCGGGGCGGCCCAGGAGGTAATCGAGTGCGCGGATCCCATCCCAGGCGCGCCACGACGCCATGGATTCGCCCACCAGTATCTGCTGGTTGCCGGCATGGAGGTGTTCCTTCACGCCGACACCGACCGTGGACTTTAGCTTTGCGTCGGGATACTGGAGTCGTTCCCCCTGGCCGATGGGATCGTAGATCAGGACGATGTAACCTTGGCGCGCGAGGCCCTGGGCGAACGACTGGTAGGTCTCGGCAGCCTTGCCATTGGCCGAGTGCCCGCAGCTTCCGACTACGCCCGGAGCCGGGAACTTCTTTCCCTTTGGGACATAGAGATTGGCGGTGACATAGAACCCCGGTCGGCTTTCGAAGATGATCTTCTCGATGTTGTACGGATCTCGCTCGACCACCCCGGTGACCTTTGGGTTCAGGGGTGTCTTTTCGGGAAAGGGCGCAAACGAGTCGCGGATCTTCTCCCTCACGGTGCGGACATAGGCCTCGGCGTCCTCGCGCGTGCGCAGGGCCGCGCGGGTCGCATCCGATCGGGCCTCGGCCTCGCGCACCCGTCCCGCGAAATATCGCTGGAGCATTTCGGGGAAGCGGTTCAGCACGGCAGGGGTCGGGGCTTTGGGCGGCGGGGGACTTGCGGCGAAGGCGCGATCGTGCGAGGCGATCGTCCAATAGGCTGCCGCCAGCGCACCGGTGCGCAGCATGTCGCGCCGAGTCCACGGTGCGGGCCGCGGTGAGCGATGGGTGATTTCGGGATGACGCCAATCCAGACGAGCGCTGTCCATGATTGAGGATGAACGCCAAGTGGTATCCGTGCCAAGTCCAGAGATGGAATTGCGCGCGGGGGGGGGATTCTCCACGTCCCGGCGGTCGAGCGATGGGCACGGGAGGGACGCCGGGCCGTGCCTGTCTCAAAACGTCATTGTTCCGTGGGAACAACAGATATCAACGCCCAGCAAGCAACATCGACATGGCCTTTCGATGGATTCGCCATGCGAGCATCCTGGGGAGGGCCCGAGGCCTGAGGCTGTCTCAAAACTCAAACGCCCAACATGGAACACCCAACAATCAATGCCCATCTGATGATAGAGGGGACTTCCAATGGTGTGTGGCGCGCGACAATGCACGGCATCTCACAGAGATGCCCTACAAAATTTGTAGGCCGCCTGTGCCAGGCGGCGCGGTTCATAGATTTTGAGACACGCTCGCCTCGCGGGCCGGGTTGGCCCGGGCGTTGCGCGACTGGTGAATCGCGGACGCCGGGGCCGGCGTCCCTCCCAACCGATACTGAGACACGAGCGTAGAGGTGATGACCTGGCGTCTTTCAATATGCTGTTAGGCGCTCTCCAGGGCGCGGAGGAGGTGGTGGGCGAATGCGGCGTTGTCGCACTGGACGTAGTGCATCGCGCCGCCCATGCGGACGTAGCTCTTGCAGAAGCGGAGGTAATATGCGGCGCTTGTCTTCGGGGGTTCGCCCTGCGACCAATCCCAGCCGCCGCCGTCTTGGAGATCGACGACATAGATGGCGTGGTCCGAGACGATGGGGCGCCCATGCTGAAGCCGCAGGTTGTTCGCGCAACTGAGAGACTTCTCAAAAACCTGCGGGCCCATGATGGCGGAACCGACGGAGAGTGCGACCCCGCCGTCGAGGCGATCCACGGATCCCGCGAAGAGCCTGAAGTCCAGATCCCCCGCTCGTCCGATCACCGCGCCGTTGAAAACGGGATGGCAGGTGATGATGTCGTAGCCGATGCCGGGATGAACGGTTGCGGGAATGCCGAGGCTCCAAGCCTGCGCGAGGATCGAGGCGTGTCTCCAGCGGTGCTCGATGCGCGCGGTGCCGCCTGGGATGCGTTGCTCGCGCATGGCGCGAAGGAGATCGGCGCGGGCGGCGGTCAGGGGGTGGGCGGGATCGTCGGCGATCGCGTTGGCGAGGGTATTGACTTCGGGCAGGGCGGTGCCGTCCTCCGCGATGAAGCGCCCGACCGATTGGCCGAAACCGAGGCCGTCGAGCGCGCCGGCCATCAGGGCCAGATGGATGTTGCGCGACGTCTCATCCCAGGTGCCGAAACAGCCGGCCGCAACGTTTTCGCGGACGCTTTCCGTGGAACGGCCCAGCCATGCATACTCCCAGTCATGGATGGCGCCGGCGCCGTTGGTGGCCACATGCGTCAGCCAGCCGCGCTCGATCAGGCGACCGACGATGGCTGCGGCGCCATTGCGAAGCAGATGGGCGCCGTAGATGAGCATGATGGCGGCTCCGCGGGCGCGGGCTGATCTGATTCGTGCCGCGCATTCGCCGACCGCGCCGACGGCCAGGGCGGGAAGGGGGGGTGGCGACGCATCGGGATCGATGAGGATGTCCTCGGCCCGGGTGAGGCTGTTGCGCTCGGCGAGGGGCCGCGTGCGGAGCTTCGCGAGATCGATAGGCCCCGCCTTTCGGCGGACCGCTGGGCGAGGGTCCCCGTTTGGTGCGGTCGTGCTCACGGGCCAAGAATCAATTCCAACAGCGATTGCGCATCGCGATAATCGGGTATGACGGCATGGGCCCCAACGCCGAGGAGGCGGGCACGCTTCCAGGCGTCCATGCGACCCGAGCCGTTGTGCTGCTCGTCGCTGGCGACGGCGACGGCCAGGCCGCCGACCTCGACAGTGTTCTCGATCTCAACATAGCCATCGCCAAACGCCAGCAGGGTGGCGCCAGCGATTCGATTTTCCTCGAGGATGCGGTCGATGACCATTTTTTTTGAAAACTTCTTGTAGTCGTCGAGCGCGCCATGCACGCGGCGTCCGAAGTAACGGGTGACATCCAGGAGGTCGGCCTCGCGCCTGACGAACGGCTCGTCGGTGCCGCTTGCGAGATGCAGGGTCAGGCCTCGGCGCGCCAGGGCCTCGAGCAGATCGCGTGCGCCGTGGACCAGCATGTCATCCGGCCGGATGGTCCCGGCCTCGATGCCTTCGAGCCGGTGCCGTATGCGCACATCGAGCCGGCGAAGGTATTCGTGCTTATACCAGAGGGGCTCGCGGGGTTCGCCGCCGCGTTCCCGAACGCGATCGGCCAATTGGATCATCTGATAGATCGTCTGCTTGCCGTTGAGGCGCATGATGTCCTCGAAGGCCAAATCCCGGCGGTCCTTTTCGCTTTCGCCGGGCAGCGGCGGGAGCATCTCGGCAAACATCGGGGTCATGACCTCGGCCCATCCCGCGCGGATGAGCGAAAGGGTCCCATCCCAATCGAAGAGGACGTGGTGGATGCCCCCGCGCGGTGCGAAGCCCGGAGCGAACTCGACCGGACCGGTGAAGGCGGGCGTCCGATGGCGGGAGTCAGTCTGGGGCATCGGTGGGGTGTTATAAGGGTGGCAGGGCGATGCGGTCAATGACGGCGGTTGAGCCCGTGCTCTCGCTTGGGGCGAACGTGCGCAGAAGGCTCGATCGCGCCCGCCGCTGCCGCCCTCCCGCCATTCTCGCGCGGAATCCGAAGGCGACTGCGGTCTAACCGATCCAAAGGCCCTCGACGCGGATTTGCAGGCCCTCGTTTGACCGGTTGACGAAATTCACGAGCCCGCTGTGCCGCCACTGTAGCATGCACATGCGGGGCTGGAAATAGTACCGCATGCCGATCTTGATCTCGGAGCGGGGGTGCGTGGCCAGGCCCTCGTATCCCTCGGCGATGTAGTAGCCGAGGTCCTTGTAGCCCTGCTGCCGGGGCTGGAGGGGACCCGTCACGCACCAAACGATGACGCCCGTGCGCGGATCGACATTCATCGCGATGCCGCAATGCGTGATGGGGCAACCGCAGGACATGCCGAGAGGCCGCCCGATCAGGACATCGCCCACCCGCACATCCATCTCGCGCGTGATGAGGGGATTGTGCGGGAGGATGATTTCGCGTGGTCCGGGCTCTTCGGGAAAATGTTCGAGGTAGAAATCGAACTCGCGCCCGAGGCTATCGCGCCACTGCGGGGACTCGTGCGCCCCGGGACCTGCCGCGCCGCACGCCGCGCAGGCAGATGGGCCGCACGACGCGGGATCACAGGGCGCATCCGAGATCGGTCGCGTCGGCGCGACCGCCACCGCGTTTTCGGATCCCGTGATCCGGTTTGATGAAAGATGGATGCATCGCTTCAGCATCTGGGGTTCGGTCTCCAGTCGCACGGCCATCTCCGCGCAGGTTCTGAATCCGCAGACCCCGCAATCGAGTCCCGGCAGTTCATTTGCAGTCGTTGTCATTTCGATTCCCTTTCTTCATGGCTTTGTCGTGGCGCAACGCGTCATCCCTGGACGCAGGGAGGCCACGGCGTTGGGTAGAATCTTCAGAAGTCGATCGACTTCCTTGTGGGTGTTGAATCGGCCCAATGTGATTCTGAGCGAGCCGCGCGCGCAGACCGGGTCGAAGCCCATCGCCAGCAGAACGTGCGACGGTTCGCCCGCGTGGTGCGCGCTGCAGGCACTGCCCGACGATATGGCGATTCCCGCCTCGTCCAACTCCAGCAGAAGCTTGATGGCCTCGCCCTCCAGGCCGTGAAACCCAAGGCAGATGTGCCCCGGGAGACGCCGGGTCGGATGGCCGATCAGGTTGGTGCCCGGGACTCGCTCGATCACCGCCCCGATGATGCGGTCGCGCAGCGCGACAAGCTTGACGTTTTCGGCGGCCATCGTGGTACGCGCCAGCTCGGCCGCGCAACCGAAGCCCACGATCCCGGCGACATTTTCCGTGGCGGAACGCAGCCCGCGCTCCTGGCCGCCGCCGCGAATCAGGGGTTCGATCCTTGCGCCCCTGCGGACGTACAGTGCGCCGACGCCCTTCGGCCCGTGGAGCTTGTGGGCGGAAATCGACATCAGATCGACGGGCGTCTCCCGCACGTTCAGGGGGATCTTGCCTGCCGCCTGCACCGCGTCCGTGTGAAACAGGACGCCGGACTCGCGGGCCATTTGGGCCAATTCGGTCAAGAACTGAATGGTTCCGACAACGTTGTTGGCCGCCATGATCGAGATCAGGCGCACTTCCGGGCGCAGCGCCGCCAACAGCGCGGCCGGATCCACGAGCCCCTCGTCATTTACGGGCAGGCTCGTGACCATCGTCCCGCGCCGCGAAAGGTGGCGCGCCGTCTCTAGGACGGACGGGTGTTCGATCGCGCTGGTTATGATGCGGGCGCCCGATAAACCCGAGGCATCGGCGGTGCCAGCCAGCGCCATGTTGTTGGACTCGGTGCCGCTCGCCGTGAAGACGATCTCGTCCGGTGACGCACTTATCAGGGCGGCCACCCGCTCCCGCGCCTCCTCAACGGCGGCGCGTGCCCTCCTGCCGGGTTCGTGCAGGCTGGATGCGTTGCCAAACTCGGCCCGCAGGTACGGCTCCATCGCCGAAGCGACGCGCGGGTCCACGGGCGTGGTGGCCGCATGGTCCATATAGATCCGCAAGGCCATGGCTATTCGCCCCGGTAGAACACCTGATTCTCCAGCGGGCGGACGACACCGAAATGCGACTGCCACCCAACTTCCTTTTTACCGACGCAGATGGTGCACGTGCCGACCGGGGGATTGCCCCGAAGCAGCATGCGGCCCGCCGCGTCCGGGGAGGAGCGGACCATGTCCACCAGCGGGTCGATGCCGATCCCGTGGAGGGCATTGACCTCGCGGATGCGCACCGAGGGTGCGACATCCTGGATCCGAGCGCGGAAGACCTCGCGCTCCGCCTGGGAGACGCGGTCGATCTTGGTCACCACCGCGACATCGGCCAGCGATAGCATCGGCCCAACCTTCAGGGGGAGGTTCATTCCGCTCGTGGCCTCGAGCACGATCATCCCGAGCCCGGTGTCCACATAGGGGGAACAGCGCAGGCAGAGGCCCGCGGTTTCCACCACCAGCGCGGTGCTGCCGGTCCTGTTGGCCCACTGGAGCGCGTCGCCCAGCACCATCACGTTGCAGTGATCGGGACAGAGTTCGCCCGAATAGACCTTTTTCGTCGGGATCCCAAACTCCCGGGCGAATTGCTCGTCCTCCTCGGCGTATTGGACATCGATCTTCAGGAAGACCACGCGATCGCCGGCGTCGATCAATTTCCGGATCATGTGCCGGAGGACCGATGTTTTGCCGGTGGTGGCCGGCCCCGCGCAGATGACCAGTTTCAAGAGAACTCCTCCATCATCTCCGCGGTCAGGCGCCCGCCGATGCGAATCCGGTCGCGCAGGCCCGACAGCAGGTCATCGAGCCTGCTGACGCGAACGGAGCAGGCGCGCTCGTGCTCGTCGGTGTGGAGGACCTGAGTCATGGAGCCACCGCCGATCACGATCCTGTAATCGGACAGAAGGGCGATGCGGGGGTCGTGCGTCACGAAGATGAAGATCTTTTGGTACTGGCGAAGCAGCTCCAGCGCGCGGGTGCGGTGGATGCCCGCGTTCTCGACCTCGTCCAGGAGGACGATCGGCGTGTTGCAGATGATCGTCGCGTCGGCGATGAGCAGGGCGCGCGTCTGCCCGCCGGAGAGCTCCGTCATGCGGCTGTGCACCAGGATCGGTTCGCCCGTGAGCTGGTTTGCGAAAGAGAGAGCCTTGCCCACCAGCGCGTCGACCTGGCTGTGGTCGGTCGTCCGGATCCTCGCGTGCGTCGTCAGGAATTCGTTCACAGGAAGGTCCGCGAGGAATGTCGTGTGCTGGGTTATCAGCGCGATCGGGTTGCGGGCCGGATTGTCGCGGTATTCTGCGGGCGCGACCTGGCCGTTGATCAGGATGCGGCGACCCGTCGGCGTGTTCGCATTGGCGAATAGTTCGATGTCGTTGATCAGCGTGGTCTTTCCAGAGCCCGTGGGCCCAACGATGCTCGCCACGTCACCCATCTTCAGCTCGATCTGTTCGACCGGCTCCCTTTGGCCGTCGCGGCCGTGTCCGCCCAGTATCGTTATCGTCTTTATCATGTGTACATCTCCTATCCCATCGGCTTAGTCATATAATGCGGCAAAAGATCACATGACGTCGGCGAGCGTCGTCCCCTCCAGCGTGTCGGACACGAAATTCCGGATTTGCCGGAACACCTTCACGAGACCCTTCTCCTTTTCGATCGGCGTTGGCTCATAGAAGTATTCGCTGACGGAGTCCGTTGGGGCGAGGGCGCCGTCGAAGAGCCGGATGACCTGCGCCAGGGAGATTGACTTCGCGGGCTGGGCGAGGCGGTAGCCCCCGCCCTGGCCCTTCTGGCTGCGAACGTATTTGGCGCGCTTCAGCGCGAGCAGCAGTTGTTCGAGAAACTTGGGCGGGATCCGCTGCGCCCTCGCGATGGTCTCGACGGTCACGTAGCCGTCGGACTTCTCGCGGGCCAGTCGCAGGAGCGCCAGCAGGGCGTATTCGCTTCGCGCGGTGAGTTTCATGGCGCAAATATGATTAACCTTATGGGGTAAGTTATATAAACCGTGGCCCGCGTCAAGCGCATTTTTGGGCGCCTGGCTGGCCCGCGAAGTGGACCCGGGGTGCGGGCTGCCGCCAAAGGGGGCGCGGTCCGCGGGGGCCGGGTGGGGAGGGGGGCTGGTTATCCGGCGAGCGACCAGGGTGCGCGGTAGCTGCGGCCCAGCAGGTGATTGGCGAGGTCGTCGTTCGTGAATCGTTCTGTGGTGGGGTCCCAGCGCAGGTTGCGCTTCAGGCGCATGGCGATGTTGCCGATGTGGCAGAGCGTGGCGGTGCGGTGGCCGACCTCGACCGGGGCCAGTGGCTCGCGGCGGTTCTTGACGCAATCGAGGAAGTTGCGGAAGTGGTTGGTGCCGGAGCCGAGGTGGATGTCGCTGGGACCGATGATCGCAGTCCTGAGGGATGGCGGGTCGCAGAGGAAGCCGGCCGTCCAGAAGCCGGTTTGGACGAAGCCCTCGGTGCCCTCGAAGCGGCAGGCGATGGGCTCGTCGCTCTGCGCGCATTCCAGTTCGACGCCGTTGGCGTAGCGGGCGCGGAAGTGGACTTTTGTGGCGACGTTGAAGAGGCCGTCGGTGGGAAATTCGCTGCCGGCGTCTTCGACCTCGACGGGGCCGGAGTGATCGGTGCCATTGGCCCATTGCGCCAGGTCGAGCGAGTGCGCGCCGGTGTTGGTCACCTGTCCGCCCGAGTAGTCGAGGATGAACCGGAAGTTATAGAGGCACCTGTCCTTGTGGTACGGTTCCCACGGTGCGGGGCCGAGCCACATGTCGTAGTCGAAACCCTCGGGAACCGGCATCGGCTTCCACGCGGCGGTCGGGCCGGTCTTGTTCCAACCGGGGACATACGCGGTCATCCGTTTCAATTCGCCGATGCGGCCGTTTCGAACGAGCTCGCAGACGAACCTCAACCGTGGTGCCGAGCGGTGGTGGCTGCCGGTTTGGAGCACGACGCCGTGGCGGCGCACGGCATCGGCCATCGCCCGGCCCTCCTCGACCGTCAGGCTGAGCGGTTTCTCGCAATAGATATCCTTGCCGGCCCTCGCCGCCATGATCGCCATCGTCGCGTGCCAGTGGTCAGGCGTGACGATCGCCACGACATCCACGTCCTTGCGGGCCAGCACCTCGCGGAAATCGCGATAGGCATCGCAGCCATGGTATGTCCCCGAGCGCCGCTGTTCGGCGTAATGCTTCTCCACCATCGCGCGGACTGGCTCGCGGCCGAGGAACTGCTGGTCGGTCTTGTAGCCGTAGCTTGCGCGGTTCACGTCGCAGACGGCGACGACCTGGACGTCCGGCTCCGCGAGGAACGCGCGGGTATCCTGGGAGCCCTGGTTGCCCGTGCCGATCATCGCGACGTTGATGCGGTTGCTCGGGGCGACGGTGCCGCTGGCCGATGCCGGGAGGATGCATGGGGCGCCGAGCATCGCTGCGGTGGCCCGGATGAATCCTCTGCGTGTCAATTCGGGTGGCTGTTTCACGATGGGGTCCTCCTTGGGGATTCTGGAACGGAACGTCGCCTGCACGAGGCCCGTGCCGTGATCATCGTGGCGCGGGCGTGCGTGCTCATGGCGGGGCGGTATCCGGGAGCAGGTTGTCGGCGATCTGGTTGCCCTTGCCGCCGACGATGCGGATAGGCGCGGCCCTTCCACCCGCGGGGCGATTGTCCTCCACGATGCAGTCGGATACGCGCACTCGCTCGCAGTTCTCCACGAGCACGCCACCGTTGGCGCAATTCAGGATGGTGCAACCGGTGACGTTCATGCGGCGGCAGTCGCGCAGGATGAGCCCGGCGCCGTCCGCCAGCGTGCCGTTGATCTGCAGGCCCACGAGCGTGCAATCGGCGCATCCGGAGAAGAGCAGGCCGTCGCGGCTGCCCGGAGGGTAGTCGGGGTTGCGATCGAAGAGGTTCGAGCCCAGCAGGATGTTCGAGCAGTCCTCGACCAGCAGATTGTGACTGGCGGCCCCCATGAAGTGATTCCCCGTGATGGTGACGCCGCGGGCATGCTTCAGGTGGATGTTCGCCTGGACGTCGCTGAGCACGTTGTGGCCTATCTGGAAGATCCCGGCCTTATGCGGTTCGGCGGCGCTTCGGCCCACGAAGCGGATGTTGGCCGAGTTGGTCCCCCCCGCGGTGTGCTGCAGCGTGCACCCGACGATCGCGCCTTCGCGGACTGATCCACTCGTTGTGTCGATGAGTATATTGGCGGCCGGGGGTGCCCCCGGGGAGCGCGACATGTTGGCCTCGATGTCGCAGGTGCCGATCTGGAGATTTCGGATCTCGCTGTTGCGGACGACGATCCCGCCGCCGGCGTTGTAGCTGATGTGGCAGTTGCCGACGTTGATCTGGTGGAGGTTGAGGTCCTCGAGCAGCAGGCCGACCTCCCGGTTGTTGTAGAGATGGCATTCGGAGATGATCACGTTCCGGTTACGCCGCACGAGATGCAGGCCGTGCAGCGCCTCGCGCACCGTGACCCGGGTGACCGTCGCCTGCATGGTGCCCTCGATGCGGATGCCGACTGCCTGCGGATGGCGGCCGACGATCTCCAGGCCATCGATCATCGGCGTCCGCTCATGCGGCCACACCTCGGGTTTGAACGAGGAGGGGCCGGCCGTGCCGCCGTGCGTGCCGATCAGGTGCAGGGCCGGCCCTGGACCCTCCATCAATAGCGTGGCGGTGCCGCCGCCCGCGATGGAGAGCGGGCCCACGCGATCCAATGCCGCGGTAACGGGGCGGGTGATTCGAAAGGTGCCGCGCGGCAATGTCACCGGCCCACCGCGGTCCACCAGGCGTTGCAGGGCCGCGGTGTCATCGGTCCTGCCGTCGCCCGCGAGGGCCAGATCATCCGCGGCGCGTGCGGCGACCGTGGTGAACAAAGCCCACCCGACGGCCGCCACCAACGGCAGCGGCGCGGGCAGTCGGCCACATTGCCTGGGCCAACCCCTTCCCGCTGCCTCAGACATTCTCGGGGATCTCGTAGCCCTTGCGGTATTCGGGCTTGATGAACTTGTTGGCCCGCTCGTTGTCGAAGCACACCTTCTCGGCATCGTACTTCAGCGCCACGTTGCCGACGCGATGCGCGATGTTGCTCATGTGCGCGATCACGTTGCTCGCGTGTGCGATGGAGATGTCCGCGTTCGGCTTCTTCCTGCCCTTGATGCACTCCAGGAAATTCTTGTAGTGCTCCGCATCGCCAGCCTCGCCGAGCATCTTCTCAACGATGCGCGACTTGGACTGCTCGACGACGAAGCCGCCGCCGTGCCGGCCCACGATCATCAGGAGCTCCGAGCCGTAGAGCTCGATGCGCGTGGAGTTCTGGGTCCAATCGGGCACCAGGGTCTTGCGGCGCAGCGCGTCGCTGCTCTTCTCCATGTATTTAGGGTATCCCGAGAGCTCGAAGGTCATCACGAACGACCCGAAGTCCCAGTTGCTGATCTGGACATCGGGCACCTCGGAGTCATCGCCCCTGTGGGCGTATCGTCCGCCGATGGATCGGACGTTCGTCGGGAAGCCCGGGTCGCCCATGAGCATCAGGGCGAGATCGATCTGGTGGATGCCATCGTCGCACGTGTCGCCGCCGCAGAAGTCCCAGTAGTTATGCCAGCCCCCCGAGAAGATCTGCTGGTGATAGGGCCGCACCGGCGCGCGCCCCAGCCAGCGGTCCCAATCGAACCCCGGCGGCTGCGTGCCCGGATCGCCCAGCTTGAAGGCGTTGCCGGATTTCAGGTTGAACACCTTGACCAGGCCGATCTTCCCCAGTTTCCCGCTCCTCACGATCTCCCGCGCCGCGAGGTTGTACTCCTTGGAGCGGTTCTGGGTCCCCACCTGGACGATCTTGTTGTACTTGCGCGCGGCCTCGACCATCTTGCCGCTCTCCCAGATGTTGTGCGAGTGCGGCTTCTCGACGTAGACGTCCTTGCCCGCCTGGCAGGCCATGATCGCCAGCGGGGCGTGCCAGATGTCCGGGGTCGCGATGACGATCGCGTCGATATCTTTTGCGTCGAGGATCTTCCGGTAGTCCTTTTCGAGCCGCGGTTTGGTCTTCTGCGGCTCCGAGATGAACTGCCAGCATTTTTCGAGGCGGTCATCGCTCAGGTCGCAGAGGGCGGCGCAATTGGCCCCGCCCTCCTCGATCATGACTCGGATGACGAACCGCCCCCGGCCGCCACAGCCGATCAGGGCGACATTCGGCCTCTCGTTCGCGCCCGCCACCTGCTGGGCGCGCGCGGCCGATAGGGTCGTCCCGGCGAGCGCCATCCCGGCGGCGGTTTTGCCCGAAGTTTCCAGGAATGAGCGGCGTGTGAGTTTGTTCATCGTAGGCTCTCCAATCTCTTTGACATCCACTTTTACTCTCGCGATGCTGCGGCCGACAATCCAACTCCGTCCAAAAAAATACCACTTTTTGACAAGGCGGGATCCATGCGCCAACCCCCCTCGATACCGCATATCGCGCTGCTGGTGGAGACATCCCGGGAATACGGCCGGGGCCTGCTGCGGGGCATCATCCGTTACCAGCGGGAACATGGTCCGTGGTCCATCTATTTCAAGCCGCACGGGCTCGGGGAACCGCCGCCGTCATGGCTCGCGGCGTGGCGAGGCGACGGCATCCTCGCGCGCATCAACGACCGGCGCATGGCCAGGGCGGTGCTGCGGACGGGGGTGCCGGCGATTGACCTCCGGAGCGCGCTTCACGATGCCGGGGTGCCCATCGTGGGGATCGACACTCTCTCGGTGGTGCGCTTGGCGGTCGGGCATTTCCTGGATCGCGCCTTTCGGCACTTTGGTTTTTGTGGGACACCCTACGGCGAGCACCGCTATCAGGACGAGCGCTCTGATCAGTTTGCCCGGATGGTGGCGGCGCGAGGGTTCCGCTGCGACGTCTACCAGCACCCGAGGCCACTTCCCACCTCGTGGGAGCAGGAGCAGAACCATATCGCCGGATGGCTCAGGGCGCTCCCCAAGCCGGTGGCCGTGATGGCCTGCCACGATGACCGGGGCCAGCAGGTTCTGGACGCCTGCCTGCGGGCGGGCCTTGCGGTGCCGGACGAGGTCGCCGTTCTCGGGGTGGACAACGACCCGTTCCTCTGCAACCTCACGACGCCACCGCTATCGAGCATCGACGTGAACCCGGATCGCATCGGCTACGAGGCGGCGGCCCTTTTGGACCGGCTCATGCGCGGCCGAAAACCCCCGCGGCGCCCACATCTGATCGAGGCCCGTGGCCTCGTCGTGCGGCAGTCCACGGACATCACGGCCGTGGATGACGCGCAGGTGGCACGATCCGTGCGGCTCATACGCGAGCATGCGTGCGAGGGCCTGGGCGTGGGGGGCCTGCTGGGGGATGTTCCGGTGTCCCGGAGCGCCCTGTTCCGACGGTTCAAGGAGGCGCTGGGTCGTTCGCCCAAGGACGAGATGACGCGCGTGCGGCTGGAGCGGGCCAAGGAACTTCTCTGCGAGACGCACCTTCCCGTGGCCGAGGTGGCGGGGCGGGTCGGATATCGCGAATCCAAGTACTTCATCCAGGTCTTCCACCGCATCGTCGGCATCACGCCTTTGCGCTACAGGAAGATCCTGGGGCGGATCTGAAACTTCAGGCAGTGTTCGCGGGCGCGGCTCGTGCCCCGACCCAGGATCCGGGCCGGGAGGGCTTTGGACTGCGGTGGCAGAGTCCGGCAACCGCCGGACGGCGCCACCGCTTTGGCACCGGGCGGGACGCCGGCTCCGCCGACCGCGGAAAGCGGCGGCGTCGCCGCCGCACTCCAAAACGCGAGGCATGGTCCAGGGCTCCGGGAAAGGGCGCGAGCTTGTGCTGTGCCGTCGATTCGCTTTGCCACCGCAGTCCCAAACGGCCCCGCCCTTCCGTGTGATCGAGACGGCCGGATCGAGTCCTCCGGAATCGATGCTCAATTCTCTCGGGAGTAACTGCCGTACCTTAAGATCGCGTCGCGCATCGCCATCACGTTCTCGGGTCTCATGTCGTCGGTGAGGCTATTGCTCGAGGAGATGACGTAGCCGCCGCCTTGGCCGATGACCTCGATCCGCCGTCGGACCTGCGCCTCGATGTCGGGCGGCCGTTTGTGCACCAGGTCATCCATGAAGATGTTTCCGATGATCGCCACGCGATGGCCGTGGGCGGATTTCACGGCCTCGATGTCCATCACGTCGGGTTGGATGGGGTGGATCGCCGACTGGCCCAGTTGCAGCCACGGCTCGAGCATGGGCGTCATGTTGCCGTCGCTGTGCGTGATGAGGGGCAGCGGGCAGGCAGCAACGGCCTCTTTCTCCACGGCGAGTATCTCTTTCTCGTAGAAGGAGGGCTGGAAGAGGGGGCCATCGTTGAAAGCCACGTCGTCAAAGGCCCAGACGACATCAAAGCCAATCTCGGCGATGATCGGCAGCAATCGGGTCGTCCAGTTGGCATAGCCGTCATGGACGAGCCGGATGAGGTCCGGGTCATCGGCCATGGCGTACGAGAAACCCTCCACGCCCATGCTGAGCAGGGTCGCGCCGATCCCCAGTCGCACGGCGGCCACCGCGCAGGAGTCCCCCTTGTGGGCAACGAACGCTTTCGCGTTAGCGATAAAGGCGGGATCGTCGGGTGGCGGCAACTTGAAGTGCTTCCTGTAGTCGTCTCTTGTTCGGATCATGCCATCGCCCACGATCACGGGGCTGTTGGGCGCCTTTTCCATCCTGCGCGCAAAGATCGGCGCGAAAAAACAGAAGTTGATATTGTCTTTGCCGAGGGCGCGGTTGACCTTCTTCTGCTCCTCGGCGAGTTGGGCGCCGGAGGCCTTCGGGTAGCCGTCGGGCGCGACCGACCAGTCCACGCGGATGGGTTCGCCGCACACCGCCGAGGCAATGGCGTTGCCGACGATGCCCTCCATCCACGGCACGCGGTCGGGGATCTTTCGGCGCAGGGCGGCCAGGACACGTTCGCGCGATGTCATTGCGGGATATGGCGACGTTATGTGGGTGCCTCCCCTCCACCTATATCTCGCTCCACTGGCCGGGGATTGGCACCGGGTATCGTCCCCGGGCGTCGGCCTGGACCGGTGGCGGGCTGTCGGTTGAAAGACTTTCCAGGTTCGGGCAGAACTGGAAATCAGAAGCCATCGCCTCATCGCGGGTGATCGTTTTGCCGGAGTGGACGGCGGCTCGCCCCATGATGTCCGCGAGGTTGGACAGTGCCGCGCGCTCGGCCTCGTTGTGCGGCCGGTCGTTGCGGATGGCGTAGAGCAGCGCGTTCCATTCGGCCTGCCAGTGCGTGCAGTTTTCCCTCTCGGCCTTCCAGGCCACGTTGTCGTTGGCGATCCGCTGATCTTTGAAGATGAGCGTCTCATCGCGGTGGCCGCCCTGCCAGGGGAAGAGGGCCGCGCATTTCGTCCCATGGATGTAGGTCGCGAAGTCGTTGTGGCAACTCGGGAGCCAGCGGGTGACGTGATAGGCCTTGGTTCCGTCGGCAAAGGTCCACTCGATGGAGAGGGAATCCAGATTCTGCCCGCAGTCGGCGCTATTGGCGATCCGGCCGCCGATGCCGTGCGCGGCAATCGGCCAGGCATTCTTGATCCAGCAGATCTCGTCGACCTGGTGGATGTTCATCTCGGCGAACAGGCCGCCGGACACCCAGAAGAAATGCGTGAAATGGCCGATCTGCCAGTCGAGCTCTCTTTCCTCAGGTTTTCGCGGTTTCAATATCCCGCAGGCGTGCATCCGGTACGTCCGGATGGACTGGATGTCGCCGAGTTGGCCGTCGCGGATCCGGCTGATGAGTTCCTGGCGGTTTTTTGAATGGCGGGCCATCAGACCGGCGGCGATCTTCAGGTTCTTCTTTTTCGCCACCTCGCCCGCCCGGATGATTCGGCGCACGCCGGGCGGGTCGCACGCAAAGGACTTCTCCATGAAGACATTGACGCCTTTGGCCACCGCATATTCCAGTTGGGCGGGCCGCCACGCCGCATAGCCGGCAAGCATCGCGATGTCGCCCGGCCGCAGACAATCGATGGCTTTCTTGTAGGCGTCGAATCCGATGAAGCGCCTATCGGCCGGCACGTCCATGCGGTCCGCGAATTGTTCGCCCAGCACGCGGCGGGAACCCTCCAGCCGTTTCTCGAAGAGATCGGCCATCGCGACGAGCTTCACCGGTCCATGGGGTGACTGCATGGCATCGGCCACCGCGCCGCTGCCGCGGCCGCCGCACCCGATCAAGGCCAGCCGGATGGTGTTGTCTTCTCGGGCGTGTACCGGTGGAATCGCCGCGTCCGCCAGCGCGACTCCGGCCGCCGCCTTCCCGGAATTCTTCAAGAACGCACGGCGTGTCAGTCGATGTTTCGCGCCATCCTCTCCCTGCCTCTTCCCCATGATGGCCCCTTTTACCCCTCGGATGCCGCGGCCCGCAACCAACATTATCCCGGAGATCGCCGTTTCACGCGCCCGTTTTTTTGGGGGCGGGTCCTTTTTGCTTGTCCGCCCCGACCCCGATGGCAGACCATGGCGCGGTGCACAACAACCGAACCTCACGCGCCATGAGCGCAGATTTAGTCACACATATTTCTCGTCGTCGGTTTCTGCGGGCGGCGGGGGGCCTGGCCGCCGCCGCAGTGGTTGGGCTGCCGCGTCGCGGGGTTGCCGCGCCGGTGGCGAACATCATCGAGACGAAAGTCATCAGCCAGCAGCCCCAATTCTATCACGGGTGGCCGACCGTGGCGCGGCGGCGAAACGGCGAACTCTGGGTGACGTGGTCTGGCGGACGCGAGGCGCACGTGTGCCCGTTCGGCCAAGTGTGCTCGATGACGTCAAAGGACGACGGTGCCACCTGGAGTCGCGCGCGGGTGCTCTATGATGGGGCGATCGACGACCGTGACTCGGGCGTCATCGAGACGGCGAAGGGCGCGCTGCTGGTCACAACCTTCAGCTCGCTCGCCTATGAGGATATCCTGACGAAGGCTGAGAAATCGGGCAAGTGGCCAGCAGAAAAGATCGCGCTCTGGAAGGCGACGCGCGATTTCATGACTCCCGCGCAACGGAAGGCTGCGTTGGGCGAGTGGCTGTTGCGTTCCGCGGATGGGGGAATCACTTGGTCGGCGCCCATCGCCACCATCGCGAACAGCCCCCATGGTCCCATCCAGCTCGGGGACGGTCGGTTGCTCTATGCCGGGAAGCAGCTCTGGACAGGGGATAGGAGGATCGGGGTTGCCGAATCCAAGGACGACGGCCTGACATGGCGGTGGCTCGCGGACATCCCGACGCGCGATGGCGACGAGGTGCCGAAAGGTTACCACGAACTGCATGCGGTCGAAACCGCCGAAGGCGCGATCATCGCCCAGATCCGCAACCACAACAAAGCGAACGCGGGCGAGACCTTGCAGACGGAGTCCAGAGACGGGGGCAAAACATGGAGCATGCCGCACCCGATCGGGGTGTGGGGTTTGCCCTCGCACCTGCTGCGCCTGCGCGATGGCCGCCTGCTGATGACGTACGGGCATCGCCGCGCGCCCTTTGGGAACCAAGCGCGCCTCAGCACCGATGGTGGCAAGACGTGGGGCGAGGCCATGATCATATCGGGCGACGGCATCGGCGGTGATCTCGGATATCCCAGCACCGTGGAGTTCGCCGATGGGTCGCTGTTGACGGTCTGGTACGAGAGCATGAGGGAGCCCAAGCTTGCCGTGTTGCGCCAGGCCCGCTGGAGGCTCTCGTGCTAGATCGCATGCTCCCGCGCGCCCTCCTGTCGGCGGTCATTCGGGGCCACCACCGGGGCAGAAAATGAAACGTGGGAGCGCGCTTGCACGCGATTCGCGCGTGGAATCGCCTGCAAGCAGGCTCCTGCGATTCGGTGTCTGGATTCTCCAGTCAGCGCCGGCCCCGGCTCGCGCTTCGCGCGCGGCCAAAGCGGTGGCGCCGTCCGGCGGTTGCCGGACTCTGCCACCGCAGTCCAAAACCCGCCCGGCGGGAACGGGCCACGCAGGCCGTCATGGAAGATCGATGACGACTTTGAATGTGCGGTTAGGCGTTGGCGCAGGCGGATCGCGGGAATCGCTGGTCGTGCGACGGATCGCTACCGTAGATCCAGGCACGCGACGGCGCCCTCGGCATTTCGAACGAAGATCCTGCCGCCCGAAAGGACCGGCGATGTCCAGCAACGGCCGTCGAGGACCCGTGCCTTGATCAGTGGCCTGTAGCCTTCGCCGGAGGCCCCGGCGACCAGCAGGGTGCCATCTTCTTGAAGGGCGATGAGTTTCTCATCGGCGATGATGAGCGAGCCCTGGCGGGTGTCATCGGCCGTCCACCTTGTCTCTCCGGTGTTCCAGTCGAGGCAGGCCAATCGATTGTCGTCGAAGCCGTAGAGGTGGCCCTTCCAGAGCACCGGGGTGGATAGTCGGCTCCGGAGGTTCTTGTTGCGCCAGAGCTGCAAGGGGATGGCCGGGGCGATGTCAAAGAGTGCGCAACCCACGCCGTGCCCCGTCGAGACGAATAGCTTTTGTGCCGCGACGATGACATCTGGCGCATTCTGGTCCCACGTCGTTCGCCACGGCACCCGCGCCAGCACGCCGCCGTCGTTGGCCCGGACCGTCACGATCTCGTGCCCGCTGAGAAAGGCCAAGGCTTGCTCGGGGCCGCGCTGGAACGGGACAGGGGAGGAATACCCCGGGCGGCCGGGGCCGTTGTCCCAGGCCACGCGGCCGGTGGCCTTATCCAGCGCGGCGCCGGCCGAACCGACCGCCAGGATGAGTCTGTCGCCCATGATCAGCGGCGATCCGGCGAAACCCCACCAGACGCGGTAGTCCTGCTTAGTCGTGGGGGGTGGGTCGAAATCCTTGGACCAAACGATGCGTCCGGTGGCCGCGTCCAGGCAGAGGCAGTGGCCCGATTTGCTGATCGTGAAGGCCTTCCCGTTATCGATCGCGGGCGTGGCGCTTGGGCCGCCCTCGTACGAAAGCGGCTGGAGTGGGCATGGGTAGGAATGTTTCCAGATCTCCTTCCCGGTCTCGGCGTCGAGGCAAAAGATCGTATCGGCATTGCCGGTGTTCCCGAGCGTATATGCTTTCCCCCGGGTGATGGCAAAGGAGGAGAACCCTTTTCCGACCGAAGCCTTCCACAGCACCCTGGGGCCTTCGGGGGCCCACGCCCAGTTCAGCCCGCGCTCGGCGGAGATCCCGTTCCGATGGGGCCCTCGCCAACAGGGCCAATCGTAACCGCCGCCGCCGCGACTTGCCTGTTCGCCTCTGGCGTGTCCGCCCGAGAGCGCGAGGCAGAAAGCGATGGCGCACCACGCGTGAAGGGTCGACGACGGTGTCTCGGTCGGATATGACATTCTTCTGCCATGTGACACTGGTGGCCGACGCCTGGGATTTCGGCTCATGTCGAGATGCTCCACGAGGTCAACGTCGGGAAATCACGACGACGCACCGGAATCCCGTTTTGTCGTTCTGCTCGTTAGGACGAAGACAGAATCGGCGGGATGCCACGACGATGCCCGCAACGCTATCCCACCAATGGCAACCTCGCGCCACGCGGCGGAGCTGGCCGCTCTTGATGTCGGCCAATTGTTCGGGCCTGAGGTCGGGCCCGCCCGACTCCTTCTGTTTTCGATAGATTGCCTCCGTGTACCAGTCGTCGGTCCATTCGCGGACGTTGCCAATCATATCGTAGAGCCCCGTCTTTGTCGCACGGTGGTTGCCGACTGGGGCGGTTCGCGGATAATCGTCCCTGTGCCCCCGTATGACCGAGGATGGATCTCCGCTGTCTCCTATGATCGCTTCTTCCCCCGCGAGGTTCTCGGCGCCTTTGGGCGGTGGCCACCGATCGCCCCAGGGGTACTTGTCCTTTCCGACCGCCGCATCCCATTCATCGTCGGTGGGGAGGCGATAATCCAAGCCCTCCTTCTTGGACAGCCAGGCGCAGAAGGCCTTGGCCGCGCCATGGCTAACCATGACCACCGGATCATTCGGCGTCTGCTTAAAGGATGGTTTCTCATTCCACTCGTACCCCTTGTCTTTGACAAACGCTCGGAAGTCCTTCACGCGGGTCTCCCAGATGCAGAAGAGCACCGTTGTGCCCCTCACCGGCACAAACTTCATGCCCAGCGAGTTGACCCACGGACGATCCATCGTCGCGTCGTTTGGGCCGATGGCCACCGGTGCGACCTGTCGATCGTCGCCGGCCCTGACCGCTCCGGCGCCCGCCGCCACTCCGGTTCCCAGCGCCGCCAGCACCACGCCAAGACATGCCAGGGATTTGGCGGTCACTAGCGTCCCTTTTCAGGGGATCCGCATGCGTGCCCGGGCGCGTTCCTCTCGCCGGGGAAGAACACCGCGAGGGCCGCGACGCATGCGGCGCACAGCGCGGCCGAGCTGAGCCAGATCCCGGTCCAGTTTCGGATCTTGTGGCCATCGGCAATGGCGGTGAACCAGTCGCCGACTTCGCCGCCGACGAGGCCGCCGAAAAAGAACCCGAGGCTGATGAAAAAGACGCCGTAGATATTCTGCATGCTGCCGCGCACGTCGGGGGGCGATATGCGGTCGACGTACATGTAGCCGACGGCCAGAAAACAGCCGAAGCAGAAGCCGTGCAACGCCTGGCCGATCGCTGCGAGCGCCAGCCTGCCGGCAAAGGGGAGATCCAGGGCAAAGACGAGCGAGAACAGGAGGCAGCGGGCCGTGTACGCCGATGCGCCGATGAGCAAGGTCCTCTTGAATCCGATGCGCTTGAGGAGGAATCCTAGGATGGCCATGACGCCGAGCTCGCACCATTGCCCGATCGAACTGATGCGCTGTTCGACCGCACCCCAGCCGCCGGTGTCGAGGATGTCGCGGAGGAAGGGGCTGTTGAAGACGAAGAAGAACTGGTGGGCGATGCAGATGAAGAACGTGACCACGACGATGACGAGGAAAGGCCGTTGGCGCAGCATGGCCATGACGACGCCGGGGGCGTATTTGTGCCGCTCATCGCGGACGGGCGGCGTGTGTGGCAGCGTCAGGCAGTAGGCGGCCATGAGCAGGCCGAAGATCCCCGACAGCGCAAAGGCGATCCCGCGCGCGCGCGCCAGTTCCGCCCCGCCGAGGCCGCGCAGCCACCAGGATTCGATGATGAAGGCGGGGACGATGAAGCCGAGGGTGCCGAAGAGCCGGATCCAGGGGAATTCCATGTCGCTGTTGCGTAGGTGGCGGAACGCGAGGGAGTTCGAGAGCATCATCGTTGGCACATACAGGATCGAGTACGCGGTCCCCAGCGCGATCACCGGCCCGGCGGATTTCTGGTAGAACAGCGCCAGCATGAGCAGGCCCCCGACGAAATGGCAGAAGGCCATCACCCGTTCGGTCGAGAAGGCTCGGTCCACGATCTGGCCCAGGATGAACGGCGCGAGGATGGGGCCGATGGCCAGGGCGGCGACAAAGACGCCCACCTGCCGCGGCGCGAAACCCAAGGTGCTTTCGACGTAGAGGGCCGCGATCGGCAGGTAGCAGCCCTGCACGAAGTACTGCAGGAACATCATTAGCGAGAGGCGACCGAGCAGGGGTGTGGAGGAATGCGGGCGCGCGCCGGGGGAGGGATCACGGTCTTGGGTCATGATCGGTCCGTTTGTGTCCGAACGCGCGACGGATTACGAGCAGGAACTTCGGGTCATTCGTGATGGGCTGGCTAAACCGTCTCTTCGGCGGCCATCTTGCGGAGCAGATAGCGCTTCGTCTTGCCGGTGGGGGTCTTTGGCAGTTCGTCGACGAACGTGACCGTCCGCGGGTACTTGTGCTTTGCGGTGTTCTGCTTGACGAATTCTTGAAGTTCCGCGGCCAGCTCGGGCGACGCCTTGCCTTTTTCTTTCAGCACGACAAACGCACGCACTTTCATCAGGCCGTCCTTATCGGTCGTGCCGACCACACCGCTATCGAGGACCATCGGGTGCGTCTGGAGGACGGCCTCGACATCGGCCGGCCAGACCGCCTGTCCGCTGACCTTGATCATGTCGTCGGTGCGGCCGGCGTACCAGAAGTAGCCATCCTGGTCTTTCATGAACTTGTCGTGCGTGTTGATCCATTCGCCGCGGAATGTTTCCTTCGTCTGCTCGTGCTTGTTCCAGTATCCGGCGGCGATGCTATCGCCCTTGATCAGCAGCGTCCCGACCTGGCCCGCGGGCAACTCGGCGCCGCTGTCATCGATGATCTTTGCGACGTAGCCCGGCACGACCTGGCCGGTGCTGCCGGGGCGAACATGGCCCGGTCGGTTCGAGATGAAGATGTGGAGGATCTCCGTGGAGCCGATGCCGTCGATGATCTCCACCCCGAACCTGTTGAGCCATCGCTCGAACATCGTCTTTGGGAGCGGTTCGCCGGCCGAGACACACATGCGCACTCGCCCGAGGCTCGTCCTGCCCACCATCTCGGCGGCATAGAGCATGCCCGCGTAGCTCGTGGGCACGCCGTAAAAGACCGTCGGCTGATAGCGGTCGATCAGCTCGTACGCGCGCGGCGGCGTCGGCCGGCCGGGCAACAGAATGGTCGTCCCGCCGGTGTAGAGTGGGAAGCAGAGCCCATTCCCCAGCCCGTAGGCGAAGAACAGCTTCGCGACAGAAAAGGAAACGTCGTCTTCTCTGATCCCGATCGTCTGGCGGCCATAGTACTCGGATTCCACGATCATGTCGTGATGGAGGTGGATCGTCCCCTTGGGGAAGCCGGTCGTGCCAGAGCTGTAGAGCCAGAACGCCGAGTCGTCCTTGCTCGTCTCGGCCGCGTCCAGTTCTGGCGAAGCCTGCGCCGTGACAGTCGCGAGGTTCAAGGAACCTGCCTCTTCTCCGCCCGCGACAATCACATGTTTGAGGAACCGCAGTTCTTCGCGGTTGGCCGCATAGTTCTGGAAAAGCGATTTGTGGATCACGAGCACGCGGGCGCGGCAGTCGTTTAAGAGGTAGAGGTAGTCTTTTGGCATCAGCATCGTGTTGATCGGGACCGCCACGGCTCCGATCTTCATGGCGCCGAAGAAAGCGTAGATCAGTTCGGGCGTATCGGGCATGAGGATCGCGACCCGCTCCTCCATACGGACATCCAGGCCCAATAGGGCGTTGCCGAGGCGGTTGACGTTTTCGTGGAGTTCGCCGTAGGTGACCACCTGGTCCCCGCACAGGATGGCCGCTTTCGCGCCGCGCCCTTCCTTGAGGTGCGAATCGACGAAAACCGTCGCGGCGTTCAGTTGCTCTGGAAGCGTCAGCACGATGAGTTTTCCTGCTCGAGAACGGGCAAATCGAGCGGGATGCTAGCGTTGCCGGAGTGGATTTTCAAGGATGGCGAAGGTGCCGGTGGCATTGGCGCTGGCGTCTGGGAACGGGGTTCGCTATGCGGGGGAGGTTGGGCGAAGGAGAGCATCATGGGCAGACGCATAAATCGCAGGGAATGGGTCAAGGCGACGGCGCTGGCTTCGGGGGCGTGGGCCGTTACTGGCGGCGCGGCGCGGGCGGGGGATGCCCCGGCGAAGGGGGCGGTCGTCTTCCGGCGCGATGTCCCCGTGCGCCATGAGGTTGATGTGTTCGTGGCTGGGGGCGGTCCGGCGGGCACGGCCGCGGCGGTTGCGGCGCGCGGCGAGGGTGCCAGCGTGTTTCTCGCGGAGGCCCACACGTGCCTTGGCGGCATGGGCACGGCGGCGAGGGTGCCTGTATTCATGCAGATGACCGATGGCGTCAACTTTCTCGCGGCGGGCTATGGGCGGCGGGTCCTCGAGCGGCTGAAGAAAGAGCAATCCATGCGCGGGCCCGCCCACGACATCGAGGCCCTCAAGCGGGTGTACGACGCGCTCGTGACGGAGGCGGGGGCGGGCTTCAGTTTCCAGACCAACCTTATTGGGGTGGATGTCGAATCGGGCCGCGTGGCGCATGTGGTCTGCTCGGCACCGGGGGGATTATTCGCGGTGCGCGCCAAGGCGTACGTGGATGCGACTGGCAACGGCGATCTGGCGGCGTGGGCAGGCGCGCCTTTCGAGAAAGGCGACGAGCAGGGGCACTTCATGCCCGGGACGCTTTGCAGCCTGTGGGGAGACATCGATTGGGGCGCGTGGGAGGCCGCCCGACCGAAGGGCCCGCAGCCCGATGGCCACATGTTGGAGAAGGCCTTCGCCGATGGCGTGTTCACCGTGCGCGATGAGCATCTGACGGGCATGTATCGGCTCGGGGAGACGTTTGGTACGGGGAACATCGGCCACACCTTCGACGTGGACGGGACCGATGAGGTGTCGCTCACCAGGGCGCTCGTCTGGGGGCGCAAGAGCCTCAAAGAATACGAGCGCTATTATCGCGAATACCTGAAGGGCTTTGAGAAGGCGCGGCTCCTTGCCAGCGGCTCGCTCCTCGGCATTCGCGAGACGCGGCGGATCATGGGGGACTACGTCCTGAGCGTCGAGGACTACAAGCGGCGCGCGACATTTCCCGACGAGATCGGCCGCTATGCCTATTCGATCGACATCCATCCCATGCGGCCCGGAAAAGACTCCTACGAGCAACACCGCAAGGAGTTCGACGAGATGTATCGCTATGCCAAGGGGGAGAGCTACGGAATCCCGTACAGAATCCTGACGCCGCGCGGGCTGGACAACGTGCTGGTGGCGGGCCGCTGCGTGAGTGCCGACGTGCGGGTGCACGGCTCCATCCGCGTCATGCCCGGCTGCTTCATCACGGGCCAGGCCGCCGGCATCGCGGCAGCGATGAGCGCGTCACAGGGTGTCTCGACCCATCGCGTGGACGTGAAGGATCTTCAGGGGCGACTCAAACGTTTCGGGGCGTACCTTCCCAACGCGTGAGGCGGCCGTGGCCGCGCGCCAGGACTTTCTGAGGCAGACATCATGCCCGCCTCGGCGGCCACCACCGGGGCAGAAAATGGGACGTAGGAGCGCGCTTGCGCGCGATTCGGATCGCCTGCAAGCAGGCTCCTGCGATTCGGCGTCCGAATTTTCGAGCTAGATCCCATGCCCCGGGCGCGCGCCTGACGGTGGGCATTCGGGGCACCACCTGGGCGGAAAATCGGGTTGTGGGGCGTCTGTGTCAGACGCCACCCTGTCCGCCCCTGCCGTCTCACAGAGACGGCCTACAAGATTCGCAATTTTCGAGCTACTGACTATTGCATAAATAAACTCCTATGCTAGATTGTGGGCGGTGATGATGAGTGAGACCAAAGGGAAGCCCACGGGAATTGGAGCGGCGTCGCCGGCGCGCCATCGAGTTGTTGCAACGGGGTCACCCGCCGGTTGAGGTGGCCGGGATGCTCGGGGTGGATCGGCGGACGGTGCGGGCCTGGAAGGCGGCCTACCGCAAAAAGGGCAGCGAGGGCATCAGGGCCAGGCCGAGCCCGGGCCGGCCCCCGAAGCTCAGGCCGGCCCAGGCCCGGCGGCTGGAGGCGATGCTGCTCAGGGGCGCGGCGCGGGCCGGCTTTGCCGGCGATCTCTGGACCTGCGCCCGGGTGGCGGAGCTCATCGGGGGCCGTTTCGGGGTGAGCTACCACCCCAGCCACGTCTGGCGGCTGCTGCGCTCGATGGGCTGGAGCTGCCAGAGGCCGGCGCGCCGCGCCATCGAGCGGGACGAGACGGCCATCGGGCAGTGGGTCAGGGGTCGCTGGCCCGCGCTAAAAAAAAGGCCCGCCGGCTCGGTGCGCACCTGATCTTCCTCGACGAGAGCGGGTTCCTGATGGCCCCGCTGCTGCGGCGCAGCTGGGCGCCCCGCGGCGCGACCCCGGTGATCCGCGAGCGGGCCCGGCACCGCCAGAAGGTCTCGGCCATCGCCGCGCTGCTGGTCGGGCCACGACGATCACGGGTGGCGCTGCGCTTCGGGCTCTACCCGGACCGGGATATCCGATGGCCGCAGGTGCTGGGATTCGTCCGCGGCCTGCTGCGGCAGCTCCCCGGCCCGGCCATCCTGATCTGGGACCGGCTCAACGCCCACCGCTCCGCCAGGCGACGACTGGAGCCAACCGGGCGCCTGCATCCGGAGTTCCTGCCGCCCTACGCGCCGGAGCTCAACCCGGTCGAGAACCTCTGGTCGTACCTGAAGATGAATCCCATGGCCAACCTGCCCATCGCCGAACTCCGCGCGCTCCATGCCACCGCGCACCGCCACGCCCGCAGCCTCCAGCGCCGCGAGGGGCTGCTGCGCGCCTTCATCGCCCACAGCCCGCTCTCTTTGCGCCTCTATTAGGTTGTTATTTATGCAAAGATCAGTAGCCATCAAATTTCACAAGTCAGTTTGTAGGAGCCTGCTTGCAGGCGACCCGAATCGCGCGCAAGCGCGCTCCTACGGTCCAGACTGGACCCGCCAGCGTTGCTCGACTCCCGGCTCAAGCGTGATCTCGATACCGTCGAGCAGTGCCTGTCCGCCCACGGCGCGCTCCGCGCCCGAAACCTCATCGCGTATGGCGTAGCGCCTGCCCGGTTCGGCCACGAACCATTCCGGGAACTGATTGATCCGGGGGTAATCGATGGGGAGCTTCATGTTATCCCGGTGGCGGGCCCTATCGAAAATGGCGCGCCCCTTCCACGGCTTGTCGGCGGCGAGGCTCACGGCGATGCCATCACCTTCGCGCACGGCTCCGATGCGAACATCCTCCCGCCACGGTTCGGCATGCAACCCCTGCGTCTGCCACAGGCAATACATGATCGTGGTCCTCGCAAAGTTGCCGTCGCCGTGCCAGCCCTCGATCACGCCATCGGCTTTTTGAATCGCCCACATCAGTCGGATCTGGCGGTCCACCCACTCGGCAGCGCTTGGCACGGGCTCGCGATTGAGCAGGTTGATCGCGCCCTCGATGGAGTCGGCGTGGCCATCGGCGCTTCGGTCCGCCCAGGGCATGCCCTCGTACTTGCCCGAGAGATTGCCCAGGACGTGCCTCACGGCATCCCGGTACCCTGGCGCACCATCGACAAGATACATCGTGTAGAATCCGTCATAGTTGTAGCCCCAGGTGTCGCACAGGCCGCTCGAGTGCGTCCCGTCCTTGCGCATGACCGTGTACAGGAGGCCATCCCCATTCCTTCCGATCTCCAGGATGCTATCATAGATGGCCCGCAGCGGGACCTCGTACGCCCTTTTCTTCTCGGGCGCAGCGCGGGAGACGGCCACGTAGAGTTCCGAAAGTCCATTGACCACCTCGCACCCGTGGTCGAACAGCCTGAGCTCTTCCATGTCGCGCGTCGGATGATGGTCCCCCAACAGGTAGTAATCTCCAAGCCGGGTCGCCCAATCCAGATACTTTCTTTCACCCGTGAACCAGAACAGCCTCGAGCACGCCTGGAGGAGATCCCCGTTGACCTCGAAATTCAGCGTGGGGACCTTGCCGAAGGGCGTCTCGACGAGTGCGTTTGCCCAGATGTCATCGATGAGGCCGACCATGCGCTCCGACCACGGGCTCGGGCCGAGCCATTCCGTGAGAGGGATAAGTCCGTCTTTCACGTACTCTGCGTTGTCAAACACAAGCCGATCAAGATCCACGGCGTCATACGCAAAGCCCTTTCTTTCGAACGAGTAATGGTCGCCGAGCCGACCGAGGCGGGAGGTGATTCGGATCTCGGTCTCGAGCATCTGGCGCATTCGCCCCTCGAACAGCGCGCGATCTGTGAGGGCGCAGGTGAGGACCATGTAAGGGTAGTTGTCGGCGGCCGAATCCCGCCCGTTCCAGAGATCGCGGCTCGCGGTGAGGTTTCTGGGAATGAGTCCGCTGACCGGGTCCGCGTGGGCCAGCCAGCCATCGACGTACCTGCGGCAGCGGTAAAAGCCCTCGGCCGCGCGGCGCGCATTCTGCTCTGCTATTCGGAATGGCGATTCGTCGCGGGCGGCCGCAGTGGGCTCGCGGTCCCACATCGCCCTCATCTGAGGGAAGGCCTCGACGGTGGCCGCCTGCGCAAGCCGGATGCCGTGGGCTCGCGCGGTCAGATCGGCCGCGCCGGTGTCGCTCTCCCCGGGTGTCACTATCCGCACCTCCGCGATGAATGCCGCCTTCCCGCCCGCCGCCGCCCGAAGGACAAGCGCCTTGGTGCCCGGGCGCACGCCCGCCGGCACCTGCACGCCAAACCATTGGAATCCGTCATACCCGCCATGGCTCAGGGCAACAATCTGCCCACCCACATCGAGCGATGCGACACGGGTGTCATTCTTTGCGCCCCAACGCAGATCGATGCGCTGACCGGCCTCCAGCGGCGCGTCCAGCGTCAGGCCGATGTCGCCGCCGCCCAGGAATACGTACGGCGTCCCCTTGTATTCGCTGGCGACATGGTCTAAACGAATCCACGCCACGGGGGTTTCCCCCGCCGCGATGCCCCAAAAAAAGTCGGCGGCAGCAAGGATTATAATCATCCGCGTGGCCAACCGACCCATGACATGGTTCATGAGCGTAACTATGGATGGGTCCCCTGGCACCGGTCAACGGCCGGATGTCGGAGCTCTTTGAGAATGTCCCCTTTTGGACTCGATAGAAATGTCCCCTTTTTGGCGAGGCGGCAGCAGCCACCCTGCCCACAAAATGGAGACGTTAAGGATGAGTCGGAAGGAGAGGGAACGGTTGAGCGTGATGGTCGGGGTCAGGCGGCGGGAGCTGAGGCTGGTGCAGGCGGCGGGTTTGCTGGGCTTGGGCTACCGCCAAATCAAGCGGGTGTGGCAGCGCTTTCAGGCCGAGGGCGACGCGGGCTTGGTGCATCGGCTTCGAGGCAAGCCCAGCGGGCGGCGCAAGCCGGCCGCGTTACGGGCGCGGGTGCTGGGGCTCTGTGAACAGGAGCGCTACGCGGACTTTGGCCCGACGCTCATGGCGGAGCATCTGGCCCAGGAAGGCCTGGAGGTGGATCACGAGACGCTGCGGCGGTGGCTGTTGGCCACGGGGCAGCGGAGGGTGCGCCGGCGCCGGCAGAAGCACCGGCAATGGCGGGAGCGCAGGCCGTGTTTCGGGGCGATGGTGCAACTGGACGGCTCGCACCACGACTGGTTCGAGGCGCGGCGCGGGCCCTGCGTCTTGATGGTGATGGTGGATGACGCGACCAACCGGGTGGGGGCGCGCTTCTCCGAGGAGGAAACCACCCGAGCCAGCTACGATGTGTTGGAGGGCTGGGGGCGGCGGCATCGGCTGCCGCGCAGCCTGTACGTGGACCGGGACAGCATCTACCGATGCGAGGGGTTGGGGAGCATCGCCGAGCAGATGGCCGGCAAGGAGCCTCGGACACAGTTTGGGCGGGCGATGGACCAACTCGGCGTGGGGCTGATTCTGGCGAACAGCCCGCAGGCCAAAGGACGGGTGGAGCGGATGAACGGGGTGCTGCAAGACCGGCTGGTCAAGGCCCTGCGCCTGGCGGGGATCCAGGATCTGGAAGGGGCCAACCGGTTTCTGGAGGAGGAGTTTTTGCCGGCGTTCAATCGGAAGTTCAACGTGGCGGCGGCCAGCCCGCTGGACGCGCATCAGCCGGTGCCGCGGAACTTGGACGAAGTGTTGAGCTGGGAGGAGGAGCGGGTGGTGCAAGGCGACTGGACGGTGGCCTGCGGCGGGCAGTGGTATCAGTTGGATCGGCGGCACGAGACGCTGAGCCTGGTGCGGCGCAAAGTGATCGTGCGCACCCTGCGGGACGGGCGGGTGCAATTGGTGTATCGGGGCCAGAAGCTCAAGTGGCGCGCGCTCCCGGAGCGTCCAAAGCCAGTCAAGCTCCGGCCGCCGCGGGCCGGGCGGGCGGTGGCGGTGCCGGCGGCCAACCACCCATGGCGGCGTCTGGGAGTGGGCGTGGGGCGCAAGTTTTGGCGCGGGATCAAGGCCCAGGGGCAGGCCACGCGAGCGGCAGCCCTGCTGGGGGCGCGGGACTCCGGTCGGCCTTCGCTACGCTCCGGCCTCCCTGCGTCCCGCACCCCCAGCCGGCACAAGAAGACAACGGACAACAAACAAAGAAAGGGGACATTCTCTCGTGAGTTAACAGGGGGACATTTCTAAAGAGTTTTGACA
>JAKQKQ010000102.1 GCA_029560585.1 Verrucomicrobiota bacterium | reverse complement strand
GAGATGGCGGTTGATAATAATCAATCGAGAGACCCCGCTGTCACCGGCGCGGGGGCACGCTTCGGCGGTTGGGGCGCGCCGGGCGACGATTTCTGGGCCCGCGGGCCCGCCGTGATTACGATCAAAAATTCCGGTGACGTTCCGCGGGGCGAAATGCTCCAGAAAGGAACAGAAGATCACGGACTTCAGAGGGAGGCCGGATTCTCCGGGGCAGGGCTTACGGGCGATAATTCCGGTACCAAAGTCGCCGCGCGCCCGAAAACGGGCAGCCCGTTTGCGCCAAGAATGGTAGCGGAGACTTAAAAAATTCGAGGTTCGGCCAGGACGGGCCGTTGGCCAGGCGGGGCGCCCTTGGGGTCGGGGCACGGTTAAATAATTCTCCTGGGCCAGCCTCGCGCGATCGCGGGGCATCCCGGACTGTGCCGTTGCGACGGTTCGCGGCGATCGGCTGGCCGAGATGTGGGCCGGGTCCTCGCGTTTGACCGGCGCCGGCCTGCGGCTAGCCCGGCGCGCCGAGTTCACCGCCCAGCGCGTCGCGGAGCAACCCGCAGATGCGCCATAGCCGCCCGAGCCGGTCGCGCTCCCGGTTGGCCCCCTCCTCCACCTGCTCCCGCGAGAAGCCCATCCTCTCCGCCGTCCAGCCGCCGAAGCGCTCCGTCTCGTGGTCCAGCAGCGCCCGGAGCGCCTCGGTCTCGCGGCATGCCCTCAGCGCCGCGGCGACGATCTTTTCGCGACCATCCGGGCCGAAGCCGTCCCAGGACATCGAGTCGCACAGCGGCGCCAAGGCGCACTTGAGCCCGTCGGGGATGCTCAACGGCAGGGTCCTGAAGTCCTTATCTCCGGAGTCGATCTCGTTCAGTCGGGCCACCCTTATCTCGATTGCCTGCCCGGCAAACTCGATGGCATCGAGGCCGATAGTGGCATATTCGCCAAGCTCGTTGACGGCCGCGTGGTGGGCCGTGGCGTACCGTCTCGCGGTGTCTTGGATGAAGTATTGGAGGTCCCCGCGCCATCTGGGCCACCAGCCGGCCCAATCGCCGGTCTCGTCCGTGGGGCGCACCTTCCAGCTCTCGATGAGGTCTGCCGGGGTGGGGGCGGGATCTGGGCATTGCTCCCCGATCAGGAACCCGCCGGCGAGCAGCCGGGGCACCGTGATGAGGCCGGCCTTGACCCGCTTGGCGAACTTCCGGGCCAGGCCGGGCTCCCAGGCCATGGGGCCCCGGTGGATTTCCGGGAGGGCCTCGAAGATCCTGGCCACCGGGGCGGCCCGCACGTACCGCATGGAGGCGGCCCCCCCGATCTTCTCCGGGAGGAGCTCTTTGGACCGGACCTGCCATGACTGGATCTGCCCCGGATCAAAATTAAAATCGAAAAATCCCCCTCCAGGGGGATTTAGGGGGTTTTCTTCTGTAACGGATATCTCCTCTGTATCTACATGATCCCCGGTGGAACATGTGGATGGTTCAGGGCGGATCATGGAAGGTTCACCCTGAACCATCGATGATCCGTCTCTTTCGGGGTCCCCGGGGGCCTGTTCCGGGGCGCCGGCCTCCGCGAAGTCGATGCCGTGCCCGGCCCATTGGGGGTCCAGCGCGAAGCCCCGCTCGAGCAATAGGGCGCTGAGCCGGACCAGGTCCAGGCACCGGTCCTCGGCCCTGTCGGTGCCGCGGCGCCCGTCCCGGATGTGGAGCACCCCCAGCTGGTACAGCGCCTCGACGGCCCGGCGGACGGAGCTCTTGGAGATCGCGTGGAACAGGTCCTCGGCCAGTTGCCCCAGGGTCGCGCGGAAATAGCCCGCGGTCTTGCCGCCCTTGGCCCGGCGGGCGCGCAGGTTCTCTTGCTCCACGTACGCCGCCAGGTCCCCGACCCTCAGCTGCCTGTACTGCAGCTGCTGCAGCACCAGGGCCTGGGCGTGGTCCGGGACCCCCTTGCCGTCCAGGCAGATGGCGCAGAACTCCTCCCGCAGCGGCACCGATCTGGGCCGCGTGCCCTTCGCGGGGCGCCGCGCCGGCCGGCGAGGCTGCGGCGGCGGCCCGCCGCATCTTCTTCGCTTGGACCTGTTTGACGCCGACCCCGAGGGCAGCACGATCCCGGCGGGCCTGGCGGATCCGGCGGTTTCTGATGGCTGATTGGCTTCGTTCTCCATAACAAAATGTCGGCCCCGGGCGGGGGCCCGCGCCCCCGCCCTGGGCCCACCTCCTATTGCCCCTTTGCCGTCTTGACTCGCGCCGGGGTCCGGAATGCCCCCGGCATCTCGCGCACCCTCAGGTCCTCGGGCCACTCGTCCGGATCACCCCCGTGGTCATCCTTCATCTCGAGCGGCCGGCCGCTCTCAACGGGATTGGACCCGCACTGTTTCATGAAGAACGCCACCCCGGCATCCCGGCACCGGTCGCGCAGGTCACGCGCCCATCTGATGTCGAGCGGCCTCGCCCGCTTGCCGCTCTCGCCGCCGCCGATCACGAGGTCGACGCCCCCGAGATCGGGCGCGATCGGCCCCAGGAGGGGCTCGCAGGAGAGGAACCTGCGAGCGGCCGGGATTTCCAGCAGCCGCGGTATGCGCCCCTCGGCCCTGCGCTGGTCCTCGACCGTCGTCCCGGCCCACGCGTTGTGCGGCGCCTCGCCCGCCAGCCAGCGGGCCGCGAAGGCGCCGCCCGACTTGGCGGCCTGCCCCACGAGCCGGCGCCATAGCTGGGGCCTCTTGCTCAGCAGCATCCAGCCGAGGTTCGGCGTCCGGCCGATCAGCTCCAGCAGGTCTCGGCGCCACTCGGGCGGTACGTCCGGGTCCAGCCAGTCGCACAGGCTGCCGCAGAATACGCGGGGGATCACCCCTTTCCTGGCGGCTTGCCTGTCCCACGCGAGGGCCTGTTTCCAGTAGTCTGCGGTGGTGCGCCGCCTCGGTTTGCCCGGGCCCCACTCGATGCCGAAGCGGCGGCCGTAGCCGCCCTCCGCATAGCAGTTCTGGCAACCCGGGCTCACCCTCGTGCAGCCGATCCACGGGTTGAACGTGTGGTCCGTCCACTGGATGCTCGAGTCCTTCATGCCGCGTTCCCCCCGTTGGCCAACTTGAGGAGCGTGTCGGCGTGGCACGCCTCGCTCGGATGGCACCAGCACGCGAGAACCTTGCCCCGCAGCTCGCCGATCCGCGCGAGAACCTCCCGCGCGGATTTGCCGTTGGGCGCATCGTCGCGCAGGCCCGCCAGCCAGTCTTGGTGCGCCCTCACGCACGTCGCTCGATCGCCATGAACCCCGACCTTGAACGGGTTACCCCAGAAGGTCGGCCGGCTAACCACGATTGCCATGGGCGGCTTCCGATGGCCTCGCTTGCGCGATAGCCTGATCCGGCCCGGTGCGCACGCCCCCGTGCCCGGGCCATGATCCTCGCGGGTCTCCGCACCATTGGTCGGTTTGCCCTTCGTCCGCTTTATGGGGACGCATGTTCGGCGTTCGCCGCACTCGACGCCGCGACGCTTGGCGTGCTGGCAAATTGACCTGCCAGCCTGGTTTTCGCATTTACTCGACATGCGCCAATATCGCCGATGCCGATAAAACTTCGTTGCCGGAGGAAAATCAATCCTCGCGCAAATTCCAATGAAGGAAGAGCAGATGCCGGGAGGGAGTGCCGCGACAGCTTCAAGCCCCTATCATCGAAGGGATTTCGATTGCCCGCGAATGACGGCGCCAGCTTCCGTCACCCCTCCCGATATTTCTCCTCTGATGAATTTGACCGCCCGGTACCAGGCGGAGAGGTTTCCTTCATGGGGGCCCTCCATTCCTTGGCGGGACATGAAATCCAGGGCTTTGGTCGGCGAACCAAACGCCCGCTTCAGGCGTGCGATGGCCAGGCGCCGTAGCTTCTGTTCGATGGTCGTGGCCCCTGAGTCCTTGGCGACCCTTACTTCTACCGATCCCTCTTGTGCGTTTCGCCTCACGTCGGCCAACGCCGTTTTGAACGCCGCGACGATTCTTGAATCTGGCACGGAGAGGTCTATCGACCCGCAGATGCGGGGCAGGGACACATCTTCGTCTTGTGACGCTCGCCACCTTCGAATTTCGCGCAAGAGCTTCTTGCAGGCATCGCACATGCCGTGATCGAGATACGCTTCGACCTCGCCTTCGGCCCCTTCTGCTTTGAGCGGGTACTCGGTCCGGAACAGGGGAGACTGGGGTGGGTCCCATGGCCACGCGTGGCGGACCCCATTTCGCCCGACGGTTATCGCATGGATGCAGGCCGACCGCTCACCGGCGGGGATCTTGAGCCATGGCGTGCCCGGGAACAGTCCCCCGATCGCTGGTAGACCCTGAAGAAAAGGCAGCCATTCCGGCTTCTCATTCTGAGACAGAGCCTCCCGCCCCAGTTCCCAACGGTAGGCGTACTCGCGCTGCGGCTTGAGGATGACTTTCGGATCAACGAACTTGAACTCTTCGCATTCAAGCTTCATGGCCCGTGCTTGGGGCGTCAGTTTGTTAAGCCCGATCGCCAAGGCGGAAACGCGCGCACGCGCCATCGTGGATTTGCGGGATCCGGACCCGGGACCGTCCGATGATCGGGTTGACCTTCCAGCCATTGGATTGGCACCTCGTGAAGAACAGTGCCCAACGGGCCCTTTCGTTAGCCAGCCCGAATTTGGCGGGACCCATACGCGAAATGGGGGTGCGTCGGGAAACTGGTCTCTGCAGTGCTATTGCGGCGAACAGCCTCCCCCCGCGCGAGCACCATAGGCCATCGAGGCGAGGCCTCGGGCGGGGGCTCGCGCCCCCGCCGTCGGCTCCCGGTGCGACGGTCCGGTTGGTCGTCGCTTCACCCACCGGCGGTGTTACCGCGCCGGCGCAGGCTCCATGCAGGCCTCCAGGTACGCCCGTATGGAATCGCATGCAAATAGCCTGCGGCCCCGGATCGCTCCGGGCCTCCGCAGGCAACACGACCTGATCAGCCCCCGGGCCGTCAGGTTATACAAATGGGACCTCGACAGTCCGAAGAGTTGCCGTGCGCCCTTGGCGTCGACAAACTCCGGCGCCGCGACGATGGTCGCGGCGGTCGGGGCCCCTTCATTTATCTTCATGCGCCACCAGTATAGCGGAAAAGCCCGCGGGGTGCAGCATCGGGATGGGGCGGGACAGGGGGTTCTCGGGGGCAAAACGGGATGCGCTCAGGCCCGGGGCAGCACCGACGGCAGCACCGAAACCGCCGCCCGCAGGGGATCGAGTTCGCGGTGCGTGTAGCCGAGGTTCATCTGAGCTGTAGCGTGACCGGCCAAGGCCGCAGTTCATGGACGAGGTGATATATGGGCGACCGGCGCATCTTGATGGCCCCGATATCCCGCGGGGTGTGTCAGGCCTACGGTGGGGCATGATATCACGGCACAAGGTCATGTCGTTCGGAAGTTGAGCCCGCGGCACTGTTGTCAGTGGACGATCTCGGGCATCGGTGAATCTGGATGGAAGTGGTCTGACTTTAGGTCTGAATTGCCATCAAGGCACACGAGAATCTCGCGTAACTCCTTGATTGATAGCTGCCGCGCTAGGACTCGAACCTAGAACACCCACATCCAGAGTGTGGTGTGCTACCAATTGCACCACGCGGCAGTGAACATAAGCATAGGGTCTCGCGCGGCGGTTGGCAAGGGTGAGGTTGGGCCTTCATCCCGCGTCATGGGCACTGGGTCGAGGGGGCGACTGGCGCCCGACGCGATGGGTCGGGCTTGATTGGGGCGGGGATTTCCCTAGAGATGGCCGGATGAAGAGAACCCGGATCCTGATCGTTCCCGTAGTGTCAGTGGCTCTGGCGACCGTGGCGCGAGATGCGTCGGCGGCTGATAGGAAATTTTACGGCGATCCGCCGGACGAGACACACGCGTGGTGCGTGCATGACCTGAACCGCCCACAGCCGCCGATCGTGAAGCCCGGCGATGCACCGGGGCAGCCTCCTGCGGACGCGATCGTCCTATTCGACGGCAAGAATCTCGACGAATGGGTGTCGGTCGAAAAGAAGGGCGGTGGTGTGATTCCGGCCCAGTGGGCGGTCAAAGATGGTTTTATGGAAGTGGTGCCCAAGACGGGGATCTTGCGCACGAAGAAGGAGTTTGGGGCGTGCCAGCTGCACATCGAGTGGGCGACGCCCAGCGTGGTCGAGGGCGAAAGCCAGGGTCGCGGGAACAGCGGCGTGTTCTTCATGGGCAAGTACGAGTTGCAGGTTCTGGACTGCCACAACAACGTGACCTACGCGGACGGGGGCGCTGGGTCCGTATACGGGCAAAATCCGCCTCAGGTGAACGTTTGCCGCCCGCCTGGGCAATGGCAGACGTACGACGTCATCTTTCACCCGACGCGGTTTGATGAGGCTGGCAACGTAATTGAACCGGGCACGATCACGGCGTTCCAGAATGGCGCCTTGGTGCAAGACCACTGGGTCTACGAGGGGCTCGGGGGCCATCGCGCGCGGGCGAAGTTCGCCAAGCACGGGGAGAAAGGGCCGCTCGAACTGCAGGACCACAATAACCCGACCCGGTTCCGCAACATCTGGATCCGGGAGCTGGCATCGAATGCCAAGCCGACTAGGGAACAGGTCGCGAAGCAGCGGCAGGAGATTGCGGCGAAGCTCCGCGCGGAGGCGGGACAGGCGAAGGATCCGTTGGCCGAGATGAAGCTCTGGCTGGAGTCGCTGGTCTATGCGGAGGATTCGGCGACGGTGGTGAAGGCCCAGAAGATGGCCTCGGAATATGCGGATTCGGCATCCAAGCTCGACGATGCCGCGGCGAAGGCGCGGGAGGGCGAGTTGCTGGAGATGCGCTCGGTGTTCAAATACATGAACGACAACAAGCTTCCCGGCTCGCCCTACGCCGCGCAGCAGAAGATCGAGGGTTTCCTGAAGGCCAAGGGCGTCAAATTCAAGTAGGCCTACTCGACGATACTGATGCGGTAGAACCGGGCCTTGGGGCCGCCGGCGCCAGAATCGTTTGTGCGAAGCAGGAAGTCTTGGGGACCCGCCTGGAGCGTGGCGCCCATGGGACTGTAGTCGATGAGGTTGGTGCTCGACTCCAACTGGTAGCGGCGGCCCGGCACCGTCGGCCATGCAATGGCGATGCCGTTGCCGTTTGTGCGGGCGGCACAGGCGCGAAAACCGCAGCCGGGATCCTGGCAGTCGAATACTCCGTCGAGATTCTCATCGCGGATTGCGTCGCAGGGGATGGCCAAGAACTCGTTGGGCTGGATGTTGGCGTCGCCATTGCCCTCGGGAACCTGGAGGCTGGAGATGAGGGCGCCGCCGTTGGTGGTCTGGTAGGGGCCGACGGAGAGATAGATAGTGGGGGGCACGGCGCCAAACACCTCGCCCATGTCGATGGAGCCCTCGAGCACCCCGGATGTGGAAGCGGAGGCGGCGAACATGCGCAATGTGCCGCCATTGTATAGAACCACGTTGGAATTGGCGCTCTCGTCGGCCAGATAGGGGTCCAGCGAGCTATCGAAAGCGATCTGGCCAGATTTCGACCACGGGGGTGATCGAAGCGAAGCGGGGCAATCGGTCACAAAGACGAGGTGATCGGTGGGGCCATTCGAGTCACCGGCGGCCCGGGTGGCGAAGTACAGGCGGTTGCCGGCCAGCGATGCGTAGAGTTTCATGCCATTGTGTTCACCGACCGCATAGCCGGGAGAGTCGGTGGCCCCGTCCATGCGAAATGGGAAGGGCGAAGCGTAGACCAGCTCGATGCCGTTTGAGGAACCGAGGTTGCGGGAGTACTGGCGGAGGCGCGGGTCGTTCCGGTGCTCGTGGACGCCGAGGCTGGTGAGCGGGGTCCCGTCGTTCTCGGGGTCATAGCGAGTGCCAGAGGGTGGGCTGTTGGCGAGGGCGGCCTCGTGGAGAAAGTTGTCGGCCTTGGGCATTGTGCCCTGGCTTCCGAACTCGCTGTTGAGCAGGTCGAAGCCGACGGAGTCGATGGCGACGGGGTCCTGCGATAAGAAGAAGCTCGATGACCATCCATTGTTGAAAGGCGGGAGCCTGAAGCGCGTGGGTGCGCCACCGACCGAACTGCTGCCGAACAGCCCGTCGATCATGAAGAGGAGGGTATTGCCGCCGATCTGCCTGTGGCCGATGAGATCGACGAGCGGGCTGTAGATTCCCATGGGCTGGCCGGACGCCTGGATGTAGGCGTGGTCGCGCGCCTTGATGCTGCCATAGTTATTCTTGGCGGTGAGGGTGACGCCGGCGGTGCTGTGACATTTCAGGAGGGACATGTTGACGAAGTACGTGGCGTCGCGCAGGCAGGTGGGAATCGTGCCGGTTCTGCCGCAGCCGTTCGTGAGGGTATAGGAACCGAGATTGGTTGTGTATTGAGAGAAAGTGATGACGTTCGTGGACCAGACGATGGGCGTGCGGCCGCTGGTGCCCACGCAATCGGCCCAGATGACCGACGGGAATTCGGCGTGACCCTTGTCATAGACGCGGTTCGGGATGATCCGCGTCGGGGCCGTGTTGGGGGACTCATAGACGGTGATGCTCGCCTGGGGCACGCCGACCCTATTGACGAGTTGGCGGAGCATGGCGAGGACCGCGTGCGGCGAGGCGTCGAGCTGATGGTCGTTGTCGGCATAGTCCGTGGTGTTGTTGCAATTGATCTTGATGACGATTGTTTCCCCATAGAGGTAGCCGGAGGTACCGCGCCCGTGAGTCTGGTTGAAGTGGCGGAACAGCGCATCCCATGCGGCGGTGTCGGATGTTTCTCCGGTGAGTGAACAGAGTCCCCGGGAGAGCATGTCGTCGACCGATTCTTGGCGGGTGCCGGTGTCGTCCCACCAATGGCCGGTGGCCGTGTTCCCGTCCCAGGGGGTCGCCGTCGGATCGTAAACCCAGGCCACGCGACCAGGGTGGATTCCCCTCGCGGTACCCATGGGGGAATTTGGGGGATCGGTGGGGACATATGCCTCGGCGCGATCAGAGGATGCGTGAAACCCGACGAGGGCGCCCGCTATCGCACCCATGAAAAACAGCGCGGCGAATACCCGTCGTCCCCCAGAAAAAAACTGGCCGGCTTTTCGGGCGGCTAGCACCGCGACGACCCAACCAGCGAGGGACGCTAGAAAGCCCCAGGCGATCGGCATCGCCACACGCTGACAGGGGTAATCCGCGCGGTCGGGTTTGGGGATGACGCGGATGAGGTACCAGACGAGGGAGGCGAGGCCAACGAAGGGGAATGTCCAGCGGAGACATTCGAATCCAGGCTTGCAGCCGATGAATCGTCCGCTCTTCGGGCAGAATAAATAAGGGCCACGTTCAACAGGATTCGGCATCACCAACCCTCTATGGAGTAATATCGATTAGTGGTTGGCGGTCTGTCAAGGGGGTCTGATTTCTGTGGGGTCTGATTTCTGGCTTCTGGTTGTGTGTGCTCCGGGGTAGGAGATTCGCGTGCGGGCGCTGGTGGCATTCGACAAATTCAAGGACTCTATGGGGGCGGCCGACGCTTGCCGGGTTGCGTCCGATGCGATTCGGCGCGCAAGGGCCGGATGCGAGGTGGATGTCGCGCCGCTGACGGATGGGGGAGAGGGTTTCGCGCGGATACTGACCGAGGCTCGCGGTGGCGAGGTGCGGTTGGCCGACGTGAGTGGCCCAAGGCCTGGGCGGGTCGGAGCAGAGTGGGGGATGGTGGCGCTTGAGACACTGGAACCGGAATTGCGGCAATGGCTTGCCGTTCCCGCGAAGGGGAGTCTTGCGGTCGTGGAGATGGCGCAGGCAAGTGGCCTTCAGGGATTGCCGTGTGAACAGCGCGACCCATTTCGGACGACGACGCGGGGCACGGGCCAGGTCATCCGAGCGGTGGCTGAGGCCGGGGCATCGGCGATTCTCCTGGGGATTGGCGGAAGTGCGACGAACGACATAGGCCTGGGTGCGCTCGAGGCTCTTGGGTTACAGTTCTTGGGACCTGGCGGTGCCGTGAAGGGCGTCACGCCTGCAATGTGGGATGAGATTGATGGGGTCACCGGCCAGATCATGGCGCTGCCACCGATACGCATCGCCTGTGACGTGAGCAACCCGTTGCTGGGCTCGAATGGCGCGACCGCGGTGTACGGGCCGCAGAAAGGTCTGCGTGCGGCAGATCTGCCGCGGATGCAGGCGGGCATGGAGCGGATGGCGAAGTTGCTTTGCGCGTATGCGGGGAAGGGAACAGGGTTTATCGATGAGCCGTGCGGGGGGGCGGCCGGGGGCATTGGTTTTGGTTTTCGCGTGGTGGCCGATGCAATGTACGTGCCGGGCTTCGAAGTGGTATCACGATGGCTGCGTCTTGAGCCGCGGGTGAGCGAGGCCGACGTGGTCATCACCGGGGAGGGCCGATTTGACAGGAGTTCGCTGCAGGGGAAGGGGCCCGGATCGCTCTGCCGCTGGGCCGCGGCGGCGGGCAAACCCACGTGGGTGTTCGCGGGACAAATCGCGACGGAACTGATGACCGCTCAGCCCGAAGCCATAAGGCAACTCCGGCTGAGACAGATCTCGCCGGCTGGGATGCCGCTGGCCGAAGCGCTGCGCCGGGCGCCGGAATTGCTGGCGCTTGAGGTCGGGGCGGCCTTCGAGAAAGACTAAGGGGTGGGGCCCGCGGCCTCGCGGTCCGGGTGGGCAAATGTCCGCCGCAAGCCGGTGGGACGCGGACGCCGAGGCCGGCGTCTCTCCCCGGATCCGAGCGGGACGCTAGGCATGGCCTGCGCGCCCGTCCGGCGGTCGGCATTCGGGACACCACCGGGGATGAAAATGGGACGTAGGAGCGCGCTTGCGCGCGATTCGAATCGCCTGCAAGCAGGCCCCTACGATTCGGCGTCCGAATTTCCGAGCTAGCCTGCATATTTCACGCTTCCGCGTGAAACATGCAGGCTCAAAGGAAAACCGCGCTCCGAAAGGCGCGATTCTGGAGGGTCTGGGGCCACCGGTCCGCGAAACGCACTCTGCAACCGTGCAGAATCCCAGTCTGTGCCTGACCTTTCCCAATAAATGGCTTTCATGGCGCGGTTTTCCCAGAGCCCAGAATTTCACAGCCCGCAAGGCTGTGAAATTCCGGGCTAGCGTCGTCGTCGGCGCGCGGACGCGCCGCATCATTCATGTGGAAACTTCGCGGCGCAGCCCCGGGGCCGTGGGTCAGACAATCCTGTCTGCCACCGAGTTTCAGGGCCGCCGACGCAGGCAGGATTGGCTGCGCCACGGGGGAAGTTTCAGGTCAGCGCCGGGGCCGGCACTAGCCAGAAATGTCCACGCGCCGGATTATTCATGATGAAACTCCTGGGGGCGGGGCCGTTTGGGAGTGCGGTGGCAGAGCGAAGCGGCGACACCGCTTTCGCCCCCGGCGGAGCCGAAGCCGATGGTCCCGACCCGCGCTTCGCGCGCCACCGCAGTCCAAAGCCCTCCCGGCCCGGATCCTGGGTTGGGGTACGATCGCGCGGCCGCGAACAGCGCTCGAAGTTTCTGGTTAGGGATTGGCTTGGATTTCGCGGAGATCTTTTTCCTTGGGCCTGGCGTAGGTCGGGATGCGGGCCACGAGGGCGTCTAGGCCGAGGAAGTAGCCCTTGGATTCGGGGTTTTTACCGGCGCACTCGAGGCGCAGCACGTGGTCACCGGCGGCTAGCGTGTGTCGCCCGAGGCTGTCCTCGGTGTGTTTGACGGACGGCGCGTTGAAGAGGTCCAGAACGCCGGTCGCTTTGCCGTCGATGGAGACCCGATAGGTGCCGTAGTCCCAAGAGTGGACCACGCGGAGGATGAGATCGGCCGTGATATCCTTTTCGATTTTGAACGGGATCTCGATCCAGCCCTTTTCGTCGGCAGGTTTGAACCAGAGTTGTTTGCCATCGGTGGCGGCCCTGATGGATTGTTCGGTGAGGGGGTGTTCCGAGTGGCGGGTTTCGGGGAGCGCCTTGTATCCGGCGAGGAGCGTACGCTCGGTGAACGGGAGGCGCTGGGGAGCGGGGGGCAAGGCGGGCCATGGCTTGTGGGGCTCGGTCTGGTACCAGATGCCGACCGACGACATCAGGTCGTCGCGCTCGATGAAACCGGAGCGCGCCCCATCCGGAAATTCCTGGCTGCCCTTGTGTTCGATCTCGGCCCGAAGGGATTTGCGGAATACGACGGGATCGGGGATGTGAAAACGGTAGGCGGTGCCACGGGCGCCGGGTTTGCCGCCCTCCCACAGCGGCGTGCCATAGAATGGTCCGTCCTGCTGGCGGAAGCCCCAGGCATCGCAGAAGTAATCCTCGGTGCCGGTGCCGCGCAGGCTGGGCTCTTTTTCGCCGTCGATGAAGAAGAAGTCATCGCCCTCGCCGTACCAGCCGGCCGAGGTGTGATAGACGCTCTGGATCGTGCCAACGTAGTGTCCCCGGCCGACGATGTCGGCGATGAGGTAGTTCTTGCCCATGACCGCCGGGTGTTCCTGCCGGTATGCGGCGTGGAAGTACGCGGTTTCTGCCGGGAGCGCGGCATGCTTCTGCCAGTCGACGTAGTAGTAGAGCGACTGGCAGGGTTTATCGGCCTCGTTGGTAACGGTGATGCGGGCCCTCTTTCGGAACGGCATGGGCCAGTAGCAGTTCCGTGCCCTTCCTTCCGAGGAGACGCGGATCGGGAGCGAAATGAATGGCTGGTCGACGCCATGGCCGATCCCGAAGAAGTCGCCGATCGGGCATTCGACGCTCGGATGTTCTTCCCCATCCCAATAGATCCGAAGCGTCATCAGCCGGGAATAGAACGGCGACGGGTGTGCGATGGTAAACCAGATGTGGGTGATGATTCCGGGGCCGCCAACATCACAAAGCGTGAGGGTCTTGCCGGGTTCGATGGGTTTACGGTCGCTGTTGCCGCTGCGCCAGTTCGAATCGCTGGAGGAATCACGCCTGGTCTCGAAGGTTTTCAGGTATTCGAGGCCGGCGAGGGGATTGCCCGTGGGGGGCTCAGGGGGACGCGAGCAACCGGCGAATAGCAGCCCGAAGATCGGGATCGACGGGAAGAGGCGGGGGATCATGGGGGAATAGTGGGAGAGGCGGGCGCGGCGATCAAGTATTCCTCCGTCCCAGGCGATCGATATCCCTGGACTAGAAAACGGATGAAATGGTTGTAGCTGTGTAACGTATGCGTCCAGGTAGTCATGGCGGTGCCGCGGGGTGGGCCGGTGGCGTCGAGCCGTTGACGGCGGAATGGATTGGATTGTGCGCTTTGAATGAGGGTTTGGGTTCTGAACGTCACGAGGTTGGCCCATGAAAACGATCTGCGGGTGGTGCGGGCGTGCGATGGCCGAGACGGCAGAAGTGGGCCCGGACCCGGAGGCGGTGACGCACGGGATCTGTGCCGAATGCGCGGCGTTCTTCGAGAACAACCGGGGCGTCGGCATCCGGGAGTTCATCGGCCAGCTGGGGGCACCGGTGCTGATTTTGGACAAAGACATACGGGTCGAGGCGATGAACCTGGCGGCGGGGGCATACGTGGATCTCAGGCTGCCCGAGATCGAGGGGCTGTTGGTCGGCGACGTGATGGAATGCGCGCACGCCCGGTTGCCGGGGGGCTGTGGCAATGCGGGGGTCTGCGTGATGGGCTGCGCGCTGCGGCGCATCGTGATGGAGACATTTGCGACGGGAAAGTCGGCGGAGGGTGTCGAGGCGCGCCAGGAAATCATGACGGGTCAGGGGCTTCGGGAGATGCGTTTTTGGTTTTCGACGGCGTTGGCCGACGGGCGAGTGTTGCTCCGGATCGATCGGGCTGAGGTCGTGGAAGGGGGATAGACATCCGCGTGACGCCCGTCGCGACGTTGTGGCGGGCGGGTCGTCCAACGGCCAAGGCCCAGAATTTCATAGCCGGCAAGGCTGTGTAATACCCGGGCTAGCCCCGCCGCCGGCGCGCGGCGGGGTCGACCGGATCGAGAGCGCGCCGCATCATTCATGTGGAAACTTCCGCCACGTGGTGCGGGCAATCCTGCCCGCAGTCGCAAGACATTGCCGCACCGTGAGTTGGCGGACAGGATTGTCCGCCCCACGGTCTTGGGCGCGGC
>JAKQKQ010000086.1 GCA_029560585.1 Verrucomicrobiota bacterium | reverse complement strand
CGACGCGAATGACGCGACCAAGCATGCGGCCGCGGGGATCGCGCTCAACGGCGGGTCGGCGGGCCAGCCGGGCAGCGTGGTCACCGAGGACGACGACTTCACCCCCGGTTGCGCGCTGAGCGTGGGCGAGATCCTGGTCGTCGGGGCCGACGCCGCGGGCGACATTGCGCCGAGCGCGGATCTCGCGGAGGGGTGGTACCCGACCGTGCTGGGCGTGGCGAAGAGCGCATCGAAGATGGTGCTGCGGCCGGTGGCGACCGGCGCCGTGATCCCGGTCCCCTGATGTCCCCCGATGTCTCCTTCGAGGTGGACCTGACCGACTGGGGGAGGACGGTCCGCGACATCGAGGCGCACCACGACGATTTCAGCGGGAAGACGTTCGAGAGGTACACCCGCGGCCTGTTCCGTCGGGTGATCGACGTGATCCCGCCGCCGACGGTGGGGGCGGGCAGGCGGGCGGTGCGGAGGGATTTCGCGCACGGCTATCCTCGGGGTGCGGCGCTCAACCGGTTCCTGCGGCAGTTGAAACGCCCGCTGAGGACGGCCTTCTGGGGCGCGTACTTCCGGGGGGACGCGCGGGCGATGCGCGAGATCCTGCGCGCGGGAGGCTCGCCGCTGGCGAGGGTCACTATCGGCGCCTACGACATGGGCCGGGCCATGCGCGGCTACAAGCGGGGCCGGTGGGGCAACCGCCACCCGCCCCCGCCGCTGCGCCTAGTGCTCAATCCGCAAGCGGTCGACGCCCACGTCACGGAGATCGAGGGCCACGTGGGCAAGCTGAAGGGCGGTCTGATCCCGGCGCTGCGGCGGCTGGGGATCCCGGTCGCGGCGTACTTCGGGCGCCACACGGGCCGGGGGCGGTTCGTCATGGATGTTCGAAAGGCGCTCAAATACTTCGACTGGACCGGCAGCGGCGCGGAATACGAGCCCGCGATGATCGCGCGGCTGAACCGGGCGATAGCGGATGCGGCGCGGGCCCACGTCGCCGGCATGCGCAAGGAGCTGGCCGGGTACAGACCGCCTCGCGGGTCGCGCAAGCGTTGACACCCGCCCGCGTGCATGGCGGACGCTTTCGACAAGCACGGCTCGCTGGCCGTGACGATGGGCCTCAAGGCGGCCCTCAAGGCGATGTCCGACGACATCGGCATCGAGGTCAACTCCGTGGACCGGGCGCGCGAGCCCGAGGCGCAGGCCGAGGCAACGGATCGCGATGGCGAGGCCGCGGCCCTCGGCATCCAGAAGCCGGACCGGTGGAAGCGCAACTACGACGTCCAGGGGCTGCTCACCGACGAGGCGAAGTTCGACGCGCTGGGCACGGTGACGGTGGAGGGGATCAGGTACATCGTCACCAACAAGAAGATCGGGGACAATGTGCGCGATTTCGAGGAGGCGTCCTGCACCCTGGTCGCGTTCAAGAAGATCACCTGAGCCCGATGGACCATGGCCCTGGCATCACTCGTGGCGGGTAGGCTGGCGGCGGCGTTCCTGCTGCCCTGTGACGGGCACCGGATCTTCGGCCGTGAGCTGAGGCCCTTCTGCGCGGCGCACTCTGCCGCGCTGCGCTCCATCGACAACCCGCTCCCCTGGACGCCGTCGATGGCCACCCTCCCGGATCTGGTGGGAGCGGCGAAGGTCTGCGCGTGCGGATCGTTCGCGGAACTCTGGTCGATCGATTGGCGGCGGCCCGACAAGAGGGACATCGCTGCGATCCGGCGCATGGCGCTCTCACCAAAGGCTGTGCACCGCGCGAGGATGGCGTGGGCGGACTACCGCGAGGACTGCGCCGTGGTGCCCGAGCTGAAGGAGCGGGCCAAGGAGGGCAAGCCGTGCACGACTCCCTTCCACCTGGGGATGGTGACGGTCGTGGCGCGGGCCTTCGGCAAGGATCCGGAGTGGGCGTGGTTCCTCCGATACGGCCAACTGCTGCACTACGCGGCCGCGCTCAACGAGGGCGAGTACGGCTGCCGCTGGGTGACGGAGGCCGAGGAGGAGCAGATCGCGTCCCTCGCCGCCCGCGGGATCACGGGGACGAGGCGCGGGGTGCTGCCAGAGGGGGCGAAGGTCGTGAGGAGGAAACGCCGTGGCTGACCTGGTCACCAGATCGCGGCTGGACGACTCCGACTTCAACCGGGGGCTGGCCCGGATGCGGAAGGAGGCGCGGGACTTCAACCGTCGGCTCGGCTCGGAGTTTTCGAAGGTGTTCTCCGGCGCGGCGGTCGGGGGCGGGATAGCGGCGGCGCTGTACGGGATCGGCAACGCGGTGCGCGGGGCCTTCTCCGAGGCCGACAGGGTGAGCGACCTAGCCGAGACGCTGCGCGAGATGCCATCGGACCTGGTGCGCGTGGGCGGCGCGGCGTCGCTCATGGGCGCGGACATGGAGGCGGTGGTCAAGGCCGCGGTGAAGCTGCGGGTGAACCTGGCCAAGGCGGGCGAGGGCGGGAAGGAGCAGGCCGAGATGCTGGAGGCGATGGGCCTCAAGGCCTCCGAGCTATCGCGGATGCGGCTTCCGGACATGATCGTCGCGCTGGCCGGGGGGTACCAGCGGGCCGAGGCGAGCGGTCGGGGGTTCCTCGCGCTCCAGACGCTGCTGTCCCGAAGCGGCACCGAGCTGGCCAACCTCTTGCAGCGCGGCCCGGAGGAACTTCGGGAGCTGTTCGAATCCATCAGGCCCGCGAGCGACGCGGCCCTGATGGGCATGGGCGTGGTGGCCGACCAGTGGAACCTGATGCTCGGCAATATGAAGAGCCGGTTTCAGGACTGGGTCTGGTCCACGTATGCCGGCTGGAGGAAGTTCGGGGCGAGCCTCGAGGCGAGCGAGACGGTGGGGGCGGCCAGCCGGAAGCGGTTCGCCGCCGAGAAGGGTGCCGTGCTGGGCGAGATCCCCGACCGCGCCAGGCGCGTGGCCGCCGAGCGGGCGCTCTACAAGAAGATCCACGGCGAGGAGATGGCAAAATGGATGGCGGCCAACCCCGAGGATGCGGGCTTCATGACCGAGGGCGCCAACTATCGGCCGACCGGCGCCATCGACCAGGGCAAGGGTGTCATTGGCGATGGCGGCGACGACGCGTCCGCAAAGAAGAAGGCGATCGACCGGCTCATCGAGGCGTACTGGAAGGCCAAGGGGGCCAGGGACGAGGCGAACCGGAGCGACGAGCAGAATCTGACCGCGATGCTGGGCAAACTGGCCGAGGTCCAGAACCGGATCAGGAGGGGCAATCTCTCGCAGGAGGAGGGACTGGAACTCCGCACCGAGGAGCAGGCGCTGCTCAAGTCGATCGAGGACCTGCAGCGGAAGATCGCCGAGGCGCAGGAGCGCGCGACAAAAGACGCGCGGGAGGCCGAGGACAAGCTCCGCAAGGAGAAGGCCGACGCCGCCCAGAAGCTGCGAGAGCTGGCGCTGGAGGCGGCCATC
>JAKQKQ010000085.1 GCA_029560585.1 Verrucomicrobiota bacterium | reverse complement strand
CGACGCGAATGACGCGACCAAGCATGCGGCCGCGGGGATCGCGCTCAACGGCGGGTCGGCGGGCCAGCCGGGCAGCGTGGTCACCGAGGACGACGACTTCACCCCCGGTTGCGCGCTGAGCGTGGGCGAGATCCTGGTCGTTGGGGCCGAGGCCGCGGGCGACATCGCGCCGAGCGCGGATCTCGCGGAAGGCTGGTACCCGACGGTGCTGGGCGTGGCGAAGAGCGCAGCGAAGATGGTGCTGCGGCCGGTGGCGGCCGGCGCCGTGATCCCGGCCCCCTGATGCCCTCCGAAGTCTCCTTCGAGGTGGACCTGACCGACTGGGGGCGGACGGTCCGCGACATCGAGGCTCACCACGACGATTTCAGCGGCAGGACGTTCGAGAGGTACACGCGCGGCCTGTTCCGGCGGGTGATCGACGTGATCCCGCCGCCGACGGTGGGCGTGGGCGTTGGCTTTTGTTGATCCACCCGACCCTGAGGCAGAGGCGTGGGCCGCCGCGTTCGCCGCCGCACAACATGGCAAGGGCTACGACTACGTTGGGATCGGGGCCTTCCTCGCCCGCCGGGATCGCAGCGCCGCCGAACTCCAGCGGGAGCGGGAGGGCAGGGAGGTCTGGTTCTCTTCGGAGCTGGATTTTGCCATCGCGGCCCAGGTGGGGCGACCGCTGCACGCCCGCATGCAGCCCTTCGAGTGCAGCGTGCGGGATGCCTGGGTCAGCCCGGTGCGCGTGGAGATCTCGAACCCATTGCGGCAATGAGCGGGAGGAGCCGCCAGCTACAGCCCTAGCTTTGTCAGGAGTTTCTCGACGGTCATACCGTGGTGCGCCGCGACGGGTTTAAGAACGCCCCCGACCAGAGTGCCCACCTTGAGGGGCTGATGGTTTGGGACGGTCACATGATGCGCGCCGTTTACCTGAGTCGTGAGCCGGATGTGGGAGCCGTCCTGACGAATGCGCTCGTATCCCAGCACGCGCAGCGCTTTCACGAGGTGCGCCGCGGTGACATCGCGAGGGATCTTCACACGGTCAACGCCTCATCGCGCACAAAATGGAGTCGGATCACCCGCGGCATCTCACCCGGCGCACCGTCTCCAAAATGGCATCGGACGGCGTCGCGAACCATCTCGCGCAACGCCTCGATCGTCTCCGCCTGGGTGGCGATGGCGTGGCCGAGGGCGACGGCGACGTAGCCCCCTTCGGACTCGTCCTCTCGCACCTCGAAAATGATCTCGTTCACGGGGGAAGGCTACCACCGGCCATGGCTTCCAGCAAGGTTTTGGCACCCGGCGAAAACGCATGGGTGCCATCGTCCCCTCCCAGCGTCCCAAGGTTTCGGAAGCGCGGATCGCCCAGATCCTCGTCGAGCGCGGTGTCCGCGATCCGGTGGCGGTGGTGGGTTGGCCCGGCTGGTTCGCCGACATGGGCCGTCCGAGCAATGACCGTGGCATCTACGACGACGCGATCATCGTCGCGCCGAAGAACGACCACCGGCCGGGCCGGTGGCTCCTGGATTGCCGGGTGGACGTGATCATGGAGGCGGAGGCGGGCAACAGCCCCGAGGCGCTGGAGACCGCGTGGGGCAGGTGCTGGGGCGGCTGAGGGACTCGGCGCTGTCGGACATCCTCTCAGGTCTGCGGACGCATGTGGATAACGTACGCTATTTTTCGCACATTTGATGGGGCTGGTCTGGGTTGATACAACCGGGACAGCGACAATGGAGACAGACGAGAAGCAGAGGGACGAGCAGAAACAGGCCGAGGGATCTGGCCTGGGCAAGGTGATCAAC
>JAKQKQ010000061.1 GCA_029560585.1 Verrucomicrobiota bacterium | reverse complement strand
CCACCCGCACGAACAAGGTCATTGCTTGACGCATCTGGCGCGGTGGACGAGGAAGCCGTCGGCATCGGTCACTGACCTGAAACTTCGGGCGCTGTTCTCGGGCGCGGCTCGGGCCCCGACCCAGGATCCGGGCCGGGAGGGCTTTGGACTGCGGTGGCAGAGTCCGGCAACCGCCGGACGGTGCCACCGCTTTGGCGGCGCGCGAAGCGCGGGCCGGGGCCATCGGCTTCGGCTCCGCCGGGGGCAAAAGCGGTGTCGCCGCTTCGCTCTGCCACCGCAGTCCATAACGGCCCCGCTCCCAGCAGTTTTACCCTGAATAATCCGGCGCGTGGACGGCTCTGGCCGGCGCCGCCCCCCGCGCGCCGGGGGCGGCGCTGACCTGAAACTTCGCACGCATTTGGCGTCTCGCAGAGACGCCCCACAAGTCTTGTAGTGCCGCCTGTATCAGGCGGCAGCGGGCGTCAAGTTTCCCCATGAATGACGCGGCGCCCTCGGGGGTCGGCGGCGGGGCGCCGCGAGTCGCGGGGCCGGGCGAACGGCGGCCAAACGGTCGCGCGTCCGGCTACAGAGGTTCTTGATTCAGCCCGCCGCCCGCATCGCCCCTTGGCGCCCTGAGCCTCCAGACGCCCGCGAGGATGCTGCCGATGATCGAGTGGAAGGTGGCAGAGATCGCGCAGGGGACGGCGGTCAGCGGGTCGGGGAAATGCCGCTGCGCCAGAACGGTCCCGAGCCCCGAGTTCTGCATGCCCACCTCGATCGAGAGCGTGCGCCGGTCGGTGGTGTTGAAACAGATGAGTCTGCCAAAGGCGTGCCCGAGGGCGAAGCCACCGGCGTGGAGGAGAAAGACGCCCAGCAGCATCTTTCCCCCCGAGCGAAGGACGGCATCGCGATTCTGGCCGACGATGCTGGCGCAGATCAGCGCGATCGTGAGCACGGAAATCAGGGGCGCGACGGGCAGCACCGCCTTCACCAACCGCGGGAAACCGTGGTGCAGCGCGAGCCCCACGACCAGCGGCAACAGCACCACCTGCACCGTGCTCCACAGCAGTCCGGCCGCATCCACCGGCACGTAGGTGCCCGCCAGCCATTTCGTCAGAATCGGGGTCATGAACACCGCCCCAAACGTCGAGCACATCGTCATGAGCACCGAGAGCGGGACGTTGGCCCTTGCGATGTATGTCACGACGTTCGACGCCGTGCCGCCCGGGCAACAGCCGACGAGGATCAGCCCGACCGCGAAAGGCGTCTCCAGATGCAGGAGTCTCGCAACGAGGAATCCCAGGAGGGGCATGATCGTGTACTGCGCCGCGAAACCGGCAAAGACCGACCAAGGCGTGCGCAGCACGCGCTTGAAATCATCGACTGTCAGCGTGACACCCATCCCCAGCATGATCACCGCCAAACCCCACACGATCATCGGACCGCGAAACCACGAGAACCATTCCGGCCAGAACAGCGCCAGCGTGCTGCACGACAGCACCCAGAGCGGGAACGCGTTCGCCAGCATGTTCAACAGTCGCGCCATGACGCACAGTCCTAGCAGCCCGCGGGCATCCAGAAAACAGGAGTTTGTGGGCCAGACGTCATGCCCCGCATGCGTGGTGCCACCCGAGGTGATGGCCCAGCCACAGGCGCGCGCCGGGGGCGGGGCCGTCTTGGACTGCGGTGGCGCCGTCCGGCGGTTGCCGAACTCTGCCACCGCAGTCCAAAATCTTCTCGGCCTAGATCTTGGGCCAGGGCATCGGGGGGCGCTTGATTCAAGCATGCCCGAGCCGAGCCCAGCCCCCGACCCACGTACTGGCTCCGTCCACCCTTTAGGCGAACAGGTTTTGCAGATTAATATTTCTAATTCTATACCATGAGAATTTCCATTGCAGCTGATGGGCGTCTCCCCCAGTGTGCCGCGATGTTTTTTTCAGGGAACGCGCGAGGCGCGATGGTCGCGCTGGCGATGGCGATGGTGCCAGCGCTGGGCGGCGAGGTTGGGCCGACGGTCACGGGGCCGGTCCCGGCGAGCGGCGGCGACTGGTCGCCGGTGCTCTCGCTGTCGCTAGATTCGTACTACGACAGCAACGTGTACATCTACGAGTTTGGCGACATCGCGGGGCAGGACTCGATGGTCACCCAGATCGAGCCGGAGATGGGTGTCCGGTGGAAGGACGAGGACACCGAGCCATCCACTTTCCTTTTCTCATATCACCCGCGATTCACGTGGTTTCACAGCGAGCCCTCCGAGGATCACATCATCCACTCCGTCGATTGCCGTCAAGAGGGCCACAGCGGCATCTTCTCCTGGGAGATCGACGGCCGGATGGCCTACACCGACGGCGATCGCCTGGGGCTGGTGTTCCTCGGTCCCGGCGGCGCGCCGGCCATCGGCGGCTTCCAGATCCGCGACCGGCGCGAGAACTTCTGGACCAAGCAGCTGATCCGGCTGCGCTGGGATCTCGGCCCGGTCTTTGTCCGCCCGCAGTACTTTGGTTTCATCAATGATTTCATGGAGATCCACCAGCCCATACCGGGCTACTGCAACTACCTGGACCGCGAGCGCTTCGAGGGCGGCATCGACGTAGGCCTCTCGCTTGCGCCCAAGTTGTGGCTCGTGGGCGGGTATCGGGGCGGCATCCAGAAACAGGACACCACGCAGTGGAACCCCGTCCATTATTCCAACGACTACCAGCGCGCCGTGGCCGGCCTCGAGGGCGAACCTCTGCCCTGGCTGAGACTCTCGTTTCTCATCGGGCCGAGCTTCCACCGCTTCAACGACTCGGTCGCCCCATACTTCTCCCGGAACCAGGACCGTGTCTTCGTCGATGCCTGCGTCGCGCTCAAGCCCACGCACCTGGACACGTGCACCATTAAACTGGGCCGTTACGAGGAGATGGTCTCGAGCGCCTGCGGCGCCTACGAGGACATCCAGTACCGCGCCACCTGGGAGCACCGATTCACCGACGCGGTTTCGGCGGCGGCCGACTTCTGGGTCTTCCGCGGCGAGTTCGAGAGCCCCCACCTCCGGGACGACACCATCTACACGCCATCGCTGAAGGTGACCTGGAAGATCAACGAGCACCTCGCCGCGACCGCCGGCTACACCTACCAGTGGGTCGAAAGCGATCTCCCCGCCACCGCAGGCCGCGAATACTACCGCAACGAGGCGCGCATCGGGCTCAAGACGGTGTTCTGACTCGAAGATTCCGTCTGCTCGCAAAAAGCGGCGCGGTCGCGCGCCGCACTCCATAAGCTGGCGCCCCTTTCCAGCATCTTGAACCACGCTCCGCGTCTTGGAGTGCGGTGCGTCCTCGCACCGCTTTGCACAGCAACAGGACCAGGCATTTTCACCCCCCCATGGCGACCCGCAGCGCGGGGCATAGAAACTGAACTCGAGGACTCCCGCCAGAGGTGGTTATCGGCTATGGTGCCCGCTCGGGATTAGGGAGACCAAACAGCTCGCGCGTGATGAGGTTGCTCTTGGATCGCCCGCCCTTCCAGAGATCCCACCTCGGGTCGGCATAGCGCCCGAAGAAGGCACTCATTCTTTCGCGGAGCTGGGACATCGGCGCATTTTGCGCGGGATCGGCGGCGAGGTTGTGGCGCTCATCGGGATCGGCCATGATGTCGTACAGTTCAACCGGCCCCTCGTGGATGCGCTCGATGTACTTCCAGCGGTCGGTGCGGATCGCGCGGACATTCTCGAACTCGAAAAAAATGGTGTTGTCCCACGCGGGGGTCGCGCCGCCGCGCAGGGCGGCCGCAAAGCTCCTGCCGGGCCTTGGTGGATCGCGCGGCAGATCATCCGAGAAACCGAGCCAGTCGAGGATGGTCGGCAGCGCGTCGCAGTGCGAGACCATGAGGTCGATCTTGCGGCCGGCCGGGATCTGGTCCGGATGGCGCCAGATCAGCGGCACGCGCATGGTCCACTCATAGGCGCTGAGCGGACGCGTGTGGTCGCCCATGCCCCACAGGCCGTGCTGTCCGCAAGCGAGCCCCTGATCGGCGGTGAACAGCACCGTCGTCCGGCCCTCCAATCCGAGACGTTTCAGGGCGCCCAGCACTTCGCCCACCCCATCGTCGACACCTGAGATCTCCGATGCGTAGCGGCGGCGGGCCGTCGGGCTCTCGAAGAGGTTTGTCGTGGCGCGGAGCCATGGGTGCATCGGTTCGTGAGGGAAGCACGCCGGAGGTTCTCCCGCGTATCGGTCGGCGTGCCGGTTGCGCGGTTCCTCGAGCATGCTCTTGCCCAGGCCATAGGGGCCGTTGAACGCCAAAAACAGAAAGAACGGCTTCTCCCTCGGTCGCTCCAAGAACTCCACCGCTCGCCGGGTCCAGAATTCCGTCAGGTACTGCGGCTCCTTGCGGATCGCGCCATCCTCGATCACCTCCGCGCCGTGGAACGTGGAGGTGGCACCGTGGGGCATGGTGACCCACGTCGTGAAACCCTCCTGCGGCCGAAGATTCTCGCCGAGGTGCCATTTCCCAACGAGGCCGCACTCGTATCCGCGCGCGGACAGGATCTCCGGCAACGTCCGAAGTCCCTCGAGCGCGTTCCGGGCGCCGGGGCCGACCTGAATGCCCTTCGCACCCAGGTAGCAATGGACGCCGTGGCCGCTCGGCATCAGTCCCGTCAAGAATGTCGCGCGCGTCGGCGAGCAGACCGCGTTGTTCGCAAAGGCCCGCGTGAAGAGGGTGCCGCCCGCGGCAAGCCCGTCGATGTTCGGGGTGGCGATGTCTCGGTTCCCGTAACAGCCCAGTGTCCACTGGCCCTGGTTGTCGGTGATGATGACCACCAGGTTTCGCGGCGCCTCGGCCTTCGCCGCCCCCGTGATCACAAGGAACGTGCAAGCAAGCGCCACGCGCCACATGCAAAAATGCTACACGCCCAATCCCCATTTGGGAAAGCCGTTCGACGGTCGCCAGACTCACGTCACGTGAGTTGGGCGCGTGACGCCAAAGTTGCTTGTGTCGCAGGCCTTCGACGCGTCCGCCTTTCGTGGCGCAGGCAAACTTGCCTGCGGCGGCGGTCCTGCGCGGTTGGTCGCGGGCAGGATTGTCTGCCCCACGGTGCCTGGGGATATCCGCAGACCGGTAATCTTGGCGTCATGCACCCCTCACGTTGTATGACACGATGCGTCCTTGCCTCGCGTGCCCAAATCGGTCATAGTTTTTGATTACGATATGACCATCGAGCGAAAGTTCACTATCGCCGTCATAGCCGCCATCGTCGTCACCCTGGCGGGGTGCGGGGCCGCATGGTACTTCTTCCGGGCCAAGGCGGACGCCGAGGCGCGCCTGGAACAGGCGAAGGCCGACTTCCGGCTGGAGCGCAAGGCACTCGTCACGGAATACGAGAATTCCGCCGAGGCGGCCCGCCAGGAGCACAAGAAACAGATAGAGCTATTCGAGACCAGGATCAGCGCCATCGCCGAGCATCCCGGCAAGATGATGGCGCAGATCACCCAGATCCGCGACGAGCTCAAGCGCGGCGCCGACAGCGACACGATGGCGCTCCAGACCCTGCGGTTCGTCGCGGGCCGGCTCCGGGCGCTCGAGGAGGGCTATGCCGGACCACTCCAAGAACTCGTGCGGCTCAAGGACGCCTACGCCAAGAACCTCGGGCAAAAAGTGGAGGCACCCAAGGGATGGATCTTCGCCTCCATATTCCGGCGCGGCGAGATCAACGAATACAATCGCAAGCTGGGGGAGCGCCGGGCGATGGGAAAGGTGATCACGGATCTGAATGCGGCATACAAGAAGGCCCAGGCGAACGTGGCCGCCCAGCGAGAGGCGCTGCAGGGGGTCACGAAACAAATCGAGGACCTCTCCGAGTTGACCAAGGAGTCGTCTTACAAGGCGATCGAATTCTGCGAGGTCGCCAACCGCGTTCTCGAAGAACATCGCCGTTTCCTCGAATCCGAGGCCTATAAGAGCGCCCACGAGGTCACGCCCAAGACGCTCCCGTGAGGCGCGGGCCGGGACCCAACAGGCCCACGGAGAACATCCTATCCGTGGCACGGACGATGTCCGCGGCTTGAAACCTCGATTCAGCTGAAATAACGATTTGCCCGAAGGGCATGGCCGCGCCATCCTCGCCCATAGGGTTTTGGGGCCAGGCGCCCACCATCGGCCAACCGGGCGCTCCCCATCCGGAGGGAAGGAGCAATCAAGATGGGTCAGGGGATCCGGATTTTGGCAATTCATGGCATCGCGCATCAGGAGGCGCGCAAACCGCAATGGCAACCCGACTGGGAGCGCGCGATTTCCAGCGGCATCCGGGGATGGGCGCCGGATGCCGCCGTGGAGGTCCAGTTCTTCGATTTCGATGATCTCTTTGCAGAGGCGCCGTTCAATCCACTCGTGATCGCTCGGGCGCTACGGGAGCTATTCGGCGGGCTGATCGCGCACGGGACCGCGGACATGTTCCGGTCGGGCCGGAGCATGGGCGACTGGCTCGACGCACAGCGGTGGTGCGCCGGGATGGTCGCCCAATGGGCATCCGACCCGCGCCTGCGCGCCAGGCTCCGCTCGCGACTCGCGCGGGCCATCGTCGAGTTCGCGCCCGATGCGGTCTGCGCCCATAGCCTCGGCTCACTGTTGGCCTACGACACCATCATCTGGCCCGGCGAGAACGCCGCGATGGCGGACCGCACGTTCGTTTCATTCGGATCGCAGATAGGGTTCCCCGCGGTCCGCGGCATCTACGGCGGATTCATCCGCCCCATCGAATGCCGCATGTGGTACCACCTCTACAACCCGCGCGACGATGTCCTCACCGCCCCGATCCGGCTCCGCGACGCGCGTTTCACCGAGATCGTCGTGGAATTCGAACAGGAGGGCGTGGGCGACCACGATGGCGGGCTCTACCTCGGCCACCCCGCCACCCGCGAGAACGTCTGGCGCGCCCTGGCCTCTCGGCCGACACGCGGCACGCGCCAGCCAAACGCCCGCCGCAAGGCCCGGCCCTCCCAAACGATGGCGCGCCATCCGAACCGACGCGCCCTCCTCGTCGGCATCAACGAATACCCCGATCCGACCAAGCGGCTGGATGGCTGCGTCAACGACGCATTCCTGATGAGTGCCACGCTCCAGGAGTGCGGCTTCGCGGCCGAAGACATCCGCCTGGTCACCGACTCCCGGGCCACGGCGCGCGGGATCCGCCGGCGCCTCGAGTGGTTGCTCGGGGGCGCCGCCGACGGCGACCAGCGCGTTTTCTTCTACGCGGGCCACGGGTCCCAGCTCGCCGGCTACGGCGCGGGAGAAACCATCGACCGCCTCGACGAATGCCTCGTGCCATGGGATTTCGACGGCTCTCGAGAAACGGCGATCTGCGACGACGACTTCTTCGACCTGTATGCGCAGTTGCCCTACGGCGTCCACTTCGCCGCAATCTTCGACTGTTGCCACTCGGGCGGCATGGCCCGCCCGGCGGGCGCGAAGATCCGCACGATCAGCCCGCCCGACGACATCCGCCACCGTTCCCTCCGGTGGGACACGGCGAAAGAGATGTGGCTGGCGCGCGATCTCGCCCCGCACAATCGCGACCTATTGAAATATCATGGCCTCGTGACCTCGTCCGGCGCGCGGCGCATCGGCTCCGGCGTCGCCGCCCGCCAGCTCAGGGATTCCGATTACGACCGCGTCCGGCGGGAACTCGGCCATCGCGGACCCTACTGGCCGCTCCTCCTGTTCGCCTGCGGCGAGCAGGAACTCGCCGGTGAGTATCACCACGGCCCCATCACCTACGGCGCCTTCACGTTCGCGCTCGTCAAAACCCTCCGCGACCACGGCAAGGCCAACCGAGAGATCTCTTTTGGCAGACTCGTTGAGAAGACCGCACGGCTGCTCCGCTGCCCAGACCTCGGCTTCGACCAGACGCCCGCGGCCTTCGGCCCCGCATCAAAACTCAAGGCCCCCGTCCCCTGGCGCAGCAACCGTCCGGGGCCCAGACAGTCCCCACGGCGCTGACTCGAAAATTCAGACACCGAATCGTAGGAGCCTGCTTGCAGGCGATCCCGTGCGCGAATCGCGCGCAAGCGCGCTCCTACGTCTCATTTTCTTCCCCGGTCGTACCCCGCCGTGCCCACCGCGGAGGGGATCCCCGCCCACGCCGGGCCAGCGGTCGCGGTGCAAAGGACCTCACGGCCGCGTGATCTTGAGCCGCAGGAAATCTTTCGGCGTGCCCTGTGCGGGCGCGGCGCTCCGGGCCCTCAGCAGGGTGGCGGAATTGGTCAACGTCACGACATGCCCGGAATCGGAGAACCAGTTTACAAGATTCGTCGATTCCTCGACGACCATGCTCACATCGGGCGGAACGAACAGGCGATCCGTGACCAGGGATATGAATTTTCCCGAGCCATCTTGAACCATCTCGGCACGGGGGGCACCCGGGCGCGAATAGAAGTTATGATCCATCCCGAGACCGTATTCGGTGAGATCGCTCAACCCATCGCCGTCGGAGTCCAGCGCCAGCGAACCAGCGCCTCCGACCGTCACAGACACGACGGCGGGGTTGGTGGAATTCACCAGGCCATCCCACGCCGTGAACGTGAAGAAGTCTGGCCCGGTGTAGCCCGACTCGGCCATGTACGTCGCCAATCCCGTGTTCGTATTCAGCGCGACGGCCCCGTGCATCGGCTGGCTCACGACCCGGTAGCTGAGCGTATTCCCGTCGGGGTCATTGCCCGCCACCGAAACCGAATTCGACCCGTCCGGAGAGACCGCCAGCCACTTGTTCGTCACGACCGGCGCACCATTGGGGGCCGGCGAGCTTGAGCCGAGCCCGTTGTGGCATGCGTAGCAGCTCACCTGGAAGCCGCGCCAGAACCGGACCGTGCCTCGCCCCTCGCCCATGACAAAATTCCGGTCTCCCGCGGCGCGCGAGAGTACGGTGCCCCGGTAATCGGAGCCGTGGCACGCCTGACAACCGGCGAGCGCGGCGCCCTTCGCCACATCGTGGTGGGCGTTTACCCAATCCATGCCGATCGGGTGCATGCCGTGCGGGCCCTTCGTCGTGTTGCTCGGCAGGCTCTGGTGGCACGCGGTGCAATCCGTAACCGTTCCGACGTGCCCCTGCACCTGATAGGACGCGACATTGTCATTGCGATGGGAGGAGGGAAATTCCGCGTGGGTGGACCCGTGGCACGCCGAGCACTGGAGGCCCCCGTGTCCGCGAGAGAAACGGTACAGCGAATAGTGATGCGGGGGCATGTTGGGTGTGTCGGGGTTGGTGGCGAACAGATTCGTGGCGGCGACCCGAAGGATCCCCGGGCTCACGAATGCATCGGCGTAGCGGATCTGTCCGCTGTTGGCGGTCGCGGTGCCGGTGTGGCACGCCTGGCAGTCGGGCTCCTCCAGCCAGCCGGTGCGCCCGGCCGCGCCCACCGTGCTCATGCCACCGTGGCAGCTCTGGCACTGGATGGCCGCCGAACCGTCCGCCGCCACCGCGGAACCCATCGCGCCACGCAGACAGCGCGTGGTCGAACCGGGATGGCACTGGTAACAGGCGCTGCGATTGTTGATCGCATCCATCACCAGACCATTGGCCGGGTTGGTCACGCCCGCGTGCAAAGAGTGCACCGCGCGCGTCAGCGGAGGAATCCATGAGACGCCCAGGCCCGGGAGCGCCTCGGAGCCATGGCACTTGGCGCAGAGGATGGTGGTGCCGCCCTGCACCGTGGCGAACAGTCCGTTGGTGCTGTAGCCAACGGCCAACGCCGCGTCCGTGAAATTCGTCGTCGCGGCGTGATGCTCGTCATGCAGCCGGAGGATGTTCAGACGATAGTCGTGCTTTGGCCCCGCGTTGTACACCCAGCCCGCGACAGGCCGCGCGCCATCCCCGGCCCCCGACGCGTGACAGGCGCGGCAGTCCATCTCGTCAGAAACGGGCAGGACCACATCCAACGACGCCAGGGTCGCGCCATCGCTGTTTCTTTTCGCAGTGACCCGCATCATGGGATAAGGGTTCTTCATGCCGCGATCATCGGTGGGCGTGATGGGAATGCCATAGGCTGCGAACCATCCCCAGGCGCCCTCCCAGTCCATCCCCTGCGCCACATTGCCGGGGCCGGGCATCGACTTGCCCGCCAGGCCCATGTCCGGCGGGAGATCCGCGCCGTACATCTGCACGTCGTGGTCCCAAAACCCCGTCTTGCCGATCGCTGTCGTGTTTCGTGAGCCGTCGAGGTCCGCCACAGCCTCGTATGTCACGCTGAATGCACCGACCCCGTTGGTCACCAACCGCGTCGTGCCATTGCGCGACCACAGCAACTGCGCATTCACGGTATTGTAGGGCGGCAGGATGGAGAACACCGAGTAGTCATCATCCATGCAGTGCATGCCGAGGTTGTTCCACCCCAGCACCACCCAGTTGGTCCCATTCACGGTGGCCCCACGCGCCCCCAACGCCCCAACCCCCACCAGTGCGCACGCGCCCACTCGCACCCATCGACTCATCATCGCCCGGTTCACCGTATTAGGATCAAATAATGGGTTTCACTAAGATCGTTCATCCGATTTGCAATATAGTGTTTTCACCCTAATGGACCCCCGACTCCTGGCGCGCCACCGATGTCGGCAGGGTCCAACCCGCGAGACCCCGCGATGTTGACACGAGGCATCGGGCCAGCCGACACTCCCGCCATGAGACACCCCCTCGCCATTCTCGCGCTGGCCGCCGCGCTGGCACCCGCATCGGCCGCGCCGCGATGCAACGTCCTCTTCCTGATGGCCGACGATCTGAACAACTCCCTCTCTTGCTATGGCCACGCCATCGTCAGGACCCCGAACCTCGACCGGCTGGCCTCGCGCGGCGTGCGATTCGACAGCGCGTATTGCCAGTACCCCCTCTGCGGGCCGAGCCGGAATTCGCTCCTCACCGGCCTGTACCCCAATAGCAACGGCATCCTGACCAACAGCCAGATCTTCCGCCAGACGATCCCCTCCCATATCAGCCTTCCGCAGAGCTTCCGGCTCGCGGGCTACTTCGCCGCGCGCGTCGGCAAGCTCTATCACTACAACGTGCCTCGATCGATCGGGACCAATGGCCACGATGACCCCGGCTCCTGGGAGATGGAGCTCAACCCCGCCGGCTGTGATCGGCTGGAGGAAGAACCGGACATTTTCACCCTGGTCAAAGGTCAGTTCGGGGGAACGCTGAGCTGGTACGCCTCTCCCCGGCCCGACGAGCGCCACACCGATGGCCTCATGGCCGCCGATGCGGAATGGGTGCTGGAGCGTTGCGCGCGCCAAAAGGATCGCCCCTTCTTCCTCGCCGTTGGCTTCTTTCGCCCGCACACACCCTATGTCGCCCCGCGCCCCTACTTCGACCGCTACCCGAAGGGCGAGATGCCCATCGTCCGCGGCGCCGCCGAAGACCAGAAAGACGTCCCCGCCGCCGCGCTCGCGAGCAGGCAGAAGGTCCAGGACGAGATGACCGACGACCTGCGCCAACAGGCGGTGCAGGCCTACTTCGCGAGCATCACATTCATGGATGCCCAGGTGGGCAAGATCCTGGCGGCCCTGGAGCGTCTCGGCCTCGCTGAGAACACGATCATCGTCTTCGCAAGCGACCACGGCTATCACCTCGGCGAACACGGGCTCTGGCAGAAACTCAGCCTTTTCGAGGGAAGCACGCGCGTGCCGCTGTTCATCGTGGCGCCCGGCGTGTCCAAAGCCGGCGGCGTTGCCAAGGCCCCGGTCGGCCTCATCGATCTATACCCGACCCTCGCCGAACTCTGCGGCGTCAAGGCCCCCGAGAACATTCAGGGCCAGAGCCTCGTCCCCATGCTCCGCGACCCGGCGGCGGAGGGCCGCGGATGGGCATTCAGCCAGATCACCCTCGCGGCAAAGAACAAGACAGCCCGCATCGGCTATTCGATCCGGACACCCCGGTGGCGCTACACGGAGTGGGGCGACGAGGCCGCCGACGGACGCGAGCTCTACGACCATGACGCCGATCCGCAGGAGATCACCAACCTCGCGGAGAAATCCGAGAATGCCACCACCGTCAAGGCGCTATCGGAGAAACTCCGTTCCACCCGAAAGGCCACGCTCCCGCCCTCCGGCACCGTCCCTCAAATCGGCACCAACCTCTGGGCGCCGAACCTCACCGATCCGTGACCGCAGGCGATCGGATTCAGTCCACGGCGATTCTCAATTCAGGAATCGGCCCCCATCCAGCACTTGGCACGTGTCATTTTTTCGCCCCGTGACAATCCTAGTCAAAGGCGAACCATGCCAGAAACGGACGACAGCCCCCTTATCGAGGCCTCGCGACACGGCGATCTCGATGCGTTCTCCCGGCTGGTGCTGCGCCACCAGGGAGCCTTGCGCGCATGCCTCGCCGTCCGGCTCGACGAACCGCACCACGCGGAGGATCTCGCACAAGAGGTCTTTATCCTCGCATTCAGGAAACTGGCCGAGTTCGACCCCCAACGACCCTTCGCGCCATGGCTGAGGGGCATCGCCTTCAATCTGCTCCGGAATCACCGGCGCAAGATCCGGGCGATCTCGTCGGGCGACGCGGAAGATCTGCAGTCTCTGGTCGATGCCGAGATCGACGCGCTGCACCAGGAAGGCCACGAGGCAGACTGGCGGACCGCCCTTGAAACCTGTCTCGGCCAACTCGATGAAGCTCCCAGGCATTTGGTGCGCGCCCGCTATGAGGACGACATCGACGTCGCCGAAATCTGCCGCCGCTCTGGCAAGAAACACTCCGCGGTGACGATGCAACTGCACCGCATCCGCCTCCAGCTGCGGGCCTGCATCGAAAGGCGCCTCGGCCTGGCGCGAACCACATGAAGCCCGCGATGCGCCACCGCATGCTTTCACAATGGCTCGCTGGCGAACTCGCGCCAATGAATGCCCCGGCGCTATTCTCCGCCGCACGGTCGGATCCCGCTCTCCTGCGCGATCTCGCCATCCTCCGACAAGTCGAGAGACTCCTCCGGCACCATGGCACCACCAGCGGGATGGCCGATGCGTTCGCGGACGAGGTGCTCGCGCGACTGCAGGCGAAAGACGCGGACGGCCAGCAATTCTGCTCGCGCGTGATCGCGCGCATCGGCCACGAGGCGGGAGCATCGCGCCCGCGCCGGCGCGACCTCTCATGGATGCGTCAGTGGGGCGCATGGGCCGCCGTCTTCCTTATCTTGTTGGGACTCGTCTCTCTTCTGGCCCGGAGGGAGGCCTCGCAAGGCGCGCTTGCCACCGTCGCGGGCGCCGAGGCGATTCGATGGGCCGACGGACAGGTTCCCCTGGTGGATGGCCAAAAGCTCTGCCGGGGACGAATCGGAATCGAGGGAGGTTTCCTAAAGATCCGCTTCATGAGCGGTGCCAGCGCGATCTTCGAGGGCCCGGCGCGCCTGGATGTGATTGGGCCGAACAAGGTGCGTCTCCACGCCGGACGCGCCGCGGCCGAAGTGCCCCCCGCCGCGACCGGCTTCACGATCGAGAGCCCCGACGGCCGGATCATCGATGTGGGCACCCGATTCGGGATCCAGGTCGATCCCCGCGGGCGCGGCACGGAGGTGCATGTTCTCGAGGGTCTCGTGCGGGCGGCAGTCCCCGGCGAGGTCGCGGCGCGAGAGCTGCACGAGTCCCAGGCCCTTCGTATCGAGGGGCGCGCAGCCACCGCCATGGTCGCCGATGGCACACGCTTCTTGACGCGACTACCCCCGCAGGGCGCATCCCCCGCATCTTACGTGCACTGGAGCCTCGATGATGGAACGGGAAGGACGGCACGGGCCGAAGGGCCGCTCGCCACCGCAGTCGCCGCACGCCTCACGTCGCTACAGGCCGACGACCCTGGACCCGCTTGGATACCCGGCCGGTTCGGTTCCGCCCTCGACTTCGATGGGGCTGGAGATTTCGTCGCCACCGATTTCGGCGGAATATCCGGCGGCCGGGCAAGAACCGTCGCCCTATGGGCCAAGATCCCCACGGACTGGAATCCGATCAACGGATTCGCGCTCGTGAGCTGGGGCACCATGCAAAGCCCGGGGGCCGCGTGGCAGATCTCGATCAATCCGCTTCCCGAGGACGGACCGCTCGGTCGCCTCCGCGCCGGCGTCCACACGAGCCAAGTCATTGGCGCACGCGACCTCCGCGACGGCCAATGGCACCACCTCGCCGCGGTCCTCTTCGACGGCGTGGGCCCGCGCAATACCACGCACATCCTGCTCTACATCGATGGCGAACTTGAGCCCGCCGAACGCAAGGGAATCCGCGAGGTCAACACCGATGTCGATCGGGCCGGCGCCACCGCCGTGACACTTGGCCGAAACATGGACGCCCATCCCCGCCGCGGCGGCCGCGTGTTCCGTGGCGCGCTCGATGAGATCTTCATCTTCGATGCGGCGCTGGCGCGCGAGGCCATCCGGAGGCTGATGCGCGAGAACGCGCCACCGCAACACAAACCGGAGGCGAATGCCCATGACAACCCAAATTAGAAGAAACATCGCTCCCCTGCGCCGTGGGCCCCTTATCGCGGTGCTGCTGGCCATCGCGTGCGCGACATCGCACGCCGCGGATCCCACCTCCCGCTCGGATGGCATCGGAAAGGCATGGGGGCCAACCCCCGGTGACAAGGTGGTCCGCGTCAGCGGGATCTACCCGCACCTGGCCGTATTCAACCCCTACGGAGAATGCGGCATCGGCGCCGTCGTGCCCTGGGCCGACAGGCTCTGGATCATCACGTACCCACCCCACATGACCCATGGTGGAGAGGACAGGCTCTACACCATCGATAAAGACCTCCGTATGGAGATGCGGCCCGAGAGCGTCGGCGGCACCCACGCCAACCGCATGATCCACCGCGAATCCAATCAGCTGATCATCGGCCCCTACTTCATCGGGGCCGATGGCGCCGTCCGCGCGACCAACGTCAAAGATGCGCTCGTCGGACGCATGACCGCCACCGCCCGCCACCTCAGCGACCCCGCCAATAAGGTTTACTTCTACGACATGGAGGGCGCGATCTATGAGGTCGATGTCCACAGCCTCGCGGTCAACCGCCTCTTCGAGAAACCCGTCCCCGGCTGGCACGGCAAGGGCGCCTACACCGCGCAGGGCCGCCTCGTGATCGCGAACAACGGAGAGGCGCGCGTGGGGAAAATGAGATTCGAGTATCTCGCCGGTGCCGACGCCTCGGGCCCCGACGACCGCGGCGCGCTCGCCGAATGGGATGGCCGCACGTGGCGACTGGTAGAGCGCCGCCAGTTCACCGAGGTCACAGGCCCCGGCGGCATCCTCGGCTCGCCCGACGACAGCGCCCCGCTCTGGTCCATGGGCTGGGACAAGCGCTCCGTCATCCTGAAACTTCTCGATGGTGGCACGTGGCACACGTTCCGGCTGCCGATGGGCAGCTATTCACACGACGCCATCGGGGGCTGGTATACGGAATGGCCGCGAATCCGCGAGGTCGCGGACGGTCGTCTCTTGGCCCACATGCACGGGCTTTTCTACGACTTTCCGAAAACGTTCTGTGCCGCGAACACGGTCGGCCTCCGCCCTGTCGCCACCTACACCCGCATGCCCGTGGATTATTGCGGCTGGCAGGGGCAGATCGTCATGACCCGCGACGATGCCTCGGTCATGCGCAACGAGATCGCCGGCCAGTCGAACTCCGGCATCTGGTTTGGTTCATGGTCGGATATCGAGAACAACATGGGCGCGCCCTCGGGCAATGGCGGCCCGTGGCTCAACGACGACGTGACCGCCGGCGAAATCTCGCCCCCCTTTCTCGTCCGCGGCTTCCGCGAGGGTTGCCTCCACCTGAAACATGCGTCGGAAAGCGATGTCGAGTTCATCGTCGAAGCGGATGCCGATGGTCGCGGTGAATGGCGCCCCACCGCAAAGGTCAGGGTGCCCGCCAACGGCTACGCGTTCCACATCCTCGGCGATGAATTCAAGGCGCAGTGGGTGCGCGTGAAAGCCACCCAGGCCGCCAAATCGGCCAGTGCCTACTTCCGCCTCGCGAACCCGCCCCGGCCCGCGACGCCCGAGCTTTTCGGCGCTCTCGCATCCGCGAAAGAATCCTCGGCCGTCGTCGGTGGAATCGCCAAGCCCGCCATGGCCAATGCAAGGCAATTGCTCTTCGCCTCGAACCTCTGCGAGGACGATGCGGTGAAAGGAAGAAGTGCGTGGACCATGGACGGCAAACTGGAGTTCACCCCGATGGATGACGCGGACAAAGAGGGCGTCCTTCGCAAAAAATATGGCGTCGGCACCGAGCCCCCCTTCGAGATCGACGCCGCATCAGTCATCGTGCGACAGGGCGAGCTGCGCTACCGCATCCCAAAGACCGATGCGACCTATGATCGGCCCTTCGCCGACGGTTGGCCGCGTGGCAGCAGGGAGGTCGTCACCGAACGCATCCATCTCAACGCGCACGGCACCTTCTATGAAGTGCCCTATGGGGACGCCGGGGGCTTTCGCCGCATGCGGCCCATCTGCACGCATGGCAAACGCATCGGCGATTTCGCCTCCTGGCGCGGGATGCTCGTCCTGACCGGCGTTCGAGCCGACGCCCCCGCCGGCGAACACGTCTATAAGGCCCCAGATGACAAGGCCGCGATCTGGTTCGGTGACGTGGATGACCTCTGGCGAATGGGTCCACCCCGCGGCACCGGCGGACCGTGGAAGGACACGGCGGTCAATGCGGACGAACCCAGCGATCCCTATCTCATGGCGGGCTACCGCGCCAAATCCCTCGCCCTGTCCCATGCGTCCGATGCGCCCGTCACCTTCACGATCGAGATCGATTTCGCGGCGGACGGCACCTGGAGCGAATATCGGCGGCTGACCGTCGAGCCCGGCAAGACCGCGACACATGACTTCCCGATCGGCTACTCCGCACACTGGGTCCGTTTAAAGACCAACCGAGAGACCACTGCGACCGCGCAGTTCACCTACGCGCCCAATCTTCGTTGAGCGTGCCAAAGATCTGCATATCCCCTCAACCCCCGACCCTTCCCGGGCCGCTTTGGCCACGGAACCGGAATCAACGCATGCGGGCGAAAGGAAGAAGTCAGATCGCATCCTGTGGTGCCGATTCATCGGCTTGAAGCTCAACGGCCGTTGGATAGCCTGATACGGATAGCTGGCCGCGGGCCTGATGGCCTTGAAGTGGCAGACCCCGCTGAAAGGGCTCACGAGAGAAAAGGGCGATATGAATTCTGTGACAGGTGCCACGCTCTGGATGCTGTTCGGCTGGACAGTCGGGGCATTCGGTCAAGGCGGGTTGCTGGTCAATCCTTCATTTGAGCAGGGGCAGAAGACACTTTTGGGCTGGGGCCTGCCGCGGGGTCATGGCGAGTGGCTCAAAACAAATGGCGTCGATGGCGCCGCCTGCATCAGAATCGATGGGAACGGGACGGGTGACGGCGCGTGGCTCTCCGAGCCCGTGACGTTTCAACCCGGTCGCACGTACCGTTTTGGCTTCGACGCGCGGGCTGACGACGCCAGTGGCGGGACGGCGGTCAGCGGGCCGACGTTCGCGAATAGGGACATCGGCGTCCCAGGCAAGACGTGGGCGCGCCACGAATATGTGTTCGCCGCACCGTCCAGCACCGGAGGGGCGACGGCGCCCATTCGCCTGGGCCAGTGGCAGATGAGGGGAAAGTTGTTTTTTGACGGCGCATCACTCGTGCCGGTGCAGCCGGTTTATGCCTCGGCGGAGGGCTTGACCCTCGGCGCGGGCGAGCAGCTCACGGGCAACAAGTATGCGTTCGATGCCCCGCTCGGCAACGAGTGCGGCAATCACAGCCGTCCCCTCGCGGACTTCGATGCGTCCTTCAATTCGGACCGGTGGTGTTTCGGAAAGGCCCACACCGTGACGTACCGGCACGGGACGGATGGTCGCCGACTACTGTCGGGCGCCATCGAAATTGCCTGCAACTACTACGTGAACGGCACTTTGTTCGTCGAGGCCTCGACCAACTCCAACGACTGGCAACAGGTGGGCTCTTTGTCCCGTACGGGGACCGCGAAATTTGACCTGCCGCACGCCCTGTTTCCCGCCCGCGTCGTGTGCGTGCGCATGCGATCCGACGCCTCCCCCTGCAACCTGCAGGTACACGGCTATGCCTTTCATGCCGCCGTGGACGGAAACCCCCTGAACCTCGTCGGCAGCACACGGTACATCGAGGTCGAAGCCATGAATCCCGAGGTCAAGGTTCAGGTCTTGGGACTGGGCGCGACCATCCCCGGCGGCGGCAATGCCGTGGCCTTACGGGCTCGTAACGAGTCGGGAACCGCCCTGAAAACCGAGGCGCGCGTGCTCCTCTCGCGCGACGGTTCGCCCACGCATACCAATATCGTCGCGGTGGCATTGCCCGCCGGCGAAACACTCGACCTGCGCGCGCCATACGAAATTCCCGGAACCGGCCCGTGGCAGATGGCCGTCGAACTGGGCGATGCCTACGCGGCCAAGGCCTCCATCCTCGTGCCCGACTATTACGATGACACCTATGGCGAGATCATCCCGGTGAATCACCCCAAGCTGAATCTGTGGTGCGCCTCCTCCGGGTGGAAGATCCCGCGCCACCGCACCTTGCCACGACGTGTCGCGAAGGACCTGATCCTGCGCACCGCAAAAAACGAGCGGGAGGCGCTGCAAGTGGTGATCACACCCAGCGCCGCCCTCTCGAACGTCGTGGTCCGCGCCAGCGAACTTGTTTCGGACGAAGGCCGGATCCCCGCCGAAAATGTCGAGGTGCTGCGCGTGGGCTATGTGCCCATCACGAAGAAGACCGACAAGACCGGGACGCTCGCGGATTGGCCCGACCCACTGCCACCCCAGGCCAAACCCATCCATCTCGCCGCGGGCGAAAACCAGCCGTACTGGATTCGCGTCAAGGCCCCGAAGGATGCGCCCGCCGGCATCTATCGCGGCACCCTGACGATCGAGGCGGATGGTGCGACGCTGTCGACGGCTTTCCACGTCGAGGTGTACGGTTTTGCACTCCCGGATACGGTCACCTGCGAGACGTCGTTCGGCTTCAGCCCGAATACGGTGTGGCGATATCAGAAAGTCACGGATCCCGAGCATCGCCGCGCGGTGCTGGGCAAATATCTCACGAGTCTGTCGGAGCATCACATTTCGCCCTACAATCCCGCGCCCATGGATGGCTGGCATGTCCAATGGCTGGGGCTGAACCCCTGGCACGGCGGCACCATCGTCACCAACGAGCATGCGGAGGGCCGGGGCGCTCTTTTCGTGGATGACGCGAGCGAACGAGAAAACGTGTGCGCCTCTTACGATCAGGTGGTGACGCTGCCACCAAAGGGGCTCAAGATCGCCTTCAAGCACAGGACCGACAGGCCGCACCGATTCCTTTTCTCACTGAATTATCAGAGGGCGGACGGCACCTGGATTCGCGGCCGCAATACCGATATCGCGATCGACGGGAAACCCGCGTGGCAGGATTTCGAAACCACGGTCTCGGCATTCCCGCAGGGGGCCACCACATGTCGTTTCTCACTATGGGCCGCAGGCTATCAGGAACCGGGCGCCGCCACGGGCCGCCTGTGGATCGATGCGCTGTCGATCACCGATGCCGCCTCCGGCAATCCGATGATCGAGGGCGGGGACTTCGAACCTATCGACGCAGCAAAGGTCACGCCGGTGTTCGATTGGGAAAAGTGGGACGCGGCCATGACGCGCGCCTTTGAACAGTATCACTTCAACTCTTTCGTCATCCATATCGACGGCCTTGGCGGCGGCACATTCCAGGGACGGTCCGAGCCCAGATTCCTGGGCTACGCGGAGGACGCCCCCAAATACGACATCCTGCTCGGCAAATACCTGAAGGGCGTCGAGGACCACCTGCGCGACAAGGGGTGGCTCAATAGGGCTTACGTCTACTGGTTCGACGAGCCCGACCCCAAGGACTACGCATTCGTCATGAACGGCTTCGCCAAACTCAAAAAGCATGCGCCCGGCCTGCGGCGGATGTTGACCGAACAAGTGGAGACGGAGCTGGTCGGCGGGCCGAATCTCTGGGTGCCGCTGACCCCCTCGCTCAACGTCGAAGGCACTGAGGAAAGGCGCAGGGCCGGCGACCAGTTCTGGTGGTATGTCTGCTGTGGCCCGAAGGCGCCGTATGCAACGGAGTTCATTGACCACCCCGGCACCGAGATGCGCGTCTGGCTCTGGCAGACATGGGCTGAACGCGTGACCGGCGTCCTCATCTGGGAAACCGTCTATTGGACCAGCCCAACGGCCTATCCCGACGGTGCGCATCCGCAGAACCCCTATCTCGATCCGATGAGCTGGGTGTCCTCCGCAACCCTCGCCCCCGGCACCAAGAATGCGTGGGGCAATGGCGATGGCCGTTTCATGTATCCGCCGGAGGCGGCCGCCGATGGCAAGCCACCGGCCCCGGTGATGGACGGACCCGTGGACAGCATCCGCCTCGAGCTCCTTCGCGATGGCATCGAGGATTACGAGTATTTCGTCATCCTCAAACGGCTCTTGACCAAAAAAGCGTCAAAGGTCGATCCTCGGGAGCGCGCGAAGTACGAGGCCCTGCTGACGATCCCCGCCGATGTCTCCACAGATCTCACCCACTTCACGCGCGATCCGGCCACGATCGAGGCCCACAGGGACAAGCTCGCCCGAGCAATCGTCGAACTGCAGAAGAGATAACCCAGTCAGATCCCACGCCCGGTGCGGGGCGCGGGGACCCCACCGGGGGTGAAAATGAGACGTAGGAGCGCGCTTGCGCGCGATTCGCGCATGGAATCGCCTGCAAGCAGGCTCCTGCTGCCAGGCATCTGAGTTTTCGAGCCCGGATATTTCACAGCCGGCCGGCTGTGAAATATCCGGGCTAGCGTTCTGGCACAAACTGCACCGCGTCGGCGATGACGTGGCCATCGGTGCCATCGTTGCGGATCTCCACCCAACCGCTCGAACCGGCCTCGAACGAAAACACACCGAGAGAAAGCGGCTGATCATTCTTCAGCGGTTGCTTCTCGTTCACGGTGACCGTCTTTGCGCCGTCGGCCGACCGAATGGTCACGGGCACGTTCGAGGCGCGGTTTGCCAGCGCCGCATATATGATGCGGACCTCATAGCGACCGACCTTCGGGAGTCTTGGCGTGTATCGGATCCGCTTCTCGCCCTTGCCCTCGTTCGCGTCGTGCAGATAGCCCTCGCCAACGAACGGCCCCGAGGCCGATGAGCTAGACCATTCGCCGGTGATCGCCGCGTCCGCGTCATCGACGACGATGCCACCCAGCCGGGTCGGATCCAGCGCCGCCGGCGGCGGCCGTCTCGGCGGAAAGCCCTCGTTTGAAATGATCTGCTCCTGTGCCCGCAGTTTCGCCGCGAGTTTGTCATAGTCGACTTTCTGAATGGCGACCTTGTCATCGATGGCCATGGATGCGGCGACGGCGCACGACTGGCCGAGTATCATGAACACCGGTTCCATGCGGATCGAACCGTAGGCGATGTGCGTCGCGGATAAGCACACGGGCACGAATAGGTTCTCGCACTCGCTAGCCTTTGGCACGATCGACCGATAGGAAACCGGATAGGGCCCACTGACCGGGACCTCGACGTCGCCCTCGTTTTCGACACGGCCCGCTTTCACGATCCGCTGGCAGTTGTGGCTGTCCATCCCGTAGGCGCCGAGGCCGATGCCGTCGCTGGGTTTTCGCTCCCAGCGGCAATCGTGTTCGGTCATGACGTAGTCGGAGACCATCCGCCTCGCCTCGCGCACGTACATCTGCGGCGGGAAGTGATCCGTGTCGATAAACTCGTCCTTGGCGAGGCCCCAGCTGTTCATCTCGTCGCGCAGCGCCTGCGGCACGCGTGGGCTGCTGGAGAGGAAATAGAGGAAGCCCCGGATGTAATTCTCGTGCTCCTTCTCTATCCGGGCCCGGACCGCGTAGCCGGCGTCGGGATAGTCGTAGTTCATACCGATAAAGTCCGTCGAGAAGGGTCCGTTATTATTCGTGTCCGTCTTGCCATTGGGCATGGGGACCGGGTTCATCAGTTCGCCAACTTTTGCGGGACGGCCCGACTCAACCCGCGCGGCGAGGTACCTCGCCAACAGCTCATACTTCTTCTCGTCGTATCCCGGCGGCGCCGCCCATGGCACCCTGTTGGCGGCCACGCGGGTCATGCAAAGTCGATAGTTGTAGGCCTGGACAGCCTTGTCGCCCGAGCCCGGTGCCCCACCGTCGCCCGGCTGGACGTACGGCAGCAGGCCGCTGGAAGGATCTCCCGGCTTTAGGTACGGGTCCACGGCGACCTTGAACTGGTGGTATCGTGTCTCCGCCCGGACGCCATTCAGAGTCTCACCATATTGGGCGTTGGCCTCGCGTCCCACGGTGTAGCTGACGCCGGCCTTCGCCATGAGATCGCCCTCGTACGTTGCGTCTACGAACATCCGCCCGCCGTAGGTCTGGCCATCCGCCATCGTGATCTCGACAATGCGCCCTCCGTCCTTCTTCACCTTGTCGAGCCGTTGCCCGAACCGGGGCTCGATCTTCGCCTCGGCCAACATCTGCCTGTAGATCGCCATGGCCACGTGCGGCTCGAACGTCCATTGCGTTGGACGACCCGTCTTTTCAACGAGGGGATCCTTGCCCCGTTCCTGGCCAGCTTTGGCCTGCGGCGTCTGCTCCCATGTCCAGGCTTCCGGCTTCGCGTAGTGCCGATGGATGCGCTCGTAGAATTCCCGCGCGATGCCGCCGATGGCGCCCTTGTTGCCGATATCCGTCGCACCGAGGCCGCCCGTGGTGAGACCACCGAGGTGTTTGCCCGCCTCGAGGAGCAGCACCGTCTTCCCCTCGCGAGCCGCCGCCACCGCCGAAGCGATGCCGCTTGAAGTCCCGCCATAGACAACGATATCCGCGCTGCGGCTCTCCGCCGCAACGATGGGCCGCGCGGCGACCAAGATCAGACCGCCGAATAAACAAGTGCCAATCGAGATTCGCATGGGTCGTTTCTTACCAGAAGTCTCCAGTGTCTTCTAGCAGTCCGTTGAGAATCCCACACAACAGCCGCATTGGATTTGGGAGGGACGCCGGCCCCGGCGTCCGCACCCCATGTGGCGCGCAAGCAGAGTCAAGGCCCGGTCAAGGTCTTCGCCTATCGGCCCATGCCGATGCCGCACCACGGGTCCCACCTCACCAAGGAGGCAGCGCCATCGTGCCGCCGTCAAGGACGAGGCTGGTGCCATTGATGTAGCCGGCCCCATCGCCGAGCAGAAAGGCGGCGGCACGGGCAACGTCCATGGGCTCGCCAATGCGGCGCACGGGGATGCGCTTGCGCACGTCGGCGTAGATTTCCTCCTTGGGCTTGTCCCATCCGGCGCAGCTCGCCGCAAGCATGGGGGTGTCGATGGTTCCCGGGCACAGGCCAACCACGCGCATCACCCCGGCATGATCCGTCGCGAGACACCGCACGACAGCCTCGGCCCCGGCCTTCGACGCGCAGTACAGGACGTGGGCCGGAAATCCAATGTGGGCCGCCACCGACGTCGTTATCAGCAGCACGCCCCCGCCTTGCCTCTCGTATATGGGCACCAGATGTTTCGCGAGCCACACGGGGCCCATGACATTCACGCCCATCAGCAGATCCAGGTCTCCCCGCGTTGCCGATGTGACCTTGCCCTGTTTCCACACCCCGGCATTGGCCATGGCCCCATCGATCCGGCCGTGCCTCTCCACTGCCACCTGCACAAATCGGCGGACGCTCGCGTCATCCGAGGCGTCGCAAGGCACGAAGCTCACCTCCCGGCCCAGGCCTCGCAGCTCCCGCTCGAGGGCGCCGCCCTCCTTCTCCTGGATCGACGCACACACGACCTTCGCGCCACAGTTCGAAAAATGGCGGACACACGCCTCGCCAATGCCCGAGGTGCCACCAGTGATGATGATGACCTTGCCCGCAATCAATTCACTCATGAAATCTCCGTCCTTCCCTTCCCAAACTGCATGTATTCGACCACCGCCCCATTCTCCTCGATGAACACAACGCGCAGGCCATCCAGCGCATCGAAGGGGCCCAGCACGACGTTCTTCCCCCGGATCGCCTCATCGAGGTCATCGACCGTATAGGCGATGTGGCAATGATCGCGCACCGGCGGGACCACCGGCGAATCCGGCTCGAACCGGAGGAACTCGATCCGATACGGGTGCGCCTCCGGGTTCGTCACCCACACCCTTGTCGCAGCGACGTAGACCTCGCCGGCCTGTTTCTGGTCCGTGATGACGCCCGTATGATGAAATCTCATTCGCCTCTCTCCCTCCCCATTGCCTGGAGTTCGATCACCTGTCCTTTCGCCGCGGACTCCTCCGCGGCCAAGCACGCGACGACCGCGGCGCGCGAATCCTCCGGCGGCACGATGTCGGGGTCGCGCCCCTCGGCCACGCATTTCAGGAAGTATGACCACTCCTCCCGCAGTGCCCCCACCCGCTGGCCGTGCAATTCTGGCCAGTAGGTCGTATCCGGGAAAGACACCGATTCGCGCCCGACCATCATGAGATTCGGCGTCGTGTCGTGAATCTGTATCGATCCGGTGGTCCCGATGATCTGCATTCGCTCGTCGATCTGGAAAGGGGTCTTCCCCGGCAGGCACCAGACGGTCTCGCACACGCCTATGGCACCGCTGTCGAAACGGTACATCGTCCAGCCGATGTCGGGATACTTGAGATCGCGCACGCGGTGCGTCTGCGCGTACACGGTCTTCACGTTGGCCCCGGTGTACCAGAGCATCAGGTCGGTGTCGTGGACGGCGTCACCGATGATCGGGCCGATCTTGCCCACCACGCCCTCGGTGACCCACGCGGGCAGATTCCGCCTGGCGTAGATGGAGACGATGTCGCCAATCCCGTGGGTGTCGATATGCCGCTTGGCCGCCGCATACCGCGGATTGAACCGACAGATATGGCCGACCATGAACTTCCCGGGCGCCTTGCGCGCGGCCGCAAGGATCCGGTCGCAGTCCGCAACGGTCGATGCCATCGGTTTCTCCAGAAAGACGTGCTTGCCCGCCTCGAGGGCCGCGATTGTCGGCTCCACGTGCTGATCCCACATGGTCACGACGCTGACGACGTCAATCTCCGGGTCGGCCAGCATCTCCCGATAGTCGGTGTACGATGCCGCGCCAAATCGGTCCGCCACCTCCTTGAGCCGATGAGGGCGCCGGGTGCAAACTGCCCGCAGCTCCGCCCAGGGCAAGTCGCGCAAGACCTCGCAGTGCTTCTCGCCAAACCAGCCGAGCCCGATAACCCCGCACCTGATCGTTTTCATCATCACCTCCACAGGTCGATTAGCCCCTGTATCGTATCGGAGGGCGCCGGCCACCGGCGCCTCGCCAGGCGATGCCCGCGTCGGCGATCCGGGCGGCGTCCCACCGCGGATCGTAGCCGAGCACGGATCTCGCCTTCCCGATGTTGATCCGAAAGTCGTGCCCTTCGCGGCACGTGAACTTCACCACCGGCACGCCGAGCCTGCCCGCGATGTGTGCCGCCAGCGCGTCGTACGAGAACGCCTCCGGGCCGGCGATGTTGAAGGTCTGCCCGACGGCGGCGGGGTTTCCCAGCGCCAGCAGGAAGGACTGCACCACATCGGCGATGCCCACGATGTGTCGAATAAACGGCCGACCATCGGGATGGACCAGGCATCCCACCGCCTCGCGCTTCTTCCGGAACATCTCTTTCTGGCGCGCGCTCCGCGCCAAGTCTCGCCATGCGGGCCCGCCAAAGTCCGGCGGCCGCAGGGTCATGTGCGCCAGGAGGTCGTCCTCCCCGTGGATCCACGAGATGCGGAGTATCGTAGAGGGCAGGCCGTATTGGATGTGGTACTGCCCCACCATCACCTCCTCCATGACCTTGGAGAACGCATAGCATCCGGGGTACGCGGCCAGCGGGGCGCCCTCATCCAGTGGCTTCGGCTGCGGGTAGAAGAAGATGCCCAGCGCCGCGTCACCCGAAGCCAATATGAATTGCTTCAGCCCTCCCCGCCGCCGTGCCTCATCGAGCAACGTGAACGTTCCCCTGATGCTCACGTCGAAGAAGTTCTCGGAATCCTCCTTGCAGGTGGCCAGGTGGCAGACGGCATCGGCGCCCGCCAGTGCCCTGCGTGCAAATCCCGGGTCGGAGATCGACCCGGTCACCGTGCGCACGCCGGGCACCTTCACGGGCGTCCTGAACTGGGTGGCCCTCACCTGATACCCCGCCTTGAGCAGCGCGGGAACCAGCGACCGGCCCAGTTTGCCGCTCGCCCCAGTCACCAGTACGGTTTTGATCTTCATCGCGGTTCCCGCGGGCGCGATTCGCACGGGAGGGGCGCCGGCCCAGGCGTCCGCATCCCACCCGTTGCTCGAGCCCCTTTGCATTTGCGGCCCACGCGGCCGCAGGCCCACCCGAAGGACATCGAAACCCGCACCACAGCCTGAAAGGCCGCGACCATATGAGGCTCGTACCAGAATCAAGGGTCCCGCGCAAGCCGCCTTGACGCGGCACATCCGACAAAGGACGATTCAGTCCAGATGCCCTCCTGCCTTCTGCCCGGGATAGCACTGGGAATCACCAGTGCAACATTGGCAACCACCGACGAGAACTTCTCCGACCGCGTCCGTGCGGCCTGCGACGCGTACCAGGTCGGATTCTTCAGCACGAACACCGACGTTGCCTATCTTCAGCGATTGGACGGACCGCGCGGCATCGGGGCGCTGGAGCGACCCGAGGAGATCGCCGCCGGGCGCGTCGGGGGACAAGACAAGCCCTACGGCTACGGTTCTGGAATCGAGGATGTCGCCCTGGCAAACGGGTTGCTGCTATTCGCCCTGTGCGACGCGCATGGCGCAAAACCATCACCGTGGATCGCCGATTTTGCGAGGCGCGTCTTCCGCGGGATGAGGAGGGTGGGCACGCTCAGCCCGGTGCCGGGTTTCGTGCCCCGGGGCCCTCACCCCGACGGCATCAGCTACTACCGAGACTCCTCCACGGACCAGCACACCCTCTTCGTGTGCTCGCTCTGGCGCTACTTCCGCTCGACGATTGCGAGCGACGATGACAGGGCCTTCATCCGTCGCGAATTGGATGAGTTCGCCCGGCGCATGCAGAGGAACGGCTGGACCCTGAAGGTCGAAGACGACAGCCGCAGGGCGCACGTGGGGTGGGACTGGCGCGGCAAGAGTGACCCCTCCGCGCACATCCTGCTCTCGACGCTCGCCGCGGTCGCCGATGCCACGGGCGATTCGCACTGGCGCGACGAATACCGGCGCTTTGCCGATGAGGGAAACGGCCTCCGCTGGAGACTCATCGGCGCCAACCCCACCGAGGAGCCGCGATATACGCTATTCTATAACCAATCCTCCGTCCGCCTTGCCACCCTCGCCCGCATCGAAGCCGATCCGTTGCGTCGCGCGGTGGTCGAGGCGCGCCTCGGCGGGCTCGCCGAGGACATGATGTCCTGCAATGCGATCGCCCAGTGGCGACGCCTCGACTGGATCGGCGAGGTCAGCGATGCCGAGGTGGATCATTTTCTCGCGCCGCTGGGGCTTTCATCGAAATCATCTGCGACCGTCGCGGATCTCTGGGCCAAGTTCGACCCCGCCCTCAAGGCCCCCGCGCCCATGGGCGGCGGGGCTCCGCGCCGTTACGAAAGCCTCCTCGCGCGGCCCGCGCTTCTCGCCTGGCAGACGGCGCTGCTCTCCCGCGACCCGCGACTGGCCGAACGCGCGCTCCCGTTCGCCCGTGAAGTCCTCGCCAAGGCCGACCCCGCGAGCTCCGACTCCGGTTGGCTCGCCAATCACACGATCATGTACCTGCTGCTGTGCGTTGCGACGGGACAGCATTGAGTTGAAGTTTCAACCGCCGATGACGTGCGCGGCCGAGTTGAACCATGCCACAACCACGGCCACCGCCGATCGGCCGCAAGGCGACATTGCGAACCCAAGGCAAACGTGGGGTGGGTTCCCCAACGTGCGCCAATCACACGCCCCCGTTTTCTCTCGGCTTCCGGCCGGGCGCGCGTAAGGTCCGAATCAAGGAGGACTCAGATCGTGAAATCACTTGCCCCCGCAATCGCCTTCACCCTCGGCATCGGGATCGTCTCCGCACAGGACATCGGCCCCATTGCCCCCGGCGCGACGCTGCAGAAGGCCGCCGGCGACTTCAAGTTCACCGAGGGCCCCACCTCAAACGCAAAAGGCGATGTCTTCTTCACAGATCAGCCCAACGACCGGATCATGAAGTGGGCGGCGGGGGGCGGTCTCTCCACCTTCATGCAGCCCGCCGGACGATCGAATGGCATGTGCTTCGATGCGAAGGGCAACCTGATCGCCTGCGCGGATGAAAACAACGAACTCTGGTCGATCGATCCCGATGGCAAAGTCACCACGATCCTCAAGGAGTATCTGGGCAAGCGCCTCAATGGCCCCAACGACGTCTGGGTCCATCCCTCGGGCGCCATGTATTTCACCGATCCATTCTACAAACGCCCCTGGTGGCAGCACAAAGAGCCGCCACAGGACGGGCAGCACGTCTATCGGCTCGCGCCCGACGGCAAATCGTTGACCCGCGTGACCACGGATCTCGTCCAGCCCAACGGCATCATCGGCACGCCTGACGGCAAGCGCCTCTTCGTCGCCGACATTGGCGCGAAAAAGACCTACCGCTTCGATATCGCGCCGGATGGCTCGCTCGCCAACAGGGCGCTCCTCTGCGAACTTGGCTCCGACGGCATCACGCTCGATGACGCCGGCAACCTCTACCTCACCGGCAAGGGCGTTTTCGTCATCGCCCCCGACGGCAAAGAGATCGCGCACATCGATGTTCCCGAGAAATGGTGCGCCAATGTGTCCTTCGGCGGCCCCGACCACAGGACCCTTTTCATCACGGCCACCACGGGCTTCTACTCGATCAAGATGCGCGTCAAGGGCGCCAACGCGGCGAAGTGAGGACACGGGCTTGCGGGTCGTTGGCGATTGACGTATCTCATCGCGGATGATGTCAGCCAAGTCCAGGCTCTCGCTCGCGACTGTCGCACCGATCTTCCCGCGGTTCGTTCTCGCCGCCTTCCTGCCGCTGATCCCCGCGGCGGCATCGCCTGCCGAGCTGCCGCCGGGTTGCTATATCAGCACGGGAGATAATCACTGGCTGGCAAGTTCGCTGCCGATCGATAGCGCGAGTTCCATAGCGGCCTCGTTCGAATTCCTCGGGCGGCTTGGCATCCGGCGGGTCTACTGGCGCGGCCTGCAGGAGGCGGCATGGCTGGAGACGGTGGTGATCCAAGAAGAGAACTGCCGCTACGCGGGTTTCTGGCGATGGGCGCGCCAACTGTACGCCGATGTCGATCCCGACCGGCTCGCGGTGGAGGCCGCGCGCCGACACGGGATGGAAATCTGGGGCGTGAGCGCGCTCTTCGACTGGGGGAGCGCGGCAGACACACCCTGCTCGGGCGACTTCCCCTACGCTGCCGAGTCGAGACTCCGCGCCGCTCATCCCGAATGGGTGCCGGTCGATAGGCGCGTCATCCTGCGCCAGGGCGGCCCGATCGAACTGGCCTACCCCGAGGCACGAAGCGCGCTGGTGGACTTGCACCGACGACTCATGGAACGCTGGGGTTACGACGGGCTGCTCTTCATGACGTACGCCGAGAACTATTCGACGCGCTTTCAGGACGAATTTGGATACGCGCCAACCATCATGACAGAGTTCAAGCGGCGCACCGGCCTGGATATGGCGGCCGGACCTTTCACGCGGACCGCGAGCCGGTTCGACTGGTACGCCCTGCGCGGCGAATATGTCACCACGTACCTGAGAGAACTGAAGGCATCGCTCCCCGCGGGCGGACGGCGGCTCGGCATTTTCATCAATCCGCAGCAACCTCATTTCCCACAGCCGTGGAACGTGCCCGAGCTGATGCTGACCGGCGGCCACGTGTACTTCGACCTCGAAACGTGGGCCAAAGAGGGGCTGATGGATCGCTTCGTCGTCTATGGGTACTGCCACCCCGAAATGCAAAAGCGCGCCGCGAACAACTGCCTGTGGATGGTTCGCAATACCGAGAGCAGAGTCGGCGTCCTGACGTCAAGCCCATCGGATAAAGGGTGGACAACCTTCCGGGACCAGGGTGCCGAGGTCGTGTCCGCCCTGCATGACGAGGGGCAATACCTGGAGCGCTTCGGGTTGCCGGAAGGGATGAAGGAGGCGCTCGATTCGCCAGATGACATGGGGCGCCTGGCGGCGCTCTGGCGAGTGGCCCGGGAGAAAGCCAAGGCGACCGTGCAGGACATCGCACCCTCGGCCGAACACCGCAACCCGCTTGTGCGACGGGCATCCCTCCTCGCGCTCGGCAAGACGAAGGACCCCGCGGCCGTCGCGCTGCTGGAAAAGGGACTCGCGGACACCGAGGGCTGCGTGCGGTCGATGGCGGCGCAGGAGCTGCGAGATATCTCAGGGCCACAGAGCGCCGCCCGGCTGCTGGAGTGCGTGGATCGCCACGGAAACCATCCGCTCAACGAGGTGGTTGTCGTCACGCTGAGCCGGATGCGGCCAACGCCGCTGGAGGAACTCAAGACCGTCGCCCGCGAGCACGCCAATCCGGTCGTGCGCCAGGTGGCGATGCGCGCGCTGACCTTTATGCCGCGAGCCGATCTGGTGCCCCACTACGCCGCGGCCCTCGGCGACGCCGACCGCTATGTGCGTTTCGCCGCGGCGCAGGGCCTCGGGGCCGTTCGTCGGTGCCCGGAGGCGGTGGAGGCGCTCATCACCGCAACGCGCCACGAGGATCCCGTGGTTTCGGATCGTGCCGCGACGTCGCTGGGGCTCATCGCCGAGCGAAAGGAACCCGATGTGGAGCCGTTGCGAGAGCGGATGTGGGTCGCCCTCCGCGAACTGTATGCGAAGCTGGGCGATGGCTGCGCGCGCGCGGACGCCGATTGGGGTTATCGGCCCATCGGCAATGCGCTGCTCAAACTGGGCGAGCCCGGTGAGAAAATCCTCCGCGGATTCATGGACCAAGACCGAGACCGGCGCCTCGCCGAGCAGGCGTGGAAAAGCCTCTACATCCGGCAGGACAACGGCCGATTCAGCGAGGTGACGGAGGCGGAGAACGACGAGGCCTTCCGCCATCGGCCCGCCTGGCTCGATGCCGCTCCCGCGCCGAAGCCCTAACTCCAAAATGGCCGATGGCCGCAATCGCCGGAAAGGTCGCACGTCCCTGCTCACAGGCGATTTGATTCGCGCACGAGCGCGTTCCGATTCTCATTCCCCACGGCGCCCTGGCGGTGCCGGGCTGCGCGCGTCGACGTCACGGGGATGTGATCGCAAGCCGGACGGCCAACCCCACGAAGATCGCGGCCGTGGCCCACGAGAGATACTTCGGCCATCGGGGATGCCTGTTCATCCTTTCGCCAATCCCGCCGGAGAACCACGCGATCGCAGAAAAGATCACGAAGGCCTGGAGCATGAAGATGATGCCGAGCATGGCCATCTGCATGCCAATGTTCCCGGGGCCGCGATCCACGAATTGCGGGAGGAACGCGAGGAAGAAAAGCGCCACCTTGGGATTCAGGACGTTCATCAGGAGCCCGCGACGGAAGTGCCCGAAACCCGTGACCGCGGCGGGGGCCGTCGCGCCGGGGCGCGCGCCATCCGACGCGAGGGCCCGGTACGCCAAATAGAGCAGATAGGCCGCCCCCGCATACTTCACCGCATGAAACACCACGGGCGATGAATAGAATATCACCGAGATCCCCGCAGCGGCTGCCAGCGTGTGCACCGTGATGCCACTGCACATCCCCCATGCGGTGACCGTCGCCGCACGCCGACCCCGGGATATCCCCTGCGCGATCACGAAGAGATTGTCTGGTCCGGGCGCGATCGTGAGCACCACCGAGGCACCCATGAAGGCGAGGAGGGATGGGGCCGTCATGCGCGCTTCCGGCGTGCCGCTATGTCCCGCGAAATGCCGGGCCCCGGCATCCTGACACGATCGAGCCCACGGCTGCTGGCAAGATCGTGCCCGGCCCCGTCACGGCGCCTGATCTTGTCCGCGCTGCCGGGGCATGGGCGCATGCATGCTCTCCCGCCAAGACTTGAGGCGGCCATGGAGTTCCTTCACAAGATCCGGCTTCTCTTTGGCGAGGTCGGTCTTCTCCCCGATATCGCTGGCGAGGTTATACAGCTCGAGGCGCCCATCCTCGAAGAACTCGAGTAGCTTGTAGTCACCGCGGCGGATGACGCCCACGGGGGTGGTGCGCCAGATGTTGGGCCCCGATCCGAGGTAACCGGGGAAGTGCCAAAACAGCGCGTCGCGCCCGATCTTCTCCGAGCCGCCGCTCTTCATGCAGGCCGCATAACTGACACCGTCCAGGACATAGCCCTTCGGCGGGAGGCCACCAGCCACATCGAGGAGCGTCGGGTAAAGATCCACGCTATGGATGGGCTGGTCACATGTGGCGCCGGCCGGGATCGTGCCCTTCCAGCGAAAGATGTAGGGCACGCGGATCCCGCCCTCGTAGAACATCCCCTTGCCGCCGCGCAGCGGGACGTTGGACGTGATACCGATCCTGCCGCCCTCTCCCTGGCCGCGCCTTCCCTTCCCTTTCCCGCCGCCGGATGGCGCAGGCGCACCCTTGAAGATCTCCTCGTAGCCGCCCACCCCGCCATTGTCGCTCGAAAAGACAACCAGCGTGTTCTGGTCAATGCCAAGCGCCGCGATCTTCTCCAGCACTCGCCCGACGCTGTCATCCACGCTGGCGATCATCCCCGCGTAGGCGGCGCTGCTGTGCCCGTCGACCGGAGGCTTGTCCTTGAAATGTGCCTCCTTGTCCGGCTTCGAGTCCCATGGCGAGTGGACCCCGAAATGCGGCAGATACAGGAAAAACGGACCATCCCTGTGCGCTTCGATGAACTTCAGGGCATGATCGGTCAAAAAGTCGGCCAGGTAGACGTCAGGCGGCACCTGCATCTTGGGATACGTGTTGAATTTGAAATGCTTCCCCATGGAGGCTATCGCCTCGTCAAAGCCCTGTTTCGCGGGCCCGTACGCGGAGGGTTCGCCGAGGTGCCACTTGCCAAACATGCCCGTGGCATATCCGGCCGCCTTGAGCGCCTCGGCGATCGTCACCTTCTCCAGGGCAAGCTCTTCAACGTTGGGCACCGGGACGAGCGGGCGCATCGATGTATTGAATCGGTCGGTGCCCCCCACCGTGTATACGCCGGTCCGCGGATTGTACTGGCCGCTCATCAGGCAGGCGCGGGTGGGCTGGCAGTTCGCGGCCCCCGCGTATCCCGCCGTGAACCGGACACCTTCCGCGGCCATGCGGTCGATGTTCGGCGTCTCGTAATAGCGGCTCCCCTGGCAACCGAGATCGGTCCAGCCAAGGTCGTCAGCCAGAATGAAAATGATGTTCGGTTTCGCGCCAGCCACCGCGACCGCTCCAAGGAAGGCCCATAGGGCGATGATGTACCTCATGACTCGAACCTCCACGAATGTCCTATTGCGCTCTGCCGGCCTGACGCGAGAGCGGTCGGGCTCCGCGTCAGCGCGGGCGACGAATTCACCACCATCAAGACGGGTACCCGCCCGAGATATAATCCTTGAGCTGGCGAATCTGCTCCGCCTGTGCCGCGAGCGTCCAGTTCACGAGATCCCCGATGGACACGATGCCCGCCAGGCCGCCCGATTCGATGATCGGCAGGTGCCGCGTCCTGTGCTCGGTCATGATTCGCATGCACTGCTCTACCGTGTGAGAGGGCGACACCGTAATGGGGGGACTGCTCATGATCTCACGCACGGGCGTATTGCGCGAGGCCTTGCCCCGGAGAATCACCTTCCGCGTGTAATCGCGTTCCGAGATCATGCCAATGAGCCGGCCGTCCTCCACGACGGGCAGCGCACCGACGTTGTGGTCCGACAACTCGCGGATCGCATCCAGGACGGAAATGTCCGGCGAGACGCTCCACACGGTCGAGCCCTTGTGCTGAATAATGGCGCTTACGGGACTGGTCGCATCCATCAGACTACCTCCCTGCTCCAGAATGTTGGCTTCATCCTGTGCCCCGCATCACGCGTGCGGGCACCCTTAGAATCTGTATCCCCCGCGCCACATCGTCAATCGACGATCGACGGCAGGCCGGCCAGCGCCATGGCGATCTCCTGCTCCGGGTATGCGTAGTTCTTTAGCTTCCCGGCGAAGTAGTCGGTATAGGCCTGCATGTCGAAGTGCCCGTGCCCGGAGAGGTTGAAGAGGATGACGCGCGGTCGGCCCTCCTCCTTGCATCGGAGCGCCTCGCGCAGGGCCACGGCTACGGCATGGGATGCCTCGGGTGCGGGGACGATGCCCTCGGCCCGGGCGAACCGGACCCCGGCTTCAAAAACCTCAAGCTGCGGCGCCGAGACCGCCTCGATGAGGCCGAGATCCAGCACATGGCTCACCAGCGGCGCCATGCCGTGGTAGCGAAGCCCGCCCGCGTGGAACCCCGGTGGCACGAAGGAACTGCCCAGAGTGTGCATCTTCACCAGCGGGGTGAGTTTCGCGGTGTCACCATAATCGTAGGCGTATCGGCCCCGGGTCAACGTGGGGCACGCGTCCGGTTCCACGGCCACGATGCGCGGCCCGCGGCCGCCGCGCAGCTTCCGGCCGATGTACGGGAAGGAGATCCCCGCAAAATTCGAGCCGCCGCCGGCACAGCCGATGATCACGTCGGGCTCATCACCGGCCATCTCCATCTGCTTGAAACACTCGAGCCCGATGACGGTCTGGTGCAGCAACACGTGATTGAGGACGCTGCCAAGGGCATATTTCGTGTCGTCGCGCTGCGCGGCGACTTCGACCGCCTCGGAGATCGCGATGCCCAGCGAACCGGAGCATTCCGGATCTCTTGCGAGGATGGATCGGCCCGCGGCGGTTTCCTCCGATGGGCTCGCGGTCACGCTGGCGCCATAGGTCTCCATGAGCGCGCGGCGGTACGGCTTGTGATGGTAGCTGACCTTGACCATGAACACCTTGCATTCCAGGCCAAAGAAATTGCAGGCCATCGCCAGCGACGAACCCCACTGGCCGGCGCCGGTCTCCGTCGACAGGCGCCTGACGCCCGCGGCCTTGTTGTAGAATGCCTGTGGGACCGCGGTGTTGGGCTTGTGCGAGCCCGCGGGGCTGACGCCCTCGTACTTGTAATAGATGTGCGCGGGGGTATCGAGTGCGCGCTCCAGCCGCCTGGCGCGGTAGAGCGGCGCCGGTCTCCAGAGGCGGAGGATGTCCCGCACCTCACCCGGGATCTCGATCTGTCGCTCCGCGCTCATCTCCTGGGCGATGAGCGCATCGGGAAACAGCGGCCTGAGGTCGTCGGCGGTGCAGGGCTCGCCAGTCGCGGGATGCCGCACCGCCGCCGGCGGCTTCGGCAAGTCGGCCACGATATTATACCAGTGGGTGGGGATATCCTTCTCGTCGAGGATGTATTTCATGGGCTCGGACATGACTGTCGATAATGGGAGGGTGCCGCCTAAAACTCAAACGCCAAAAGCGTCCCGCGGGGCGCAACGCCGCGCTTATGCCGGGGTTGAATCGGCGCGGGACAAAGAGAACCGACCATGCCCAAGGCGACGACCCAGACCATCGTGATGATCGCGGCGCTCGCGGCACCGACGGCCCCGGCCGAACCGTCCGCAACCGTCCCCCCCATCGTCGATATCAGGATCGATGGCGAGAACTGGTCTTGCGTGGCCGATGGGAAGCCGCTCGCCGGCGTCCTCGTAAAACCCGCCGGCAACGGGCCATTTCCCGGCCTGCTCATCAGTCATGGGCTGGGCGGGAGCGCGCGCGGGATGGGACTCTCAAAAGGTCGAGAGTTTGCCCGGATGGGCTTCGTGTGCATCGCGACCGATTACACGCACGTGCGCCCCGGCCCCAGTCCCTCAGAATTCGGGGCCAGCTCCGAGAACGTCCGCCGTGCCACGGCCTGCATCGAGGTCCTTCGCAGCATGCCGGATGTCGACAGGCGGCGAATCGCCGCCTACGGCCACAGCATGGGCGCCTTCCTGACCATCGGCCTCGCCGCCGATAGGCCCGACCTTCTGAAGGCGGCGGCCATCACCGCCGGTGGGCTCGCGCCATCCGAAGGCTACCCGGCGCCCGCCCCTTCGCGCGCAGAACGAATCCGGATCCCCTTCCTTATCCTTCACGGCGGCGCCGACACGACCGTCCCGCCCGAGCGCTCGGCTTCGCTGCAGTTGATCCTCGAGAGGAACAAGGTGCCCTGCGAGCGCCGGGTCTGGGAGGGCGTCGGCCACGCGTTGCCCAACGAGAGGTCCGACGAGGTCCTTGCCGCCACGCGAGCATGGTTCCTGAAACATGGCGTGCTCAAACCCTAGCCCGGATATTTCACAGCCCTCCGGCTGTGAGATTCCGGGCTATCTCCCCGCATTGCCATCCGGGGCCGTCGCGCCCATGATGCGGACATGCCGACGCGATCCTTCCTCGGCCGCAGGTTGACTGTGCGCTGGCGATTCTTCGGAACATTCGCCGCTGAAATCGCCTTTTACTTCGTGCTGGCGCTGGTGCCTTTCCTCATCGTCACCTTTGCCGTCGCCAGCTTTGCCATTCCAAGCGACCTGCACGTCACCGACCAGATCGCCCAGATCATCGGCCACATGCTGCCACCGGGCGTAGACATCGACATAGGCGCGATGCTCGATCACGCGCGAACGTCCGCCAGCAGGGGCTGGCTCACCTTCGGGTTCCTGTTGGCGATCTGGACATCGTTCCGCTTCATGGACGCGTGCGTGCAGGCCCTCCATTTTATCGCCCGCGACCAGGGGGAGCCCGCGCCCGCGCTCTGGAAGCGGGCGCTCTGGGCCGTCTTGCTGCTGGCGGTGTGGATGGTCGCGCTGGTCCTCATGGCGCTGTTCTTCATCCTGGCGGTACCCATCGAAAAATTCCTCGGGGGCCATGGGCTCGTGTCGCTCGTGAGCCTGAAAATCTGGGCGCTCGCCCGAGCGGGCGTGACCGTTGGCCTGCTCTTCGGGGCCTTCTATCTCACCTATCACACGATCTCCCCCCGGCATCTGGCGCCGCATGGCGCCCCGCAGGCCGCCCTGTTGGCGGCGCTGGGATGGTTCGGCCTGAGCATCGGGTTCTCCTACCTGTTGCCGACCTTCTGGCGCAACTATCACGAGGTCTATGGCGCCCTCGGGAGCCTCATCGCGTTCCTGCTCTGGGCACAGCTCAACGCCTGGGTCGTCATCCTGGCCGGCTGCTGGATGATCCGCGACCACCCCAAGCCCGGCTAATGGCGAATGCTTTGGATTGAATAGATGGCGCCGGCAACGTAGATTGATCTGGATGGAAACGCAGGAGAACGAGAAGCCCGGCCCAGAGACACTCAGGGCGCGGCACGTGGCCGCGGCGGCACTGAGCATCATCCCCGGCCTCGGCCATCTCTATAAAGGGCACGTGGGCCTGGGGCTCCTGTTCATGTTCGGCATCATGCTGATCATCTTCATCAGCGTCATGATGATCTGGGCCACCGCATTCACGAGCCTCGTCATCATCCCGGCCATCTACTGGATCGCCGTCGGCGCGCACGCGTTCGCCGCCGAGGATCTGCGCGCCGAGCACAAGATCGGGGTGTGAGCCACCCACCTAACCTGCGTGTTTCACGCTTCCGCGTGAAACACGCAGGCTCAATCCGCTGATTCGAAGGTTCGAGGCTACGGTTTCCGGCGCGAATCCCAGGACCAACCCGCGGGATCCTGGCAGTAGAAGCGCCGCAATTGCTCGTAGAGTGCCGGCATCTCGCTGCGCGTTTCTTCGGGGCACTGGAAGAAGGACTCCGTCGCCACGGCGAAGAATTCCGCCGGATCCTGCGCGCCATAGGGATCAAGGAATGTCCATCGTCCGCGATCCGATTCGCGGCGCAACTCTTCGAACGCCTCGCCCAACACCCGGGCCCAGTCGGCACGCGCCTGCCCCCTCGACAGCCCCGGGCATCCATCCGCCGGCCCGTTCTCGCAGTCGATCTGGTGGGCAAATTCATGCAGGACCACGTTGTATCCGTCCCCGCGGCCGCGCATCCCGCGGCGCACCTCGTCCCACGCGAGCACGACCGTGCCCCGTTCCCAAGATTCTCCCGACAGCACCTCATGGTGTTCGGTGACCACGCCGACCTCGTCACGATGCTGCCGCGGCGACCGGAACGAGCCGGGATAGATGAGGATGGCCACCAGGCGGGGAAAATAGTCCGTCTCCCGGTGGAGCAGGAGGAGACTGGCCTGCGCCGCCACCAGCACCCGCATTTCCTCGTCGACCTCCTGGCCCGAACACCCCTCGAAACGCTTCTCGGCCAAGAGAACCTGCACGTGCCCCTGAAGCTCCAGGCGATCCGCCTCCGGCAAGAGCGAATAGGTCTCCCATCGCCGCCGAAGCAGCAGGTCCCACTCCCGTGGAAACGGCCTCGCCCGGAGACGCTTCCGACGCCGGCGTTTCAGGATCCCGAAAATCATGGCATTCCCGCCACCGCTTCCGACTTCTTATAATCCACGGCCCTCCTCGATCTGACCCATTCTATCCAGCAAACGGGCCATTGAAAGCCCGAGTGCCTCCTTCGCCACCGCCCGGGCGAGTGGCCCCAAAGACGCAAAACTTGCCGCCGCGCCCCCGGGGACCGATAATGGAGGCGGGACACATCAACATGGATGATCTTTTCGGCAACGATGCGCCCACCCCGGATACGGCGGGCACCGCCACCCCCTCCGCCGCGGCGCCTCTGGCATCCCGGTTTCGCCCAAGGACCCTGGACGAATTCGCCGGACAGGAGCACATCCTCGGACCAGGGAAACTCCTGCGCCGCGCCATCGAGGCGGACCGCATCACTTCCATCATTCTGTTTGGCCCACCCGGCACGGGAAAGACATCCCTCGCGCAGATTATCGCGCGGGCGACATCATGCCATTTCGAGCGCCTCAGCGGCGTCGAGTCCTCGGTCGCCGACATCCGGCGCACCGTCGCGGCCGCCTCCAACCGCCTGGCCAACGCGGGCCGCAAGACGATCCTGTTCATCGACGAGATCCACAGGTTCAACAAGGCCCAGCAGGATGTGCTTCTGCCGGACGTAGAGAGCGGCGTGGTCCGCCTCATCGGGGCCACCACCCACAACCCTTTCTTCTATGTCAACGCCCCGCTCGTCTCGCGGTCCCAGGTCTTCCAACTTGAGCCGCTCGCGCCGGAGCACCTGGCTGAGTTGCTGCGCCGCGCGCTCGCCGATCCCGAGCGCGGCATCGGCTCGATGGGCGTCGAGGTCGCCGACGATGCCATCAGGCACCTCGCCACCCAGGCCGACGGCGACGCCCGAAAGGCGTTGAACTCCCTCGAGGTCGGCGCCCTCACAACCCCGCGCGGCCCCGATGGCATCATCCGCATCGACCTCGGGATCGCCGAGCAATGCATCCAGCGCAAGGCCGTCGTATATGACGCCGACGAGGACGGCCACTACGACACCATATCCGCATTTATCAAGTCCATGCGGGGGGGCGATCCGGACGCCGCCCTCTACTGGCTTGCCAAAATGCTTTACGCGGGGGAGGACATCCGGTTCATCGCCCGCCGCATCGTCATCTGCGCCGCGGAGGATGTCGGCATGGCGGACCCCCGTGCACTGATGGTGGCGGTGGCCGCGCAGCAGGCGGTCGAGTTCGTGGGCATGCCCGAGGCCCGCATACCGCTCGCCGAGGCGACCGTGTACGTCGCCACCGCGCCAAAAAGCAACGCCGCCTATCTGGGGGTCGACGCGGCGCTGGCCGACGTCAAGTCGGGCGTCACCCTCGAGATCCCAAGGCACTTGCGCGACACCCACTACAAGGGCGCGGCCCGCCTGCAGCACGGCGAGGGCTACCAGTACTCGCACGACTTTCCCGAGGCGGTCGCCCAGCAGGATTACCTGCCCGCCCCACGGGTGTACTATGAGCCCACCGACCGCGGTTTCGAGAAGGACATCACCGAGCGCCTCGCCCGGTGGAGAAGACTCCGGAATACGCCGGGCGGGACCACCTAGCCTGCATATTTCACGCTTCCGTGTGAAATATGCAGGCTCGAAGGAAAACCGCGCTCCGAAAGGCACGATTCTGGAGGGTCTGGGGCCACCGGTCCGCGAAACGCACTCTGCAACCGTGCAAAATCCCAGTCTGTGCCTGACCTTTCCCAATAAATGGCTTTCATGGCGCGGTTTTCCCAGAGCCCGGAATTTCACAGCCGACAGGCTGTGAAATATCCGGGCCTAGCCCCAATAAAGTTCACATGAGTGGCATGGCCGTCTCGGCCATGTGCTCGCTGCTGGCTCATCGGCGGGACGCCGATGGCACTTGCCCCGCAAGATGAACAGTATTGCGCCTGACCAGAAACTTCGGGCGCGGCTCGTGCCCCGACCCAGGATCCGGGCCGGGAGGGTTTTGGACTGCGGTGGCAAACTCCGGCAACCGCCGGACGACGCCACCGCTTTGGCAGCGCGCGAAGCGCGAGCCGGGACCATCGGCTTCGGCTCCGCCGGGGGCAAAAGCGGTGTCGCCGCTTCGCTCTGCCACCGCAGTCCAAAACGGCTCCGCTCCCAGAAGTTTTACCCTGAATAATCCGGCGCGTGGACGACCCTGGCCTGCGCCGCCCCCTCGCGCCGGGGGCGGCGCTGACCAGAAACTTCCCCCGTGGCGCAGGCAATCCTGCCTGCGTCGGCGGCCCTGAGACCCGGTGGCAGACAGGATTGTTTGCCCCACGGTCCCGGCGCTGGGCCGCGAAGTTTCCACATGAATGATGCGGCGCGCTCTCGATCGGGTCGGCCCCGCCGCACCCCGAACGATGGTCAGGCCCGATCCCGCTCACCGCCAAAGCCAAACAGCCCGTTCCGTTTGATCACCGGGACGACCGGCGCGGGCACCATGCGCTCCCAGGAATCGTCGCCGCGCTGAATGCGCTCCAGCACGTCACCCGGAAACACCGACAGCTCCTCCCCCTTGAAACGGCGGATCGGGACGATGAACCGATTCTCGCGCAAATGGGCGTACAGGTGCTCGTAGCCGGCGCCGATGCGGAAATTCTCCGCGGTGACGAGTTCGCCCGTCTCCTGATTCTTCCACGGGTACAGGTACAGCTTCACCCGGCCGCGGAACAGTCGCCCCAGCGCCTCAAGCACGCCCCCCTCCAAGTCGTTGTAGAAATGCTCGTCGCAGATCTTCTCCAGCGTGGGCACGCCCAGGACCATGCCCACCAGATTGCGCGTGTAGCGGCGGAGGTACATGGCGACGTTGTGGAATCGGGAGTAGTTCGAGATCATGACCATCCGGCCCAGCGCGCTCAGCGTGTCCACGCGGGCGAGGTAATCGGCGAAATCGATCGAGCTGCCCGTGGCCAGCAAGTGGCGCAGCGTCATCTCCATCAGGACCACCGGCTCCGCATCCTGAAGCTCGGGTTCCTTGCGCATCTCGGCCAGGGCGCCATCGATCATGTCCAGGGTCACGTTGGTGACGGGCCGAAAACTTCCGCGCTCGATCAGGACCGGCCGCTGGTGTAGGACCTCCGCGGGCTCCACCACCTCGCCCTCCGCGGTGAACACCGCGGCGTTCGTCAGGCGCTGGTGCACGAGCTGCAGGCTCATGAGCCGATTGTCCACGCCCAAGAACGCCGGCCCGGAGAACTTGATCGTGTCGACCTCCATCCGGTCGCGCGTCAGATCGTCCATCAGGGAGCCGATGAGCCGTTCGGGGTCATGGCTCAGGAAACAGGCGCCGTAGCAGAGATTGACGCCGAGGAGTCCCAGCGCCTCTTGCTGGCGGGCGTTGTCGTGATCCCACATCCTCGCGTGAACCAGGATCTCGGAAGGTTCGCCACGGGGCCCGGTCTGGAACCGGATGCCGAGCCATCCGCGCCCGTCCTCACTGCGGGTGTAGCTGCGGGTGGCCACGGTATCGGCAAAGACGAAGAATCGGGTCTTGTCCCCCCGCTTTCCCGCAAGGCGCTCCAGCAGGAGTCCCCACTCGTGGTCGAGCATCGCCTGGAGACGCTGTCGGCTCACGTATCGCGCGCACGGCCCATAGATCGCGTCGGAAACCGCCATGTCGTACGCGGACATCGTCTTCGCAACGGTGCCCGCGGCACCACCCACGTGAAAAAACCACCGGGCGACCTCCTGCCCCCCGCCGATCTCGGCAAAGGTGCCATGCCGCGACCCGTCGATGTTGATCTGCAGGGCCTTCTCGCGGACCGTCCGCCTCACTTCCTCCAGCATGTCCCTAAGATGGCACGAATCTCCCCCGGCACCACGAGGGAAATGACGCGGGGCCGTGCGGGGCATGGGCCTGCATGTTTCACGCGGAAGGGTGAACCATGCAGGCTAGCCAGATTCTCCGTGACCGGCGCCCTCTTTCGCGCCACAAATGCCGCGGCATGAAGGTCATCTTCATCGGTGATGTCGTTGGCGAACCGGGCCGCAATGCGGTCCGCGATCTGCTGCCGATGGCCAAGGAGCGTTTCGCCCCGGACTTTGTCATCATCAACGGCGAGAACGCCGCCGGCGGCAATGGCATCACCCCGCGCCTCGCCATCGAACTGATGCGGTACGGTGCCGACGCCATCACGCTGGGCGACCATGCCTGGGACCAGAAGGAGATCGTTCCCTATTTCGCGACGGAACCCCGGCTCATCCGCCCCTTCAATTACCCCGAGGGAACCCCGGGCGCCGGGCACGTGGTGGTCCGCGGCAACGGCAAGGCACTCGGCATCATCAACGCCCAGGGACGGACCTTCATGAGGCCCGAACTCGACAACCCATTCCGGCTGGTCGTTCCCCTCATCGAACAAATCCGTGCGGAGACTCCCTGCATCCTGGTCGATTTCCACGCCGAGGCCACATCCGAGAAAGTGGCGTTCGGCCGATACCTCGATGGCCGCGTCTCGGCGGTCTTCGGCACCCACACCCACATCCCCACCGCCGATGAAATGATACTCCCGGCCGGCACCGCTTATATCACCGATGTCGGCATGACCGGCCCCTACGATTCCGTGATCGGGCGCGACGCGGCGGCCGTGGTGGAACGCTACCTCACCCTCCTGCCGCAGCGGTGGCACCTCAGCCATTCCGACGTGCGCCTAAGCGGCGCCTTTGTCGAAATCGATGAGGCCACCGGCCGCGCCCTGCAGTTGGAGCGCTTTCAGGTCCGGGCGACGCAGTGACCATGCGCCCCCGCTGCCGGGGCTGCGCTGACTTGAAAATTCAGACATCGAATCGTAGGAGCCTGCTTGCAGGCGATTCGAATCGCGCGCAAGCGCGCTCCTGCGTCCCATTTTCTGCCCCGGTGGTCCGGCAGCCGCCGGATGGGATCTGGCCCCGATCAAGCCACGAACCGGATCTCCCGGATAGTCGTGGACTGCAGCTGTTCCTCGAAATGCCGGATGAGCTCTGATCTCATCATCTCAAGATGGTGGCGGAGCGGGGCGTGCGTGACGCGCACGAGCAGGACGCCACGGCGAAGGGAGTCCGGATGCGAGTGACGGGCGTTGAATTCCCCGACGAGCCGCGGCCAGAGCGCCTGGATCTCCGCCTGCCGAAAACGCTCCTCGAGTTTGAGCTTTTCCAGCAGACGGCCGAGCACGACCTTCGGTGGTTTGGCGTCGCCCGTGGCCCACTGGGCATCTGGGCCGACGCCGCATAGCTGGCGATAGTCGGCCTCGGTGGGAAGGCTCTTGCGGGCCTTCATGCGAGAGCCGGGCCGTTCCGATCAGGCGCCGTCGTTCCCGATCGCCTCGACGGGGCACCCTTCCATGGCTTCCTGGCAGAGTTTCTCTTCGTCCGCGTTCTCGGGCTGCTTGCACACGTAGGAATAGCCGCCATCCTCGTTCCGTTTGAAGTTGTCGGGGGCCGTCTCCCGGCACAGGTCGCAGTCAATGCACTGGTTGTCCACGTAATACTTGCCCGCGGCATTTTCCGCGTACTTGTCAGCGATGTTTGCCATGTTCCAATTCTCCGGTTAGAGCTAAAGCGGCTCCGAGGTTAAATAGATTCGAAGGACGCCCCTTGCAATCATTTTCGATTCCGCTCGCCACCCTGCAGGATGCCGACACGATCGCGGCCCCCGCAACGCCCCCCGGGGCCTCGGCCATTGCGCTGATCCGTATCAGCGGGCCCAAGAGCCACTCTATAATAACGGCGCTGTCGGGGGGGCGGCCCCTGCCAGGCCCCAGGGTTGCGGCCGTCCGCCGCTTGAGCCATGGCGGTCAGGCACTGGACGAGGCCCTGGTGACCCCCTTCTGCGCCCCCCACTCATACACCGGCGAGGAAATGGTCGAGATCGGTTGCCACGGGAACCCGCTCATCGTCCGGAGGGTTCTCGATGCCGTGTTTGATCTGGGAGGCCGCCTCGCGCATCCCGGCGAATTCACGCAGCGCGCATTTCTCAACGGGCGGATGGATCTCACGCAGGCCGAGGCCGTCATGGATCTCATCGCGGCCCGGACGGATCTCGCCCTCCGCTCCGCACACGCCGCCCGGGAGGGTCGCCTCGGCCGCGCCATATCCGCGCTGCGCGACACACTCGTGGATGTGCTCGCCCACGTCGAGGCCCACATCGATTTTCCGGACGAGGACATCGAACCCGCCACCGCCCGGTCGCTCAAAGATCGGCTCGCCGCACAGGGCGCCGAGATCGATCGACTGCTCGCGACCGCCGAGGCTGGACGCATCCTTCGGGAGGGCATCCGGACCGTGATCACCGGCGCCCCAAATGCCGGCAAATCCAGTCTCCTCAATGCGCTGATCGGCTCCGATCGGGCCATCGTGACACCGCTGCCGGGAACCACTCGCGACACGGTCGAGGAATGGATCAGCGTCGAGGGCATCCCGCTGCACCTCATCGATACCGCCGGCATCCGCCATGCGACCGAACCGGCGGAGATCGAGGGCATCCGGCGAAGCCGCATCGCGCTCGAGAGCGCCGAACTCATCCTCCGCGTCATCGACGCCGCCGCCAAACCAGATCCGATCGAGGAGGCGATCGGGCGCGATTGCGATCCCGCGCGCACCATCGTCGTGTTCAACAAGTGTGACCTCCCGCCGGCCAGGGAACCCTCCGGACTCCGCGTCTCCGCCGTCACCGGCGAGGGCATCGGCGCGCTCAGGCGAGCGATCACCGAACGGGTCTGGGCTGGCCCCCCCGCCGGCGAATCGCTGGTCACGGTCAACGCCCGCCATCGCGACTGCCTGCGGCGGGCCGCCGCCCCCCTTCGCCGCGCATCCGATGGACTCGGCCACGGCATGCCCCTGGAGTGTGTCGCCATCGAACTCCGCGAGGCCCTCGGTGCCCTGACGGATATCATTGGCATCACGACGGCCGAGGATATCCTCGATCGGCTATTCGGCAGCTTCTGCATAGGAAAATAATGACGCTCTATCCCCTCATCCGATCCATCCTCTTCACCCAGGATCCCGAGTTCATCCATGACGTGGCCCTCGGCGCGCTCAAGATACCCGCGGTCTCGCGCGCCCTGCCCTCGTTCCTTCCGCCGCCGCCCTCCTGCCCCACGACCGTCTGGGGCCTCCAGTTTCGAAATCCCGTGGGCCTGGCCGCCGGTTTCGACAAGAACGCCGAAGCGATCAACTCGTGGGCCGCCATGGGCTTCGGCTTCGTCGAGATCGGCACAGTCACCCCCAGGCCACAGCACGGCAACCCCAAACCCCGGATCCACCGCTTCCCCGCGCAGCGCGCCATCGTCAACTCCATGGGATTCCCCAACCACGGCGCCGACGCGGTGGCCAAGCGCCTCTCCTCCCCGCGTCCGCCCGGCATGCCCATCGGCGCGAACGTCGGCAAGAATCGCGGCACGTCCATCGAGTCGGCCGCCGATGACTACGTGGAGTGCCTCCGCCACCTGTACCCCCACGCCGATTACTTCGCGCTGAATATCAGTTCCCCAAACACCCCAGGCCTCCGGCACCTCCAGGACGCAAACGCGATCCGCGACCTCCTCTCAGCCGTCGCCCGCGAACGTGACTCACTCGCGACGGATGCCGGACGTAAACCGGTCGTGGTCAAAATTGCGCCAGACCTGGAGGACGATCAGATCGGCGCCATCGTCGCGGCGGCCCAGGAGACCGGCATCGACGGCATCGTCGCCACCAACACCACCACCGATCACTCCGCTCTGCCCAACCACATTCCCCTCGCCGGCGGCATGAGCGGATTGCCCCTTCTGGACCTCAGCCTCCGCATTGTGCGGATCGTGCGGGAACGATCCGGCGGCGCCCTACCGATCATCGGTTGCGGCGGAATTTCAAAACGCGAGCATTTCGAGCGCATGATCGAAGCCGGCGCCTCCCTCGTCCAAGTCTACACCGGCTTCGTCTATGAGGGGCCCCTGATCGCGCACCACCTCCTCCACGCCAGGCGCTAGCCTGCATGTTTCACGCTTCCGCGTGAAACATGCAGGCTCAAAGGAAAACCGCGCTCCGAAAAACGCGATTTTGGAGGGTCTGGTGCCACCGATCCGCGAAACACACTCCGCAACCGCGAAAAATCCCAGTCTTTGCCAGACCTTTCCCAATAAATGGCTCTCGTGGCGCGGTTTTCCCAGAGCCCGGAACTTCACAGCCCGCAAGGCCGCGGGCCCTCCCCATGATGCCCGCATGGCGCACCCAAGATATTGTGGGGCGTCTCTGTGAGACGCCGCAAGGGCATGCGAACGCCATGCGCAGCCCGTGTTAGACGGCATTCGGATACCGGCCGCTCCATCAATGCCGCCCAACCCCGCCAATCCACATCGACAAAAAAAGAAGGCCCCCTTGCGGGGGCCCTCCAGAAGCGTGCGCCGAAGCGCGTCACCTTAGAAACGCTTCTTCTTCGCAACTTTCTTCTTAGCTTTCTTCTTAGCTGGCATCTAACGACACCCCCCTTCTCGCGCAGGGGCGCGTGAGACAGCACTCAAGGAACTGCCCATGGAAATAAAGTGTCCGCAATCCGACATTCCGTCAACAAGAAAAAGAAAAAATTTGAAAAATTTTTTGATTTGCCCCCAACAAAATGATCGGGGGCGTGTTTTGGGCACAATGGCTGGTCAGGCAGGAGAAGCCGCGAGGATCTCGATGGCGCGCGCGACGATGCCGGCGGGGTCCCAGAGGCGTCCGATGCCCTCGTACCCGCAGGCGAGCATGCCGGTGTCCGGGCCGATGAAGCTCACGCCGCGCAATTTTAGGGTGGCGACATGTGCCTGGATTGCGGGATGGAGCCACATGTTGCCATTCATGGCCGGCGCGAAGAGCATGGGGGCGCGGGTCGCGAGGAGGATCGTGGTGAGGGCGTCGTCGGCGATGCCGAGCGCGTGTTTGGCGATGAGGTTTGCCGTCGCGGGCGCGACGAGGGCCAGGTGGGCGCGCTCGGCGATCTCGATGTGCGGCGGCCGGCCGGGCGCCTCGTCGCGCAATCGGACCGTCACGTGGTTGCGGGTGAGGTTCTGGAGGAGGAAGGGGGTGACATAGTGGGTGGCTTCCTCCGTGAGCACGGCGTGGACCGAGTGGCCGGCCTTGGTAAGGGCGCTGGCGATGTCGGCCGCCTTGTACGCGGCGATGGAACCGGTCACGCCGAGCAGGATCGTCTTTGGGCCGTCGGACATGGTCATTGCTCCTCGAGGGTAAGCCGCGACGAGCGGTAGCGCTCGGCCCGGATGATGGCGCGGAACTTCTGGAGGTCCTCCTCCATGGTGCCGCTGAGAATCGTGTATCGGTAGTCGCGCCAGGACCTCATCTCGACGCGGGCGATATCGAGGCGTTCGGCGATCTGCGCGTCGCTTTCGGTGCCGCGCTTGCGCAGGCGTCGCTCGAGTTCGGCGAGCGTGGGCGGCATGATGAAGATATCCACCAGCGCATCCCTGATCCACGGATCGGGGAGCGAGCGGAGCTGCGCGACGCCGCTCACGTCAATGTCCAAGAGGAGGTCGGTGCCGGCCTCGATCGCCTGGCGGGTGGTGGCCTTGAGGGTGCCGTACCGAAAACCGTTGAACGCCGCGTGCTCCAAGAACTCGCCCGCCCCGATGCGCCGGACGAATTCGGCCTCGGAAAGAAAATGATAATCGATGCCATCCTCCTCGCCCGCCCTCGGCGGCCGGGTGGTGCACGAGATCGAATACTGGAAATCGGGCGTCTGCTTGAGGTTGGCGCAGATGGTGCTCTTCCCGGCGCCAGAGGGTGCCGAGACGGCAAAGATGATGCCGGAGCGGCGGAAGTAATTCATCCTGTTCATTCTAGATTCTGCACCTGTTCCCGGACCTTTTCGATCTCGGATTTGAGATCCACGACCTCGTGCGCGATGGCGACGTCGTTCGCCTTGGAGCCTATGGTGTTGGCCTCCCGGTGGATCTCCTGGAGGAGGAACTCGAGTCTGCGGCCGTTGCCCTCGCCGCCTCGCAGGAACGCCGCGAACTGTCCGAAGTGGCTGCGCAACCTAGTGATCTCCTCCGAGATGTCGCAGCGGTCGGCGAAATGGAATACCTCGCGCCGGAACGACTCGGCAGAGACGTCGGCGGCGGGGACGAACTCTCGCATCCGCTTCTCCAGCGCGCGGCGGTAAGCTTCGACCACGCGGGGCGCGCGGCGTTCGATCCGCCCGCAGGCGGCCCGCATCCTCGCCAGCCTGCGGCGGAGGTCCGCCTCGAGGTGCCGGCCTTCGGCGCGGCGCATCCGCTGCCAATCCACGACCGCCCGGCGTGCGACGTCGCGGAGCGCGGGCACCAGTTCGCCGCGCGGCGGCAGCGGTGCCTCGCCAAAGACGCCGGGGGCCCGCAGCACGTCGGCCAAGGCGACCTCGCCGACCAGCCTCAGGCGGCGGCGGAGCACGCCCAGCTCTTTCGCATAGGCCTCCGCAACCCGGTGGTTGATGTGCCCAGAACCCGTGCCCGCCGGAGGCATGTAATAGATTGCGACCTGGACGCGGCCCCGCGTCGCCGCGGGCATCACGGTCTCGCGCACCTCGTTCTCCAGTTCACCGCACTCCCGCGGGAGGCTGACGACCACCTCGAGTTGCTTTCGGTTGACGGAGCTAATCTCGGCGACGAGCCAGCCCTGCCCGGCGCGAACGCGGGCCTTCCCAAATCCGGTCATGCTCAGCATGCCCACCTTACTTATCCGACGATCGGCGCGGCGCCAGCCGAATCTCGGCCCGTTGACTTCCGCGAGGGCGGGGGCCATGTTGCGGAAGGAACGCGGCGGCCATGACGCAAGATGCCACCAAGACGCGGTGCGGGGACCGCATCGTCGGGTTCTCCGTCCTCCTTGAGAACCGGGTGGGTGGCCTGCTGGATCTGGTCCGGACACTCGACGCGGCGGGCATTCACGTGCTCGGGCACTCCATGCAGAACGTCGGGGAATTCTCTGTGGTGCGGTTCGTCCCGGACGATCCCGAGAGCCTGAGGCGGGTGCTCGCGGACTCCGGCCTCACGTTCGCGGAATCGGGCCTGATCGTGGTCGAGATCAGCGGCCCACCGAATCTCAAGGGTGTGCTGGCGGCCGTCCTTCAGGCCGAGTGCAACATCGACTACACCTTCCCGCTCCTCACGCGGCACTCGGGCAAATTCCTGTTGGCGCTGCATACCGAGGAGGAGGAATACGCCGCGGCCGCCCTGAACGTCGCCGGCTATCGCGTCGTCGCCCGCAGCGATATCTGTCGCTAGCCAGAAACTTCGGGCGCTGTTCGCGGGCGTGGCTCGTGCCCTGGCCCAGGATCCGGGCCGGGAGCGTTTTGGACTGCGGTGGCCGAGTCCGGCAACCGCCGGACGACGCCACCGCTTTGGCAGCGCGCGAAGCGCGAGCCGGGGCCATCGGCCCCGGGCCCGGTCGAGGCTAACCTGCATGTTTCGCGCTTCCGCGTGAAACATGCAGGCTCAGAGCGGTGCCGTCGGGTGGGCCATGGGGCACATCCCGTTTTGCCCAAGATGGCTATTGCCCGTCCGGCCGTTGTTCGAGCATGTCGCGGATCGCCTTCAGCCTCGCGTCACCTTGGCCCAGGTCGGGGCAAAGCCAGCCTCCCTCGTCATGCTCGTTCCACGCATAGACGATGACGGTTTTCGCCGGACACTTCTCCGGTCGCGCTTCGACCCAATCCATCGCCTCGCCGATGTGGGCCGCCAACTCGCGGGGCGTGGGGGCCGCATAGAACTTGTCCAATCCTACGCCGGCCCTCTGATACGGCTCCCAAGGAACCGGATGCTCCACGCGGGGTCGCCGATCCCACCCGGCCATGACAAGCGGCACGACCTGCACGCCGGTCGTGGCCCATTCCTCCCAGGCCGCCCGGGCCTTCGCCGTCAGATCCGAATACGGCGCGCCCATCCCATTGCCAGACCGCGCATAGTCGGACAGCGCCTGCGCCCCGATCACATCCGCCGTGCGCTTCGCCTGGACCGCCGTGTCCTCCATGACCACCAGATACGGATCGCCCACGCCCGTCGCACGGACCGCGGACCGAAGTCCATCGAACAGCTTTCGCGCGCCCGCTGGACCACCCCACGCCTGAACCCACTTGTCCCCGACGCGAAACACGTACAGCAGCGGTCGACCGCCGCAGGCGGTCTGATAGCCGGGCTCCCGCATGAGGCGAACAATGCGCCCGATTCCCGTCGGCCAGTTCGCCTCCGCCCCAAACGTGCCCGGCGATGCGATCGCACAGAAGTGCACGTCCTTCCTCTTCGAACTCCGGAGATACAGCGACAACCCCTGGCTCATGACGTTGCCCTCGTCGTACAAAAGGAAAGCCCAGTAATCGATGCCACCCGCCTTCGCGTAGGCGATCTCCCGGTCCACGATCTGCTGCGTATACCCATTGATGCGAAGCGCGCCGCCCGCATCGACGCGCGCGAAAAACGGGGCGCGATGACGATACTGCTTTGGGTTCAGCGACGCTTCCATGGCCTTCACCGGCCCCCCCGTTGCCCCATGTTCCTCGCCCGCCACGGGGGCATGCCACGCATCCCACCGGATTGCGCCGATGGTCACATGGTCCGGTTCTTTCGACTGGCAGATAGCACAACCCACCAAGCAGGATGCGATGACCACGACCGCATCGGGATGGCGCGGCAAGAAGCGCCAGCGTTCCAACGTGTGGCCCAACACCGGCGGCTGCCACCCGTGGTGTCCGGCTTTTCTCGATCCCACCATCCGGCTTCTGGTCCTTCCCCCTGCGTCACTTGCGCTCATCACCCACCCACGCTTTGACCACCGTGCCGTTCGCGTCCCTGAGCAGCAGGCGCGCGATGCGGACGAGGCCGGGCGCGTTGCCGGGACGGAGCCGGAGGCGGGTGATCCGTTGTGCCACCGATGGAAGCTTGATCGCGTAGACATGCCATTGCTCGCCATCGTGCCGGGGTTCAAAGCTGACGCTCTGTCCGGCGGAAAACTCCGGTTTCGCGATGGTCGCCCAGAATACCTGGGCGGGACCACGGCTCGCCGACTTCATCTTGAGTTCCAGCGTCAAAGGTCCTTGGACTGTGGGAATTCCACCGAGCACCAGCTGGGGGTCATTGCCCGTGCAGTGGACCTGCACCTCGGTGGCGAAGACCTCGGCCCTGGCTTGCCTCGTCTGGCTGAAGACGGGCGGCGGATCCCGCCAGATGCTCCGACTTGGCCTCCATCGGCCAGTGCGGTGGCACGAAGGCGAGGTAGAGGAAAAAGGGTTCGTGGCGGTGCCGCCCTATGAACGCCGCCGCCTCGCGCCCGAAGGCATCAGTGGAATAGTCGGACTCCTCCACCACCTCGGGGCCGCGACGCACGTTCTTGAGGAAACCAGTCTTCGGATCGGGGAGCAACACGCCACCATTCGGATGCCAGAAGGTCTCGTCAAAGCCGCGGTTGTAAGGCCGCATCGCCTCGCTGTCGCCGAGGTGCCATTTGCCGATCATTCCGGTCACGTACCCTGCGGCCTTGAGATGGTCGCCCAGGGTGCGCTCGGTCGGGGGAAGGCCCGCCTTGTTCCCCGCCGAGGGCGGCCAGTTCGCCTCGAAGCCAAAACGGTTCTGGTAGCGCCCCGTGACCAGACCCGCGCGCGAGGGAGAACACTGCGGTGCGCTGACATAGCCCGCCGTGAAACGCACGCCATGGGCGGCGATCGAATCGATCTGTGGCGACCGCACCTCGGTCGAACCCTGGCAGCCGAGGTCCGCGTAACCAAGGTCGTCGGCGAGGATGATGGCGATGTTTGGTTTCTGGGTCGGGATATCCGTCTGGTCGGCGTGCGGCTGGCACAGGGCAAGGCATGGGCCCAGGACCAGAGCCAGCCATCTGGCGTTCTCCACCATAATCGCCACGCGTGTCCTCACATGGAGCAGCTCATTGGGGTTGGGCCCGCGTTTCCGACACGCTCACCTTCACCGGCCCAAGCAAACCGGACGGCAGGAGCTTGTTCCGCGGGACGCGCGGTCTGGCGGTGGTGAAAGTCGTGCGCGCCTCCGGCGGCAGCCTGTCGTCGCCAACCAGCCGGTTCCACCACAGGTTCGTCACCTTAACCTCAATGTCGTTCGCCCCGGGTCGCGCCACGTCAGAGATGTCCGCAGCAAAAGGCTTCTTCCACAGCGTGCCCACGTCCTTGCCGTTGACGCTCACCTGGGCGATGACCTCGACCGCGCCAAGGTCGAGCCAGAGGCGTCGGCCCGGTCGCATGACGTCCGGTGGCAGCCCGAGGGTGCCGCGGTACGTCGCCGTGCCAGAGAAATATTTCACCGCGTCATCGGCATGCTCAGACCATGAGATCAGTTCCTTCAACTCGAACGGGTGGGCCGGCGCACCGGGCACGGGAGGAAAGCTCAGCGTCCATGGCGCGGACACGGCCACCGCTGGCGGAAGCGTCACATCGATCACCGATTCTTTCCCGTCGGTTCGCACCAGCGTGTACCGGCCCTTCCCCGCCGCGATGACCGAAACCTCGCCGCCCGCGCCCCGGATCACGCGGACGGGGCAGGCCTTACCGCCAGCGGGGCCGACCGGCGCGCCATCCTTAAGCACGCGCGCCACGCTCGGGCCGGCCACGGTCTCACGAAACACCAAGAAGACCGATCCGTTCGCATCGAGCGCTACCGGCACGCGGGTGCGCCCTTCCTTCGCCTCGAACCATGCGGTCGCCTCGCGCTCGCCCGTGTCCGGCCTCCAGAACTCCGGGACTCGGCCGACCGCGCGAAACGAGATGTCCGCCAGCACCGGCTCATTCTTCTGATTGGAGAGAAAATAGATATCGGTCTCACCGTCCCTGCGGTATGTCCACAGGATGCCCTCGGGCGCGACGACCGCCGGTTCGGCCCCCGCCTCGCGCAACGCCCACGCCAGATCGGCGCCCCGAAACACGCGCCCTTTGCCAAACGTGCGCCCCGCCAAGTCCCCCGCATCATTGCGCGCCAGTTCGCCCCAGAGTTCCGCCGCAAGGCGCTCGACCTCGCGATCGCAATCCGGGTAACCCCTCAGGCTGGGCGAGCGGCGCGGCGGGGGGCCCAGCACGCGCGCGCCCTCTGCGACGAGATCGCGGATCCTGCGCAACGTTTCCGGCCGCATCGTGTCCAGCGGCGGCAGGACCAGCAGCGCGTACGACGGACCATCCGGCAGCGCGATGCGCCCTTCGATGACGCGGGCCCGATTCAGCAAGGCCTCGGCATTGATGTAATCGAAGTCATAGCCGGGTGGCGGCGCGGGCTGGCGGATGCCCGTCATCTTCGGCGCGTCCTCACCGATGAAATATGCGACATCCGCGGCGCTCGTGCCGCGCTGCAGGAGAAACTGGCAGCGCCGCAGATAATCGACGAAGCCCTTCGACTGATCGAACCACGTGTTGTGCCGATTGAACTCGGTCCCGAACCACGCGTTCACGCCCGGTTTCCTGTCCTCCCACGGCTGATGGATGTAGACGTGGAAAACGAGGTGATTGATCCCGTGGCAGAAGGCCCAATCACCCAGCGCCTTGATGTTCCCAGGCGCCTCAAGAAAGGAGCGGGCGGAGGTGAACGCCTCAGAGTACACCTGCCGCTTGCCATAGGTGTGCGCGGCAGACGAGGCGGCGCGCAATTCGATCCCCGCCTGGGAGACGGGCGAACCCTCGCGGATCCAGAACTCCCCGCCGAGATCATCGCTCTGCCCGCCATATTGCAGGAATTCTCCAGGAAAACCCCAGTGCCCATAGTTCTCCAGCCACAACCGCATGCCGTGGCGATGGGCGATGTCGCGCAGACCGCCGACGTACTCCGTCGCGATGCGGTCGGCGACATGGCGCCGCAGGTCCCACAAGAAACGGTCGGATTGACCCGCGCTGCCAACGATTCGCCCCGTCAACACCGGGAGCCAGGGCCGCGGGTCATAGCCACAGGCCTTCTGGAACGTCTCGTGAAATCCGTCGGTCCAGTTTTCCGAGCCCACCTCGTAGCTGTCGATGATGACGTGATTCAGCGCCTGGCGCGCCTCCTTCGGGATTCGGTCCATGATCCGGGCCATGAAGCCGTTGAAATGGGCCTCGATGGCCGCCCGGCTCATCTTGTCGCACTCTGGCCCGCGGCCCTGATCGGTCGTGGGATGATTCTGTGCGCCGGTCGGGGTCATGCCCGTCCGCAGCAGGACCCATTCGCCATCGGGCACGTCCCAGCGCAGCACGCCTTCGGCGGTCATCCGTTCGCCGAGGTCCACGATCCGGTCCGCCGGGATCATGAGGTCCGCCGACTCCGGTTCCGCGGGGGACGGCCAGAGGTATGAGCCAAAATCCGGAAGCGGCGTGGGATGCATCTTGCCGAGCTGCTTCTCGATGGCCCGGTCCAGCCGCGCCGCGCCCGAGAGGATGATCTCGGCCAGACCCGGCGCATCAGACACCGACTCGGCCGATCCGCCGACGGACCCCGCGCCCTCCACCGCCAACAGTGTGACCTTCAATCGGAACACCCGCGCCGTCGTCGCCGCGAACGACACGACCGCAGGCCCCCGGAGCATCGGCCCCACGTTTACGGCATACTTCGGCCGCGAGAGACCGCGCCGATCCATCACAAACTCGCAGATCCTCCGGAACTCGCCCTCGGCATTCGCCGCGCTCAGCTCGCACTTCGCCGAAAAGCTCCCGCCCCCGGGATGGAGCGCGAGGCTGCGGGCCGTGAACGGCTCCGCAAATTCGAGATCTACGGCAAAGCTCTTGCCGGCCGCATTCGCCCCATCGGGGAACGCGCAGGCCGTGGCCACATCGTCGTCCACCATGTGCTTTGGCGATGCCACCTCGGGCAAACACCGAACCCCCGGCGAGTGCATCGCGTCGCCATCGCCCCGCGGGGCGGGAAACGCGAGGACGGCGATATCCTGAAACGGCTCTCTTGGAACCGGCAGCTTCCCCTCGAATTTCGCCGGGCCCCTGACTCGGGTTTCGGATGAGACGACGTACCGCATCGCCTGCGCCGGGGAGACCCATGGTCCGCCCGACTGGCTCCAGCCCGGCCCGTTGAACACGCCGATCTTCACGCCGAGGCGTCTCGCCTCGATGGCCGCATGCGCCATGCAATCGAACCATTCGTCGGAAAGCAGCCTCACTTCGCCGGGCGGCGTATCGGGATCCACGACATTCCCAATGAGTGCCTCGCCGATCCCCACGCGCGCCATCGCCTCCAGGTCCCGCGTGATCCCCTCCTTCGAAACATTGTCGCTGATCCAGTACCAGTAGCACCACGGGCGAGTGCCCGCGGGGGGCTCCGCGAAACCCGCCGCCATCTCGTCGGCCGCCGCAAGGCCCGTCCCCGCCGCCACCACCCACACCGCAAATATCCGCAAACATCTCATGGCTTTCATCCTACAGGCTCCCCTGCCCCTTTCCTTCCAGCATCGGCCGCAGCTCGTCGCGCCACTCGCGGAATGCCTCGCGCATGAGGCGGTATCCGACGTGGCCCTGCGGGTAACAGCGGTAGCGGTGGCAACCCCACGCGCGCGCCAGTTCCCGGATGATCTCCGGGGTGGCGATGCGGTCAAACTGGGCGGCGAGCAGCGCGATGTGCCCCGGATCGCACACCGGGCGCATGGTCATCGGCGAAACAAGCCGGTCGAGCGCGGCCACCATTTCGCGCGTCACGCCGCCGCGTTCGACGTGCTGCCGCAGGGTGCGGGTGGCGGGCGACTCCCATGTCGCGTGCTGGAAATCCACGATCGGCTCCATGAGCATCGCGCAGCGGACGAGCGGCTCGAACACCGCCAGGAGGGCGCCAATCCAACCCCCGTAGCTCATGCCCCAGCACCCCGCGTACGGCGCGCCCATCGCCCGGAACCGCCGCATCAGACTTCGTATCTCCACCACCGCCTGCCTCACCCCGCCCACGGTGCGCGCGCCATCTGGACTCACGGCCAGCTCGCCGCTGATGTAGCCAGACGGGCACCGGTCGTAGTGGAACGGCAAATGCACAAAGACCGCATGCCATCCCTCGCCATTGACCTTCCGCGCCCAGGCGCGATAGCCCACCGCGCTCGCCGACATCAACCCATGCAGAAGAAACATCACGGGCCGATCCCACGAAGGTCCGGCCGGGAAGAACTCGAATACCACCCGGTCATTGTTCGCTTCGCCGAGCGACACGGGACTCGGGCATGTCACCCGCCCGCTGGGAGGCGCGCCAGGGCACAAGTCCAGGGCCAAGTCTTGCGCGGCGTAGAATTCTTCCGCGGAAACACCCTCCCACTCAGCGAGGTAGGTGCCGAGCTTTTCCGGGGTGATCGCCGCCGCGGCGTGACGATGCTGTATGAGGTTCACCAGTTCGAACGTCACGAGATCGATGATCGCGGCCCACCCGCGGTGGAGAAAACGGAGGGGGCTCATAAGGGCGGTGCGAGCGCTCCCCGTACCCAGATCGCTTTAGCCCCGGTGTTGGCGGACACCCTCCCCGGCCTGCCGATCTGTCGTTGGACCAAGTCTCCTCGCTTCATGTTTCTGGCTTCCCGCGATCACCGTTTCTGGCAGAAATGTGCCGGGCATGCATGCCAAAACCGTCCGTCGTGCTATCCCCCTGATGCCGTTCGGCGACATGATCGCCACCGGTCCCCCACGCCCACACCTTCACCGCCCAACCCGCTGAAACCCATGCGCATCTTCGAACGCGTCCTCTTCGCGCTCTTCATCGTCGGCAGCGTGGCTGGCGCGGTCAGCCTCGCCCAGCGCCAATTCCTCCTCCCGGACTACCTGTCTTGGGCAGATGCCATCCTCATATTCCTCGCTGCCTCCAACGTCCTGCTGGCCATGGCCCGGCGCGACGGCTGGCGCGATGCCCTCGCCTCTTTCGCCATCATCGCCTTCGGCTCCGGCGCCGTGGCCGCCCTGGGCGCAACCACCGGTCGCCCGTTCGGGCCCTACGAGTACACGCCGTTCTTCGGCCCACGCATCGCCGGTGTCCTGCCCGCCGCCCTGCCCCTCACCTGGTACATCATCCTCGCCTCCGGCCACTACCTGATTTTCCACTGGCTCAAGCCCGCCTCCCGCCGGCTAACCGCCATCGCCGTCGCCTCCTGGGCCACCTTGTTCGACTTCGTGTTCGAACCATTCGCCGCCTGCGTTAAAAGCTACTGGGTCTGGCAATCCCCCAACGTCCCCCCGCAAAATTACCTCGCCTGGTTCCTCCTCGCTTTCCTCCTCGCCCGAGTCGCCCCGTGGGGACGTGGCCCCATCGACCGATTCGATCCGCGCCCGCCCACCGCCGCGGCCGCCATCCTGATCCTCTCTATCATCGGGAGAATCTCCACTCGTATCTGACTTCGATAACGTCCGACAAACCAGCACCCGCCAATTACTTACCTCAAATGGCGCAAACACTGCCCCAAAACGGACGCGCGCCGCATCGCTTCGTCTTGGCGGAAGCGTCAATCCCATTTGGATTCCATTTGACCCACGCGCTCTGGTATGCATGATTTAAGGTACTGGAGCCAGCGGGTCGCGCGATCGGGATCGCGGCGGTCTGCGTGGGTTCTGGGTGGATCACGGAAAGCTTTTCTGGAACTACGACAGGGTCGCTGCTGATGCACGAGACGATCAATTTCGGCAACCTGTTCACCATCCCGGAACAGGTGCAGGCATTCGCCCAATCTCGCAAGACGGGACAGATAGCGGTTCTCAACGTCAAGCCAGAGGCCAGTCTGTACCTGCAGGACGGCGAGATCGTGCACGCCGAACTTGAAGGGCGAGACGGACTTGAGGCGGCCATCGCCCTGATCAATCTTCCAGACGCCATCACGGAGTTCCGCGTCGGTATCCCGTGCCCGCGCCGAACGGTGCACATGCCCCATGTACAGATCCTCTGCGAGGCCGCCCGCCTGAGCGACGAGAGCGCAGCCCGCATTCATGTCAATGGGGCCGCCGTTCCCGTGATCGGGCCGGTGGAGGAAATCAAATCGAGCCGGCTGGCCAGCGAGCCGATGATCCATGTCTTTGTGCAGGGCCGCGAGAAGACATATGCCATCAAGCCCGGTTTGGTCTATGTCGGCCGCACATCCAACAACGACATCGTGGTGCCCGATCCGACAGTCTCGTCCCACCACGCTTCGATCGAGCGCACCTCGCAGGGCATCATCATGCGAGACCTCGACTCCCGCAACGGGACATTCCTGCGCGGCCAGCGCGTCAGGGAATGCTGGCTCGGGGAAAGCGACGAGATCGCGTTCGGCGCCGTGAAGGCTCTTTTTGCGCGGCCGGCCGCGGCAGCGGCCGCCTGAACCGCCCCCGCCGCGGAAACCGCTGCAGCGCCCAACAGACGATGCAGGAAGTCCACCGGCTGCGTTTCCGTTCCTCCGAAACCGAAGGCGCCATCGAACTGGCGCAGGAGGATGCCCACACCTCCCTCTGCGAGCTTCTCGTCCGCACGGGGATATATCTCAATACGCGCTGCGGCATGCGCGGCCTGTGCCGCGGCTGCGAGGTCTCTCTGGAGGACGGCTCGGTCATGATCGGCGACGAGCGGATCACCGCGCCGGGAACGATTCGGTCGTGTCGGGCCCTGGTCGCCTCGCCCGAGGTCACCATCCGCGTGCCCCCCCGGTCCCTCGCGGGCCACCGGCCCATCGCGATCTCCGAATTCGAGATCCTGGTTCCCTTCGCCCAGGAGCCCACCTTTCCCGGCACGGCGGGCGATGTCGCACTGGCGGCGGACATCGGCACCACGACCGTGGCCATGATCGCCGTGGACATCTGTGACGGCAGGATCCTCGCGGAGGCCGGCGACTTCAATCGGCAGATCCGTTTCGGCGACAACGTGGTCACTCGCATCCACCGGGCCGGCGAGAGCCCAGAGATGCTCGCGCGTCTCCAGGCGTGCGTGTCGGCGGAAACACTCCGCCCCCTGGCACTCCAAGTCTGCACGAAGGCCGGGACGCGCCTGGCCTCCGTCCGCGGCATGACCGTCGCGGGCAACACCGCCATGCTCCACCTCCTCGCGGGTGAGGATCCCTCCCCGCTCGGCGTGGCCCCTTTCCGGGCCCGATTCCTTGAGCCGAGGCGGTTCACCGCCGCCGCCCTGGGCATCGATGCGGCGGACTGGCCGGTGCAGTTCCTCCCGGGCTTGGCCGCATACGTGGGCGCGGACCTGGCGGCCGGTATCCATGCCACCGGCATGCATTTCGCCGAAAAACCAACGCTGCTGGTGGACGTCGGCACCAACGGCGAAATCATCCTCAAGACCCGCGACGGGCTGTTCGGATGCGCCACCGCGGCAGGCCCCGCGTTCGAGGGAGGGATGCTCTCCTCCGGCATGCGGGCGGTGCCGGGGGCCATCTGCCATGTCCGGATGAGCGATGATCCATTCCGCATCGAATCCAGGACCATCAATGGCCTGCCGCCGCAGGGCATCTGTGGCACCGGCGCGCTGGACTTCTTGGCAGAGGGACGGCGAATCGGGTTGCTCGGTCATGCCGGACGCTTCGATGAGGCCTTCCTCGGGCGCGTGCCGAAAGATGTTCTCCGCGACGGCGAGGGCGGTCGCGCGCTCTCGCTCGGCCGATCCGCGGATCGCGAGATCACGATGTCCGAAGTGGACATCGCCCACCTGCTCCAGGCCAAGGCGGCGATCGGCGCGGGCATCAGGACGCTCATGGAGCGCGTCGGACTGGCGCCCACCGACATCAGCCGGGTACTCTTGGCAGGGGGATTCGGAAGGCACATCGACCCCGCCAACGCCATCCGAAGCGGACTGCTGCCCGGATTCCGGGCGGAACAGATCGAGGCGGTCGGCAACACCTCCCTGGCCGGCGCATACATCGCATTGCTCGACCGCAGCGCGGTGGCGGAAATGGATGAAATCCGCGCGAGCATCGATATCGTCGAGCTCAATCTCGATCCGGGATTCGAGGATCGTTTCATCGACGAACTCGCCCTGCCCTGACCCACCCATCGCACATGAGCCACGACTGCAAACGCCAGGCCGAACCGCCGATCCCCCTGGCGGAGTTTCGCGCCATCGCCCTGGCGTACCGCCGCCGGTTCGGTTTTGTCCTCGCCTGCTGTGGGCCATCGGGCGATCTGCTCTTCGGCAACCGCGCCTGCCGGGCCACCAGGGCCAAAGACTCGTGCGCCGGCTGCCGCCTGGCCGCCGTCAACGAGGCCCTGCGCTGGGGTGAACCCTGCGTCAGCCTGTGTCCGGCGGGCCTCGCCATCTGGGCTGTGCCCCTGATGCGAAACGCGCGCGTCACCGGTGGCCTCGTCGCCGCGGGCGTCAACCTGGAACCGGAAAGCGCACCCCCAGCCGAAATCCTCCGACATGTCCGATCGGCAGCCCAGGGCCTCCTCGAGATCGCCGAACAACGCAACGTGACGAATGGCGCCCTCCTGGGGGTCAACCGCGCGCGGGGCAGACAGGAGCGTGAGCGCGCCGAGGCAATCCACGAATTCAAGTCCGCGCCGCCCGACCGCATGCGCCGCGTCTATCTCATCGAGGAGCCATCTCTGCTGGCGGCCGTTTCCCGTGGCGATCGGCGGGGCGCGCGAGGTGCCGTCCAACGCATCCTCGCCGGCTTCCGCAGCGCCGCCCCCGACAGGCCCGACCTGCTCAACGACCTCGCGCTGGAAATCCTCGTCATGATGGCCCGGGCAGCCATCGAGGCCGGGGCAGAGCCGGCCGAGGCCCTCGGCGGCCACGCGCGCTGGCGCCGACGACTCGCCGAACCGCAAGACGAGCGCGCCCTGGGCGCCTGGCTCTCCGAGACCGCCGAACGCCTCGCCGCCGCCATCCCCAAAGGTGTCGGCCACTTCAACGCCTCCCTCGCCAAAGCCGTCGCGTTCATCGAAAAGAACCTCTCCCGGGATGTCGGCCGCGACGAGACCGCGCGCGCCGTGGGCATGTCGCCCAGCCATTTCTCTCGCGTGGTGCGACGAGAGCTCGACCGCACGTTCACCGCCCTGGTCGCCGGTTTGCGCATCGACCGGGCCCGTCATCTTCTCGCCCGCACCGACAAGAGCCTCGTCCAGATCGCCCTCGACTGCGGCTTCTGTGACCAGAGCCATTTTAGCAAGGCCTTCCGCCGCCACGCCGGCGTGGCCCCGCTCGAATTCCGGAAAACACACGCGCCGAGCCAACCGGACCGCTGAGCACGGGGATACAAAATCCCCGCACCCTCATACCAGATCGCATCCGGCACCCCGGGTAGCCTAATATCTTCCCGCCGCACAGAAGGGACCCGACAACCATGGACCGCTCATTCTATCTCGACCTCGCGCGATCTGGCGCGCGCTTCCCCATCGGCGCCCACCTCGTGCTCTGCGAAAAACCCGACCACGACGCGCTGCTCACCCAGGGTGAGGGCCTGGGCCGGGTTATCGCGGAAACCGCCGACCGATTCAGGACGCCGCTGGCGCTGCCACTGATGGACCTCATGGTCGAAAAAGCCGATCTGCTCACCATGATCGGAATCCCCGAAGCGCAGGTGAACACCCACCACTTCGACGCCTGCCCCCCGGATGACATCATCGCGCGCATCCGGTCCTCGCTGGACTCCCCGCCTTCGCCGCGCATGCGCGCCAACTGTGAGGCGATCCGCCACGTCGCTTCCCGTCGGCCCGACCTCGTGCCGGCGGGCATGGCCATCGGCCCGTTCTCGCTCATGACGAAACTCCTCAACGATCCGATCACGCCCGTCTTCATGGCCGGCTCCGGCGTGACCGGCGCGGAGGACCCCGAGGTTCACGCCGTCGAGATCGCCCTGGAACTGGCCGTCCTCGTCATCCAGCGCGGCATCCGAATGCAGGTCGATGCCGGCGCGCGCGCCGTCTGCGTCTGCGAGCCCGCCGCCAATAAGGTCTACCTGTCGCCAAGACAGCTGGATGCCGGCGCCGATATCTTCGAGCGCCTCGTCATGGCCAACCTCCGCCGGATCAAGGCCACCCTCGACGAACTGGGCGCCGACCTGATCCTCCACGATTGCGGGGAACTGATCGACCCCATGATCCGGGATTTCGCCACCCTCGACCCCGCCATCCTCTCCCTCGGCAGTTCCCGAAAACTCTGGGAGGACTCGCGCTGGGTGCCCAAGACCACCGTTCTCTTCGGCAACCTCCCCACGAAGAACTTCTATTCCGATGCCCAGGTCCCGCTGGATTCCGTCGGAGAACTTTCTCGCGACCTGATCCGCCGCATGCGTCAGGTCGGCCACCCTTTCATCCTCGGCTCCGAGTGCGACGTCCTGTCTGTCCCCGGAAGCGAGGGCATCATCAAGGCAAAGATCGAACGCATGATGACCTGTGAGGCCTAGCTCGAAAATAGGGCGTAACGGCCGAGTAGCGAAGGGCTTGCGCCCTTCGGCGGTGGCCATGGGCACGATGCCCTTGCCACGGTCCTGTGGCACGGGCGTCCCGCCCTCGGGCGGCATGGGATCTGTCTCGAAAAAACGTCGGTGCGGTCACGTCTTAGCCCCAATGGCCAGACGCTCACGCGATGGGCTGCGCCGCGGCTCTCGCCCCCCCGGCCGGCGCAGCCTCGACCGCTTCCACGATCCGATCATCGGCGGTCATGTGCGGCGTCTGCCCAGGGCCGATCACGATGAATCGCGCATCGTCCCACGCGCCACAGAGCAGATCGCGCAGGAGCCCCGGGTCCCCCACCTGCATGTCGAACGACCAGCCAAGCCAATCCGCGCACTGCTTCGAGAACGCCACGTCGTTCTCCGAGTAGCCAGGTCCAAGGTGGACATACGCCGCGCGGTTATACTTCCGGAACCAGGATTGCTCCTGCTCCATCAGGTATTCGGCGTCCTCCTCCCCATACTTCTCCCGGTATTCCCGGAGCAGCTTCTCGTGCCTCTCGGGACCCGGCGGCACATGGCATCGGTTCCACCCGGGGCTGTACCAATACGTCCCGGGGTGCCTCGCGACATACTCGCCGTAGCGCTCCCGGCTCCCCAGCAACAGCGTGATGCAATCGTGGGCGCGCGGCACGCCCACCCGGCAGCGGGAAGGGCAGATCCCCTCCACACCCCGGCTGCACAGCCCATACACCAGCGCGATAGCCGACACCGCCGGGAACCCGGCCTCCACCCTCTCGATCGCCCCCTGGACCTCCCGCCGCAGCCGGTCCGGCTCGTTGTGCAAGCCTTGCGGCAGAATCTCAATGTGGGTAATATGCCCAAAAGGTTTTGCAAAGTGCCTCACCTCGTCCTCGAGCACAGCGCAGGCGATCACCGCCATCGGCTCCGCCCGGTGGCCCTCAGCGCCCATCGTCGGCCCCCCCGGACCGACGCGGAGACGCGCCGCTCCAAGTTTGTACAAACGCAACCACGGAGGAATTCATGAACCCAATACTCGCCTCGATTACCGAAGCTATCAAGAAGGGTGATCGAAAAAACGCCACCGCCCAGACCCAGGCCGCCATCGACGGACAGCTCAAGCCCGACGAGATCCTCGGGGCCCTGGTCGCTGGCATGGACGATGTCGGCCGCAGGTTCAAGAATAACGAGATCTACGTGCCCGAGGTGCTCATTGCGGCCCGCGCCATGAAGGAAAGCATGGTCCTCCTCAAACCCCTGCTGATCAAAGCCGGAGTCGCCCCAGCCCACACCGCGATCATCGGAACGGTCCAGGGCGACCTCCACGACATCGGGAAAAACCTCGTCGCCATGATGTGGACCGGCGCCAATTTCAACGTCATCGACCTCGGCACGGACGTCTCGCCAGAGCGCTTCGTCAGCGCCGCCAAGGAACATGCCGCCCACCTCGTCGGCCTCTCCGCCCTGCTCACCACCACCATGCCCGCCATGAAGAATACCGTGAAGGCCCTTCGCGACGCGGGCCTCGCCGGCGTCAAGATCGCCGTCGGCGGTGCGCCCGTCACCCAGTCCTTCGCCGAGGAGATCGGCGCCGATGGCTTCTCCCCCGACGCCGGTTCCGCAGTCGACATGGCCCGCCAACTCGTCGGGGCGGCATAGAGGCCCAGCCCGATGGCCCGAAATCCCATGGGCAGGATCCCCGGACCGTTCTTCTCCCTCGGCGATCGGAGGCGGGGGCGGCTAGGGCCGGTCGCCCTCCGGGCGCGGTTTTGATGCGCGACAATGCCCCGTCACCGGGGCATGACGCCTGACCTGAAACTCCGCACGCATTTGGCGTCTCGCAGAGACGCCCCACAAGTCTTGTAGGCCGCCTGTATCAGGCGGCAGTGGGCGTCAAGTTTCCCCATGAAGATGCGACGCCCCCGGACGCCGGCGGCGGGGCTAAGCCAAAAACTTCGGGCGCTGTTCGCGGGCGCGGCTCGTGCCCCGACCCAGGATCCGGGCCGGGAGGGTCTTGGACTGCGGTGGCAGAGTCCGGCAACCGCCGGACGACGCCACCGCTTTGGCAGCGCGCGAAGCGCGAGCCGGGACCATCGGGTTCGGCTCCGCCGGGGGCAAAAGCGGTGCCGCCGCTTCGCTCTGCCACCGCAGTCCA
>JAKQKQ010000057.1 GCA_029560585.1 Verrucomicrobiota bacterium | reverse complement strand
TGTTGCCGGTGCCCTTGAACTCCTCGAAGATGACCTCGTCCATCTTGCTGCCCGTCTCGATGAGCGCGGTCGCGATGATGGTGATGCTGCCGCCCTCCTCGATGTTGCGGGCGGCGCCGAAGAAGCGCTTGGGTTTGTGGAGCGCGTTGGCGTCCACGCCGCCCGAGAGGATTTTGCCGCTGTGGGGCTGGAGGGTGTTATAGGCGCGGGCGAGGCGAGTGATGCTGTCCAGCAGGATGATGACGTCGATCTTCTGCTCGGCCATGCGGCGCGCTCGCTCGATGACGATTTCGGCGACCTGCACGTGGCGGTCGGGGGTCTCATCGAAGGTGGAGGACACGACCTCGCCCTTGACGGAGCGGAGCATGTCGGTGACCTCCTCGGGGCGCTCGTCGATGAGCAGGACGATGAGGTAGGCCTTCGGGTTATTCGTGGTGATGGCGTTGGCCATCTTCTGCATGAGGATCGTCTTGCCCACGCGGGGGGGTGAGACGATGAGGCCGCGCTGGCCGAAGCCGATGGGGGTGACGAGGTCCATGGCCCGCATGGCGTGTTCCTTGGGTTCTGTCTCAAGGATGATGCGCCTATTGGGGAACAGCGGTGTGAGGTTATCGAAGTGGACCTTCTGGACCTGTTGCTCGGGAGGGCGGCCCTCGATCTTGTCGAGGCGCACGAGGGCGAAGTAGCGCTCCTTCTCCTTGGGCGCGCGAATCTCGCCGGAGACCAGGTCGCCGGTGCGGAGGTTGTAGCGGCGCATGAGGGAAGGGGGCACGTAGATGTCGTCGGGCGAAGGGGTGTAGTTGAAGCGCGAGGAGCGGAGGAAGCCGTACCCGTCGCTGAGCCGCTCGATGACGCCTTCGGCATGCATGTTGCCGCGGCGCTCGGCATTTTTCTTCAGGATCTCGAAGATGATCTCGTGTTTGCGGAGGGTGCCGTAGTTCTCGATGCCGAACTCCTCGCAGGCGAGGCGGTTGAGGTCGGCCATGGGGAGGTCCTGGAGCTTGGCCAACTCGAGCTGGAGCCCGGGTTTGAGGGGCACCTGGGGTGCGGCGGCGGTATCGGGAGAGCCTTCGCCCGATCCATTGAAGGGTTCTCCGCCGGGGGCAGGCTGGGGCGCTTGGGCGACGGAAGCCTGGGGTGCTGGCGGGTCGATGATGGCGTCATCGACCGGGAGGCCCTCTTCGCGTGGGTGGCCACCGCCGCCGCCTCCGCCACCGTGGCCCCGGTGCCGACGCTTGTACGATTTGAATCTAGGCATGATTGATTTCCTCGGGAGAACCGCTCCGCGCCATCGGAAAGATTGGTTGAAGGCCAGCGGGGCGGTGCTGAACCGACGGAAAGCTGGATCAGGTTGCGATGTTTTGCAAGCCCAGTTTTTTTGGGGGGTCGGAGGCCAGCAGCCGGACCAGTGTGGCGATCTGGTCCCGAAGGAGATCGATCGGGCCGTCGTTCCAGATGACGTAGGTGGCGCGGCGGCATTTTTCCTCGAGGGGCAATTGTGCGGCGACGCGCATGCGGATCATGGTGTCGTCCCAACCGCGCGCGAGGAGGCGCCCTTGCTGGGTCTGGGGCGAGCAACCCACGCAGACGGTGGCGGCGAATTCTTTTTCCAGGGAGGATTCGAATAGGAGGGGGATGACCACGGCGCAGGGGCGGCCGGCCTCGGCCGATCGCCTCGCGGCAGATTTCCACATGGCGCGGATCACGGGATGGACGATGGCATTGAGGCGCTCGCGGGCGGCGTCATCGGCGAAGACGAGTCGCGCGAGGTCGTCGCGCCGGAGGCGGCCATCGGGATCGAAGAACCGGGCACCGAAATCGCGGAGGATGGCGCGGGTGGCGCGGCGGCCGGGTTCGACGGCCTCGCGCGCGAGGGCATCGGTGTCGATGATGTCGAATCCCGCATCTGCGAGGCACGTGGCAGCGGCGCTTTTGCCGCAGCCGGGGCCACCGGTGAGGCCGATGGGGGAGTGCATGGGGTTCATTTGTCGGGAGGGCGCGGGTTTGGGATGTGCGGTTCCAGCGTGGGCGGCCTGAGCTGAGGTCTGTTGATAGTGGGAAAGGTCATTTTTGGGGCTGTCATACGGGGCGTTGTGTTGGTGGGGAGGGAGGGTGACCTCGCGGTCGACGGATCCTGGAGGAAGAGCGGGATCGCGCTCCCGCCGGGAGGGTTGGCGGCCACGGGCGATGCGGGCGCGTTGGTGCCCATGGGCTGGGCGGGGCCCTGGAGCGCCGAGCGCCAGAACGGGCTCACGGGCTGCGCGTCGGCCCGCTTGCTCAGCTGTTCGGCGGTGGCGCGGACGAGGGGGTTGTCGGCGGCGGTTTTTCCCAGGCCATCCAGAATGGTCCAGGCCTCGCCGAATCGCTTTTCTTCTGTGAGCAAGCGCACCGCCTTGAGGCTAATGCGGGTTGCGGCCGGTGAGCCCGGTGCCAGGGTGGCACCTTTGGTGTAGCTGGATATAGCCTTGCCGGGGTCGAAAGTGTCCGCGAAGAATTGTCCGCCGAGCTCGTGAGCGAGGGGGTCAACGCGAGTGGCGAGATACGCATCGACCTCTGAGAAGATGGACCCGACGTTGGTGGGATTCTTGCGGCGGTTCGCGGAAGCGAAGAAGTACCACGGGTGCATCCCGTCCGTAACGCGGAGGTGTTCCTGGAGCCATGCCTCCGGAAACTCGGGAAAGGGCCGGTAGAGCGGATCGCCGACGAAGGTGATCATCCAAGACAGCACTGGCTCCGAGGCATAGGCCGCCTCGGCGAACGTCCGGCCGAGCAGGAGGTTCTCCACGAAAACATCCACGTTTGGCGTCAGGGAGAGGTAGGGCTCAAGGACCGAACCGATGGTCGCGGCGGCGCCCCGGTCGACGAGGGGTCCGACCCAGGCGGCGTTGGCATTTCGCACGGTGCTGGCGCTGAAGGAGTGGATATGGTAGGCGACGGCGCCGGGCCGGAAGCGGAAGGAAGGTTCGGCTAGCGCGCCAGAAATCGATCCGGCATACCAGCCCGCGTAAAGGGCGATATCTGACCACAGGGCGTCTGGGCCGACGATGGCATCGCCCTCGTCGATGGTGGTGGGCATGCCCCATCGGCGCGTCATCTGCGCCGCGCGCAGCAGCCAGTCATCGCCCTGCTTGTAGCCGCCATCCTTGATGCCCCGCGCGTCAAAGCATGCCCAGCCCACGAGTCCCTCGCGCTCGGCGCGCCACGCGTCATCGAGGCGGGCCTTGACCGTGTCGGGCGATGGTCCATCGAGGCGGGTGACGAGCATGATATTGCGCGCGAAGCGCCCGTCGAATCCTTGCGGGCACCTGTAGAAAGGATTGGCCAGGGGGCCGCTGAGACGCGTGCCCCGGATGGGCAGGACGGCCAGTTCCGAGTCCACGGCCGCGGCGGTGGTGCGCGCCTGCGGTGCGGCGCCGGCCTCGGCGCGGTTGGTGTCGTCCGCGATGCGGAGCGGCACGCCCCAGCAGAGCGCGATGCCATAGATTTCGTTGTGGGTGGGGATCTCGAGGCGCACGGACCGGCGCTCGTGGCGGACCTCCTTGGACTCTCGCGCGATCCAACCCTTGCCCACGAATTGGGCGTCGATGGGGTCCCGCACCGAGCGCTCGAATTCCTCGCGCGAGATTTCCTCAACCGCGGGGCAGCGGATTCCGAGCATGCGTTCGGGCGGGATGCCGCGACCCGCACAGTAGTATCGGGCCACCTCCTGGGAGGCCGGCAGAGATTCATTATAGACCACGAGGAGGCGATCCGGGGTGAGCAGCGCAGGTGCGCCGGGCACACCGAGGAGGAAGCAGGCTGAGATCGCCCAGGCGCGGATATGGTCACTCGGCTGTGAGGGGCCCATGCGGTTTGTTTCCGGCGGTGGTCCGCCATCGGGCGGGTCGCCTCAGGCAGTTAACATCATCCCGCGCCCGTTGCAAAGCGGGCTTCGGCGCGGCAATGGTGCCACGGCCGGTGAGAACGCCGCGTCCGGCGTGCCGGGGCGGCGCTAGCCAGAGGGGTCCACGCGCCGGATGATTCATGATGAAACTTCTGGGGGCGGGGCCTTTTTGGACTGCGGTGGCAGAGCGAAGCGGCGGCACCGCTTTTGCCCCCGGCGGAGCCGAACCCGATGGTCCCGGCTCGCGCTTCGCGCGCTGCCAAAGCGGTGGCGTCGTCCGGCGGTTGCCGGACTCTGCCACCGCAGTCCAA
>JAKQKQ010000054.1 GCA_029560585.1 Verrucomicrobiota bacterium | reverse complement strand
ACCCCGCTGCTGGATTCGCTGATCCGCATCATCGCGCTCGCCGACGCCGACAAGCCCGACAAGGCCGTCATCGTGGTGATGACGGATGGACAGGAGAACGCCTCGAAGGAAGTCACGCGTGACGGCGTGAAAGCCGCGCTCGAGCGTGTGAAGGCCAAGGGCTGGGAAGTCATCTTCCTCGGCGCCAACTTCGACAACATCGGCGATGCGTCGTCGGTTGGTGTTGTCGCTGACAAGCAGATGGCGATGTCAGCCGGCACGATGGGCGAGTCGATGGCCCGCCTGGCGAAGAAGTCCCGCGCCTACGCCGCCGCAGCCCCCGGCGCCGCCCCGATCCAGTTCGATCACGAAGACCGGGCCGTGGCCAAGGAAGCGAACATCAAGAACAAGACCTGATGTTCAACTGACTGACTATGACGGCGAGCGGGCAACCGCTCGCCGTTTTTGTTTTTCGTCACCACACCCCACCCTCTCCCCCTTGTGGGGAGAGGGTGGGGTGTGGGAGGCCGTTGGACGGTAAGCTATCTCGATCAACTCGAACGCTGAACCCGACCCCCACCTGTCCTCCCCCTCGCAGGGGGAGGACAGGTGGGGGTCGGCCAGACCAGCGCGCAATTCCGCCGAATCCCGCAAAGCCAAACCCAACCCAATCAACCCACTAACCCGCACCAGCTGAGGGATAGAAAAACCTCCATCCCCACCCCCACTGACCTGAGCGATAATGCGCCCGTCGCCTCCGCATGGAGGGCAGTCGCGATGTTCAACGGCGCGGGGGCGATGCGATCGAGCGGTCAGGTCCGTCGGAATGCTGCTTCGCAGCCAACGACAGGAGAAGTGCGTCCCGTTCAAAAGCGGGCGCTGTTCCACAAGGGACCGGGCATGAACAGCCCGGCCTTTCCGCCGCCGGCTAGGGGTCCAAGAGGTGAAACACCTCCGTGATCCAGCTGGCGAGCAAACGATCGCGGGGACGCGGGATGTCGCGTTTCTCTTCCACTGCCGGTAGCCGTCCTCGTGACGGATGCCCAAACCACGCGGGGCCATCCCGCGTC
>JAKQKQ010000026.1 GCA_029560585.1 Verrucomicrobiota bacterium | reverse complement strand
GATGGGGCCGCTGGGCCGGGTGGGTCGGCGGATGGCAAGGCACCCGTGGGTTTCGGCCGGTGCCAGACGCGACAGCTTCGCCACTTTCTCCTGTATTCCTCCGATCGCGGCGTCCGACCAGTCGCCCCCCGCCAACTCCGTCTCCAACTCGCTCCGCAGCGCGGTCACCTGATGCCTGCGGCTGGCCTGCGACACCAGCAACACGCCCAGACCCACCGACAACGCCGCGGCCCCCGCACCAGCCGCAACCCACGGGTGCCTTGCCATCCGCCGACCCACCCGGCCCAGCGGCCCCATCCGCCTGGCCAGGATCATCTCCCCTTCCAGAAACCGCCCTAGATCCTCCGCCAGCGCCTGGGCCGAACCGTAGCGACCGGCAGGGTCCTTCGCCATCGCCTTCAGGCAGATGGTCTCCAAATCCCGGTGCAGCCGCGGCACCAGCCTGCGCGGCGCGACCGGCTCCTCCGACTGCAGGGCCTGCAAGACCGCGCCCACCGGACCCTCAAAGGGACGGCGCCCCATCATCAACTCATAGAGCAACACGCCCAGCGCATACACGTCGGTGAGCGGCCCGATCTTGTCCGCCTCTCCACCCACCTGTTCTGGCGCCATGTACGCCGGGGTCCCGAGCATCTCCTCGGGTCGCGTGAGCTGGCTGTCATGCATCTCAATCTCGCGGGCCAATCCAAAATCCGTCAGCACGGGCTCCCCGCTCTCGGCATCGATCATCACGTTCCCGGGCTTGATGTCGCGATGGAGCACGTTGTGCCCATGCGCGTAGGCCACGGCCCGCGCTACCTTCACGACCAGTTCGCAGGCCAACCTCGGGGTTGGCCGGTCCCGCACGAGCCTTTCCCGCAATGTTTCGCCCTGGATGAAACCCATGACGATGAACGGCCAACCATCCTTCTCCCCCAACTCGTAGATAGGACAAATGTTGGGATGCCGCAGTGGGGCCAATGTGCGCGCCTCACGCATGAAGCGCTCCTCGCCAACCCCCGAGAGGATCTTGGGAAACTTGATCGCCACGGTCCGGCGCAGCAGCGTATCTCTCGCCTTCAGCACTATGCCCATGCCACCATGACCGAGCACGCTCTCGAACTCGTAGTGTGGCAACTGCGGCACCCAGCCCGGAACCCCGTTCGCGCCAAGTTCTCCCGACCCGCCAGCGGTCCTGGGCGTCCCTGGCGATTCCCGAAGGCCGGCCTCCGTGCTTTCGATCAACCGCGACACTTCGCCGCCCCGCACCGCAAAACGCTTCGCGTACTCCGCTATGCCCGGGTTATCCCCGGCCAATCGGCGCGCACGATACTCCTGCGCAATGAGCGAGTCCGACAACCCCTCGACCGGCCCCAGTCCGGGAAAGTGCGCGACGTAATCTTCGAGCAGCGGCGAGTCGGGAGCCGCCTGCGTCACGTCTTCCGGCCCTACGGGCGATCGCTCCGCCCGACTCGGGCTCGCACCGCGCCGAACTTGCCATCGATGCAGGATGTCTGTCTGAACCAGTGCCTCAAGCAACAGGTGATGATCGTCCGTGGTTGCCTCCGACGGCAGCCCAACGAGATACTCTTCGATCCTCGGTGGAAAACCCGCATCCCATGCCGCAGCAAACTTATCCCGCAACCCCGCGATGCGTGTCTCCATCGCGACGGTCATTCGATCCCCCTCGATCCGCGCGATAGTTCCTCCCGGATCCGAGGGGATGGACCTGCCCCAATATCGAGATTCTCCTCCACTCTCAACTCGGCCACCACGACCCTCCCGACGCTCTCGCCATGACCTGCAGGGGACCCCCTCGCCCGCAGGTGCTTCTGCATTAATTTACACCAATCCGACGGCAACTTCCAGCACCGACATAGGCGTTAAATGTTGGATGTTGAATCTTGCCGCCCAAACCACGAAACTACTCCGTTATGCCCGACGAACAGGAGTTAATGCAGCAGCGTGTCGCGAAGCTCGATGCCCTCCGGGCGCAGGATATCGATCCCTTCGGGGGCCGGTTCCCTGACACCCAGAGCGCCGCATCGCTGAAAGACAACTTTCAGGACGGCCGCCGCGCGCGCGCCGCGGGGCGCATAATGACGCGCCGCGACATGGGCAAGAGCGCTTTCGCCCACATCCGCGATGCCTCGGGCACCATTCAGATCTTCATCCAGAAAGATGCCCTCGGCGAAGCGGCATACGCCCGGTTCAAGACCCTCACCGACCTCGGCGACTTCATCGGCGTCGATGGGACCCTATTCACCACCAAGACCGGCGAGAAATCCATCCGGGTCGAATCTTTCGCCCTGCTGGCCAAGGCGATCCGCCCCCTCCCCGACAAGTGGCACGGGCTCACCGACCACGAGCAGCGCTACCGCCAGCGCTACCTCGACCTCGCCACCAACGACGAGGTCCGCAAAGTGTTCCTGGCCCGCATTCGCGCGGTCCGGGAGATCCGCGCCTTCTTCGAATCCCGCGGCTTCCTCGAGGTTGAAACCCCCATGATGCAGCCCATCCCCGGCGGCGCCGCGGCCACCCCCTTCGTCACCCACCACAACGCGCTCGATATCGACCTCTACCTCCGCATCGCACCGGAGCTGTACCTGAAGCGACTTCTCGTCGGCGGCTTTGAGAAGGTCTTCGAGATCAATCGCAACTTCCGCAACGAGGGCCTCTCCCGCAAACACAATCCCGAGTTCACCATGCTCGAGGCCTACTGGGCCTACGCCGATTTCGAACTCATGGCCGACCTGATGGAAGAACTCATCTCCGGCCTCGCCACCACGCTCGCGTACTCCGGCCCCATCGACTGGTCCCGCCCCTGGCCCCGCGTCAGATACCACGACGCGGTCCGCAAGGCAGCGGGCGCAGACTGGTTCGATCTCACCCCCGAAGGCCGCAGGGCCCGCGCCGCCGAACTCGGGGTCGAAATCGTCTCCGACCTCGAGGACTTCGAGGTCACCAACCAGATCTTCGAGAAACTCGTCGAGGCCAGGACCATCAACCCCGTCTTCTATACCCACCTCCCCCGCGAACTCGTGCCCCTCGCCAAACAGAATCCGGCGGACCCGTCGCTCGTCGATGTCTTCGAACTCATCGCCAACGGACAAGAACTCGCCCCGGGTTACAGCGAACTCAACGACCCCATCGCCCAGCGCGAGAGGTTGCAGCACCAGGCCGGCGGCGAGCAGCAGCGCCTCGACGAGGACTTCCTGGCCGCGCTCGAGCACGGCATGCCGCCGGCGGGCGGCATCGGCCTTGGCATCGATCGCCTCGTCATGACCCTCACCGGCGCCGAGAGCATCCGCGACGTCATCTTCTTCCCGCTGCTCAAGCCGGGGGCCTGACTCAAGAATCCCTATTGCTCGCAAAGCGGTGCGGTCGCGCACCGCAGTCCAAAGGCTGGTGCGTCCCGCGTTTTTGGAGTGCGGCAGCATCGCTGCCGCTTTCTCGTCCCACCCGAAAGCGGCATGATCGCGCACCGCAGTCCCCATGCTATCGCCCCATCCCAGCATCCCCACGGTGCCCCCGGGCGGCGCGCCCTCAACTATGGCCCCAAAATGCTGCGCGCATCCAGGACAAAAAACGATACGCACAGGTCAATATCGGCAATTCCCCGACCCGCGTCGCCCCCGCAGCATTTTCAAAATCGGATAAACCGGAAACAGAGGTGCCTCATGAGCAACAGCCCCGTCGTTGAAAACCTTGCCAATGCGATCACCGGCGTCATGGCGCCGGCGCGGCGGCGGGGATCCGCCGCCCGAACCCTGATCGCCGCCGTCATCGCCTGCGCCGCGGTGCCCCAGTCCGCGCCATCGCAGGACGCGGCGAGCCTCGATCCCTACGCGAACGAGACCAAGGAACAGCGCGACGCCCGCATGGGTTGGTGGCGGGAGGCCAAGTTCGGCATGTTCATCCACTGGGGCATCTACGCCGTGCCCGCCGGCACCTACAAAGGGAAGCAGATCGCCGGCATCGGCGAGTGGATCATGCGCAACGCCGAAATCCCCGTCGCCGACTACAGGGCCTTCGCGCGCCAGTTCAATCCCGTCAAATATCGCCCCGAGACGTGGGCGAAGCTCGCCAAGGAGGCGGGCATGCGGTACATGGTCATCACCTCGAAACACCACGATGGTTTCGCGCTCTTCCCATCCGATGTCACCGACTGGGACGTCACCGATGCCACCCCCTGCGGCAAAGACCTCATCGGTCCCCTCGCGAACGCGGCCCGCACCCAAGGCCTTCGCTTCGGCCTATACTACTCCCAGGCCCAGGACTGGACGCACCCAGGCGGCGCCAAGGCCCGACTCAAAGAGGGCGAAGGCTGGGACGACACCCACAAGGGCAGCTTCGACTCCTATCTTGACAAGATCGCCGCGCCACAGGTGAAGGAGATCCTCGCCCGCTACCAGCCCGACATCCTCTGGTGGGATACACCCGCCTGGATGAATAAAGAGCGCGCAGACCGCCTCATCACTCTCATCAAGCTGCGCCCCGGCCTCATCCACAACAATCGCCTCGGCGGCGGCTACAAAGGCGACACGGAGACGCCCGAGCAGCACATCCCGGCCACCGGATTCAAGGACCGTGACTGGGAGGTCTGCATGACCATGAACGACACCTGGGGCTTCAAAAGCTACGATGAGAACTGGAAATCCACGACGGACCTCATCCAGAAACTCTGCGACATCGTCAGCAAAGGCGGAAATTTTCTCCTCAACGTCGGCCCCACGCCCGAGGGCGAGATCCCGCAACCCAGCATCGAGAGGTTGCACGCCGTCGGCGCGTGGATGAAAGTCAATGGCGAGGCGATCTATGGCACCACCGCCAGCCCCTTCCACAAGCTCCTCTGGGGACGGTGCACGAAGAAAGTGCGCGCCGATGGCACCACGCTCTATCTCCACGTTTTCGATTGGCCCAAGGACGGCAAACTCGTCATCCCCGGCCTGAAGAGCGCCCCGAAAGCGGCGTCGCTGCTCTCCGATGGCACCACCCTGCAGGCCAAGAGGAGCGGGGATAACATCGTGGTCGATGTCCCGGCCGCCGCCCCGGATCCCATCGCTTCCGTGGTCAAACTCGAGATCCCCGGCCCCCTCGATGTCGAATCCGTCGCGCTCCAGCAAGGCCAAGACGGCAAGATCGAACTCACCGCGCCCTTCGCCGAACTCAATAACCCCGGCTACGGAAGCCACCTGATCTTGGAGAACAAGGGCGGCGCGCCAAACGTCGGCGGCTGGACCGATGCCCGCGCATGGATTGAATGGACCTACCAGGTCAACAAACCCGGGTCTTTCAAGGTCGCGGTCTCTGTCGCCGCTCCGGCCAAGACCACAATCCAGTGGGGCGCCGATGAACGAAAACAAAAAGTCACGATCGATCCGACCGGCGGCTACGAATCCTTCAAGACGGTCGAACTGGGCACGGCGACGATTGACGCCGCCGGCCCCCACAAGTTCGCGCTCCGGACCGTCGCCAAAGACTGGAAACCCATCAACGTGCGCTCCGTCACGCTGACCCCCGCCGCGCAGTGAGTTCCGCCCTTCGTTAGCTCGAAAACACAGATGCCGGGCAGTAGGAGCCTGCTTGCAGGCGATCCCATGCGCGAATCGCGCGCAAGCGCGCTCCTACGTCCGCAGGGCATGTGCGAGGGTTTCCCGTGGCGTCTGCAGAGACGCCCTGCCACAGATTCTGTAGGTCGCCTGTGTCATGCATCGACTGGCGTGCGCCCCAGACGCTCGCGCGTTCAACCGCGCCATCGTTGGGCCTTCGATATCCGCCTCAGAGCCCGGCGACGATCTCGCGCATCTCCAATTGGTTTTCCCGCCCCAGCGCCCACGCCTCGACGCCGCGCGCGCGAAGATCACTGGCGAATTCCACCGCGAATCCATGCACGGTGAACACCTTCTTCGGCCCCACCAATTCCACCATCCGCAACAGATCGGGATAATCCGCGTGATCCGTCAGCGGAAACACCGCATCACACCCATACCGATACACCGCCCCAGGATCCATCGCCCAGCCGGTGACCGCCGCCGTCCGCGTTTTCACAACGCCCTCCGGCGCGGGCGCACCCTCCGAACCGGGCGGACAGATAACCACGTGCCCGTCCAATTTCCCTCCATCGCATTGCCGCCACGGCGGCAATCTCATGCCACAATTCTCATACACGCGCGCCATCGAGGCCACGGCCTCGTGGAGCATCAGCGGCAACCCAGCCGTGCCAAGGAGCGCCATTATCTCTTGCGCCTTCCCCAGCGAATAGGCGAACAGCACCGGCACCTCCGATTCCTCCAGCGCGTCGCGACAGAAAGTCACGATCCGCTCCTCCACCTCCGCCGATGGCGGCATCGCATATCGCGGCAGCCCAAACGTCGTCTCCATCACCAACACGTCGGCCCGCTCCGGCCGACACCTCTCCGCCGCGCGACCCTCCCGCAACTTGAAATCCCCCGTGTATAGCAGCGACCCTCTATCCCCCTCCACCCGCAGCATCGCCGACCCCAAAATGTGCCCCGCAGGCAACAGTTTCACCCGCCAATCCTGGCCCGGCCCCTCGAGCCCCACATCCCCCAGCCGCGCCTCGCACCCGAACGCCAGCGTCGTGTACCGCGACCGCGCACGTTTCCCCAGGCGCTCGCGCGCCAGCGCGGCCGTCGCCTCCGACGCAAACACCACCCCGTGCGCCCGCAGATGGTCCGAATGCGCGTGCGACACGAATGCGAACGGCTTGACCCCATACGGATCCAACCACAACTCGGCCCCCGGCACCCGGACGCCCGCATCGTACGCCACTTCCACAAAACAACTCTAACGGCCCGACGAGTTTCAGAAAGTCCCGAGCCAGAAACTTCAGGCGCTGACTCGAGAAATCAGACACCGGGCAGTAGGAGCCTGCTTGCAGGCGATTCGAATCGCGCGCTAGCGCGCTCCGACGTCCCATCTTCCGCCCCGGCGGTGCCCCGTCTGAAGGGCGTGGGAAACTGACTCCACGGATCCGTCCCCAAATGGCTTTTGGTCTCTGACCGAGAGGCCGGAAAATCCACAGCCGTCAGGCTGTGAAATTTCCGGGTCAGATGGCCCGAATTCCCACAGGATTGCCCACGGAATCTCCTGGAGGGCCCAAGAAATGCCCCCACGTTCGTGCATAAACAGATCCACATTTCACAACAACGCCGGAGATCAATCGCATGATCTGATTAGATGGAACTATTATCGTGGGAAAAACATTTGCGTGTGCCATGAATCACCGTAATCTCCTTTGTAGCGGACCTGATACTTGGTTCGCAGGAGGAGTACGATGACCATGAAGAAGATTGGACTGTACCTTACGACGCTGGTCTTGGCGCCGTGGGTGTCGCCAGTACATGCCGACCCCACTTTCCCCTCCAGCCTGCTTGACTGGACGGTCATCACCGTGGGCGGGTCAAACTATGTGGACGTTGAAACAGACAACGTGGATGCCCAGGCGTATGCGGCGCCCATGCCAAACTACTACGATCTGGTTGGCAGCATTGGCAGCATCTCGAATGCCACGGCCTACACTGCGCGCGACGCCGCGAATCTGATGTTCCGTGTGCGGGTCGATGATCAGCCCGTGGCTGGTATGAGCGTCTATGCTGTTCTGCTGAATACGGACGGCGATGACTTCGTTGACTACATACTCCAGATCGATGATGCCAACGACCTTAGGGTCGAAATCGTCCAAACCTCCACGGACTACGGTCCTTCCTCATCGCCAACTTGGGGAGGGGTAAGTCAGTTGCAGAATGTTGCGAGCAACCAAGTCACCGTGGGGGCCATAGGGACGTGGAGCCAATATGTGCTGGCGAATACGGCCCTCGGTGGGGACGGCGACTACTTCGTCGACATAGCCATCTCATGGAGCGATTTTGCGGCCATGACGTCGTTGACGGGCTCAGATCAATTCAGTGTGGCCTTCGCTACGTCGTCGCAACACATAAACCTGAACAAGGACAAACCCGACGGTGGTTGGTCGGACTTGCTGACAGTCCCCGAACCCTCGACTTGGGTGTGTGTCCTGCTGCCGTTCGCCGGACTCGCCTTGCGCCGCCGCTGCCGCCGTGCCTGAGCGCGCGCACACGCCCAGGGCGTGACTCAAAAAACCAGATGACGAGACGTGGGAGCCTGCTTGCAGGCGATCTCGCCCCCGAATCGCGCGCAAGCGCGCTCCTACGTTCCCATTATCATCCCCGGTGATGCCCCATCTGCAGGGCACGGGATGTGACTCCGCGAATCCGTCCCTCGAATCGCTCCCCAAATCGGCCTTCTTCAAATCCTTGGCAAATCGCACAGTTCGTTCAAATTGTTTGTTTCACCCAAATTATGAGCACACCGTCAGATTGGTCAGCGCGCATCACGGCCGAAGTCGGCAAGGCCGTCATCGGCCAAGACAAGGTCGTGGAGCGCATGCTGGTCGCCCTCCTCGCCAACGGCCACGTCCTGCTGGAGGGCATGCCCGGCCTTGCGAAGACCCTCCTCGTCAAGAGCCTCGCCCAAGCCCTGGGCGTCGATTTTGAACGGGTCCAATTCACCCCAGACCTCCTCCCAAGCGACGTGGTCGGAACGATGATCTTCCAGCCCAAGGACGGCGCCTTCTCCGTGCATCTCGGCCCCGTCTTCGCCAATCTCGTGCTCGCCGACGAGATCAACCGCGCACCCGCCAAGGTCCAGAGCGCGCTCCTGGAGGCCATGCAGGAGCGCCAGGTCACCATTGGCGGACAGTCTCACAGACTCCCGCAGCCGTTCTTCGTGATGGCCACCCAGAATCCCATCGAACAGGAGGGCACCTATCCCTTGCCGGAAGCCCAGGTCGACCGATTCCTGTTCAAACTGCTCGTCGACTACCCGCAGGCCGAGGAGGAACGCACCATGATGGACAGATGGGGCCAGGTCACGGCCCAGCCCCAGCTCGACGCGGTTTCCTCTGGCCAAGAACTCCTCGCGCTGCGTGCCCACGTCGACGACGTCCATGTCGCCGACCCCGTCAAAGACTATATCCTCGCCCTGGTGCGCGCCACGCGCGCCCGCGCCGAGGCCTCGCAGAATGGGAAGCGCCTCCTCCAGTTCGGGGCATCGCCCCGCGCCTCCCTGTCGCTCTTCCAATCGTCGCGCGCGCTCGCATGGATGCGCGGCCAACAATACGTCACGCCGGATATCATCCAGGACCTCTACCTCGACTGCCTGCGGCACCGCATCGGCCTCTCGTACGAGGCCGAGGCCGAAGAGATCACGCCCGACCATCTCCTATCCGACGTCCTCCAGGCCACGCCGGTCCCGGCGGATACCGCCGAAGCATGAGGTGAGAGCCCTCGCAAACCCCATGCCCTCCGCCCGCGACGAGACCGCCCCCCCCATCGCCCTGCTGCGCAGGATGGAGTGGCGCGTGCGCCACGCCGCGGAAGACATCCTCAGCGGCGAGTACCGATCCGCATTCCGCGGCCGCGGCATGGAGTTCGATCAGGTCGTCAAGTACGAGTACGGCGATGATGTCCGCGACATCGATTGGAACGTCACCGCCAGGCGGGGCGAGCCCTTCCGCAAGAAGTATATCGAGGAGCGCGAACTCACCATCGCCATACTCTTCGAGGATTCCCCCTCGCTCCAGTTTGGTTCCGCGGCCCGCACGAAGCGCGCGGCCCTCATGGAACTCGCGTCCCTGATCTCCCTCCTCTGCGCCGCCAACCGTGACCGCCTCGCCGTGCTCTGCGCCGGATCCGACCACTACTGGTTCCGCCCCCCGGCGCGCGGCCGCGGCCCCATCCTCCATTCCGCGGCATCCCTCCTCGCCCAGCCACCGCCAGAAGACTTCACCGGGCACCCCGCGATCCCATGGCGCTTTGTCAACCGCGCCATGCCGCGACACAGCATCCTGATCTGGATGGGCGACTTCGCTTCCGCCAAGGAACCCGAGGGCTGGGCCGCCCTCCGCCGCCGCTTCCAGATCATGGGCTTCAGGATCGACGACCCGTGGGATCGCACCCTTCCCGAGGGCGGTGTCCTAACCGTCTTCGACCCCGTCGAAAACCACCTCATCCAGATCGACACGGCATCGCGCGCCCAGCGAGAGGCCCACCGCCAGTGGGTGGCCCGACGCGAGGCCTCCTGGCAGTCCGTCTTCCCCGACCCCCTCACCCGCCTCGCCGCCCTCACCGACGAACCCCTCCTCGATGCCCTCGTGGGCTTTTTCCAGCGCCGGATGGCTTCGGCCATACGTCATTGAGGTGAAATACGATGCGACCCGCAAACCTTGGACGATATTTGAGATCATGACCGAGTGGCGCCTGGCAAATCCGGAATGGCTATGCCTCCTCGCGGCCCTACCGCTGGTGGCCTGGCTGCGCTCGCGCCGCGGTGCCCCCGTCCTCGTCGTCCCTTTCGCCGCACGCTGGCACCACCCCGCGATGATCCGCGCCTCCCGCCTGCCGCAGGCCATGGCCTACCTCGGCGTCGCACTCCTCGCGACGGCGCTCGCCCGCCCCCAGAAGGTCCAGGAAAAACACCAGCGGCGCACCGAGGGCTACGACATTATCCTCGCCGTGGATCTATCGCTCTCCATGGCCACCGAAGATTACCAGCAGGGCTTCGCCTCCATCACGCGCCTCGAGGCCGTGCAGCCCGTCATCAAGGCATTCATCGAGGAGCGCCCAAACGACCGGATCGGCATGGTCATATTCTCCGGTCGCGCGTACACCCTCGCGCCCCTCACCTTCGACCACGAATGGCTCAAGCGCCAGGCCGCGCGCCTCACCACGTCCACGGTGCCCGAGGAGGGCACCGCCATCGGAGATGGGCTCGCCGTCGCGCTCACCCGCCTCGAGCAATCCGCCCGCCAGCAGGACTCCCACCGCCTGGGGGCATTCATCATCCTCCTGACAGATGGCGCCAACAACCGGGGGACCATCGCGCCCATGGACGCGGCCGATATCGCGAAGACCCGCACCATACCCGTCTACACGATCGGCGCAGGCCGCGATGGCATCGGCAGGATCCGGCGCTACGATAAGGACGGCAACTTCATCGGATACCACCGCATCCGCAACGAACTCGACGAGGACACCCTCATCAAGATCGCCCAGATGACGGGGGCCCAGTACTTTCGCGCCCACGACTCCGGCACCATCCGCGCGGCCTTCGAGGCCGTGGATAGGGCCAAGAAGATCAAGTTCGAGGGAACCTCCTATAGCCTTACCGACGAGTACTTCGCGTGGTTGGCCGTGCCCGGCGCCCTCCTCTGGGTCCTCGGTGCACTGGCCTCCAGGGTCACCGTGGCGAAGGAGGCGATCGCATGAGCTTCGCCACACCGCTCTGGCTCATCGCCCTGCCCGCCATCGCGGCCCTCGCATTCTTCGACCTGCGCCGCCGCGCCAACGCCGCACAGCTCCATTGGCCCCTGATCACGCGCCTCTGGGCCTCCGTGTCGGGCCTGAGGCCCGCGCCCGGCAATTCCCACCTGCCGCGGCGCATCGCCCTCTGGGCCGGACTCGCCATCTGCACGTTCGCGCTCGCCAGGCCAAGATGGGGCTCCAATGAGATCAAGGTCTTTGGCCAGGCCCGCGAGGTGCTCATCGCCCTAGACCTGTCCCGCAGCATGACCGCCAAGGACGTGCCGCCCTCGCGCCTTGAGCGCGCCAAGGTGCTCGTCAGCGCGTTGCTGGGTGCGCTCCGCGGCGAACGCGTCGGCCTCATCGTCTTCGCCGGCACCGCCTTCCTCCAGAGCCCCCTCAGCCCCGATTACGAGATCCTCCGCGAATTCCTCCCGGGCCTAGACCCGGCCTACCTGCCGCAGGGCGGCACCGACTACGACCGGCTCCTGCAAACCGCTCTCGAGGCCTTCGGCGAAGGTACCGACGCCGATCGCTTCCTCGTCGTACTCAGCGACGGCGAGAGCCACACCGAGTCCTGGCGTCGCCACATACAGAATCTCAAGACCCGGAATATCCGCGCCATCACCCTCGGCGTCGGCACCGCCAAGGGCACCCTCATCCCCACGGCCGACGGCGCCTTCTTGAAGGACGAGCGAGGCGCCGCCGTCCTGTCGAAACTCAATTCCTCCACGCTCGAGGAACTCGCGCGATCCACCGGCGGCGCCTATCGCGACGCCAGCGGCTGGGTCGATATCGCGACGCTCATCGAGGCCACCGTGGCACAGGGCACCCGCGGTGATTATGAGGACCAGGTGCAGCGCCTGTACATCGAACGATTCCAGTGGTTCCTTGCGCCAGGCGTCTTTCTGCTCCTCCTGAGCCTCTGGCGCGAATTCCCGTCCGTGCCGCGAATCCGCGCGCCGCGCCGCGGCACCACCGCACCGGTCGAGGCACGCCTGACAGCACCCCCGCAGATAAGCCGGGCCCGCCGCCAGCCCCAGGCCATCCCGCTTCTCCTCTTGTTACCACTGCTCTGCCTCGGCCCCACTATCCACCGCGCCGCCGCACCGGAGCTGCCCCCCGCCCCGGCCGACGCCAGCACGAGGCTCAAGGACCTGCTCCGATCGGTTCCACTAAAACCCGGCCCGCCCGCCTCCGATTTCGCGAGCATCGCCCGCGCCACCATCGATGCCGCCATCGACCCAACCGCCCTCAAAGATGACCGGGATGCGCGCCGCAACGTCATCTTCGACGGCATCGATGCCGTCGACGCCGGCCAGGGAATCGACCCGAAAGCCGCACCCTGGGACGAACTCCGCGAACAGCTCCGCCAGCTCCTCGAGGAACACCCACAGCAACAGAAAGACCAGCAGCAGGACCAGAACCAACAGAAAGACAAACAGCAGCAAGAGCAGGGTTCCGGCAGCCGCCAAGACCAACAGTCCGAGAATCAGAAATCTGAAAACGCCCAACAGAAACAGGAGCAGCAACAGAATTCCCCCTCGGACAAACAGCCCTCAGACGGCAAAGACTCACCCCAGGACGCGCAGCAGCAGGACGGACAGCAACGCGACAAACCGGCGGACCCCAGCCAATCGCTCAGCGGCCTGACCAACAAATCCGAGCAGGCCCAACAGCCCGAACCGAAACCCGGCACCACTCAGCGCGTCGGCGGCCAACCCACCGAGTCCGACCGCGAAGCCAAGGAAAACCCCGAACTCGCCGAAGCCTTCCGCCGGTACGAGCGGGCCCGCGATCTCGATTCACCCGCCCGGCTCGCCTACATTCTCGACCAGATGGACGGCAAGCACGAGGAACAGCCCAAGAAAGGCAAGGACTGGTGATGGCCGCAGGAATCCCCGTGTCCCGTCGCCTGTCCGCCGCCGCGGTCGCCCTGCTTTGCCTCGCCACCCATGCCACCGCACAGAGGGTCTTCTGGCAGCAGCCCATCGAATCCTTTGCCAAGGGCCAGACGGGTCAACTCACGCTCGTCTTCGAGAACTGCAGCCCGAAAGGCGGTGTCCCCAATCTTCCCGCGATCGACGGACTCGAGCCGCTCGGCGGCATGTCCCGCGCCGAGGATCACTCGTGGGTGAATGGTGTCATCTCGAATACCATTCGCCTCACCTACAACGTCCGCCCCACGCGCGATGGCGCCGTCACCATCCCCGCCCTTTCCGTCAACACGGACCGCGGCACCATGTCGGTCCCGGCACTCGAGATCCGGATCGGCGCCGCAGCCCCCGTGGACATGAAGAGGATCATCATCGGCGTGCTGCGACCCACGAAGGCACAGGTCTGGCAGGGCGAGGTCTTTACCGTCGAGTTCTTCCTCCTCCGACACGCCAATTCCAGCATCGAGATCACCGGTCGCAGCGACGTCGATTGGCAACCCGATGGCGTCACGGTGGAAAACTGGGGCCAGCCCTCCGACGTGTCGCCCACCGTGGACGGCCAGCCGTTCGTCGGCTACCGGTGGACCGCGAGGTGCGTCGCCAACCGCCCAGGCGCGCTGTCCCTTGCGGGCGCAAAGATCAAGGTCCGCTACCTCGCCGGGTACCGGCGCTTCGGCATATTCACCACGCCCTTCAATCAGGACGAGGATGTCCAGAGCGATCCGATCACCATCGAGGTCAAACCGCTTCCCACCCCCGAGCCTCCTGAGTTCTCGGGTGCGGTTGGCCTCTTCAAACTCAATTCGCGGATCGTCCCACAATCCGTGTCCGAGGGCTACCCGATCACCTGGACGCTCGACCTGTCCGGCGCCGGAAACTGGAATGCCGGCATCGCGCTCCCGGCGCGCGATGTCTCCACCGACTTCCACGTCCCGCCCTCCAAGGCGCGCCTCGACCAACACGAGAATGTGGTATTCGACGGCACGCTGACGGAAGACGTGGTCCTGATCCCAACGCGGCCGGGCACTTACACGCTGGGTCCCGTCAGGTGGGCCTACTTCAACCCTGCCACCGCGCGCTACGAGACCATCGTGACAGAACCGGTACAGGTTTCCGTCACCCCCGCCCCGAAAACGAGCCAATCCGCGCCGCAGTCACAGCCTGCCGCCGGACAGGCCCAGCCACCGTCGCAACCAATGCCGCCCCCGGCCGAAGTCGTCCCCCCTGCTCCGGCGTTCGACCCCTCGCCCAGACTTCCGCGCGACGTCCTGCTCGGCACGGCCTCGGCCCTCCGGCCCATCGGATCCACCGCCGCATGGCTCTGCCTCTTGCCCGCCATCGCCCTTGCCATCTTTTGGCTCGCGCTCTCGCGCCAACGCGCCGTGCTCACGGATAGCCTCGCATGGCGAAGGCGGGCTCGCACCGATGCACAGCAGGCAATCGGCGAACTGCGGCTCGCCCCGGATCCCGCCCGTTGCCGCATCGCGCTCACGCGTTGGATGCGGGCCAGTGCCCACTGCTGCGGATTACCGGAAGCCACGCCACAAAGGGAACACTTCCTCGCCGCATTGCGACGGGAAAAGAACGTCGGCGCAGCCGCGGTCGCCGAATGGGAACGGCTCTGGAACGAGGCCGAGACCGCCCTCTATGCCCCCGGGGGCAAACTGCCCGAGGACTGGCCCGACCGAGCTGAAACTGCCCTGCTGGCGCGACGCCTGCCCAGGGTCCCAGTATTTCACCTCTTCCTGCCGCGAAACCTCTGGCCCACCGCGACGGTCGTCTGTCTCCTTTTCTGCGCGCCCGATTCACGCGCCGAGGACGCCATCGAAGCCTACCGTCATGGCGATTTCGCCAAGGCCGAATCTCTCTGCGCAGAACGGGTCGCAAGGGCCCCCACAGACTGGAGGGCGCGCAATAACCTCGCCCTGGCGCTGGCGCAGCAGGGCCGCTGGTCCGAGGCCGTCGCGCACTGGACGGCCGCACGCGTCCTCAATCCCCGCGACGCGTCGGTAGCGTGGAACCTCGGCATCGCCCTCGAAAAGGCCGGCATGGCCTCCCCCGAAGCCATCGCTGCCTCAAAGCCGGCGCCCCGACTCGCCAATTTCCTGAACACGGCGCGCAATGCGGAGGGGAAAAGCGACTCCGGCCAGGCGATCCCGCCGGCCATCCACCGCGAACTCCTCACCATCGCCCACCCCCCGGGTCCCGTCCGTTTGCTCGCGTCACTCTCACCGGCCCAGTGGCAGTGGTTCGTCGTGGCCTCCTCCCTGTTCGGGGCCACGGGGTTTGCCATCGTGCTCCTCGCGCAGCATCGGACTGGATTCAAGCGCTACGGTCAACCGGCGCTCGCGGCACCCGTCCTCGCCGCGCTGATCACGGTCGCCGCCGCCCTCGCCCATGCGCACTACGGCCTCCTCGCCGATCATTCGGCCGCCATCGTCGGCACCGCATCCGTGCTCCGCTCGATCCCCAGCGACATAGAGCGGCAGGAGACAAAGGATTTGCCCGCGGGCACGATCGGCACCATCGAGCGCCAATTCTTGGGCTGGCGCCTCTTCCGGCTCCCCAATGGGGAGACCGGCTGGGTCCGCGGCGAATGCCTCGTCCCCATCTACGAGGCCCCACCGCCAAAACGCGAAGCCGCCACGCCTCCCAAGTAGCGACAAATGCGTGTGTAGCTAGGCGCAAAACTCGAACTCCACCGGCACCCGGTCCGGCAACCCGGGAACCCGCCTGAACGCCCGAAGCACTCACTCCCTCGGCGTCATCGTCCACCCTCCTCAATCCAGATGGAACATCTCGGGCAACGGCATGCACACCGGCGAATGATCCGGATTCGTCTCCATGATGTCCGCCATGTGGTCCCACCACTTTCGGACAACCGGATCCTCCGGCAGGAGATGCGCGGTGTTGCCGTCGGACACCTTCTGCACGGCGAACAGCGCCAGCGTCTCCGGGTCCAGAAAAATCGAGTAATCCGACACGCCCGCTTCAGTCAGTTTGCGCGACAGCTCCGGCCAAATCTCGTCGTGTCTCTTCTTGTACTCCGCCTCGAAACCCGCCTTGAGCTTCATCCTGAATGCAACCCGCCTCATGGTCCCTCCGTTCTCAAGACCAATCCCATATCAACGCTATGCCCGCCGGCATCCCATTCACGATACTCTCCTCCTCACCCAACCCGCACCACCCCACCCGAGAGGTATGGACCTGATCGCCTGGAGCGGGTTAGCCCAACACCCCGCGCAAAAACTTCAGATTATCGCGATGGCTCGGGAGCATCGCGGCCCCCTTCGGAACCGCGCCCTCGATCTGCACCCAGCCCGAGTATCCGGCCTCGTCCAGCGCCTCGCGGACGCGCCTGAAATCAACCTTTCCCTGCCCCAGTAAAAAACCGTTCTCTTTGGCGTGAACCTCGCAGATGAGCTTTTCTTTCCCGAGCCTCCGGATCTCGGAGTAGAGGTCGTATCCCATCTTCTCCATGTTGGCCACATCGTAGTAGATCTGCACCGCCGGGGAACCCACCCGCTGGATAATGTCCAGATGCTCATCGGCATTGAGCCAACTCTCGATGCCAAGGACCACCCCTGCCTTTTCGGCCTTCGGCGCAATCCCCTTCAACCTCCGCACCACCTCGTCGGTGCCGGCCTTGTCCCCCTTCAGGTCGCCGTTCGAAAAGAACGCCAGGAGTACGACCTTGCACCCCATCTCTGCGCACGCGTCCACGCTTCCGCTCACCCACTCGATCGTGCGAACATCGCTCTTGAACGGGATCCTGTTCATTTCGCCGATCGCCAGCGACGCCACCGCCACCCCGGTCTCCGCCACGGTCTTCTTGTATTGCGCCTGCACCTCCGCCCGTGCCAGGTGCATCTCATCCTTCTCGGTGCCCAGGCTCACCTGCACCCCATCCAACCCGATGTCCTTTGCCACCGAAAGTGCATCGGGACTCGCCTGCTTCCCTATCGACCAATCGCACGCCCCAATCCGAAAGCGCCGCGACGATGCGGCCCCGAATGCCCGCGCCACCGAAGCGCCGATCGCCGAGACCCCCGCCGCCTGACCGATCCATTGCCTCCTGGTCCATCCGCCCATGTCCACCTCCTGCTGTGTTTCCGCGAGACTGCCGCAGTCTTCGCTCGAGCACAAGCGATCGAGTTAACCCCACCCGCCAACTCGAATGTCATTGCACCACCTTGCCCCCAGGCGCGATCTGACCTGAAACTTCACGCCGCGCCCAAGACCGTGGGGCGGACAATCCTGTCCGCCAACCCACAATGTGGCAACGTCTTGTGATTGAAGACAAGATTTCCCGCACCACGTAGCGGGAGTTTTCACATGAATTATGCGGCGCGTTCTCGATCCGGTCAGTAGCCCGAGGGCCCGGTCCCTTCCTTCACCGTCGGCACCGAAACCGGCACCATCTCGATTCCGGTCAAGAGACTCTGGACATCGCGCTCCCCCAGCAGATTTTCAGAGCCCGAATGAACCACCAGGGTGATATCCACCCCCGCATGATGCCATCGCCATTCCGCCCGAAACAGATCATCGGATTCTTGCTTGGAATTTCGCGCCACCACGCACGGCACCCAAATCCCCGAAATCAAGGACCGGCTTTTCGCCACGATCTTCCAAGAGCGTGTTTCATAACCCTCGATCAGGTCGACGAGTATGGCGTCAGCACCCTTGTCGAAACTCGTTCCGGTGCTCGCAATAAAGACGAAACCCGAACGCTCGCCTGACCCCATGGCAACCCCACCGAACGAGAGGCATCGGACCTTCCCGCCTCCATAGACGTCACGTTCCGCACTGCCGCATTTCCAAAGGTTCTCGTCCAATCGAATCCGACAGCCGAAGTCGTCGAACCGATATTCTCTCTCGCGGGGTGGCAGACCATCGGATTGTGACCGCGCTGGTTGCGATGTCTCCAGACTTTGAACGGCGCGTAGAACCCACGCGAACATCGCGCCCACAAGGACCGCGCCCACGCAGATAGCCGCCCACTCTTTCTTTTTCTCCCTTGCTGTTGCGGCAGGATCGTGCCCGCAGCCCGCGAACTGCCGCCGGGCCGATTCGCTCCGGATGCCTATCAGGAGTCGCCAGTAGAGCCAGCACAACAACAGGACCCCGAAGATGATGAGAAGGGCGGCCGACAGGCCACCCGGGGCGGGAAACGAGACGTTCCGACTCATCAGGCAGGCACAGAAGACCCCGCATAGAACTGACGAAACCAGACTTCCCGCGAGCAGGAGAATCAAGAATAGTCGAATCGCGTTGTTCCGTGCCCAAATGCCAAGCGCTATCAGCAGAGACGCCCCCGCTGTTGCAATATCGAGAAAAGGACTCCCCTGGCTCCGGTCCGCGGCAAGATCCACGGCGATCATGATGGTCCCCAGCAAGCAGCAAGCCACAATGACGACAAAAGCGGCAGGCAACCGCCCCCTGTTGGGCTTTTCCTCGACAGGCGTTTCCAATCGGAATCCTCCGTCGCCGAAATCCCTCCGAATGGCCCAAAGTCGCTGGACCGACGGTTTGTGAATCGCCAGTTAACTTCTATTGATTTGAACCCGCATGTCAAAGCACCACAAGGATCAATGGAATCCCTGGATGTGGAGGAAGGGGCATCACCCGCCCGCCGCCGCCGCCCGGGCCGCGTGTGCCCCGTGCGAACGAAGCAGGGGGATGCGATCGAGATACCTCTCCTGGACCTTCTCGAGGTAAAGGAAGATGGCGGGCGTGACGTAGAGCGTCAGCAATTGCGACACCATCAGCCCACCCACGACGATCAGACCCAGCGACTGACGGGAAGCGCCGTCCGCCCCGAGCCCCAGCGCCAGCGGCACCGCACCCATCAGCGCCGCCGCCGTCGTCATCATGATGGGCCGGAACCTCTCCACGCACGCCTCGTGCGCCGCCTCCACGGGTCCCATCCCCTCGTGCATGCGCTGAATCGCAAAGTCGATCATGATGATCCCGTTCTTCTTCACGAGCCCGATCAGGAGAAACATGCCGACGAAGGCATACAGGTCTGCCTCGCGCCCGAAAACCGCGAGCGTGGCGAGGCCGCCCACGGTCGCCACCGGGAGAGCCGAAAGCACCGTCACCGGATGAACAAAACTCTCGTACAGGATGCCCAGGATCACGTACATCGCGAACACCGCGAAAAGCATCAGCACGGCCCACTGCTCGACGGTCTCCTTGAACACCTTTGCCTCGCCCTCAAGGCGACCGCGCACCCCGGTCGGCAATACCTCCTCGGCGGTTGACTCGATGAATTTCGCGACGTCGCCGATCGCCGCCCCCGGCACGAGGTCGAAAAAGATCGTGACGGCCGGCAGCTGATTGATGTGGTTCACGGACTGCGGGCCGATCACCTCCCGCCACCGGGCCACGGCCTTCAGGGGGACCAGCCGCTCCCCATCGTCTGAGCGGAGATAGAGCAGGCCTAGATCCTCGGGACGCCGACGCTTCTCGTCCTCCACCTCAAGGATCACCTGGTACTGGTCGGTCTGCGTCTTGATGAGGTAGACAAAGTTCTGCGCATAGGCATTGCGCAGTGCGGTCAGCACGCGCTGGGCCGAGATGCCGTAGCTCGACGCCTGCTCGCGAAGGATGTCGATCTCGATGCTCGGCGTCTTGAGCTTCAGATCGGAATTGACGAACCGGAAATCGGGGTTGGTTCGCAGCCTCTCCGCCAGCCTTTCGGCCGCCTCGTGCACCGGGCCATCATCGAGGCCGGTGACCGAGTACGCGTACTTCCCCTGGGTGTTCGCGGTCGCCCCCGTGCTGATCTGGATGACGGGCATCGCCTGGAGAAAGGGCACGATGCCCGGGATCTTCGCGATCTCCTTGGCCAGGCGGGCGAGCACCGTGTTGATCGGCGGCCGCTCTCCGAGGGGTTTCAGAAAAGCCACCACCGTCGCCTGGGACGAGGAGGTGCGCCCCGACATCCCCGAGATCGTCATCGCGATGTTCACGGCGGGGTCCTCGCACAGGATGGCATCGACCTTACTCTGGCATTGCCGCAACTCCTCCGGCGAGATTCCCTCCTGGGCCATGATGATTCCCCGGATGAAACCGCTGTCGCCCGTCGGCAGGAATGACTTTGGCAGGACCCGGAGGAGCACCACCGAACCGACCAGCGAAGCCCCCCACACGACCAGCGAGACCCAGCGGTGCCGCAGGAAGAACCACAGCGAGCGTCCGTACACCCCCACGACCCTCCGTATGAACGCGCCCACCGTCCGCTCCAGCCACGTCTGCTTGCCGGTCGCGTGCTTCTGCAGCATCCGGGCGCACATCAGGGGCGTCAGCGTCAGGGACACCAATCCCGAGGCCAGGATCGCGATGATGATCGTGATCGCGAATTCCTGGAACACCCTGCCGATCAGGCCCGGCATGAACACCATGGGAATGAACACGGCGGCCAGCGAAAACGTCATCGATAGGATGGTGAAACTGATCTCCCGGGCGCCCTTGATGGTCGCGTCCAGCGCCGTCTCCCCGGCCTCCATGCGCCGAACGGTGTTCTCCAGAAACACGATGGCATCGTCCACCAGGAATCCGATCGCGAGGGTGAGCGCCAACAGCGACAGGTTGTCGATGCTGTAGCCAAGGAGGTACATCACCATGAAGGTGATCAGCATCGACATCGGCAGAGCGATGATCGGGATCAGGGTATCCCCCACCCGACCCAGGAAGGCGAACACGACGATCACCACCAGGACGAACGCGATGATCAGCGTGTGCTCAACTTCCTCGACGGACTGCCTGATCGTCAGCGAGCGATCGAATGTCGGGATGAGCTGTATGGATCCCGGGAGATCCCGCCGGAAATCCGGCAGCAGCGCCTTGACGCGCTCCGCGGTGGCCACCACATTCGCGCCGATCTGGCGCGACACGACGAGGGTGACGGCCGCGGGCGGGCGCCCATAGCCCCGCGCCCAGAAGTGCCTGGCCGCCCTTTCGTCGGCAAGGGACTCGCGGACCTCTGCCACGTCCCGCAGGTAGATGGGCGCCCCGTCGCGGTTTCCGACAATGAGCGCGCCGTAGGCCTCCGCGGTGTCCAGTTGACCCTTGGGCTGCAGCAGAAACGTCCGGGCCGCACCGTCGACCTGACCCGCCCCCAGATATCCCGTGCCGGCGCGGATCGCCGCCGCGAGATCGTCGATGGTCATGTTCCGGCGCGCCAGTGCCGAGGGGTCAACCTTGATCCGTATCGCCGAGCGGCTCCCGTAGAGATCCACCTTGGACACGCCCTCGACGATGTTGATCCTCTGCGCCAAGATCGTGCTGGCATACTCGTATAGCTGGCCCCGCGTCAGCGATTCGCTCGTCAGCGCGATGTAAAGGATCGGGCGGTCGTTGGGGTTGTACTTCGAAAACGTGGGGGGAAACGGCAGATCGGCGGGGAGATTGCCCGTCGCCTGATTGATCGCCGCCTGCACGTCGGTCGCCGCGTCATCGACCCGTTTCGAAAGCACGAACTGAAGGGTCATGCTCGTGTGGCCCTGCACGCTCGACGATGTGATCAGTTCCATCCCGGGAATCTGGATGAACTGCCGCTCCAGTGGCGTGGCGATGTTGGCAGCCATCGTCTCCGGGCTGGCCCCCGGATAACTGGCGCTCACCTGGATGACCGGAAAATCCACCCCCGGCAGGTCGCTCACCGGCAACTTCCGGAAGCACAGCACCCCGAAAAGCACGACCGTGGTGGTCATGAGCAGGGTCATGACCGGCCTTCGGACAAACGGTTCGGAGAGACTTGCCATCAGGACCCGTGCGCGCCTCCCACGACCGCGACGGCGGTTCCCGGGGACAGCGTCAGTTGACCGGCCGTGACCACGACCTCTCCAGCCGCCACCCCCTCAAAGATCACGATCTCATCGCCCTGCCGCTGGCCGGGCTTGACCTGCCGCAGATCCACCGTCGCGTCCTTCTTCACGACAAAAACAAAGGGGCCCCGCTGCCCCACCTGCACCGCCCTCGCCGGAACGAGCACCGCCCCCTTCAGCGTATCCAGCAGCAACCTAACGTTGACGAACTGCCCGGGCCAGAACCGCCGATCTGCGTTCTCGACCACGACGCGCAGGCGCACGGTCCCCGAGGCACCCTGCACAGTGTTGTCCAAGAAATCCACGCGGCCCGTGCGGCCTTGATCGGGCTCCGAAGGGATCGACACCTCGGCCGAAAGGCTCTTCGCGGTCAGGAAAGCCCTAACGCGGGGGAGGTCGGCCTCCGGCACCGTGAATTGCACATAGATGGGATCCTGGCGCCGGACCTCGAGCAATCGCGCCTTGTTGGCCTCCACCACGTTTCCGATATCCACCTTGCGATCGCCCGTCCTCCCGTCGATCGGCGAGCGGATCTCGCAATAGTCGAGATTGATCTGCGCCGCCGCGAGAGAGGCTTCGTCGGCATGAACCTGCGCCGCCGCGGCATCCGCCTCGCTCTTCGCCGCATCGAATTCCTCGGGGGAAATCGTCCCCGCCTGCCGCAATTTCTCAGCGCGCCGCAGTTTGATCCCGGCAAAATCGCGCTTCACGCGGTCCTGGGCCAGCGCCGCCTCGGCCCGCGCCCGCTCGGCCTCAAAAGGCCGCCGATCAATCGAGAAAAGCGGATCGCCCTTGCGGACATCCGCCCCGTCCTTGAAATGAATCTTGGCGATGCTCCCGGAGACCTGGGGTTGAACAACGACCGTCTCGACCGCGGCGCACGTCCCGATCTCATCGATGTAGAGGGGCACGTCGCGCGCCACGGCCGACGCGACCTCCACAGGTCTTGGGGGCGGCGGCGGCGCCGTCGACGCTTTGCGCCCACAGCCACCGAGTGCCACCGCCACCAGCGGCAGCAACGCCACTGGCGCGGTCCATTTGGCTTGTTGAAACGTGTTCAAATCGGGTCTCGGCAGAATTTCTCTATCTTGTTGGAAAATCCCGCGGGGTCAATCCCGACTGAGCCTCCGCCTCAAACGCGGCGAGTGACCCCGGATCCGCAAGCGCCGAACGCCCCCGCATGCCATGGCGCGGGCGATCTCGCCGGCGGCGACCCCCATTGGGCCGTGGCCAACGGATTGTCCGCCCCGCGGCGCCCCTCAGGCGGCCAGTTGGTCCGTGTGGCGCCTCTCCGCCAAGACCTTCCTCAATCGCCGCCGGAGTGCGGTCCGCACGATGTACCCCACGCATCGGCGGCTTCCGCACCGGCAGGGATGCTCCTCGAATGAATCAAAATCATAGCCGTAGTCGTACGTGAGTTCCTCCCCGGCCCGGATCCTCCTCCGCGCCACGATCCAGATTCGGCCGCGCACGATCTCCACCTCGCAATTGGGCGAACACGAGTGATTGATGAAGCGCGCGGTGTTCCACGGCACGGCCCCATCGATATCGTGCCGGGAGTTCAGCTCGAAAACGAAGACCGACGCCCCACCGGATCGCCGCGCCCGCCTGATCTGCGCCAGACTCCTCCGCTCCGCCTCAACCTTGCCGATCTTCTCCCCGACGTACTCCACCACCCTCTGGCCCTTTGGCACGTCCCGCGCCGCAAACACACCGGTCCCGTGAATCCCCGACCGCCGCACCTCGATGTACGGCGACGCGGTCGCCGCATGACGCTTCCGTTTCTTGTTCGTGGCCATCGGGGTGCGGAGGATGCGTGCGGCCTCGCCCCACCGCAATCCAAAAGCAACCCCCTACCGGAACTTTGCCGCCGCGGCCTTGAATTCCGATCGCATCCGGCGACACACCAGCTCGCACAGCTCGAAAATCGCCGGGTCGCTGATCCTGTAAAACGCATTCGGGCCCTCGCGGCGCCGCGCCACCATCCCAGCCTCCATCAAAACCCGCAGGTGCCGCGACACGTTCGCCTGTCCCGCCCCCGTCGTCCCCACCAGCCCCGTGACCGTCATCTCCCCGCCCTCGAGCGCCTGAAGAATCCTCAACCGCATCGGTTCCGCCAGCGCACCGAACCTCGCCGCCACCAGTTCCAGCGCCCCCTCGGCCATCCCGCCCATCTTGCCGCGCGATCTCATCTCTGGGGTTGCAATATAAGCATATAACTATATGATTCAAGCATGGAATCCCACTGCTCGAATGCATCGGCCGGCTGCTCGACGTGTGCGCCCGGCGAACTGAACACGAAACTGCGCCACGGGGCCGGCTGCCAGCTGGTGGACGTGCGGGACTATGCGGAATTCGCCGGGGGGCGCATCGCGGGCTCGGCGCTGGTGCCCCTTGGCTCACTGGAATCGGGCGCGGCCCGCCTGGACCGGTCCTGCGAGGTTGTGCTGATCTGCCGGTCTGGGCGGCGCAGCCGAGAGGCCGCCCGGCGGCTTGGGGCCATGGGGTTTGACAGGGTCACGGTGCTGGAGGGTGGGCTCGAGGCATGGAAGGGCGAGGGCCTGCCGGTGGAAAGGGACGCGTGGGCGCCGTGGTCCATCGAGCGACAGGTGCGGCTGGTTGCGGGCCTGCTAATCATCACGGGCGCCGTCATGGCACATTTTGTTCACCCCGGGTGGATCTGGCTGTCCGCCTGCGTGGGTGCCGGGCTGGCTTTCGCCGCGATCACCGACAGTTGCATGATGGGCAATATGCTTGCGGCGCTGCCGTGGAACCGCCGTCCGGAGGACAAGAAGTGAGAAGGATCGTCATCGTTGGAGGCGTGGCGGGTGGGGCATCCGCGGCCGCCAAGGCGCGCAGGGTTGATGAGAATGCCGACATCCAGATCTTCGAGCGCGGGCCATATATCTCGTTTGCGAACTGCGGCCTTCCCTACTACATCGCAGGTGAGATCCCGGATCGCTCGAAGTTGCTCATCATGACCCCCGAGGGTTTCTGGGACCGCGCCCGCGTCCGCGCGCACGTGAACCACGAGGTCACCCGAATCCACCGCGACAGGAAAACCATCGAGGTCCAGGGCCCGGATGGCGCGCGGCGGGAGGTCCCCTACGACAAGTTGATCCTGAGCCAGGGAGCCCGCCCCATCGTCCCCCCATTTGAGGGCGTGGGCCTGCCCCACGTATTCACCCTTCGTGATATCCCCGACATGGATCGCATCGCGGAATTCGTCAACACCCCAAAGCCCCGCACCGCGGTGGTTATCGGGGGCGGCTTCATCGGCCTCGAGATGGCAGAGGCGTTTCTCCACCGAGGCATGACTGTCACCGTCATCGAGAAAAGCCCGCACGTGCTTCCCACCCTCGACCCGGACATGGGAACCCACTTCGAGGGGCAACTGGAGGGAGAGAGGTTTCATTTTCGCTGTGGCGCCGGGGCCAAGGCGTTCACGGAAAAGTCGGTGCTCCTCGACGATGGTACCGAGATCCCCGCAGAGTTGATCCTCCTGAGCGTCGGCGTCAGGGCGGAAGTCGAACTGGCCAGGGATGCCGGGATCGAGATTGGCAAGAGCGGCGGGGTGAAAGCCAATGGCCGCATGGAGTCGTCGGACCCCGACATCTACGTCGTCGGCGATGCCGCCGAGACGACCCATGCCATAACGGGCGCACGGGTGCGCATCCCCCTCGCCGGTCCCGCCAACCGACAGGGCCGCATCGCGGGCGCCAACGCCGCGGGAGGCAAGCTCATTTACCCCGGCGCCCTCGGCACGGCCATCGTCCGGGTCCTCCACCTGACCGCCGGCACCACCGGGCTCAATTCCCGTCAGGCCGACGCCGCAGGATTCTCCTTCTTCACATCCCTCACCCGCGACCACACGCACGCCAGCTACTACCCTGGCGCAAAGCCCCTCCTCCTTAAGATCCTGGCGGAGGAAGGCACGGGCCGCCTGCTCGGCGCCCAGGCCATCGGCGAGGATGGCGTCGACAAGCGGATCGATGTCCTCGCGACTGCGATCGCCGCCCGCCTTACGGTCTTCGATCTGGAGAATCTCGACCTCGCGTATTCGCCGCCGTTCGGTTCCGCGAACGACCCCGTCAATGTCTCCGGTTTCGTCGCCTCCCACATCGCGCGCGGCGACGTCAAGACCGTCTCGCCGGAAACGTGGCGGCCCAATGGCGAATTCCTCCTCGACGTGCGGGACGCCGACGAACTGGCCGAGCTCGGGGCACTCCGCGGGGCGAATCACATCCCGGTCGTGCGGCTCCGCGACCGCCTCGCCGAGGTCCCGCGCAATCGCCCCATCGTGACGTACTGCCAGAAGGGCCAGCGCGGCTACCTCGCCGCATGCATCCTCCACGGGCACGGCTACGAAAATGTCGCCAACCTCCGCGGCGGATTCATCCACGCCAAGATGTGCGGGTTCCCCGTGGAAAGTACGCCCGCGGGAGGATGAGAATGCCGGACGCCGGGGCGAGCCTGTCTCAAAACGCCAGACCGTCACCTTCGCTCTGGCGTCTCAGTATCAATTGGGAGGGACGCCGGCCCCGGCGTCCGCGATTCACCAGCCGCGCAACGCCCGGGCCAACCCGGCCCGCGAGGCGAGCGTGTCTCAAAACCTCTGAACCGCGCCGCCTGGCACAGGCGGCCTACAAATCTTGTAGGGCATCTCTGTGAGATGCCGTGCATTGTCGCGCGCCGCACACCATTGGAAGTCCCCTCTATCATCAGATGGGCATTGATTTTTGGGTGTTCCGTGTTGGGCGTTTGAGTTTTGAGACAGCCTCAGGCCGCGGGCCCTCCCCCGGGATGCTCGCATGGCGCACCCATCGAAGGGCCAAAGGCTGTCGATGTTGCTTGTTGGGCGTTGATATCTCTTGTTCCCATGGGACAATGCCATTTTGAGACAGTCTCGTGCGAGCGTCCCCCGCGAATCTGTCGGACCCATATTTCACGCGCTCGCGTGAAAAATGCGGGTTAGCACCCCGACCCCCGGGTCCTCCAGATCCGGCCCAATAAGATCGATCCGAGCACCAGCATGCCCGCCGATAGCACTTGCCCGTAGGTGAGGCCACCCCACAAATACCGGATGTTCTCATCGGGCTCCCGGAAGCACTCCCCGATGATCCGCAGGATGGGATAGACCACCATCAGGGCACCAATCACGGCCCCCTGCCGCGGGGTCATCCGCTTCACTCCAAACAGGATCGCCCCAAGAACCAGCCCCTCCAGCACCGCTTCGTAAAGTTGCGATGGGTGCCGCGGCACCCCCGGCATGGGACTGCCCGGAAAAATCACCGCCCACGGCACCCATGACGGACGCCCCCACAGCTCGCCATTCACGAAATTCGCCAACCGTCCCAGAAAGATTCCCGGCGGGGACGCCAACGCCAGTGCATCCGCCAAGCGCAGCAGCGATAAGTGCTTGCGGCGCGAGTAGATCCACACCGCCACCCAAAGACCAGCGATGCCGCCATGGCTGGACATCCCGCCCTCCCAGACCCGTAGAATCGACAGAGGGTCCGCCAGCGTCGACGGCAGACGATAAAAGAAACAATAGCCAAGTCTTCCCCCGACCACGATACCCATGAAGGCCACCCAAAACATGAAATCCCCGATTTCCCCCTCCGGCACCGGCAGCCACCCCTCGCGACTCCATCGCCGCAGCAGCCACCACCCAATCGCAAGCCCTCCCACGTACGCCAGCCCATACCAGCGCAGGCCCACCCCCGGAGCCAACTCCAAGGCGAACGGGCTCAAATTGTGCACCCAGTACCCGAACATTGCTCTTGCGTTCTAACGGAACCTGGCACAAGTTTTCAAGCTCCCGATTGTCCGGCCACATGCCGGAGAAAGGGTAACAGGCTTATGGCATACGCGGTCATCCGCACGGGCGGAAAACAGTACAAGGTTTCGGAAGGCGATACGCTGGACGTCGAAAAGCTCGATGTCGAACCGGGCGGCAAGACCCAGTTTGACGAAGTGCTGCTCGTCGCGTCCGACGGAGGCGTCCAGATCGGCGCTCCCGTCCTCAAGGGCGCGTCGGTCACCGCAGACGTCGTCGATCAGGTGAAGGCCGACAAGGTCGTCGCGTTCAAGTATCGCAAGCGCAAAGGGTACCACCGCACCATCGGCCACCGCCAGAAAATGACCCGGGTAAAGATCACGGGCATCCGGGGCTGAACGCGCGAACCATTAGGAGATCGATATGGCTCACAAAAAGGGTCAAGGCAGCGTAAAGAACGGTCGCGACAGCAACAGCCAACGGCTCGGTGTCAAACGCTTCGCGGGTGAAGTCGTGCGGGCGGGATCCATTATCATCCGCCAGCGCGGCACAAAATTCCACCCCGGCCACAATGTCGGCATGGGCCGAGACCACACCCTCTTCGCGCTCATCGACGGCACCGTCGCCTTCAACAGGGACCGCCGCCTCGTCCACGTCCAACCCGCCGTCGCCACTAACTGAATGTCGGCTCAGGCCCAGCGCGGGCCTGGCGTCATCCAGCCGAAGGCGGCACCAAGTTAGCAGCACCCCGTCGCTCGCTCGAAAATTCAGATGCCGGGCGGTAGGAGCCTGCTTGCAGCGATCCCACGCGCGAATCGCGCGCAAGCGCGCTCCTACGTCTCATTTTCACCCCCGGTGGTGCCCTGAATGCCCGCCGTCCCAAAACGATTGTGCAAGACGACCGCCCGTGCCTTGGCCCGGGCGGCGGCCTTGAGGTTGAGCATCTCCACGCCCAGAGAGAAGGCCATCGCCGCGTAGATGTAGCCCTTGGGCAGGTGCTGCCCGCAACCTTCCATCACCAGGGCAAAACCAATGAGGAGCAGAAAACTCAGCGCCAGCATCTTCACGGTCGGGTGCCGATTCACGAAACCGCCGATTGCCGCGGCGCACCAGAGCATGATGCCCAGCGAGATGACCACCGCCGCGATCATCACCGAGAGATGCCGCGCCATGCCCACCGCAGTGATGACGGAATCCAGCGAGAAAACGACATCCAGCGCAAGGATCTGGCCGATCGTGTGCCAGAAGCCGGCCCCTTTCCCCTTCCCGTCCACAGCGTGACCCTCCTCGCCCTCGAGGTGATCGTGGATTTCAAAGGTGCTCTTCCCGATCAAGAACAGCCCTCCCGCCAAGAGGATCAGATCCCTCCCCGAAACGCCGTGCCCGAATACCGCAAACAACGGCGCCGTCATCCCCGCCATCCACGAAATGGCGCATAGCAGCAGCACGCGCGTGACCATCGCCAGCCCCAGCCCCGTCCGCCAGGCCATCGCCCGCTGCCCGTGCGGCAGTTTCCCGGCGAGGATCGATATGAAGACCACGTTGTCGATACCGAGCACGGTCTCCAGCAGCGTGAGCGTTGCCAGCGCCATCCAGCCTTCCACGGTAAACACCCATTCCATGGGGCGCGTTTTAAACCCCGTGTGTCCAGCGTCAACGCGCGATCCCAGGGCGACCCACGCACCAGTGCACGGTACCGGATGAATCGGAACACGGTCACCTCCTTGGTCGAATAGGGGGAGGGACGCCGGTCCCGGAGTCCGCGTCCCACCGGCATGCGTGGCACCCTGGCCGACCCGGCCCGCAAGGCCGCGGGCCCTCCCTGCAAACGTGTTTCAGAGCCAAACGAAACACAGCACTACAAGACCGACGCTGCCGTCACCTGCCCGTGGATCCCCCAACACAGCCACTGGACGTTGGTTGTTAAATGTTGGTTGTTGGGCGTTGGGTTCTCCCTGAACCAGCTCCCCCAACAACGGCTGAAGGCCAGCCGGCCTCCCACGGTCTTTCTCCCGCAGAGACGCAGTGAGTTTGGAAAAACCGGGGTGCCGAGTCACGAAAAGGTCCAGTCCCTGAGCCCCTGCGGCCCTGCGCCTCCGCGGGAGACCCTCCCCCTTCCGCACGGCGCCCTGCGTGCGCCATCGCAGAAACTGCCTGTTGAATCTTGGGCGTTGAGTGTTGGCTGCTGGGTTGTGAATATCGGACCCGTGGGCACCCTTGATTTCGCGATCCACAAATCCCAGTGGCCCTGCAACCGGCGCGCCGCCCTGACGGCATGCCTTCGCGGACGCTCGATCGAGGCCAGGTTTCACTACGAATCCCCGGCCCAGACCGCCGCATGGCTCGCCCTCCACGAATCCCACTCTCCCGCGCGCACCGATCCGGCCGTCGCTCGCCTATATCCGGATTCCATCACCTCATGCCTGCACGACGGCGAGCCGATCACGTGCCTCGCCAGCATCGGCTGCGGCGGCGGACAGAAGGACGTGGACACCTTGCGCGCCTCCCACGCCACCGCCTATGCCGCCATCGATGCCTCCTCCGGCATGGTCGCCGAGGCGCTCAATCGCGTTTGCGGAGCCATGCCCGCCATCGCCGCCCGCGGTCTGGTGGCCGATCTCTCCAACACCGCGGGAATCGCCGCCTGGGTGCGGGATGCCTTCCCACACCACGGATCCATCCTCTGGCTTGCCTTTGGCATCGTCCCAAACATCCCCGCGCCCAATATCCCCTCGCTCCTGCGCGCCTTCCTTCAGCGTCCCGGCGTCCGCGCGCTCGTGGGCACCAACCTGATCCCCGGCCGCGATCCCAGATCCGAGATGGCCGCCATCCTCCCCCAGTACGACAACTCCCCGACCCGGCGCTGGCTCGCCATCCTGCCCCAGTCCCTCGGGATTCCCACATCGCCGGACGATATCCGCTTCACCGTCCTCCCGCCCGCGGAGGGGCATCCCTGGCGAATCCAGGCTTGCCTCGTCATCAGACAGGCGTGCCGCGTCGATCTGTTCGGCGAGCGGATCACCTTCCCGAAGGACGAATCCCTAAGGCTCTTCTTCTCCAACCGGTTCACGCCGGAGGGGGTCGCATCCCTCGCGCGCGCCGCAGGCCTCCATATCGCGCGTGCCAGCATCGCGCCGTCCGGCGAAGAGGGCGTCTTCGAATTACATCCCCCCCGCTAGCCAGAGACTTCAGGCGCGGTTCGCGCGCGCGGCTCGTGCCCCGAACCAGGATCCGGGCCGGAAGGGTTTTGGATTGCGGTGGCGCCGTCCGGCAACCGCCGGAGGCAAAAGCGGTGCCGTCGCTTCGCTCTGCCCCCGCAGTCCCAAACGGCCCCGCCCCCAGAAGTTTCATCATGAATAATCCTACGCGTGGACCACTCTGGCCAGCGCCGCCCCGGCGCGCCGGGGCCGGCGCTGACTCGAAAAGAATCGCAGGAGCCTGCTCGCAGGCGATCCCATGCGCGAATCGCGCGCAAGCGCGCTCCTGCGTCTCATTTTCACCCCCGGTGGTGCCCGCGGCGACGGACATGACGTCTGACTCGAAATAAAGGCGCAACGATCCAGCGCCCCCGACCGATAGCTGCGCGGCAAACGGCCCGCGTCAGATGAATTCGTTGATCAGGTTCTCCAAGAACTCCTGACGGCCGCTCTCGTTGGCCGCGATCTCGCCCTTGGCCATGACATATTCCTCAAGCGACTCGAACGACGCCGAACCTGACTCGACCTCTTTGCCAACCCCCGTGTCCCACGATCGATATCGGCCCTTCACGAATTCGGCGAGCCGGCCATCGGCGCGGATGGCCGCGGCGATCTTCAGCCCGCGTGCGAAGGCGTCCATACCCCCGATGTGCGCGTGGAATAGGTCCACCGGCTCGAAGCTCTCGCGCCGCACCTTCGCGTCGAAATTCACGCCACCCGTCGTGAGGCCTCCCATATTGAGGATGCTGAGCATGACCTGCGTCGTGAGGTACACGTCCGTGGGGAACTGGTCCGTGTCCCACCCGATCAGCGTGTCGCCCGTGTTCGCGTCGATCGAACCGAGCGCCCCAGCGGCGATCGCCGTCTCCAGCTCGTGCTGCATAGTGTGGCCAGCCAGCGTCGCGTGATTCGTCTCGATGTTGAGCTTCAGGTGCCCCATCAACCCGTGCTCGCGCAGGAAATTCAGGCAGGCGGCCGCATCAGAATCGTACTGGTGCTTGGTCGGCTCTTTGGGCTTCGGCTCGATGTAGAATTGTCCGCGAAAGCCGATCTTCTTCCTATAGTCCACGGCCATGTGCAGGAATCTCGCCAGATGATCCAGCTCGCGCCTCATGTCCGTATTGAGAAGCGTCGAGTACCCCTCGCGGCCGCCCCAGAAGACATAGCCGTCCCCACCCAGTTCGTGCGTCACCTCGATCGCCTTCTTGACCTGCGCCGCCGCATAGGCGAACACGTCCGCGTTGCAGCTCGTCGCCGCACCGTGCGCGTAGCGCGGATGCGCAAAAAGGCAGGCCGTCCCCCAGAGCAGGCCGATGCCGGTGCGACGTTGCTCCTCTTTGAGCACGCCCACCACGGCGTCGAGATTCCTGTGGCTCTCCGCCAGGGTGGCGCCCTCGGGCGCGACGTCGCGGTCGTGGAAGGCGTAGAATGGCGCGCCGAGTTTCTCCATAAACTCGAAGGCCACGCGCACCCGGCGCCGCGCGTTCTCGACGCTGTTTCCCCCGTCGTCCCACGGGCGGATCGCGGTGCCCACGCCGAAGGGATCCGACAGCGGATTGCGGAAGGTGTGCCAGTAGACGACCGAGAACCGCATGTGGTCCCTCATCTTCTTGCCTTCGACAACCTCGTCGGGATTGTAATGCTTGAACGCGAGCGGGTTCTTCGACTTCGGTCCCTCGTACGCGATTCTCTTGATCCCTGGAAATGCTTCGGCCATGACGACTCCCTGATTTGTTTACTGGGCCCATTATCTAAAACCCGTCGCCAGACCCGCGCAAGGGCGGAGAAAAGGCCGCGGGCAGCATCTTGGGGCCCCCCTGGCGCCCTCCGGGACCGCCCGCCGTCGGAGGGCTGGGGCGCCTCACAGCCTCTTGTGCTTCCAGAGGAGGAGCACGGCAGCCCCCGACGCCGTCGCAAGGGCCACGATGAACCAGAATGGGATCATGCTGCCCTCCTGATCCATGGGCAGCTTTACGTTCATGGAGAAAACGCTGATGACGAGCGTCGGCATCATGATCGAGATCATCACCAGCGTCAGCGCCTTCATCAGCACGTTGAGATTGTTGCTCACGACGGACACGCGGGCGTCCATGAGGCTAGAGAGCACCTGCGAATAGGTGTTGGCCAACTCTCGGCACTGGTTGTTCTCGATCAGAACGTCATCGAGGAATTCGACGTCCTCGGGCGTGAGCCCGAGCCTCTGGGCATTCGTCTTGATCTTGTCCATCACGCGCCCGTTCGAGCTGATGGCGTTTAGGTAATACACCAGGCTCTTGCCCAGGGTAAACATGTTGAGCAGGTGGCGGTTCTCCATCGCCGTGTTGATCTTCCTCTCCAGCTCGTCCGAGATCATGCTGAACACCCGCAGGTGCTCCTCGAAGTGATGGATGCAGCGGAAGATCATCTTGAGGATGATGTCGGTCAGCGAGCGGACATTCTGGAATTGTTTGCCCTCGAATCGCAGGGTGTCCTCCGCGACGACGAGGATCAGCTTCTCCCGAAAGAGGAACACGCCGACCGACGTGATCTTGAATAGGAAGTTGTCCTCCGAAGAGTATTGCTTGGGGCGCTTGACGATGATGGCGGCGTGGTCCGGCTCGAACTCCAGGCGACCCAGCTCGTCGGGGTCCAGCGCGGAAGCCAGCGTGTGGGCATCGATGCGGCATTCCGAGACGAGGTGCCGCGTCTCCTCCTCCGTCGGCGCGATGTACAGGAGGACCCGGGCGTCATCGGCCTCCGTCTCGGTCAGGCGATTGCCAACAATGTCCAGCTTGCGGAGCACACGACCCTTCTAACATCTACCGCGTGGCCAGCAAGGCACGAAATGCGCGCCGATCCGACTCAAACGTAGCTTTCCCGCAACAGTGCGGCGGTGCTCTCGTCCAGCATCTCCCTCCGCCGCAGTTCCTCAAATCGGCCGAGCAGGTCGTCCACCCGCAGCCGCTGTTTCTCGGCCCCCGAGAAGCTGTAGGCGATCCGACCCTTGTGCATCATCACCACGCGGTCGCCGAGGTTGACGGCCTGTTGCATCGAGTGGGTCACCATGACCGTCGTCAGGCCGAGGCCGCCGACGATCTCGCCGGTCAATCGGATAACCTGCTCGGCGCTCTTGGGGTCCAGCGCGGCCGTGTGTTCGTCCAGCAGCAGCAGTGCCGGTTTCAGCCATGTTGCCATCAGGAGGGTCAGCGCCTGACGCTGGCCGCCCGATAGGCTACCGATAGCGCTGTCCAGGCGGTCTTCCAAACCCATTCTCAGACCCCGCACTCGCTCGCGCAACTCATCGCGCACCGATCGCGAAATCGCCCAACGGATTCTGCGGCGGCGCCCCCGGCGTGTCGCGAGGGCGAAGTTCTCGGCGATCGACATGGTCGGTGCCGTGCCGCTGAATGGGTTCTGAAAAACGCGCCCGATGAGGCGCGCCCTCCGGTGCTCCGGCCAGCGGGTGACGTCCTCCCCCGCTATCTGGATCGAGCCCCCGTCTACGAAAAAGCTGCCCGCGACGGCATTTTGGAGCGTGGACTTGCCCGAACCGTTTCCGCCGAGGACGACGACGAAGCCGCCCTCGGGCACATGGAGGCTGACGCCCTGGAGGGCACGGACCTCATTGACGGTCCCCGCATTGAACGTCTTGTGAATGTCCCGGATGGTGAGCATGGGGCGCCTGGTTCTAAGGTTTCGCAGTCTCCGCGATCGTGCGATTTCGTCGCCACGTGCCCACCCACGTGGGCAGCACCAGCGCGCCAAACACGAAGAGGGCCGTGACGATCTTCAGGTCGTTGGGATTAAGCCCCCAGCGGAGAGCCATGGCCACCAGAAGGCGGAAAAGGACCGATCCCGCGATGGCCCCATAGATCGCGAGGCCAAGGCTCCGGGAACCCGTGAGTGATTCGCCGATGATCACGCTGGCCAGCCCCCACACGACCATCCCGATGCCCATCTGCGCGTCGGCGAACCCCTGATACTGCGCGAGCAGCGCCCCCGACCAGGCAACCAGCCCGTTCGACAGGGCCAGGCCGAGGATGCGATAGGATTCCACATCGACGCCCAGCGCCCTGATCATCTGCGGGTTGTCGCCCGCCGCCCGCATGGCCGTGCCCACCTCGGTGCGCAGAAACCCGTACAGCGCGACGCCCACCATCGTCACAATGCCAAGCACCAGCGCAAGGATGCCGAGGTCCCGCCCCGCGACCATCCAGCCAAACACGTTCACGTCCGCGACACCAAGCAACGCCTGCGACCACCGGTCGGCCCAGGTGGTCACGTTCTCTGCGGTGAGGAGGGGAATGTTGCTGCGCCCCATGATGTGGAGGTTCACCGAATAGAGGGCCGTCATGACGAGGATGCCAGAGAGCAGCGGATTGATCTTGAATCGGGCCTGGAGGACTCCGGTGATCGTGCCGGCGACAGTGCCGGCGAGAAAACTTGCGGCCATGGCCAGCGCCGGATTCACGCCGCGCACCAGCAGGACGGCGCACAAGGCCGCGCCCAGGGTGATGGAGCCATCCACCGTGATATCGGCTATCTCGAAGACGCGGAAGCTGATGAAAATCCCCATCGCCAAGAGCGAGAGGATGAGGCCGATCGTGAGCGCACCGAGCATCAGTGTCATGGCCGATCCTCCACGGGCGCACACCAGCAGGCACCCCGCAGGAAAGAGCTTTCGCCCACGCCGCTGGGGATGCGCCAGTCGTTCACCAAATGCAGCAGGCCGAGGACGTTCTCATTGTCAAACAGCGGCGACAGTGCCTCGTCCAAGTCCAGCTTGCCCCGCCGAATCGGGCGGTACGGGAACGCCGCCGCATGAAAATGCCCCTGCAGATCAACCGCCCTCGACATCGGTTTCAGGAATCGCATCCGTTCGGCCCCCCGCGCCGAGGCCACGAAACCGACGGCCAGGCTCACGCATTTCGCGAAAGCCGTTTCCGAGGTGAAGCTCAGCCACTCGCGGACGCGGGGGAAGGCGAAAATGCCATCGGCGGCAGCCATCGCCGTCCCGTCGTCTGGCAACCTCTGGACCGCGGCCCCCACCAGCCCAGCGGTCTCGGCCACCATCACCACGGCCGCGACGTGGCCGCCCACCGCGGCCAGGCACGCACCAGCCACCTCGCTCATGGACACGCCGTTGCTGTCGGGGCATTTCTCGAACCGCAGGAGTCGCCCAAAACTGCCCTGTCCAATGATGCCGTACGCCACGTTCACGCTCGGCACCAGCGAGCCCTGCCGAAGTACATAGTCCGGCCGATTCGAACCATCGGCTGACTGGCACACGGCCGCACCCGGCACGGCGAGGAATTCCCCCAGTCGCGGTTCGCCGGCACCAAGCGCCCCGAGCCCCAAACCGATCATGTCCGGCCCAAATTCGCAAAGGGAACATGCCTGCGGATCACCGGCGCCCCTGAGCCAGCGCTCGGCCTCGCCCAGTTCTCGCACCCGCATCGTCGAACCTGCGTCAAGCAGGTGAATCTCCCCACGCGCGCCCGCCAAGGACACCGCGGTCGCCTCAGCGCCGCCGGGGGGCCTTCCCAAACGAGCACCGCCGACCGCCAACCCACCGCCGACACCCAAGAGCGCGTCAAGCCCCGCCAGCGTCAAGACGCGCCTGACTTCGCCACCCGTGTTCAACAGGGAGAAACGGCCATCGATGCCCTTGAGCTGGCGCGCGTGCTGCACCAGCACACGGATTCCGGCGGAGCTGATGTAATCGACGCCCGCCATATCGATCCCCAGGGCGTGATGACCGGCCTGAATGCACTCGGCGATGGCTTTGCTGACGTGGCCGCTCCACGCGGCGTCCATCCGGCCATGGAGCCTGAGCACCATCATCTCCGGACCAGGCTGTCGCTCTATCTCCATGTCTTCACGAACCCTTCGATGGCCCCGGCAAAACCCTCTGCGCCTTCTCCAGAAGCGCCGCGGGGATGCGCAGGCCGACCGCCGCGGCATTATCGGTGTGGATCAGTAACCGCACGGTGCGCGGCGGCGCAAAAGGTATCGTGGCCGGACTCTCCCCGCGCATGATGCGCACCGCCATCGCCGCGGTGTCCACCCCCGCATCGCGGTAGTCCCGCGATAACACGAGGCTGGCGCCCTGCCCGATCGTGGCATCCTGGAAAGTGAAGATCGGTATTCGCGCCTGTCGCGCCGCACGGGCGATGGCCGGAAATCCGGCGGCGGTGAGATTATCGATTACCTGAACGACCGCATCGGGTCCACGCCCGCACAGCGCAAGGGCGGCGTCGGCCAATTCTGCCGCGGCATTCACGGCCACGGCTTCGACCCTGATCCCCCGCCGCGCCGCCTCGCGAACGAAGAGATCCCTGTTGGCCACCGAATTCGCCTCGGATGGGCAAAACAGTGTTCCCACCCGCTTGATCTGCGGGAAATGGTTCACGAGGAGTTTCGCCATCTCGGCATAAGGGCCCTGCGTGCAGACGCCCGTGATGTTCGGCAGGTGGTCATCATTCGTCCTGCCAGCGCCGGCCAAGAATGGGTCAGCCACCACCGTGAATAACACCGGCACGTCCCTGACCTTTTTGACCGCCGTCTGGAGCGTCGGCGTGGAAAAAACCACGAAGAGATCCACGCCGGCGATGCGCGCCGAGTCAAACAACGACCCCAGGGCGGTCATGTCGCCCTGGGCGCTCAATGTCTTGAGCGCGAAGTCGGCGCCCTCCCGGAGGCCCGCGGCTACCAGCCCCTCCCGGAACCCCCGCGTGCTGTCCTCAACGAGGGGCGATTCGAGATAGTACAACTGGTGGATGCGCCACAGCCGGGGGACCGGTTTCGCCCCAGTGGCCGAGGATTTCGCCCCCTCGGTCCGCATGGCCATGACTTCCGGCGGAAACCTGACGCCGAGATGTGACGCCACCTTGAGATTCAGCTTAACCTGCTTTTGGGCAACATTCCGAAAAGGTATTTTGGCGGGCGATTCGCCCGCCATCACGCGCGCGAGCGGTTCCGCCGTGGCGAAACCCGTGTTGTAATATCCGACCCCAACGGCGGCCAGGGCGCCGCGATCGGTGAATTCCGGGGCATCGATGACCAGGGGCACTCGCGCTGCCGCGAGCGTACTGGCAATTCCCTCGAAGGCCTGATAGGCCGTGTTGTCGCCGGGCAGAAACGCGACGTCCACACCCCGCGCCACAAGCGATTGGGCCGCCGGCACAACCTCGGCCGTATTCCCGGCCGCCGCCTCCACCAGTTCAAGGCCGAGCGAACCGCAGAGGTCGCGCAGCCTGCCGACCTCGCGCACCGAGTTGGCCTCCGCAGTGTTGTAGAGCGTCCCGATGCGCCGCGCCTTGGGAAATGTCAGGGTGATCATCTTGACGGCATCCTCTATCGGGGGAAATGACCCTATCCCGGTCACGAACGGGAGGTGATCCTCGAAGGTCTTGCCCGCGTCCGCGGCGACCGGGTCGGTGCAGTAGGTGAACACCACGGGCTTCCGCCTCACCGCCGAGCACGCCGCCGTGAGGACCGGAGTCGAAAAGGTCACCACGACGTCGGCATCCCCGGAATCGATCGCGTGCATGATGGGGGCGATGGCGCCGATCTCACCGTTGGCGTGGAACTTCACAACCGAGAAATCCCGCCCCTCCTCAAGACCGCGCTCGCGCAGGCCGTCCATCATGCCCGCGATGGTCGAGTCGGTGCCCTCGTCCGGCCCGAAATACGCCATGGCGATCTTGTGCGGGTGATCGCGCGCCGGCGCCGCAGCCGAGGCAGGGCCGGCACGCGCATCCTGGGCATCCTTTTCGACGGAGCCATCGGCGCCGATGATCATCACCGCGCGGGCGACGGCCTCGTCAGTGAACTTCCACGGATCGCGGAGCGCCCCGAGCACCTGCCGGTTCAGCATGACGCGTTCCGGCATGAAATTTTCGACGGCCATCTTCGCGGGATCGGCACCGCCGAGGACGTCGGCGGCGATGTTGCCGATCTGGCGGCCGACCTCCCCATAGTTCGCGCCGAGCTCGAAAAGCGTGCCCTCCTTGAGGTGACCGGTATTATTCGAAAAAACAGGGATGCCGGCGCGGGCGGCGACCTCGCAGAGCGAGGACATCGCGGCGTAGACGGTGAGGTCGAAACCCGTCCAGAAGCCCTGCGCGCCCCGGGCGACCAGCGCGCCGGCGGCATCGCGGACGTCCTTGGTCTGGTCCACGGTGGCCTCGACGAGCTGAATGCCGAATTCGGCGCAGACCTGCCTTCCTTTCAGGACGCACATCTCCGAATTGCGCTCGGCCGGATTCCAGACGACGCCCACAACCTTGAGCCCAGGCCAGGATTCCCTGGCCATCCGGAAGATGGACTCCACCGGCTGAAACGTGCCGATCCCCGCCATCCAGGGTGGCTTGTTCGTGCTGCCCATGGCCCGGATGCCGACGCCCGAGGCCGAGGGATCTGTGACAGCGCCAAAGACGTGGGGGGTGCGCCCGGCAGAATTCGCGTTGGCCACCGCCTGAAGGGAGAGCGTGCTCATGCTCACGACCAGTCGGAAGCTGCCGTCGGTGACGCGCTTCGCGATGACGGTGCTGGTCGGCACGTCACCGTCGGCCGAGAAACGCTGGAGAGAGATCTTCGCGCCATCGCGGTAGCCACGCTCGGCCATGGCGTCGATCACACCCTGCTCCACCTCGTCCAGCAAGGAGTTCGAGGCGTGTTTGACCAATGCGACGGGGATCATCCGATCGGCCTGTGGGCGGCGGGCACCCTTTCGGGAATGGAGGTCCGAGAGCAGCAAGACCATTGCCGCCGCACCGAGCAACGCGAGGGACATCAGCAGCCGCTGGAGGTTGGCCATCATCTCGTGTGTGTTGGCGCTCTATGGTACTTCAACTCGAGCACCTCAACCGCCCGGCAGGCTTTTCCATTGAGGGTACCCGGCATGTCTCATACAGTCGGGGCGTTGCAAAGCCGATTTTCAATCACGCGGCCCGGAAGAGCAAGCGGCTTCTCCAACCGCGCCGGAGGCTCACCGACGTAGACCCCAGGGACCCTATGAAGCCGGGCGAATCCTCCAGAGACGATGCCCCGCCAATCTGGGAGCGGGTTTTCCAGAACAACCTGCCCGCCCTCTGCCGCGTCACCGCGGACGCCATGGACTTCCTCAAAGCTCAGGGGCTCGGCGGGCAGGCCGCCTACGCGTGCAACCTCATCATCGAGGAGATCGGAACCAACGTCCTCAAGTACGCTTATGACGATCGGGGCGACCACGAGATCAAGCTGTGCGTCTCCGTGCAGCCAAAGCGGGTCAAGATCGTGATCGAGGACGACGGTCGGGAATTCAACCCCCTGAACGCGCCCGCACCCGATCTGGACGCGCCGCTCGAAGAACGAAAAATCGGTGGGCTCGGCCTCACGCTGGTGAGGCAGTTCGCGTCCGACATCCAGTACGAACGGATCAGCGGCATCAACCGCCTGTCCATCCTGGTGCCCCGCGATTGAACGACGGCGCCCCCGACCGCGCGCCCGTTACGTGGAGCGCCTCGCTTTTTTCGCGGCCTCCTCCTTCGCCCGCCGCTGCATGACGTCCAGATAGCGATCGGCCTCTTCGACGCTGGCAAAAATCGTCTCTGGGGGCAGCGCGTTTGCGATGTCGATGACCGCCCGAATCGGAGGCTGGAGCCGGGTCAGGACGCACCTGCCGCCGCGCTGGGCAAGGGCCTTCGTCGTTTGCATCAACACCCGCAACCCCATGCTGCTCAGATAGTCAAGCTGGGCCAAGTCAAACACCAGCTCGCGCGCGTCCCCCGACAGAACTGGTCGCAAGCGCTCCTCGCATTGACCATAGGTCTCCGTATCCAGGCGGCCGATCAGGCAGGCACGAACCCGCCCGTTCGGCTCATTCTCGATGGTGATGTTCAGCATGGCGTCCTTTCCGTGCAGCCGTCCTTCTCCGATATAGGCAGTGCCAGACTACGCGTAACAGCGACATTCGTCTATCAAAACGGCACCGGGTTCGTCCAGCATCTGCCGGCGGAATCAATCCCCTCTCGGAGGTGCGGTGCCACTGTCACCAAAGGTCGCCCTGCCAGGGCACCGCCGGAGGGTCGGCGCACTCCGACAGTCGACGCCGCCATGACGGGCGCCGGCAGCGCGCAAAGGATCTTCGCCCGCTGCCCGCGAGGCGGGCGGAAAATCCACCTCACGCCGTTTCTTCGGGAATACCCAGCTCTTTCAGGGTGCGCCTCAACCACGCCAATGACATCTCGATCATCGGCCCTCCAGCACCCTCACACTCGATGCTCAAGGTGCCCTGATAGCCGCCGTCGCGGAGGCACTCCAGCACGCGCCGGATGTTGGCCGCGTTGACCCCCTCCCCCACGGAGCAGTGGCTGACCGCGATGCCGGTCTGGCCGCCCCGTGCCACCGCCGCAAGCGATTCGCTCACGTCTTTCACGTGAACGTGCGCAATCTTCCGCCCGAAACGTCCCGCGAACGCCACGGGGTCCTGGCCGGCTATGAACGAGTTGCCGGTGTCCATGTTCATCCGCAAGTACGGGCTCTCGCAGAACGCGAGCATCTCCTCCAGTCGGTCGGGATTCGTGGTAAAATATCCGTGCACCTCGATATTCACCACGATCTCGTATGCCTCGGCGACCTCGACGATGCGCCGATATGTCCGCCGCATCATCGCCATGGCCTCATCGTCACCGAGCCCCTCCGGCCTGTGCAGACCATCGGTGGTCGCGATGCAGGGACAACCCGCGAGTTTCGCCCAAGGGATCGACTTGAGAACGTACGGCAAGCCCCGCGATGGGCCGTCCTCCCCTGAAAGCGGATACGCCGCATCCACCTGCGAGAATCGGATGCCGCGCCTCTCCATTCGACGGCGCAATAACAGCGGGTCCTCGTACAGGGCCACGTGCGGCTGATAGCCCAGGCCGTGTATCCAGCTCACGCCATCGATCAACCCACACTCGATGAAATGGACGCCGTTGCGCTCGGCCCATTCAAGGCACTTTTCGAAATTCCAGTACGAGGAGTTGAACGCATCCGTGTGAAATCCAATCTTCATTCTTTCCCTCTTGCACTCTCGATTCTTCGTTCTTGGCGGGCCTTGGGCGGCGGATGTTGATGGTTGGAGGTCGCTTAAAGTCCCGCCGCCCACCCCACGCCACGGCGGTATAGCGTCCGGGTGCCCGCGTGTTTCAAGGACGCGAGGTCGTGGCCGAGCGTGCAATGGAACACCCGCAGTTTCTCCGCGCCGTTGACAAAGGCCATCGGGTGCTCCTGTTTGTCGATCTTGGACACGGCCCCGCAAAGGACCCGGATCGCAGCGTCGCCCTTCAGGCACGTATAGAGCTCATCGGCGGTATCGAAGTCGTCCATCCCACCCGTGATGGGATGGCCACGGTCCTTCACCAGAACACGGAACGCCCCGTACGGGTCGTGCCCGCGCTTGGTCTTGTCCCAGACCCGACCCGCCACGGCCCCGAACCCCTGCCAGTCCTCAAACGCGCCGCAACCAAAATGCGCCAGGACCACGCCCTTGCCCGACGACGCGAACTTCTCCAGCCCCTCCCAGATTTCGGGGTCCAGGGGCAGTCGTTCGCCGTAGTTCTTGAAGTGCAGCATCACCGCATCGTAATGCTCCAGCAGCGGCGAGCCGAGGATCGCCGGCGACTCCGTGATCGAGACCTCGAGCCTCGGATCTTCGCGAAGGATGGCGGCAAACTCCGGTGCCGTCTCGCGCCATCGATGCGCCTTGTGGTCATCGCCGCACACGATCAGGACCCGCTTTCGCTCGGGCCCGGGCAGTCTCTCCAGTAGCCAGAGCTCGCTGACGACAGCATTCGGCCCGGCCTCGCAGTTGATGGCCACCCGGAGCGCGCCCCCCTTCACCACGCCGGCGGGCAACGGAAACTGGACGCGCGCCCAAACGGACGTCTCAGCATGAAATGCCAGCGGCATCGCCGACGGCAGCGCCCTCTGCCACGCGGCCGGTTCGCCAGACCCAAGATGGACGGATTGTTTCCGGCCCTTGCCATCCGCATCCCACCACGTCAGCCCAAGAACGTATCGTCCGGTATCGGCCAACCCCGTGATCTGAAAAAGCACTTGCTTCGGATCCGTCGCGACGCTGCGCACCGGATCGCGGTCGCCAAATCGATACGGCTTGCCCTGCGTCAGCCGAATCGCGGGTCCACCTCCCCCGCCACCGACCTCGTCCATCCCGCAATCGTGGTAGGCCACGAGACGATGACCGTCGGGGAAAATGGGATCGCCCTCGCCGGTCGGCAACGGCTCCGCGACCAGCGTGTCGGCGGTTGGACCCGGCGAGCGCACCAGCTCTTCGGCGCGCGCCAGCAGCTTCCGCAAGACTTCCTGCCTGGCTGGCGGCGCCGCCCCGAGTACGGCGCCGACCGCCACCTTCAGTGCCGCCGGATCACCCGCGCGCCGGAACAACGCCCAAGTCGCATCCTGGCCGGCGCGCTCCTCCCGCGGGGATCCTGCGCCCGCGTACAGTGCCACCAGCTTCGCCAGTTCCGCCTTGCCGCCAACCTTGCCCACGGCCTCGATCGCCGCCGTGCGAACACCCTCGTCGAGATCCCCCTTGGCCCACTCCAGAAAACGGGGCACGGCCCCGTCGGCCCCCCGCGCCGCCAGAACACCGATCAATCTCGCCCGGACCGCCGGGTCTGCCTTTGCCGCGGCCGCGAGGATCGCCGCATCGGCACCCGCATCGGGGATGCGTTCGAGGGACGAGACTGCGGCCCCGCGCGCGGCCGATTCGGCGGCGTTCGCGCGCCCAAGCAACTCCGCCACGCTTGCGGGGGCAGCCACTAGTCCCGCCTGCCGTCGCGCCGGATGCTTCGATGCTGGGGCCTTCGGCCCCGGCGCCTGAATGTCACCGCGCGCCACAAGACCCTGCCTCAACGCTTCGCGTGCCCCGCCATCGCTGCGCGCCATCGCATCCCGCAGGATCTTCCCCGCGGCCGGATCGGGGATCCTCTGCAATGCCTGGCGCGCGTGGAACGACAGCGCGTCATCGTCCAGCAGCCCACCCAGCGCGCGGGCGGAGGCCGCCCCACCGATGAACCCCAACTGCTCGCACGCGAAGGCCCGCGCCTCGATCGTCGCACCGGACATCGCCAGATCGATCAGGCGGCGCTCGATCTGGCGCCTCGCCGAGGGATTCCCCGCGTGCGAATGGATGAAGCGTTCCAAGTCCAGCAAAGGCGCGCGGCTCGCGCCATAGCGATATGACTGCGCCGGGCCAAACCGCGCCTCGATCTCCGCCGGATCGATCGGCCGCCTCGCGCATCCCGCGGAAAGCCATATCACCGTCGCCCACGCAATCGCCCACCACATTCTCCCGCGCGCACTTTCCATATCAGATCCTCGTTTCATGCCAGGCTCCAGGGTGCCCGCATCGCCCGTCCAAGCATCCGGTTGGCGGTCTCGTCGTTGACGAAACGCTCCGCCGCCGGATCCCAGCGCAACTTGCGCCCCAGCCGCATCGCGATGTGCATCAGGTGACAGGCCGATGTCGACCGATGCGCCCCCTCGGGCGGCGCCGTCACCTCGCGCCCTGTCCGGATCGCATCGAGGAAGCACGCAAAATGATTGTCTGCGGCCACCAGGCGCTCCTCCCCCGGCCGGATGATCTCGTAGAGCAACCTCTTCGGGTTCGAATCGGTGAACCCGCGCCGAACGAACACCCAGCCACCATCGCCCTCGAACCGGACCCCGTGGCGGTTCTCCTGCTCGGTGGCATAAATGACCTTCACCCCGTTGGCATAGGTGCACTCCGCCCGCCACTTCCACACGGCATCACAGGCACCCACCTCCGGGAAAACGCCCCAGGCGTCCACCTCGACCGGCCCCGTCGCGTCAGCCCCCATGCCCCAGTGCGCGATGTCCACGTCGTGCGAACCCCAGGCGGTCAACCACCCGACGCAGTAATCCCTGATGTGATACCAGCCTTTGCCCCCCCCACCATCACAGCGGCCCTCGGTGTACGGCACCTTGGGGGACGGCCCCAGCCAGAACTCGTAGTCGATGCCCTCGGGGACCGGCACCGGCTGCGTGCTGCCCCCGCGAAAGCCAAAGGGTGACCCCACCCGCACCGTCCGCAGTTTCCCGATCCGGCCATTGCGCACCAGCTCGCACGCCAGACGATAGTTCGCCATCGATCTCTGCTGCGTCCCAACTTGAAACACGAGGTCCCGACCCCGCGCCGCCTCCACCACCGCCCGACCCTCCGCAACCGTGTGCGCGAACGGCTTCTCCAGATACACGTGCTTCCCCGCACGCACCGCCGCCAGCGCCACCAGCGCGTGCCAGTGATCCGGCACCGCGATGCTCACCGCATCGATGTCCCCACGCGCCAGCAGCTCCCGGAAATCACCGTAGGTCGCGCATGAATCATCCCCGTACTTCCGCGCCGCCAACGCCTTGGCCTTTTCCCGCTCGCCAGCCCGCACATCGCACACCGCCACCACCCGCGCCCCCTGATCCGCGAAAAACTCGTTCATGTGCGCCTTGCCGCGCCCGCCCACCCCAATCACCCCAAGCGTCAGCTTCGCGTTCGCCGCAGGTTCCCCACGCGCCCTCCCCCTCAAAATCTGCCACCCGGCCATCCCTCCAGCCGCCACCGCCACGAACCGTCTCCGCGTCATCCCAGCCGCCATATCTCCTCCGTGTTTTCCATACCCTGTGGTATTGTAACCGTTCCAGAATCCGCGCCCAGAATGCCAAGGAGTTCATCCCCAATCGCACGCTCCGACTCTGGCGCGCAGAGGCCCGGTTCAAAGAGCGCCCGGAGCTTGAATCCCTCCATCGCCGAAAGCATGAGTCCCACGGCGCGCCCCGGGTCATCGCACCGGATCCGCCCCGCAGCTCGGGCGTCTTCCACAAGGCCCACGTAGAACTCCCGGACCGCATCAAAAAACTGGCGCCAGCCCTCGCGCACTGCGGAATCCTTCAGCGATAGCGCAAACACCTCCAGCGTGAACACCCGATTGCCCTCGTCCAACAGGCAATCCCGCACCGAAAGCCGCACCACTTTATCAAGGCGCCGCAAGGCGTCCGCCTCGCCCGCAAGCGCCGCCCGCGTCCGCCGATGCCACTCCCTGTAATAGTGCGAGCAGGCCGCCCGGATCAGCTCGTCCTTCGAACGATAGTGCCAATACAGGCTCCCCTTCGTCACCCCCGCCCCCGCCGCTATCGCCTCCATGTTCACATCGCGAATCCCACGGTCCGAGAACAGCCGGAATGCTGCCTCCGCAAGGCGCGCGGGCATCTCGGGCGCATAGGCGGGTGCCATCATCTGCCGTTACCATACTTATCAGTATGGTCGTGTCAAGCCTCGAACCGACCTGAAATTTCACGTTGTTCGCGGGCGCGGCTCGTGCCCCGACCAAAGATCCGGGCCGGGACGGTTTTGGACTGCGGTGGCAGAGTCCGGCAACCGCCGGACGGCGCCACCGCTTGGCCTGTGCTGGACCAACGGCCAAAGCGGCACGTTCACGCGCCGCGCTCCAAAGAACCCTACTCCTCGCGTTTTGGAGTGCGGCGGCAACGCCGCCGCTTTCCGCGACCGGCGGAGCCGGCGTCCCGCCCGGTGCCAAAGCGGTTCCGTCGCTTCGCTCTGCCACCGCAGTCCAAAACGGCCCGCCATCAGTAATCTCATCCTCAATCATCCGGCGCGCCGGGGGCGGCGCCTGATCAGCGGGATTTGGAATCCGGTCTGAAATCGGTGTCGGTCGTCAGCAGCAATTTATCGCACCGGGCGTAGTATCGCGAGGCGTCGATGATCTCGACCATGATCTTGCCCTTTTCCAGGTCGAAGAGGCCACCATCCTGCCATTCGAACCCGTCCTTGCGATGCGTGCCGAACCGCGCGTCGCTGCGCTTGCCGCCGACCGCGACGGAGAAGAAACGGCTCGCGGGCATGTTCGTGGCAAAATCCCGGGCGCGGACCCAGAGGCGATATCGTCCCCGCTCGGGAATCAGCACCGTGGTCTTCGCCGGGGCCGGTCTCGCGGGCGCCTTGGCCTTTGGGGGCCCCAGGCCGCGGATCGTGCGCACGCCACCATCCCACGCCGCCTCCCAGCTGCCGAGGTCGGCGAACGCCTCCGCCTCGATCCAGACATCGGTGCCCCGAGATTTCTGCGTCGGACCGCTTCGCGCCGCGAGCTTGCAAAGAAATCCGTCCCTTCGGGCGGGATATGCCGCGGGATCGATGGCGTAACAGCGCAAATAGTCGAACAGGCAACCCCCGTTGCCGGGGCGGGCGTCCTTGTCGGTCGCGATGCAGGTGAGCCAGATGTGGAAATCATTCTGCGGGAGACCGCGCACATCCACGGTGCGTATCAATTCCCCGTCGAAGAAGAAGTTGCAGCAGTCGGGCTGAAACTCAAAGCCGTAGACGTGGAAATCGCGCGCGAGGTCGCCCGAGATCTTGTGAAGATCCCGGCTGACGCTGCCCTTGGCGGGAAACCACTCGATGATGCCGTAGCTGAACTCCTGCGGCCCGTGCTTTGCGTAGTGCTCGAAACAGTCGATCTCGATCTTCGGCCGATCGCGCCACTTGGCCGACTCCGACGGATCGGAGAACGCCTGCATGCTGCCGAGCCACGTGGTCCACATCGACTCGTGGAAGCCCGGACCGCCGTCCATCTTCGCGCGCGTCTCGAAGTACCCGTACCGGTGGCGGCGTTTGGTGATGAGTCCACCGCCGGTCGGATTCTCCCCGTCGCGGGCGCAGAGCACCTTCATGGCTCCGCCCTCGATGGTCACGTACTCGGGCTTTCCGATGCAAAAGGGCCTTATCTTGCCCGTGCGGTACGTCCACTCATTCGTGTTCACCGCCGCCGCATCGAACTCGTCGGCCCACGTCAGGGAGTACCCGGGCGGGACGGTCGCGGGATCTGCGGCACGCGGGATCTGCGGGACCGCGATCAGCGCGAGGCATAAGGCCGTGCGAACCTTCATGGGCCCAGCGGGATCTGGATGTTGAATGAATGCGCGCGCGCCCTGTCGGTATCGGCGGCACAGAAGAGGACCGCGGGCATGCCATTTTCAAAATACAGCTGGGGCCGCTCCAGAGAATAGAGTTGCTCGACGGACCCATCGGGCCGACGCACCTGCGTCGTCGATACCAGCGGATGCTTCGCGAGCCGCCAGTCGAAGCCGTCCGCCGACTCGAACAGCGCCAGCGACTTCCCCGCCCCGGTGAAGTGGCCCGCGTTGTCCTTGACGATGGCCCAGAAGCGATCACCCCCGCGCCAGATGAAAGGATCCTCCGCGGGGAACTTCTCGCCCTCCTTGGTGAACACGGGCGCGGGATGCTTTTCGAACGGCCCTTCGGGGCTGGTTGCGGTGGCGACGATGTGAACGACCGGTCCCCCGAATGGCATCGGGTTCTTGTCGCCGATGGCCTTGTAGACCATGAGGTAGCCGCCCTTGCCATCCGATGTGACGCTGGGGTTGCTGCAGGCCAGCGCATCGTGGAAACCGGGCGTCGGCCCAACGAGGGGCCGATCCGAGCGCCGCCATGGTCCCTCGGGTCGATCCGCGACCGCAACGCCGATGCGCTGGTTATTGCGGTGTGTCCAGTTGAGCGTTTTCATGGCCACGCCATCGCCGGTGTTGCCCATGTAATAGAGATAGTACTTGCCGCCAAACCGCTGGATGGTCGGATTGTGCGTGCATAGCCCATCCCAGTACTCCTTCCCGCGCGCGGGCAGGGCCACGTCCACATGCCGATAGGGGCCGAGCGGCGCATCCGCCACAGCATGTGCCACCTCCGAGTGCGTCACCCACGCGTAGTGGCCCAGCGCCCGCGGCCAGCGCGAGTAATAGAGGTGATATTTTCCGTCATCGCCCCGCGCCATCGTCCCGCACCAGATGTAGAAATCCTCGTCGATGAATCGTGCCTCCCTCGGCGCGGGCCGGATCATCGTGCCAAAATCCCATTCGGGATCCGCGTGGCCAACAAACGCACCGAGGGCTATGCAAGCCGCCAGAACATCCCGCATGGACATGCCGATGACATTGCCAGCGGACCCGCGGACAGTCACCGATTTTTCCCGCGGCATCAATCTGCGCGCGCGGCATCCGGACTCGGGTTGAAAACAGGAATGCCCGTGGACCGGGCAGCCCGGCCTTGCAGGCCCAGAGACGCCGCACGGCATTTGTCGCCCGTATCAGCTGGGAGGGACGCCGGCCTCGGCGTCCGCGATTCACCGGCCGCGCGGGACCTTCGCCAACCCGGCCCGCGAGGCCGTCCTTCAGCTGAACGACAGCCGCCCCTGCCGACCGCCGTCGGGGGCGAAGACCCGGATCGCGCGCAGCGGCCGAACGGGGCACGCGGCCTCGCATGCCCCGCAGCCCGTGCATTTATCTTGATGCAACCTGGGCCTCGATGAGAACCCATCCGCGGACTCCTCGACCACCAGCGCCTCGTACGGGCACTGCGTGATGCATGCGGTGCATTCGCCGCCGTTGGCCAACAGGCAGATCCCCAGGTCAATCCTCACGGGGCCCATCACGACGCGCCTCTTTTCCCCGACCGTCAATCTCACGATCGCACCACTGGGGCAGACTTCCGTGCAGCGGTTGCAGTCCTCGCGACAGTAGCCCGAATTGAAGGATGCGACCGGCGCCAGCAATCCCGCGAGCCCGTGACTCAAGATGTCCTGCCGCAGGATTTGCGGTGGGCAGGAACGGATGCAGCTGCCGCAACGGATGCAGAGCGCGGTGAACTGATCTTCCCCCACGGCTCCGGGCGGCCGGACGGCGCTGCCTGTGCCAGCCCGCGCCGACCGGGCCAAGAGCCCCCACGCCGCGCCAATCCCCACGCCAATAAAGGTCCTCCGCACCAGGCCATCCGCCGCGATGGGTGCCGGGCCGGCGGCCCCCTCGGCGCGTTGAGCAAATGATAGGGCGATCCGTCGGCGCACTAGGAAGAGCCAGTCTTGCATCGCGCCCAGCGGACAAAACCGCATGCACCAGAGTCGCGGCTCGAACATCTCCAGCAGCAGGATGACCGGGAGCGCCACGCCCGCGACATACGCGCACACGGTGACAGGCCCGCGCCATGCGTTGAAGGCCGCGCCCAGCAGCGCCAGCGGGTCCAGCCACAGAAACAGCGGATACCCGACAAGCGCCCCACCCAGCGTCAACAGAAAGAGCCACGAGCCGATCGGCCACCGCAGCGCCACGCGCGCGATCACGCCGCGCCGCTGCCCTATCTCACCGCGACACGCGCCCTGCAGGACCCCCACGGGACACACGTGGCGACAAAATGCCCGCCGCCGCAAAACCGCGAACACCAAAAGGAACAGCCCGATCGCGAGGGCCCACCGCACCGCCGGGGCCGCAATCACCGATCCCAGCGCCACCAGTGGGCTCGCCGTCGCCAGCGGAACGGCGACATCCCATCCCGCCACCAGGGGCCACGCCACCGCCAGCGCCGCCACGAAAAAAAATCCGCGCAGCGCCCCGAAAAGGCGCTTGCCAATCCCAGACCCAGATTGTCTGGACCGACTCACGGCCCACCTTCGTATGGAGAACCCCGGCGTCCCGCCAGCCCGAAAACCTCCGCACCAAGTGAAAAAACGCATTTCCTCCGGGTGAAGATGACGGGCACCACTCGAGACGCGCCGTCCAGATCCAAGACACCACGCAATACGCCGTTGGTCAGACGATCCTGTCTGCTGCGCAAGCCTTAGCCTGCATGTCTCGCGCTTCCGCGTGAAACATGCAGGCTCAAAGGAAAACCGCGCTCCCAAAAACGCGATCTTGGAGGGTCTGGGGCCACCGATTCGCGAAACACACTCTGCAACCGCGAATAATCCCAGTCTTTGCCTGACCTTTCCCAATAAATGGCTTTCATGGCGCGGTTTTCCCAGAGCCCGGAATTTCACAGCTGGAAGGCTGTGAAATATCCGGGTTAAGCCGACGCCGCGGGCAAGATTGCCCGCGCCACGCCTCAGCCCGTTCTCATTCGCGAGCGACGGGATCTAGCCCAGATACGCGCCCTGCTCGCGCAGAAGCGCCTGCACCTTGCCGACATCGACATCGCGGGGGCGACAGCCGCTCTTCACGGCAACCGCCGCCGCCGCGCCCGCACCGTGGCCGGTGATCAGGCACGCCGCGATGAGGCGCATGTCCTCGATCAGTTTCTGGTCGCAGGAGATGCAGCGCCCCGCCGCCAGGATGTTGTCCACCTTCTTCGGCAGCAGCGCGCCGTAGGGGATCGGCCAGCCGACGTGGTTGGCGCCCTGCGCGCCCCCGACGCCGATGGCATCGGGAAACTTCTTGCCCTCGCGCGAATCCTTGAAGGTCAACTGGTGCATGCCCGCCAGCAACCGGGAGGTGCGCACCCCCAATTGTGGCGCGGTCTGCAGCAGAAACAGTGGCTCACCCCCCGGAGTCTTGCGCAGTTTCTGCACGCGCTCAAAGATCGCGCGGCGGTGCTCCATCTCCAGGCGCGTCAGCACCTCGATGTCGAGGCAATCCGTGCTAGGCCCGCGCAGGTTGATCCACCGGACGCTCGGCTCCGGCTCCGGGCCACCGAGCGTCTTGACGCCCGCGGCCTTCATCTTCTCGCGGTCCGCCCGATCATAGTTGCCCAGCCGGTGCACCAGCCCGATGGCGTGCAGCCGCCGCTCGTGCTCGGCGCCCGCCGCCGCGAAGACATCGCCGTCGCCACTGGCGTCCACGATCACCTTGGCGAGGATGGCCTGCCGGCCGGCCTTGCTCTCGATCACCGCGCCGCGCACCGCGCCCCCCTCCATGATCACGTCCACGACCCAGCTGTGGAAATAGACCTTCGCGCCAGCCTCGCTGATCATCTGGTCCATCATGTACTTCGTGGCCTCGGGATCGGTCGTGGGATTGAACTTGTCCTCGCTGTCCCGATTCTGGCGGTAGATCATGCCGCCGATGCGATCGACCCGCTCGACAAGTTCATCGCCGATGCCGCGCATGACTTTAATCCGCTGGCCATTCTCCTTGGCGTGCGTGCTGATGACCAGCAGCACCAGCCCGCCGGTCCACAGCCCGCCGAAGTAGCCGTACCGCTCCACCACGCACGTCTTCGCCCCCGCGCGCGCCGCCGATACCGCCGCGGCAAAACCCGCCGGCCCTCCGCCGATGACCAGCACGTCGGTCTCGTGGATCACGTCCAGCGGACGCTCCGGCTGGATGACCTTGCCGCCGCGTAGCTCGGCCGGATAGCGCGGTCCCTCCCGCACCGTGAATGGCTCGAGTTCCTTGGTCTTGCCGTCGGGTGCCGCATGCTCCGACGCATCCTGTGCAACCACCCTGCTCGCAAACGGTGCGCCGAGCCCGGCGGCCGCCAACACCCTGATCAATTCGCGTCTTGTCATAAGCTCCATCCCGCCCGGTATTCGGGCGCCACGTGACGATTCGCTTCCTCGTTGTTCGTGACGCGCATCGCTGCGGCGTCCCAGTCGATGCGCCCGTCGATCCGCTTGGCGATGTTGCCGAGGAGGCAGATCTCGGTGAGGTGCGCGCCGTAGGCGAAATCGGCGCTGGCCTGGCCCTGGCCCTTGCACGCCCGCGCCCAGTTCGCGTAGTGGCCCTCCTCGATGCGGGGCAGGCTCGGCGCGGGCCGATTGGGCAAGAAATCCCTCATCGCGCTCTCCGGGATCAGGCGCGGCGAATCGCCGTAGACACCGCAGGCCAGCATGCCCTTAGATCCTTTCAGCAGCGCCCCGCCCTCTTTGCCGCCGAGGATGCGCCCCGCCTCCAGCTGCGGGGGACGCGGGGGCCTGAGCCCATCATACCAGGTGAGCTTCACCGGTGGCCTGTCGCCCTTTGCGGGAAAACGGAACGTCACGATCGAGGCCAGTGGATGCGTGTCCGGATTGATGTCCAGCGATGTCGCATCGACACTCTCGGGAAGGCCCAGATCCAGCGCCCACACGACCGGATCCAGGGTGTGGACGCCGCGGTCGCCCATCATGCCATTGCCAAAATCCCACCACGCGCGCCACGTGCGGGGATGATAGGCGGGATGGTACGGCCGATGCGGCGCCGGCCCGAGCCAGAGGTCCCATTCCAGACCTTCCGGCATGGGGGGCGCGTCGTCCTGGCGCCTCATCCACTTCGGGCTCCAATTCGCGTGCCCGGGGGGGTGATAGGAAAGGCTGCACCACGCGTCCACCTCGCGGATCTCGCCCAGCGCCCCCGCCCGAACCCACTCGTAGATCAGGCGCGCGCCCTCGCCCGAGTGCCCCTGGATCCCGAGCTGGGTGCGGACCTTCGTCTCCGACGCGATGTGCGCCAGCGCGCGCGCCTCGCGCACGTCGTGGGTCAGCGGTTTCTCGCAAAAGACATGCTTGCCCGCCCGCATCACCGCCGCCGCGATGACCGCGTGCGTGTGGTCCGGCGTGCCGATCAGCACCGCGTCGATGCCCTTCTCCTTCTCGAGCATCTCCCGGTAATCCTTGTAGCGCTTTGCGCCAGGGAATCTCTCGAAGGCCTTCGCCGCGTACGCGTGATCCACGTCGCACAGCGCGACGATGTTCTCCTCCGCCAAGTTCTGCAGATCGCGGAACCCCTGACCGCCCACGCCAATGCCGGCGATGTTCAGTTTCTCGCTCGGGGGTGTTTGGCCGGACGCCGCGATGACATGCCTCGGCACCACCTGAAATAGCCCCGCGGCCGACGCCGCGCTCAAGAAATGCCGCCGGCTCACTGGCGCAGACGCATGCATTTGCACGACTCCGATGATACGCAAGCGGATGCCCCATCGCAACCATGATGTGGGGCGATGGCGGGCCATTTCCATTGACGCTTCCGGCGCCCCAAGCGCAACTTATCTTCGGCTCGACCATGGCCGGGCCGGACTTATGGGAGAGAGCATGGATTGGCGTTTGGCATTCAAGCGGCTGGCATGGGTCGCGATCTACGCCACCGCCATGGGGTTGCTCGAGGCGATCTGCGTGATCTACCTCCGCAAGATCTACCCGGTCGCGACGAACTATCCCATACCCCCGCTGGATGAGATGGGAATCGAGGTGATCCGGGAGGTTTGCACCATCACGATGCTGATGGCTGTCGGATGGCTCGGCGGTTCCAACTTTCTGACGAGGACCGCGTGCTTCTTCTACGCGTTTGGCATCTGGGACATCCTGTACTATGTCGGCCTGCGGTGGCTCAACGATTGGCCCACGGGCCCCTTCGAATGGGACTGCCTCTTCTTCATCCCGAAACCTTGGTACGGCCCCGTCTTGGCCCCCGTGCTGATCAGCGCGTATTTCTGCCTCTCTTGCATCCTGATCTACTGTCGGGAAGCTTGGGGCCGACCCGTTCGCCTCACGGCAACGTTGGTCCTGAGTCAACTCATCGCATTCGGGATCTGGTACTGGTCCTTCGTGAAAGACGCCGATCGGATCTCGGCCGAGGGATTCGAGGGCATGACCTACTCCTGGCAGCTCTTCGCGGCGGGGGCGTTCGTCGCATGCGCCGGCGTGCTGCTGAACCGAGGTCGCGCAAAGACCGCGCTGCCCCCGCCGCTACCACCGCCGCCCAAAGAAATACCCGAGGCGTTGGGTGCGCCCGATCGCTAATCGAGGGTCCCGAGAAATCCGGCGATCCGACTCCGCCCTGGTCGCAAAAGCGCCCCGGCCGGCCGATGACGCTCAGCATCATCGGCACGGTATGCCCGCAGGGCCTCGACAGATTCATGAGACTCAGCCTTGCCCCCATCGGCTCTGAGCGCGCTCTTCCATCCAGTCACACACCTGGGCCACATCACGGTCGAGTGATTTCTATACGATAGAACTTGTTTAACTCGACCGCGTTTCGGTCGATGACAGTCCTTTCAGCCCCAACGTCGCTGACGTTGATGTTCGTCAGCGCCATCCATCCTGCGCCATTGGACAGATTCGTGGAAAACTGAGGCGCATAATCCCGATCGGTCCACCGCGGGCTGAAAGTCAACTTCTTCTGCTGCGGTTGGCCGGGCACAGTGGCGATGTCCAGGCAAAAGACTGCCGCGGCGTTGGTCGGATCCAAGCCGGCAACGAACTTGAATTCGTTGTTCTGGCCGGTGCCGAAAGTGTCTACCTCTGGTGCGGCGGCGGGATTGTTCGTGCTGCCGAAGTATTGGATCTGCCAATAAGCGAACGGGGTGACGACGCTGACACTTACCGGAACCGATTCGGTGATGTTACCCCCGTTGTAGAACAACCGGGCATTCAGTGAGTACGCTCCGGGACTCACGTTAGACCACGTGGAGACATAAGGAGGCGTCAGGACTTCGCCGATCAGATTCGACGTGGCGCAGAGGAACCGGACCTTGTCGATCATCGTGCCATTCGAGGCCACATTCGCCACCAGGTTGATCGTGGCCGGCGCCGCGAAAACTTGGCCCCCGGTCGGCGAGGTCAGCGCGACCGAAGGCGGGGCACCAAGGGTCACACTGATGACCTGGCTCGTGGTCGCGCCGTAGGCATTATTGATGACCACATCATACAGTGCAGTTCCGGGGGGACCCCCATTGGTGAAGACACAGGAGCTGTTGGTGGCAGCGCTGATGGGCGTGCCGCCAAGGCGCCACTGGTATGACACCGCGGCGGGGCTGAGGACATCCACGCTCAAATTCGAGCTCCCGCCGCAGGGCAGAAAGAAGTTCGCGCTGAGATTGGTGATGACTGGCGCGACCCCGGCATACGGCAGTCCGAAGCCGTTGGTGGCGGCGGCGTACATGATCGCGATGTCGTTCGAGCTCAAGGCCCGGCGCCAGAAGGCGAAATCGTCCATCATGGCGGTGCCGGTCGTCCAACTTCCGCGAGTCCCGGCGCCCGTGCCATCCCGGGCGATGTTCACAGGCAGGTTATCCCCGTCAATATTCACGCCCGACGGGTACATCGCCAGATTGGTCGCCTGGACACCATCGATGTAGGCGAAGCAGGTGCGCGTGCCTTCGCGCTGGAAGACGACCGCGAAGTGATGCCACCCATTGGTGAGAGACGCTCTGGTGGAGTCGTAATCACGTGAATTGGCGTTGGATTCCTTGAAGTTCATCTGGAAGAAACCCGAACTGGATGTGCCGGGCCCCGAGGCGAGCGCCCAGCCGGTGTTCGTATTCTGCGACCAGTCCTTATTCGCCGCGAAGATTGGCTCCCCGCTGTATGAGCCTGGAGGGATCTTCGCCCAGAAAACGACGCTGAAACTGTTGGAGTTACCAGACGAATCATTCTTGAAATGCAGATCTGGGCTCAGGCCGAACGAAAGGAAGGCCGAATTGGTCAGGACATAACCCGCCCCCAAACGACCGGTCGCGCGGCTGTTTATGTTCGACTGCGCAGGGTGGTTCCCGCGGCCAGAGTAATCGAGGAAATCACTGTCGAACGGAAGATATGCAACCAGGTTGGATCGCAAGGCGCTCAAAGGCAGATCCACCCAGATGGTGATGGTCGCATCGGCATAGTTGCCGCCCGAGTCGGCCACGCGGACCGTGAACGTATTTGAACCGACATCGCCGGGCAATGGCATGCCCGAGGTCGCGCCGTCGGCGGCGACACTCAACCAGGCCGGACCGCTGAGCTTCGAATAGGTGAGCACGTCATTCATGTCGGGGTCCATCGCGGCACCGGCCAGCGAGCCGCCATAGGCGGTGCCAACGCGCGCGTCGGCGACGTTCGGGGACGTGAACGTCGGTGGGTGGTTGGTGCCGCTCACGGTTATTTCGCCCTCCGGGCCAAAACCCCTCCATGCGCCGTTGGCATATGCCTGGATGCGGTAGGCATAAACGCCGTTCGTCCTGCCCGATATAACGTAGGAATTGGTCGCCACGTTGCTGTCCAGGGAGGTCCAGTTCCCGTAGCCTGCGATCTGAGTGCCGGTGATAGAGATGTCGTCCACGGCAAACCCCCTCGAGGGATAACTCGTCCAGCCGCTGGCATACTCGATGTCGGCGACAAAACGGATGATGCACTGGTCACCGTCGCCAATGCCCGCCGCGGTGATCGCGGAATAGTCATACGTGCGCAGCGACCAGGTATCGATGTAGCCGTTATACGTTCCGAGCGCATGCCAAGTGTCCCCGTCATCATTCGAGATCTCGCAGTTCAGGTATCCATTGTCCGTCGAAATGTGCGATTTCACGTAGAACGAAATTGCCGTCCCGGTCGTAACCTTGAACGGTTTCCGCATGATCAAGTGGTGAACAGGCGCGTCCGCATTCTGCATGGCGTAACTGTAGGAACCCAAATGACTGGCGTTGGTGGCCATTCGCCGCACCATGCCACCGACGTACCAGTTCGCGTACATTGCGTCCTCGTCCTCTGCGCCATCCGAAAAATCGGTGAGGGTAGCCAGCGAACCTTCTTGGACCTCGTACTTGGTGGCCGCGGAAGCTGCACGCCAGGCGAGCGTATATTCCAGGGGTAATGCGTAGCCGGTGGGGGCAGAGGGTCTGAATGTGGTGGCATTGAGCGTCATGTTGCTTCCTGCGTCGGAAAAGTTGTCCAGTGCGTTGTACGTATAGGACGCCGCATCGTTGGTGCGCGAGTAGAAGGCGCCGGCCTGATAGAGCATCGCGCTGGTATTGCTGTTGCCGGTCTGGTCGCGGAAGCCGCCAGAAAGCCCGCCGGTGCCTGTCCAGACATCACCCGCCTCTGAAGCGTTTGTCTTGGCGCCGAGGGAGTCGTCACCATCGGCCTCCTCGATCTTCACAGCCGGATGGGGCCATGTGCCCAGGTCGTTATTGAGGCTCTTGCCGTCCACGTGGTAGATGATCATGCCGGGATAGATCTGGGACGCATTGTCGAAGCCCACTTTCGCGCGATTCTCGATAAGGAAGTACTCGCCGTTGGAGACCCCGTCGCGCAACATCCCGACTATCGGATTGTCCTCGGCGCACGGCAGTAAGATGCCGGTCTTGGAATGGATCTGGACGGGCCGCGCAAATCCAAGAAAGGTCTTGCACCAGGCGCTGAGATGCCCCGGGCGGTTGCCGCTGGAACCGTTCCACGATGCGCCAGACATCAGACACCAATTGCCCAGGCCTTTGGTCAGCGCGCTGTAGTCATAGAGATCGGGCAGGCCGAAGAAATGTCCCAGTTCGTGGCATGGCGTGCCGATGCGAACGATGTTGCTGCCGCTGCTACCCCGCAGCGCCGCATCGGTCTGATAGCGATACATTTTGACGCCGTTGTTCGTCGCCACGCTGCTCAGCGACCCTCGATGCGACCAGATGGACGCGTCGGGAGCACCGCTGGCTGCTTGATCGTAACCGGAATGGACGACCGTCAGGCAGTCCACCCATCCGTCCCCGTCCATGTCGCCTTGCGAGAAATCGAATCCCGCATCCGCGGCGGCCGCAATTGCGTCGGCCACCATCTGCTTCGGATTCGCGTCTGGATGGCCCGTCCCATAATAGGCTTCCTCGCGCGGCAACTCCACCCATGGCGTGACCACCGACTCCAAAGCCAGTTTGCCGTATGAGACTTCCTTGTAATAGTCCTTAACCGATCCTGCCGCCCCATCGGTGGAATAGCTTATCTGGTTAAAAAGGTTGTAATACTGGTTAGTGTCCACGAGGCCGAAACCGGAAGAAACGGTGCTGTTGACGGCATCCCAGTGGTCCAAGAAGCACGCAAGGATGACGATGTTTTTGGCTGTCTTGGTTCCCGAAACCGGCATCGGCGGCTTTGGCAGTTCCAATTGGACTTGTGATGAATCGGGCACCGACGCCGATGCAGCCGCTGGTTCCACACCGAGCTGCTGCCGGGCTTTCTGGATCTGCTCATGCAACAGCCTGCGATTTGGGAGATCATGTTTCCTGATGCCGAGCCGCGCCGGTTCGGCCGTGCCAATCCGCGCGGCCGGGATGGCACGAAACTCCGCCTTGTCAGCCGCCGGTCTTGCGAATTTCCAGTACCCATCGGTCGGGTCTTTGATGATCGCATAACCATCCTCCGTCTCATGCCAGGAAAAGAATTCATCCCCACGCAAACGCATGCGGAACGTCACCCCATCCGGTTGGCGAACCTCCCATGCCTCCGGGTTGGCCGGAACCGCGAGCGCCTGCTGGGCCGACCCCAAACCCCACCACGTGGCTAGGCCCAGAAACAACCACGCAAGATCCGTTCGGCACAACCCCGGCCACCAGTATCGAATCATGGAGACCACCGTTGTCAGGGCGCGAAAAGGTGCTTTGTCTGCTCCTTTCAGTCCACCACTATTCCTGATTTGGGAGTCTGCGCCGCGCCCCTTGAGTGACCTGCCCTCCCCGCTCTCGAAAACGTCGCGGCTCAAACCTCCCCGCATAATAAATAATATAGCAGCCGCGCGCACGCAAGGCGAGCGCAACCGCCCAGCACGCGATCCCATGTGCAGGGCTTTTCGTTATTCGACAGCAACCTGTCGAAGTTCAGCCTTTAGGCTGAATCGGGCACGAAACAGGCTGGCCGCGCCGCCGGCGCCCGAGGGCGCCGCATCATTCATGAGAAAACTCGACGCCCGCTGCCGCCTGATACAGGCGGCCCACAAGACTTGTGGGGCGTCTCTGCGAGACGCCAAACGCGTGGGAAGTTTCTGGCAGCGCCTGGATCCCTGGGGGAACGCCGGACCCATCTCGGGCCGCTTCCACCGGATCCGGATGGCCGCTATCGCCGGGGGGCATCCACCTCCGCTCCCGCAACACCGCGCACATCGATCGGCCCGCGCACATCGAAACCCTCGTCGGCGCCGGCGCCATCTGCCCCATGGAGATTGGCGCGCGAGACCCTGTTGTCGCGCACCACCAGATCGCTCGCGCAGCGCGCCCATATGCCCGCCAGCGCGCAGCCATTAATCGCGTTCTCCTCGATCGTGATGCCCCGATTATCGGCGGCCAAGGGGATCGGGGCCCGCGCTTTTTCCTTTCGCGCGAAAACGCTGATCGCCCCGAGCGTGCATGACGATGGCCGCCACATGTCCGGAGATAGCCCGCAGTCCTCGATGCGGTTGCCCCGGACCACGACGTCCTCAACCCATCCCGCCTCGCGCCAGAAGACGTATTCTGGGCCGAGCGATATCGCCGCCTGCTTGATCCGGCGGAAGAGGTTGTTCTCGATAACGCCATCCGCGGCCATGATCCGGTTCCCGCGCCCGCGGTGGTCTGCGAACTCGCAGTCGCGGATCGTAAACCCCGGCGCCGATGAAGCCGACAGGTCGATCGCATCGCCTTCGACAGCGGAGAGCGGCTTCGCCACGTTCAGCGCAAAGACCGCGCCACGACCTTTGACGCTCCGCGGCCAATAGGCCTCGATGCGACCCTGAAACTTGGGATCCGGCTTCGGTTCCCATCGAAATGAGGCGATCGGAGCGGACCCCGCGACGGCATAATTTCCCGCCTTGAGCCATCGCGCCGGATCGCCGGGGGCCACGACCCATTCGGCGGATTCCCGGGCGAACGGCCATCCGACCCTGAATTCGGTCGGACTGACGACCGCGAGAACCAGAAACGTGAATCCATGGAGGTTGACGGAGTCATCGCCCATGAAGGTAAAATGGCATCGTTCCAACGTTGGCCCGCGTCGGGCGTACGCATAATTAAAAGCATCCGCGCACGTGGACATCAGGCGGGGCTCCGTCGCTCCGGGCGGCACTGGGCCGGGACGCACATCGTAGCTGAAGCGGTTGTCCCCGCGCATGTATCGCCCCAGCACGGCGCAGCCCGGTGCGGCAAGAAACGTGACGCCTTCGACGCGCACGTCCTCGCACCGGTCGAAGCGGATCCCTCCGCCGTCGCGCTTGTTGAGCACGATCCGATCCCCCGGCTCAAGCGCCTCGAAATCATCCTTTCTCCCCCCGAACTCGATCCTCCCGCGCCGCGGGTCCAGCGCCACCACCCGGCGCGCATAGATGTCCGGCGCCCCCTCCTTCCACCGGACGCGTTTCGCCTCGAAGGCGTGGATGTGCGTGACCAGATAATCCTCCGACAACGAGGGATATCCATCGTGCACGCGAAACTCGCAGGTGCGGTCCTCCGCCTGCTTTGAAATGATCGTGCCCTGCGTGAAGGGCAGCGGGTCGGAATCGATGGCGAAACCCCGGAAGGTCAGGTTGCTGCAATCGTAGACCTGGATCGCGGTCCCCTTCGTGAAACCCAGGACAAGTGTTGTCCTATCCCCTCGCACATCGAGATCTCGCGCGCCCCGGATCCGCAACGGCGCCTCCAGCCGCACCGCCCCCGGTGGCAGCGCCACCTCGCGCGCGTGGCTCCGGATCGCGTCATCGATCTGCCCCTGGATCTCCGGAATCCCTGCCGCCGCCAGCGCCGGAACCCACGGGCACAGAAAGCATAGAATGCGGATCTGGAGCGGCGGCCGTCTTCTCACTGGACTCAATTCTTATGTCGTGTGTCGCTTGGTTCCGACCCTGTCGCCGGGAGGGCCCGCGGCCTCGCGGGCCGGGTCGACCCAGGAACCGCGCGTCCGGTGGGACGCGGACGCCGGGGCCGGCGTCCCTCCCCGGATCGGACCGGGGTGCCTTCCTTGTTCAGATTCATCTGAAATACTGCACTGGTTTGCCGCGTCCGCGCGGCCGTCACGCGGGGGACGCATCAGCGCAGCGCTCCCGCGGCGCGCGACCCGCCCACCAGAGCCCCAGCACGCCGATCGCCACGCCTGCGAACAGCAGCAGCCACGAGTAGCTGACCCCCTCATACTTGTGCTCCGCGATCCACTCCGTGTCCTTGACGAAAGACCAGTACCACACCACCGCGGTCAGGCCCTGAACGATGATCGCCCCCGCGGACAAACGGACCGGCCTGCCCCGGATCTCGCGCGCGTGGAGCCAGCAGCAGCCAAACACGAAATATAGGCTGATCAGCACCGGTGCCAGCACCGGGCCATACCAAGGCTTCGGTATCAGGAACAGGCAATCCCACGTCAACAGGGAATCCGGCCAGCCCGCCAGCCACCACAGGCCCACGTAATACAGGATATCCCAGATGCCAAAGGTATAGAAGAAGCACGCCACGCGCGACCGGCCGTTGATGCCCGTCAGCCACGCCACGCACACCAGCATCACGATGGTGCATGCCTCCCGGATAATCTCGATGCGCCCGTGTTCCTGGGGAAGCGTCGTAAGTTCGGCATCCATCGGCAGAAGCCTCCGCAGATAGATGACGCAGATCGCCTCCAGCAATCCCATCGCGATCCCAAACGCGCCCAGCCAGGCCAGCCTTCGCCATATGGAGCGCGAGTCGGGAATCGATCGGTCCACCGCCATGGCGCGGGATCATCCCCCGCCGATCTCACGCCCTCAAGAGAAAATCCGGTTGCTTCGCCGCGCGGGGCCAACGGTGGCTAGCCCTTTGCAGCCACGCGATGTCGCCATTAAATTGGTATCATGCCGTCGCCACCGCGCGTCCGTCTGCTGATGTGCCGACCCGACTTCTTCGAGGTTCGGTATGTGATCAACCCCTGGATGGACGGCAACGTCGGCCGCTCGGCGCAGGACGCTGCGCGCTCGCAGTGGCAGGCGCTGCATGGACGGCTGGGCGAGGTGGCACAGGTCGAGCTGATCGAGCCGCGCCCGGGCCTGCCGGACATGGTGTTCACCGCGAACGCGGGGGTCACCTTTGGCAATCGCGCGATCCTGGGACGCTTCCTTTACCGGGAGCGGCAGCCGGAGGAAGCCCATTTTCGGGAGTGGTTCACCGGACTGGGGTTCGATGTGTTCGAGATGCCCCCGGATCTGCCTTTCGAGGGCGCGGGCGACGCGCTGCTGGATCGCGAGGGCGGCTGGATGTGGATCGCGTATGGGTTGCGCACCGAACTTGACGCCCATCCGCTGGTGGCACGCTGGCTGGATGTCGAGGTGTGCTCGCTGCGGCTTATCGATCCGCGATTCTATCACCTCGACACGTGCTTTTGCCCGCTGGAGGGCGGCTGGCTGATGTATCATCCGCCGGCCTTCGACGCCGCCTCCAACCGCCTCATCGAGGCGCGCGTCCCATCGGAGCGCCGCATCCCGGTCTCCGCGGCCGATGCCGCCCATTTCGCGTGCAACGCCATCAACATCGGCCAGCGCATCTTCCTCAACCACGCCAGCCCCGAACTCAAGGCGGCGCTCGCCGCGGCGGGCCACGAGGTCGTCGAGACCCCGCTGACCGAATTCATGAAGGCGGGTGGGGCCGCGAAATGCCTTGCCCTTTGCGTGGGCGAACCGCGCCCTTCGCGCGCCAGCGCGGCCTGCGAGGTGCAGTCCGATTCGGTGCATCTCGAGGGTCACTTGCTCGACTCCGGCCTGCTGGATCGCGCGCTCGATGTCATCGTCGATGGGGGCGGCAGCTTCCGCGTCATGGAATTCCGCCTGGGCCGACAACGGCAGAGCACCTCTCGGGCCGAAATCCACGTCTCCGCACCATCCTCAGACGCGCTCGGCAAGCTGATGGCTCGGCTCGCCGATCTCGGCGCCACGGCGGTGCCACGAGAGGAGGCCGACGCGCAGCTCGAAACCGTCACCGGGACGGGCGTGGCCCCGGAAGATTTCTATGCGACCACCATCTATCCGACCGAGGTGCGTGTGGGCGGACGGTGGATCCCCGTGCAGGACCAGCGCATGGACGGCGTCGTCGTGATCCGCGGCGAGGGCGATTCCGCCGAGGCGCGCTGCACGATCTTCCGTCGCCTCGAGCCGGGCGACCGTGTCGTGATCGGCGGGGCGGGCATACGCCGGGTGCGCAGGGTGGAAACGCGGGAGGATCGCCCGGCGATCGCGGCGGACTTCGCGTTCATGGGCGAGCGCGTCTCAAGCGAGCGTCGCGTCGGGCTCGCAGTCGAGCGGGTGGCGTGGCAGATGCACCAGATCCGTGGCCAGGGCGGGCGGATCGTCGCGGTGGCGGGCCCGGTCGTCGTGCACACCGGCGGGGCTGATCGCCTGGCATGGCTGGTGCGCGAGGGCTACGTGCAGGCACTCTTGGCGGGAAACGGCCTCGCCGTCCACGACATCGAGCAGGCCATGTTCGGCACATCCCTGGGGGTCGATGCCCGCCTGGGCGCCGGCGTGCGCGGCGGCCATCGCAATCACCTCCGGGCCATCAACGCGATCCGCCGCTGCGGCGGCATCGCACAAGCCGTTCGGCAGGGCGTCCTTGAGAGCGGGATCTTTTACGAATGCATCCGCCGCGATGTGCCGTTCGCGCTGGCGGCCTCGATCCGCGACGATGGCCCTCTTCCAGACACGCTCACCGACATGATTCGCGCCCAGGACGAGTACGCCCGCCACATAAAAGGCGCCGACATGATCCTCATGCTCGGCTCGATGCTCCACTCCATCGGCTCGGGCAACATGACCCCCGCCGGCGTCAAGATGGTCTGCGTCGATATCAACCCGGCCGTGGTTACGAAGCTCGCCGATCGCGGGTCGGTATTGTCCTCGGGGGTCGTGGCGGACGTGGGCTCGTTCCTGAGCCTGCTGGTCGAGCGATTGCGCCACATGGAAAGCGGGCCGATGTTATATCGGGCCGATGAACCCATGGCAGTCTGAGATTGAATCCTGGGGCCGCGAGATCCTCGCGCGGATGCAGGGGGAGACGCCGCGCATCTTCGAGCGCCGGGGCCTCGCGGGGCGACTGCTCGACTGGTCGATGCGCGACGATGCGCTCAAGGTCCAGCTCTTCCGATTGGTGGATGTCCTTCCCACTCTGGCCTCGTCCCGCGATGTGGCGCGGCACGTCCGCGAGCACCTCGCCGACGGAAACGGCGCGTCCCCGGCATTGCTGCGATGGGCCGCCCGCCTTTCACCGGCCGCCCCGTGGGCGACGGCCGCCGCCGCGCGCCGGGGCGTGGCCCAGATGGCCCGCATGTTTATCCTCGCGCCCGATCCCGCCTCCGCGCTGCCCGGGCTCCGCGCCATGCGCGAGCGCCGCATCACCTCGACCATCGACCTGCTCGGCGAAACCGCCGTCAGCGAGGCCGAGGCCGACCGCTATCAGGCACGCTATGCCGAACTGCTGGACACCTTGGCCGGCGAGGCGCGCGGCTGGCGGCACATCCCGCAGATCGATCGCGATGATCGCGACGAACTGCCGAAAGTGAATGTCTCGGTGAAGCTCTCCGCCCTTTGCCCGCAGATCCGCCCGACCGATCCAGAGGGCACGATGGATCGCCTCGCGGTACGGCTGCGCCCCCTGCTGCGCCAGGCCGCCGGCGTTGGCGCGGCCATCACGTTCGACATGGAGAGCACCGCCCTCAAGGATCTCACCCTCGGGCTTTTCAAACGCCTGCTGGATGAGGCGGAATTTCGCGACTACCCGCACGCCGGCATCGCGGTGCAGGCCTACCTCCGCGACTCGGAGAGCGACCTGCGCGACCTGATCGCCTGGGCCCATTCCCGCGGGCGCCGCATCGCCGTGCGCCTCGTGAAGGGCGCCTATTGGGACCACGAGACCACGCTCGCGCGGCAGCGCGGCTGGCCGGTGCCGGTGTTCGAGAGAAAATCCGAAACAGATGCCAATTATGAGCGGCTCGCGCGGCTCGTGCTCGAGAATCGCGCGCACGTCGCCCCCGCCTTCGCCACGCACAACGTCCGTACCATCGCCGCGTGCATCGTGGCGGCCGAAAAGGTCGGCGCCGACCCCAGCAGCTATGAGTTCCAAATGCTCTACGGCATGGCGGAGCCCATCAAGACCGCGCTCATCGGCATGGATCGCCGCCTGCGCGACTATTGCCCGATCGGCGAAATGCTGCCCGGCATGAGCTACCTCGTCCGACGCCTGTTGGAGAATACGTCCAACGAGGGCTTCCTCCGCGCCGCGTTCGGCACCCATGTCCCGGCAAGAGAACTCCTCCACGACCCCGCAGAGGCCCCGCCCCCGCCCGGGCCATCAGCCCCCGCGGCCAAGGAGAGCGCATTCCACAACGAGCCGTTGACCGATTTCAACCGCGCCGAAAATCGGCGCGCGATGGCCAAGGCCCTGGAAGCCGTTCGCGGCGAACTCGGGCGCGAATACCCGATTCAGGTCGGCGGCACGGCGATGCGCACGAATGAGACGATCGTCTCCATCAATCCGGCCCGCCCATCTGAGGTGATCGGCCGCGTGGCCCGCGCGGGAATCGCCGAGGCCGACGCAGCCATAGCCGCGGCGCGCGCCGCCTTTCCGAGGTGGCGCCACACGCCCATCGCCGAGCGCGCCCGCGTGCTCGAGCGCGCGGCAGAGCTGCTGCGGCACGAGCGGTTCCGCTTCGCCTCCCTCGAGGTCTTCGAGGCCGGAAAGAACTGGACCGAGGCCGATGCCGACGTGGCCGAGGCCATCGATTTCTGCAACTTCTATGCGGAGGAAATGCGCCGACTCGGAGGCTCGCGCCACGAGGTTCCCGGCGAGGAAAGCATCCACCATCACGTGCCCCGCGGCGTCGCGGTGGTGATCGCGCCGTGGAATTTCCCATTGGCCATCCTTTGCGGGATGAGCGCCGCCGCGCTGGTCGCCGGCAACTGCGTGATCCTCAAGCCCTCCGAGCAGACGAGCGTCACCGCGGCGTGGTTCATGGACGTGCTCCGCCGCGCGGGCGCACCGCCCGGCACCGTGGGTTTCCTCCCCGGCCCCGGATCGCTCATCGGCGAGCACCTCGTGCGCCACCCCGACGTGGACATCATCGCGTTCACCGGCTCGCGCGAGGTCGGGCTGCGCATCTGGGAGGCCGCCGCCCACACCGCCCCCGGGCAGGCGAACCTCAAAAAGGTCGTCTGCGAGATGGGCGGCAAGAATGCGATCATCGTCGATGCCGATGCCGACCTCGACGAGGCGATCCCCGGCATTCTCCATTCGGCCTTCGGCTACCAGGGCCAAAAGTGCTCCGCGCTCTCGCGCCTGATCCTGCTCGACTCGATCCATGACCGCGCGCTGGGCCGACTCGTCGAGGCCGCGCGCAGCCTCGCCGTCGGCCCAGCCGAACTCCCGGGCACGGTCGTCGGCCCCCTGATCGACCGCGCCGCTTTCGAGCGCGTGCGCGGATGGATCGCGCGCGGCAAGCAAGAGGCCCGCCTGGCATTCGAGGGAAACGTGCCCACAGGCGACGGTTACTTTGTGCCCCCGGTCATCTTCGCCGACGTTCCGCCATCGGCGGGCATCGCGCGGGAGGAGATCTTCGGACCCGTGCTCTGCATCCTCCGCGCACGTGACCTCTCGGAGGCCATCGCTCTCGCCAACGCCACCGAGTACGCGCTCACCGGCGGCATCTACTCCCGCAGCCCAGGCCACATCGCGCGCGCCACCGCCGAACTCCAGGTCGGCAACCTCTACATCAATCGCCCCATCACCGGCGCCCTCGTCGGCCGCCACCCGTTCGGCGGCTTCAAGATGTCCGGCGGCGGCACCCAGGCCGGCGGCCCCGAATACCTCACCCACTTCCTCTTCCCCCGCACCGTCTCCGAAAACCTCGTCCGTCGCGGATTCGCACCCGACCGCTCCCCCACCCCCCCCTCACAATCCTAGGCCTGGGATCTCACTGCAGCGTTTGGGGTCACACCTGCGGCGTTTGGGGTCACATCTCGACATTGGACATTTGTTCCACTCGGACGCCGTTTTACTGGCCCTCCAGTCGCCGCGACGGCCCGCTTCAGGACGGTATCCCCCGCCAGCGGCTGCTCGAAACGCTGCAGTGCCTGTGAGACGGTGGCATAATCGGCTCCGCCGACCGCCACGGCCAGCTCCCACAGTCTCATCCCGCCATCCCGGCGGCCCAAACACAGAATAGGGGAACGGAGCCACCTCTCGACATTCAGCACAGACAGACTGGCCCCGTGGTTTTTGCCGATGAGTGTCGGCCTGGAGCTTAGATCGGTGTCACGTTTTCCGGATTGTGCCGTGCGAATCAGGCGCTAGCGTGGCTTTCATGGCTGGGTCGATCTCCGATTCGACCCGCGAGGAGGAGGAATGAGATGATGAGCTACCGTGCCCTGATAGCCCCGCTGCGCGCCGCCGCGGCCTGTGCCCTGTTGGCGTGTGCCGGTCCGCTATCCGCGGCCACGAACGTGTGGGACGGCGATGGACCGACCGGGAGCTGGGCGACCAACGCGAACTGGGTCGGGGACATCGCATTCGCGGTAAGCAACGACGTGGCTTTCTATTCGGTGGCCACCAACCTGACGACGACCCTTTCGGCCAATCGCGTGATCGCGAGCCTGCTATTCAACAACGACGCCGACAGCAACGTCACCATCTCGGGCAACGTGCTCTACGTCAACGGCGGCATCACGCTCGACCAGGACGCGGCGGGCCAGCACTACATCGCCTCCCAGATCACGCTCAGCAACAGCCAGACCTGGAACATCGACTCCACCAACGGCGGCACGCTCATGGTGGGCGCCGTCCGGCAGGCGGGAAATCGCGACCTGATCAAGACCGGCAATGGCCTGCTCCTGATCACCAACAGCGCCATCCAGGCCTCCAATTTCGTCATCCAGGCCGGCACGGTGCGATACGTCGGCAGCGCCAACGGATTTGATGACAACACCACGGTGGTGACCGTCAACTCTGGCGCCACCCTCGACAAGAATAACGTCAACACCGGCGGCGACGCCATGCGCGGCCTGCGGGGTTCTGGCATGGTCAGCAACTGGACCGGCGAACTCCAGTTGCGCCCCCAGAACAACGAGTACAACCTGTTCAACGGCATCATCACCCAGGGTAACAGCAACGCCGTTCTCCGGATTGTCCACGACTCCAACGGCAGCACCACGACCTTCGACAACAGCACCAACGCCGTCCAGGCCTTCGACGCCGAGGTCCCATTCGCCGGCCGCCTCGTCATCAACAACGGCGTGCTGGCCTTCGTCGGCGAAAACGGCTCCTACACCAACGCCACCGGTCGCCATGAAATGGGCCAGAACAACCGCGCCACGCGCCTAACCACGCTGCTGCTGGACAGCTCCGTGAGCAACCAGATCAACAACGACCGGATCAACGACAACGCCTCCTTCCTGCTCAACTTCGGCTCCCAGATCAAAATCGTCGGCAACAGTTACACGAACACCACCGAGACCCTCGGCTACATCACCAACGCCGAGGGACGCGCGATCATCACCGTGGACCCCGGCTCCGGCGGCAGCACGGTGCTCACCGCCGCGGGCTTCACCAACTCCAACTTCGGCCGGGCCGCCCTCATCCGCGGCGACAACCTCGGCGCCGCCGATGGCCCGGGCGTCGGCCAGTTCAAGATCACGGCCGCCCCGGTCCTCTCGCACTCCGGCACCGGCGACCAGATCGGGATCGTGCCTTTCATGTCCGGCGACACCAACGCCAACGGCCTGGGCTCCGGGCTGGTGACCTACGACCCGACCACCGGCGTCCGACCGCTCACCGCCGCCGAATTCACCAACACCTTCGCCGTGGACCGCAACGTCAAGCTCTCGGCCAATGATTCGATCTCGGCCAACACCAGCATCCGGGCCCTGCACCTCGAGGGCGCCGACACGACCGCCAGCCTCAACGGCAACAACCTGCGCGTGGACAGCCAGGCGATCTTCGTGGGTGGGGACAGCACCCTGCAGGGCGGCACCGTCACCTTCGGCACCAACACCACCGTCACCACGCCGGTCGGCTACATCCACGTCGTCTCGAACCTCACGCTCAATAGCTCGATCGTGAACAACGGCGGCACGGCCCCCGGCACCATGGTCACCTTCACCGGCCCGGGCAATGTCTACATCGGTGCCACGCAGGCCTATTCCGGCAACACCTACGTCTTCGGCGGCGCGAGCATCATCCCCACCGTCTCCGACGTCCTGCCCGACACCGCCGTCTTCGCACTCGACGAGGGCAACCTCATCCTCAATACCGGCATCAAAGACACCATCGGTGCCCTCCGCGGCACCGGCTCCAG